>CAWDJT010000048.1:0-78241 GCA_963802715.1 uncultured delta proteobacterium
ATCGAAGATGCCGGGGCGCATTTCCGCTTGTACCGCATAGACGGCCCGATCCACGATGGTTACGCTCAGTTCGGTGTCAGCAGCTGGCGTGCCTCGGTGACCCCTTGACCTCCAAATCGATCTTCAGTGGCTTGAGTGGGACGGCATCGTCCCTTTCCGGAGTGATGGCGATGGTGAGACGCTTGTCCCAAGGGATGATTCGAAATCCCAGGGTCTGCTCCTGATACCGACCGCCGCTCATGGGCACCGTGACCGTGTGATAGAACCCGGTACCGCACTCCGGCTTGGCTTCCACCTCAAACCAGCGGGTGCGACCCTTGGTCTTTGCAGCCCGGGTTTCGAAGATCTTGCGCCCTGACACCGTCTCCCAGATGGTGCCGTTTCCCCCCTGGCCCCAATCGGTCGGAAGGAGGGCAAAAACTTTGGTCTTCTCCCCTGGACTCAGTATGGTGCTGGTGGTGTAGAGTTCCAATTCCCGGTTGTCGACGATGGTTTCTCCCTGCGCCCCACCCACGATCAGCACCGCCGATTGGGATTTGGCTGGGTGTTTCATGGGTTTGCCGCCGATGGCTTCGAGGGTGGCCACGGCGCTTAGCCGCCCACGGTGGCGGAGTTCAGGAAGCGACAACCGACAAACACCTTGCTCATCGGTGGTAAAAGGCAGTTTGACGAACTCACTCACCCCTGCAGGAAGCTGCTCCAGCGTGATGTCAACGACGCCGCTACCGTTTGGCGCCGGTTTGCCATCGGGATAGGACGAGCGCACCAGCACCACTTTCCCCTTCTCACCCACCTGGACCACCGTATCCGAAAACCGCACCGACGGCTGGGCTTCAGACAGCGTTACGAAGATGTTTTCAGCGAGCACCGCCTGCGCCCCGGCCCGGTCCATGGCCCGCACCATCAGGGTGTAGGTCCATTCCCCCGCGCCATTGGCATCCATCTTGGGCAGGTCGAATTCGTACCGGGCCTCTCCGGATTCATCCGTGCCCGGAGCGGAATCCCAGGTGTTGGGGACGGACAGTGTATTCATTTCGGCCAGGCGTGCTTCGATGGAACTGTAGATGCGCTTGGGCTCCAAGAGCGCCGAGGCCGAACGGACCTCTCCCAGATAGTCGGTGCCGGCACTCAAACCGCCGCCGGCCTCCACCACCCATTGAGGCGCTTCGAACTTCTTGCGGTACAAAAACACTTCGAACTTCAATCCCTTAGGAGCACCCCCGGCATAGCGTTTGGCTCTGAAACTCAAAGTGAACCGCTCACCGGCAACCACCGTGGGGCTTCGCTCCAGGAGTTCCAGATGAGAGGTTGGCTTGACATAGTCGCGCACCCGAAACTCGCCGCCATAGGGTTTATCGTCGATGGCGGCAATCAGCCGATAAATGCCGGGAACCTGGTTTTCTTCCAGCCCGAAACTGCCACTGAAAGAACCATGCTTGCTCACCGGCACCTCCGATTTCAGGTCGGTGGTCGTGCCATCAAACCCAATCAGGCTGACCCGGGCCTGCTTGGAAGCGATATCCGGCATTTGCAGCAGGCCATCTTGAAAAGCGCGAACAACCCCTTTATAGAAAAAGGTCTCACCGGGTTTAAAAATGGGACGGTCGGTGACAATGTAAACCGAATTATCCTTGGAAACGGTGGGCAGAAAGTCGGTGTTTACCAGGGCCTGGCGCTTATCCGGGGTCTCCACCTTGATCACCAACTTGCCGTCCAGACCACCCGCCCCGCTGGAAAAGCTGAGCTCGCCGAACTCATTGGTCTTGCCACCCGGATCGAACCATTTCCCGCGACTGTCTCGGTAGCTGACCGAAAGCCCCCGAAACCGGGTTCAGGTCGCGGGTGACCACCCGCACTACCAATTGCTCCGACGACTGTTTGACCTGTACTGACAAACTGCTCACCTGCATCAGGCACTGTGCTTCGGTCTTACCCTGCACTGCCTGAACCAGGTAGACGCCATCGGGCAAAGGATCCAGATGGATTTTTCGGATCTTGTACCGGTCCTCCCGCCAGCCGCTCTCAGCGAACCACCAACCGAGATCGCTGACGTTCTTGCCACCATATTCGAGATCCACGAAATATTCGCGCACCACCGTAAATCCCGCCGGCGGTCCATGAATAACCTGCTCCGGCGGTGCTGCCAGATCGCCTCGGCTGGCATCCAGGATGGCCTTGTTGAAAGAGGTGTTGGTAAAAGACATCCTGAAGTTCAGGTCCAGCATCTCCCGAAAAACCTTCAGTGGCGACTCCAGTTGGTTGAGTCCGGTGACAAAGAAATAGCCAGGATTTAGTTCAGAAAGCGGCTGCTCATAGCTTAGCGGCTAATCTGGAATTGACCATCGAGAAACCGTTCCAGGTTTTTCGGGCGAATCACCCTGAGCAGCATCGGTTTCTCCGTGACGGTGTAGTCCAACCGCACCAGAGGTTTCTCGCTGTTGGCAAAACTCTTTTCCACGGTGAGATAAAACGGGCTTCCAGCATGAGCCAGGGACCAGGCACCCCCAAGCAGACAAAGCCCAACGGCTAGCAATGACCAAACAGACCGGCTGATTCTCATCGGGACGCCCCTTGTTTCACACTAAAGCCTTTGAGCTGTACCATCGCCGCCGAGGGAGCCACATTGCCGGCGTAGCCAAAAATGGGAAGGCCGGCAAAAACCTTCCCCCCGTCCTGGCGCATGGCCTCCTTGGCCTGTTCGTACTCCTGTTTCCATTCCGGTTCGAACTCGCCGGTCTCACCGCTCAAAGCGCCACCCGCCAGGAACAACTCGCGCATTCCCGCCCCCGGATTCATGAAGAGAAACAACTGCGCCGTTTCGTACTCCTTGCGCTTACCACCCCGTTCCCAATCCAGAACACTCATCGATTGTCCGCCGCACGACTCCTTCATGCGCGAGAGCAAGGCCGGGGACGTCGCCGCCAGAAAACCGCACCGCCACCGCATTCAGCGGTCAGATCGGGATCGGCGAAAGACTGTTTGAATTTGTCGACTTCATCGGGGTGCTTTTGATTGGCAATGGCGACCCCGACCTGCGAAATCCTTTCCTTTTCCATCCCCAGTTCCCAGAGGATGGCCACACCCGCTTCTTCAGGGCCATCGGCCAGGCGTGTCGGCCGGCCCTTCGGTGGCGAGCCGGTGCCACTCCTGGATACTCATTCTGGGATCCAGGTAATAACTGGTCACCACCGCGGCAAACACATCGTGAGGGATACTGGCCAATACTCCTTTGAACACCTTGGGACGAAGCTGCCGCGAGAACTTACCGCCGCCCAACTGCACCAGCCCAATGGATTCTTCGGACGTCCCCAGTCCAAGCTAGCATCTCCCCAGCCAGGTTTGCCCACCATCACGGGAAGCAGCTTGTCCACAAAAGCTTCTCGATCGCACCGTGAGAACCAGCGGTGTTTTGGGCTGCTTTCCGTTGGATGGGGTGAGGCTCTCCAGGACGTTGAGTAACCCTTCCAGACCATTCGCGCCAAATAGATCCGGTCTTGAAACTGGGTCAGGAAAAGCCGCTGTAAGCCGATACGCATCTCCAAGATGGGTTCCTTGAGCTTGGCCACGCGGTAGCCACTCCGTGCCAAGACCCGCGCCACAATGGGCAAGGCCTTGGCGGCAAAGGGACATTCGTCCCGGACGAACGAAAACACAAAGCCCTTCTTGCCGTGGACCACGTCATAGTGCAGCTCACTGTGAGCCATCAGGGCTTCGGTGACAAACTGTCGTAGAAAAGCCCCCTCCAGCCCTTCAAGATTCAAATCCTCACCCCGCACACTGGCGCTGTGCCACGGCTCGTAGAAAAGTCCTTGGAAAAATTTGGTCCCCAATAATTCCTTGGCCCTGGCATTGTCGCTCAATACGGATAGGAATGGCTGAGGCTCCTGAAAGGCGAGCGTGAATCCAACGGGGTGACGCCGGATCTGCCAGGTGGCCACCGGTGGACAGCCTTCCCCGCGTTTGTCGGTGGGAGACGGTTGGCTCCGTTCCCGCGTGTCGCCACCAATCAATTCAGGGCAGGCTTCTGACGACTTGGCCACTTCCTGCTCCTTGCCGCCCCCAAGCTTGGTCTTTTCAGGCGCCACCTTTTTCCCCTGAAGATCGACAAACTGAAGTTGCAGCTCCAGCATCGGCAGATCAGCCCTGACGAATTTGCTCAGCCGGATGGCATGCAGGTCTTGGTAGAGCCAGACAAGGACCACGATCACGCCTAGGGCGACAACTGCTGATATGATCAGGATTTTTGAGGAACGCTTGGCTTTAGTCGGTTCCACTCGTATACTCCTAGGAAATGAGGGTTATTCGTGCTGGGGATCCACACCGGATCAGGCGAATCCTTGAGATCACTCACCCGCACCACCCGGACCTGCGCCTCGTCACCTCGCGCACCATTATGGTACACTACCAGGTTCTCCGGCCGATCCTCGACAAAGATCATAAGATGATAGGGCTGATCGTCTTCGAGAGGCTTCAGGTAAACCAGGAGGTCGCCGTTGCGAGCCAAATCCAATACTCTGGATTTCTTCCGGAAATTGAAGCCGATGAGGGTCTCGGCATCGGCAAAAGCACCATAGCGGGGACTTCCGTTGTTTTCCAGGCCCACTTGCCAGATGCAAGGATATGCCGGCAACACCCTCCGGGAATATTCTGACACCGCCGGCAGGTGGAGCACGCTGGGGATGCCCAGTTTCTGCTGCTTTTTGGGGGATCGCGACTCGAGGGCTTCCCGATAGGCAAACCGAATCAGCCCCGAA
The DNA here is from genome assembly GCA_963802715.1 of uncultured delta proteobacterium. Classification (GTDB taxonomy): domain Bacteria; phylum Desulfobacterota; class Syntrophobacteria; order Syntrophobacterales; family Syntrophobacteraceae; genus CAWDJT01. The sequence goes on from CAWDJT010000048.1 coordinate 4,755, forward strand.
CAATCCCGCTGCTGATTCTCCCACAATGGGCTCAGACGTCGTGCCTGGAGCAGCGCCAGCCGCGTCACCGATTGCCGCAGCGCCTGTTCGTCAGCCGGCTGCAGGTAGGAAAGATCCATATCTTCAGCCTTTTCCTTCGACTTCACCTTCTCGTCGAATTCCTTTAGCCCCGGGGCGCGCTGGCGACATCATCCTGACCGGGAACATAGACGATGGGAGGCAGGTTGTTGCCGCGGATGATCACGTAAACGAAGGTTTGTGTTTCGCCCGGGCGAGCCAACGGCCGGCTGACCCGTCGGCGGTTTTCGGTGGGGAGTCCTTCATCGGTGATGATGTCAAGGTTGGCCAGGGTGTGCTGGATAGCACCGCCGGGCCAGTAGTTGACATCGACCCGGAAGATACCGATGGGCGCGGCAGGATGTACGTATAGATAGGGGCCATAACCGGCCTGGTCGAAGGAGCCGTCCTGCTGGTTGAGAAAGAAGATGCCGCCCGACGGAGAATTGGTCTTGGCCCAGTATACGTGGTTGCCGTCGGGCTCGTAGATGTGCAGGTCGGTGTAGGTCGAGTCGGTGTCGCTGGTCAAGGTGATCTTAAGCGGAATCGGGCTGATCATGGCTTCGACGGTAGCGGTCGCGCGCGCCACCCCTGCCTTGTTGGCGCACTCCACCATGACCACGTTCTTCCCCTTGGCTGCCGGGAATTTTCGCGAAAAAGCGCCATCTGCAGTCCTGATGTAATAGCGCACCCCATTGATGTTAACCTCAATCGGATCTGCCGTTGAATCGGAGCAAGTCCCCGCGATTTCCACAAGCATGCTGGTGCTCCAACCACCTTCCGGCTTGGTCAAGGTCAACTCGGGCATTTCCGTGCCATTACCGCCGACCGACTTCCCGCGCCTTACCAGAACGTCAGGATCATCGGTGGTAGTGGCAAATACAGGAGCAAGAAGGAACTGCACCCAACACGCCAGCACAACCAAAAACGGTATAGGCCTGACCATGGAAAAGCCCCCTTCTAGGGATGAGTGACGAGGTTCGTGCTCGAGTAGAAAAAATAACTGCAGGGTGATTGGATCATGGATCGAAGCGATGTACCAGTAAACATAACACGCTCACTTCGCCATGGCGAGGGGTATCTAGAGGTGACCATGACGATGGCTATCCGTATTCACACACACAAGGCAATAACGGCTCATCGCAGATTTCCGTAGAAAATGCAGGTCCTGTCCACAAAGCCATTCCCAACGAAGCGAGGAATTTGGTTGAGCTTCCTCAAGAATCAAGATCCCTCGACCATGCGGACGAAAGTCCACAATCGGTTTTTCGACCGCCCCTCACTTGATGAAGGGGGCCTGGGGACAATGCTGTTGACTTAAGGCCAGGAAGCTCTTTCGGTTCCCCCTCCCCTCGGTGGAGAGGGGTTGGGGGAGAGGGGGTTGATCCCGCTCTCATTTTCTCGACCGGGCCCCACCCTTCCTCCCCCATCGAGGTGGAGGAGACATAAAGGGATTCCGAGATAGGTTTCAATGGCGCTAGCGGTTATCCGCATATCCACCCCGTCCCAGCTAGCAAGCAGCTTCAAGTTGGCACTTATGCCCATCACGGGGAAGGTCCTGCAGGGCAGGATGGGTGATGACTTCTGCAGCCGGGTATCAGTATCAATCACTTGTTCAGTGGACATGCTTTCATGCAGTTGTTGCATGTGTAGGTACCGTGATCATCAACACCCACGGTATTCAGAATGGTTTCGAAGGAGAACTTCTGTTTTATGTCAGGGTCGGAGAGGAGATGAGCAAGAAGAGGATTCGCACCGGAGTAGCGTATGCAAATATCATGATCCACTTTTCCAGATTTACTTATGGCGTTGACCGGACAAGCATCAATACAGTCCTGGCAACCAGGAGGACAAGGGTCTCCCGCAAGCTGCGCAGACGGCTCCAGATGCGCACTGGTGATCACAGCTCCCAGCAGAATCCTGGTACCATACTGAGGGTTGGCAAGCAAACCGCATTTGGTGAGTCTGCCAAGGCTTGCTTGTTCCGCCCAGGTCACTAGCGGCATCACCCCCCAGAATTGGCGCCCCGCCAACTTCCACGGAAAACAACCATAGACCGGGCTGGCCAGGTGGCCTGATTCCTCGAGATGCACGCACAGCTGGTTGGTGGTGCTATCGAGAGTCCGGTAGACCACATTGCTGTAACGCCAGAACAATTCCAATGAATTCCGCTCAGCGTAGACAACCCCCTTGGGGATCGGCACGGCATAGCAAATCACCGTTCTGGCACCCCTGAGAATGCTTTGAGGGGCGAAATCTACCGGGACTGACTCTATTTGCGTTGCCCTCGCCACGCCTACCAGTCTAATTCCACGCGCATTGAGAAAGTCCATTATCAGGCTGGTGCTCGCATCCATGGGAATAGCTGGCTCCTCTCGTTCGACTGATCGTGGTCCTGAGCGTTGCAAGCAGAACTACCGAGGAAGCTGATACACAATCTCCCGGGCAGGAAAAGCCGCGCCAATGAATTTGTGTTTTGCCGCCATATCAATCAGCTTCTGCATATCGGCCAGGTCAAAAGTGGCGGAGAAAGCCGGCAAGCTGATTTTCCCGACCAAGTCAGCGGAGAGCTTGGTGGCACTCAAGAGGTGTCCCGAAACCTCCTTGGGATTGTTGGTTATGTACTCCGAAGCTTTGGCAATGGCTCGAGTAAAACCGGCTGCTTTGGCCGGGTTTTTCTCCGCCCACGATTTCTTGGCAAACCAGCTAGCGATCATGAATTTGTCACCAAATGCCTTGTGGGCCGAGGCTTCGAGGACTTTCGCAGAACCGTGCATGACGCTAAGGGTGACAAAGGGTTCGGCGACCAGAGCGGCGTCCACCGAGTTGTTCTTCAAGGCTGCTTCCATATCGGGGAAAGGGATCTCCACAAGGCGAATGGTTTTCATATCAATGCCGTAACGCTCAGCCAAAGCCGTAATGCTCAACTCGTTAACATTTCCCAGCGTATTGATGGCGACCACCTTCCCGGCCAGTTCACCGATCTGCTTGATCGGAGAATTACTGGGGACAAGCAGACTGTGAGTGCGATGACCACCCTCCACTTCGAGGGCTCCAGGTGTCAGAAACGTGAAGTCAAAACCCTTTGTGTGGGCGATGATAATGGAAACAGTATTGGACCAACCTACTTGAATATCGCCTGACTCCACCGCAGGGGCGATTGCCGTGCCCCCTTTCATCGGTCGCTTTTGAATGGAGATGCCCTCCTGTTGAAAATACCCCATGGCCTCCGCTACATAGATCTGAAGACAGTCGGCTATGGGGATGTAGCCAACAACGATCTCCTCGGTGTTTGCGGCATGCGCACCCGGTGTCGGACTCATTGGCAGGGGAGCAAAGGCCAGGAAGATCAGATGGACTGAAAAGGCAAGGGACAAAACGAGACGTTTCATGACTCCCTCCTGAATCGCCTTGCGGCTCTGAAAGGTACTCTCGATCGCCGAGCCGAACCCGATGGCACGAGGTTGCGGCCACCGGCAGGTGGTCCTGGGTGATAACGGCAATTGCAGTGGGAAACCCTCATTGCCCGGTCTTCTTCCAGCCTTGATGCCAACCCAGGAATCGAGCCTCCAGAATCCACAGAAACCGGTTAAGGGAATAACCCAACAACCCTGTCACCAAGACACCGGCATACATTTCGGGAATGCTAAAGGTCCTTTGCATCTTCAAGGTCCAATAGCCGATACCATCCTCGCCCCCAATCATCTCCGCAAGAATCGTGACGATAAGACAGATGGGGAGACTGGTTCTCAGGCCCGACACGATCTGAGGGCTGGCTGCCGGCAAAGTGATCTTCCACAACAATTCAAAGCGGCTCAACCCCAGCGATTCTCCGGTTTGAATGAAAAGGGGATGGACCAAACGAGATCCATCGATGCTATTTGTCAGAATCGGGAACGAGCAGGCGAAAAAGACCACAAAGATTTTCATACCATCACCGATACCCAAAAAAAGTATGGCGATGGGTATGATGGCAGGGGGTGGCAGGGGACGCAACAACTCCAGGAGGGGGTCGAGAGCCAGAAAGCATCTTCTGTGAGTCCCGATCACAATCCCCAATGGAATCATCACGGCAACCGCCAGAAAGTAACCACAAGCCATCCGCATCAGGCTGTGCGCTAGCTCCATCGGTAACACGCCGGCCAAAGTCAGTTCACCGAAACTCTTCAATATTCGCGAAAAAGGTGGAAAATAGAGAGGTGAGACCAACTGCAGCCGGGAAGCGATCTCCATCAGAAGCGCAAGGAAAACGAAAAACAGAAGGCTTTTCGTCTTCTGCAGAGCTAGTTGGTAAGGACGGATCGTCCCCTGTTCCATTTGAGTGCCCGCCGCTCGATTATGAGAAACACTCGATTCAAAAAGTAACCCAGCAATCCCACAGTGACAACACCGGCATACATTTCGGGCACCCTGAAGGAAAGGGAGGAGCCGAGGATGAAAGAACCAACGCCGGTGGCAGACACCACCATCTCAGTAATAACCCCCACTGCAACGGCAATTCCCAAGCCGACCCGCAACCCGGTCAAAACCTGTGGCAAGGACGCCGGCAGGGTGATCTCTCTGATGATGGCCCAATTGTTGAGGCCCAGCATCCGGGCGGTGTTCAGGAGAATGTGGTCGACACTACGCACACCATCCATGGTATTCACAAACACTGGCCAGGAGCAAGCCCAGGCAATGATCCCCACATTAAGAGTGTTGCCAATGCCAAGGAAGAGAATGGCAATGGGAATCAGAATAACCGATGGAATGGGCCTGAGAAACTCAATGCTCATTTCCAGCAGGTCATAGACACGCGTGGAAAGACCGCAAACAAAGCCGAGCAGGTACCCAGCGGTCGAACCCATCACGAAACCGATTAGGATACGATGGAGCGAATCCAAGAGATGACGAACGAGTTCAAATGAAGTCGACAATTGCAGGAGGCTGGCAGCGATGCTAGCAATACTTGGGAAAAGGTTGGTATCCACCCAACCGAAATGCGATAACGCCTGCCATGCCACCAAAAGCAGCACTACGACTCCATATCCCAGGAGCCTCGAATCAAGGGCAGTTTTTCATCAGATGTCTTGAACAACCAGCAAGGGCCGGATTCATGAGCGAATGATCCTGTAGATCCGATTGCGTAAAGTGATGAAATCGGCGTCAGCCTTGGTATCGAGGTGGGATCTGGGCCTTCCCAGAGTGACTGGAATCGAGGCTCGACAACCACGGCCGGTCTCTTGGAAAGCACGATCACTCGGTCGGACAGATACACCGCCTCATCAATGTCGTGCGTCACGAACAGTATGGTTTTGCGGTACTGCTTCCAGATCTGCAGCAGGAAATCTTCCAGCTCTGATCGAGTCTGTGCATCCACCGAGGCAAAGGGTTCGTCCATGAGAATGATGTCCGATCCATAAGCCAAGCCCCTTGCTATGGCGACTCTTTGCTGCATGCCACCCGACAGCTCCCAGGGATAATGCTTGCCAAAATCCCGCAGCCCGACGCTTTCCAGAAAGCCCTCGGCAAGCTCAACCTTTTGTTTCTTGGGACCCTGCTTGTGCTCAAGAGCCAGCAGGACATTCCCGAGAACCGTTCGCCAAGGCAGGAGTGAGCTGTGGTAATTCTGAAAAATCATTACCATCTGCTTGGGAGGGCGTATGACCGGATTGCCTTCCAACAACACCTGGCCCGCCGAGGGCGCAATTAGACCGGCTATACACGTCAAGAGCGTCGACTTGCCGCACCCGGACGGTCCCACAACGGTTACGAATTCTCCCCTGAGGACAGCAAACGATACATCAGCCAGAGCAGCTGTGATTCGCCCGTTGTTGGACTCATATTCTTTGCGTAGACTGGAAATCGTCAGCAAGCTCTACCCAACTTACTATAAGAGTCCTCGCATCTTGGCGAGGACAAGGAATCTACACGATAGGGGCCTTGTGGATACCATCAAGGGCCCCATAGGAATCTGCGGAGGATCACCCGGACAACCCCTGTTTCTCTGACATTGGAGAATAACACATCGGGATGAAGCTTTTCAGAATAATCCAAATCTGCTAATTACTTTAATAAGTTACAAAGCAGCACGGGTGAGTGTGTGGACAGCTTTCCCGCTGTCGGCCATGAGGTTACCCCTACAAGGACACTTCCGCATCTATTTGCCACGGTCATTCCGAGCGTAGCGAGGAATCTTGAGCGGTTGCCGACGCATTGGCAAGATTTCTCGCTACGCTCGAAATGACACACTGGAACGAAATGTCGTTGTAGGGTTACCGGGTGGGAGCTTTACAAACGCCACGGATCTCCGGGCAGACCAAAAAGTCGGTCCCTCAAGAACGATCCGGATTTCTCCTGATGAAACTGGAATAAGGCTGGGATCTAGTTGTCAACGAAGGCGGCCTTGGGCAAGTATCGCGATCAGGTCTTCCAGGGCCGTTTTACATCCCCACATATCCCAGCGCCAACTGATGGCAAGCGCCACAAGCCCTGTCAAGATGGTCATCAGCAAGAAGTCCTGCCAACCAGCACGGTAATCCGCGATTGAGGTACGCTCACCTGATCGCCCGAAGCCCTTTGACTCAAGAGCCAAAGCCAGACCTTCAGCACGGCGCAATGCCGTAATCAGGACGGGTGTAACAATGGATACATAGCTCTTGAGCCTCTTGAGCATGCCCAGATTATCCAGATCGAGTCCTCGCGCCTTCTGGGCTGCCGCAATCTGTGTCGCTGTATCCAGAAACAGCGGGGTCAGACGGAAAGCCAGTGAAAAAGCAAAGGCGGCGCGATACGGCATGCCGAGCTTCTGCATGCCGTGAGCGATGTCTTCGACGCGCGTGGTAGAAAGGAAGATGATCCCGGCTAGCAGCAAGGCAATCAGCCTCAAGCCCATGGCCAGGGCAAAAGAAACGGATTCGCGAGTTGGTGCATACGGCCCCAGTCGGAACAGCGGCGGTCCGGGAAGTCTTTGAAATGCCGGCCAAAGGATCATGCATACGATCAGGAACATGAGTATGAGCCACTTGACACGCCAAAGATTCTTCCCGGCGCCAACACCTACCGTAGCCAGAGCATATACGGTGATGATGGCCACGGCAGGCATCGGTTGGCGGATGAACAGTGGCGGCAGACATGCCAATAGCAGCGCAATTAGGCGGACCGCGGGATGGCAGCGGCCGATAAAGGATTGATCGCTAATGAAGAATCCTGCCATTTCAAGATACCTTGGTAAGTGACGCGATCAGTTCATCCGGGGTGCGGACCGCAGTGCCCAGCAGCTTGCCCAACTGTACTGACGGTGGTGCAATCAATCCAGCCCTTGCTAGGGTGGTTTCATCATGAAGGACTTCTAGGGGATGGCCATCAAGGATCACCCGACCCGCGGTCATGACCACGATGCGGCTGGCATGGCGCGCTGCCAGGGAAATCGAGTGGGTTATGAAAACCACCGTATGTCCCTGGGCAACCAGACTGGCAAGCAGGTTCATGATGGCGTCCTGTTCCTTGGCGTCCAGGCCGGTGGTTGGCTCATCGAGCAAAATCAACCGGGGCTCGCATGCCAGCACCGACGCCAGGGCCAATTTCTTTCGTTCTCCTTTTGTCATGGTGAATGGGTCGGTGGCGGCTTTGTCAGCCAGATTCACCACCTCAAGGGCGGCCATGGCACACCCTTGGAGCCTGCCGGCAGGAACACCGATATGGTGCAACCCAAAAGAGACCTCGTCGAGGCAGCTTGATTGAAAGATCTGATGATCAGGGTTCTGAAAGACGATGCCCACCAGTTTGGCGCGCTCGGGTGGTGATAACCGCGACAAGGCCTGCCCGCCCAGCTGGATACTACCACCGTGGACTCCACGGATGCCGGATATGAGATTCAGAAGGGTGGTCTTGCCGGAACCATTGGGTCCCAGCAACGCAACACACTCACCCTGCCCGATGGCCAGGTTCAGACCCTGAAAGAGCTCATCGCCAGGTCGGTAACTGAATTGCAGGTCCTCTATCACGAGGATACTCGGCCTTGACGATGAAGATATGGGGACCGGCTGCTTGCGCTCCACGGTGAATCCCAATTCGACCAGTCTTTGTGCTGCTGCCTTGGGAGTTTCGGGATATTCCGCGATGCCTAAGGCAGCGAAGATTTTCGCCAGTTGCGGTGGACGAACGCTGTGGCGCTGCAGCATTTCGACCTGCATCAGCATTTCCCCAGGTTTGCCCACTCCAACGATGGTTCCATGAGACATGGCCACGATAGTATCGGCACGAGCCAGCGTTTCCAGGTCGTGGGTCACCAGCACCACGGTGCGCCCTGCTTGGGCTATTTTCTCCAAGCAGCGGATGAGTTCCTGGGCTGCGATGGGGTCCAGATCGGTGGTGGGTTCATCGAGGACCAGCACCGGGGGTTCGGCAGCAAGCACCGACGCCAGTGCCAGCCGTTGCTTTTGCCCCCCGGACAGAGTTGCCGGGTCACGCTCCGTCAGGCTGCTGAGAGCCATCTCCTGCAGCCAGTGAGCAATACTTTGAAGCATATGCCGACGAGGAAGCCCGAGGTTCTCCATGACAAAGGCAACTTCGTGGTGCACGCTGGTGGAAAAGATTTGCGCTTCAAAGTCCTGGAAAACCATGCCGACGGTCGACACCATATCGGCGACCTTCGCCGACGAGATGTCAGTCCCGAAGACTTTCACCATACCGTTGAACGCTCCACGAAAAAACCCGGGAACTATGCGGTTGAAGGTGAAAGACAAGGTTGACTTCCCTGCCCCGTTGGCGCCCACAATGCCGATGAATGCGCCCTCGGGAACTTCCAGACCAACCCCGTCGAGAGCAGCTCTGGTACCGCGTCGATAGGTGAAATGGACATCTTGCAAGAAAAGGGCGGGAGGCGAATTCATGTGGATATCAAAGAAGCGCACAAGCGAAGAAAATGAGGGCAACCGACGGGATCATGCCCAATCCCAGCAGTGCTGAACTGCCGGCACCGACCAACCCGTCGGCGGCGAAGCCTGTGCTTATGAAGCCAAGCGAGATGACGTTGCCAATGATGATTCCGGTGACGGTTCCCGCTACCAGCAACACAACACCAATCCGGGGCAAACGGCTCTTATTCTCAACGGTTTCCTCCATGATTTCATGCCAGAGCAGCCCCGCATGTTCGACACGCCGATAGGTCAGCGCCAGCAGTGGGATTGCCAAAACGCATGAGGACAGCAGATTGTTGATCAAGATGGTGTTGCCGAGGGCCGCGAAGGGAGCCAAGCCCAAAAGATCGACTCCCCATCCAATAACCGTGGCGATCGCCATGCAGCTCACCAGGATAATCGCCGCTATCAAGAGCCAATCGGCGATCCCCTTTACTCCCGGAGGAGTCGTGCCGCGCAACGCCCGCCACATGGCGTAAGGAATGTAGCCGTAGAGAAAGTTGCCGGCGAAACCAAACAAGCTACCCACTCCCAGCATCCCACCCAACATGTCGGCGATCACGTTGCCAAAAGCAGCGCCAAATGCTGCCGCCGGCCCAAAGAGAAAGGAGAACAGAATGGGGATGGCGGCACCGGGCCGCACTTCGGTCAGACCGGGAATGATGACCGCCACCTTGAAAGGGAGGACGACCGCCACGTAGCAGGCGGCGCTCACAGCTGTGAGCACCACCATTCGAGTATGCTTCCACTGACCTATGACTTCTTTCACCGGGCAACCATTTTATGACTGTGTTCGGATGAAGGGCAATCCCGCCCACATTCCAACGGCCAACGAGTATCGGCCGGCCGTCAACTGCTCACTTGGCCATCGGCGTACGGATTGAGCGGGCCGCTGGCGTAATTACCTGCCGGGAAGGGTACGTAGTCCGGACTGTGGAACAACTGAGCGCACTCATCGGCAAAAAACGCTCCCAGTTTTGTCAGTTCAAGCTTTTCCTCATCCTCAGTGGCAAGGCCATGAGCCTTAAGGGCTTCCACTTTGTTGCGGAAAACCCCATCAAAAGGGATACCCGTGGCCATCTGAAAAAGGTCTTTGCGCACCCTGCTGTTCTTGAGGGGCAATATAATGGCCCAGCGCATCTGCTCATCCTGACTCCTCACCAGACCACGATTCAGAGGCAACCGACCATTGTCGATGCTGTCATAGTACTCCTCAAAGTACTGGGTGTTGAGCCCAAAACGGTCCCGCAAACTGCTGAAGGCGGTAAGCCCCAGGCCGATTTCGTCGTACAGGTTGCAGCACTGGTTCCATGCATAGTGAGAATAGAATTTCTTGTGGCGTGTAAAAACCCGGCGAATATTCTCATGATAGCCGTTGCGGTTGAGAATCTCGATGGCGATTTGCTTCATCATCAGAGACTCGGTTACGTCTGGGACCCTTTCCGGCTCTCTTTGCCTAACGACTTTGATCGGTCCTTGATAGTCTCCATAAGCTTCGACTTTCAGCCGGTAAAGCTGGATTTCTTCCACTCCCAGGGTTACCGCCTGCTTCATTACTTCGATCCAGTTGTCAATGGTCTGGCCAGGATGGCCGAAAATGAATTCAATGTTGATCTGATAGCCGAGTTCACGTGAGGCCTCAATGGAGTCGATAGCCTGGCGGGCATCGTGATGGCGGTTCATGATCTGCAAGATGTGATCGTTCAGGGACTGTACCCCGATGGTCAGCCGATCCACCCCATAGGATCGCATGATCTGCAATCGCTCCCGGCCTTCCGGGCCGAGCAGCGTGTTGGGGTCGACATCGTAATTGAACTGGGTGCAACCGGACATGTCCAGCCGTTTGCAGAAGAAATCCAGGAATCGTTGCAGCTGCCTAGGGGATAGGTATGTTGGCGTGCCTCCACCGATTAGAATCGATCTAGCCTTGATCTTGTCCACCCCGAGGCGGCGCATGTACAAGTCCATCTCTTTCTCGAGAGCGGTCAGATAGCGGTCCTTCTCAGCACTTTGATCGCCGAGTCTTACCGGATAATGGCAAAAAATGCACCGTTGATGGCAGAAAGGCAGATGGGCATACACATCCAGGAGACCGTCCTCGGGAAGTGAGTACGTACGAAACAGCTCTTCCTCGGTGATGGGCGAATACATGGTGATAGGGGGGTAATGGACCGAAGGGAAAAAATCCCCGTCCCGGGAAAGCAGACCTGCATCACACAGCTGCTTGAAATCTGTAATTTTACCACGAGCAATCTCTAAAATATCGGCGTTTTCCGACTGTTGCATCCTAATTCCTCCTCATCAAGCCCTGCCTCGGATTATGAGTCCAGTGCCTCTTTTTGCTAGGCACATACACTTACTAGGCACAGACACTTATATCAAAAAACTTGCGCTTTGCGCAGCGGGCCCACAACAATTTTGTGTAAACATTGGGCTTGCGGAGTGGTCATGGCCAAAAAGGGATGGCAACAGCCAGCTATTCAACCGAGACACAGGCAGGCGATACCCGCCAGTGCAACAACAGTCCCCAAAAGCGCACGCAGCGTGATCTTTTCCTTCAGGATCAGAACCGCAAGCGGCAAGATGAACAAGGGTTCAGTGGAGTTCAAGGTGTAAGCAATCGAAACATCGACATGCTTGATCGCAACCAGGGAAAGCCAAAACCCTCCGAAGGTCACCACGCACACACTAACAACGAAAAGGCCGAGAAGCCTCGGTTCCCGAAAAGGCAGCATCCACTTGCTCAATCGCCCGGTAAAAACACCACACAACAGCATGCCGACGGTGCCCGCCACCATCCTGATGAACGTTGCCTGCATAGCGCTGATGGAGGCAAGCCCCTTCTTGGCTATGATCATCGATACGGCCATGCAAACCACTGACAGGGTGCCCAGAATCGTGCCACGAACAGAGGAACGCTGCTCATCGCCCGTAAATTTGGCGTGCAGAACAAACCCAATGCCGGCCACGACGAGGACAATACCCATCCACGCCAAGCGGGTAGGCGACTCTCCAAGAAACACCACCGCCAATATCGGGGTGATGACCATGCCAAGCATCATCAAAACGGCCAGAGCATGAGGGCCTAGATCCTGCAAGGCTTCGAAGAAAAGCGAGTCCGCTACGGCAATGCCCAGGACTCCACTAGCCGCCAACAGCAACAGTGGCTCCAGCGTTAGCTCCGAAACGCCCGTAAAGCACAACACAGCACCCAACAGAATGATGCTGACAGTACCCTTGGCAAGGGTCATCGCCAAGGGTGACAGCGTTTCCCCCAGCTTTTTAAACAGAATGGAACCGAGAGCCCAAGAGGCGCTGGAAGCCAAAGCAGCTGTTATCCCAAGAATTCTTGGGTCGATGAAACCCTCCATCCGGTGTCCTCTAATCGTAAAACTGTGAGGGGTAACGATCAACCACCTCGCCGGACTTGGTGCCAAGAGCAAAGATGGTATCTCCAGAATAATTATTGGAAACCCCTGTGGCCTGGAGAATTCCTCTGATAGTCTCTGGTGTGGCCGTGTGGTGAACGTTTTGGGTAGTGAGTGTCGGATCGAGCCCTGCCGCTTTGAAGAGAATCTCAATTTCATTCGGGGTCCATTCCCGAATGTGCATCGAACCATGCTGTCGGGCCTTACTAAACTTCCCATACGATAGCGGCGAGCAACCCGTGAGAACGCTCACAGCCGCCTTCCACGAGGCTAGATTGGGAGTAGAGAGCAACAGCATGCCACCCATCTTAAGGATGCGGTTGATCTCGCTCAGAACATGCATGGGGTCAAACATGAGATGTTCCAGAACCTCCAGGCACAATACCAAGCCAACGGAAGCATCCGGAAGGGGGATCGCTGCTGTCTCCCGATCGAAGCCAGGAAGCCAATCGACGTTACCGGCCGCTTGCACAGAGGATGAATCACCACGTCCGGAGCCAACAACAATAAGCTTGGAAGTCGGGAAACAAGCCCGCAGCCCGGGGTGGTAGAGCGGAGAAGTAGCGAGATCGGCAACCACCAAAAAATCCCCTTTGCTCTGTTGGAGCGAGGAAAGCACATCGAGAGTCACCTGAAGACGCCGCCGGTTTTCAGCCATATAGGCTTTGTCGGCCACCGTGAGGGGTTCTGCAAACCTTGGGTCTGGCTCGTTTTCGAGCTCTGCCCCTGAGAATCGCACTGCCTCCGCTTCCTGAAAAAGCAATTCGCGCAGAGGGGTAATGCTGTCGGGATTCAATGCGGAATTGAGAGTAAGCACCGGCGTCCGATTGGCCATCATGGCAGTGACCACATTCCGGTAAATCTGGTCCACTCGATACTCAAAAAGATGAAATGAATTCTCCAAATTCTTGAGCCTCTGAAAGAGGTCGTCAACGACCCTTTTTACCCGGCCAATCCCAGGAATAGAAAGGAGCAGTCTCCAAAGCATGGTCTAGTCCTTACGGCTACTCATGCAAATTCGGCCATGAATGCATCGCGAAAATCCGTTTTCGAAGAAGCGAAGGCATTGCTCTTCGAAAGGGTCTGTGTACTGCCGAACGCTCTCCAGACCTGCCAACATTCATTCAACACCGCCACTATGTCTTGCCGTTCTTCTTCTGGCAAGATGGAACACTTGTAGTCGGCAGGTTCCTCATGAAACGCTGCATAGGCGCTCACCGCAACTGGAATACCAAGGTCGCGAGCCCGCTGTAGCGTGCCGCTGGTTTCTCCGGCACTTGGGAATCGTAAATTGACAATCAACGAACACTGCTGGAGGAGTTCCTCGAAGGTGTGCAGATCGGTATAGCCAAAGAAGGTAATGTTGTCTTTGATGCCGACCGCCGCTGCCAAGCTGACAGGGTCATAGAAAGCCGGATCGGGAAGCTTGCCAACCACCACCAGTCGCACCTTGCCTTGTTCTCCCTCGGGCAGGGAGCGTAACCATGCTGAGAAGGCACGAATGATTTCACACACCCTTTTCATTGGATTGACCCATCCAAATACACCAACCATGAATTCCTTGGTGTCAGCCTTGAGCCGCTTCTGATGAGATGGCCGCAAATGCTCCCCGCCTGGGAGGTGGATTACCCGAATGGGTGGTAGCGATGCCGGTGAGGCGTGTTCCAACAACAACTTGGCCGCGGCAAAATGACTGTGCACCCATATGCTTGAAGAGTATCGCGTGACCATAGCCTGAGCAGCGGTGGTGTAGAAAAAGAGGTCCGGCAATTTGCCCAAACGCCACTGATCACAAAACACCGAGGCACAGTGAGAAAACTCGTCTGTCAAGATATCCATTAAATGATCTTCATTGAAACCGTAGCCTTGGGAACGGCACAAACCATCCACGTGCATAAAGATTTGGGCGTCATGAAGAATGGAAACGATCTTGCGCACCACTTTGGGTCGACGGAGAAAGTGCAGGCAGAAGCTATGATAGGGATTGTTGCCCACGGACACAAAAACGGTATCGGTTGTCTCGGGAATATAATCCTGGTAGTCAATGACCGAGAAGTCATAGATCGGCTGGACCTCACTGCCCTCCAGGCATTTCATGTCGGCCGCGACCGTCACGGGTAAACCATGCAGCAGAGGTTGAAGCCCTTGCAGAAAGGCCAGACCGAAGTCAGCAGTCCCGGACTTCATTGGAGGCACGGGAGTCAAGAAGACAATCCGGCCTGTGTCTTTCAAGCGGCCGGCACCCCGCCGTTCTTTCTCATTATCCCTAAAATCCGTTTCTGAAGCCTCAATTGAATGGTTCGTGTTCATTCGCGATGCGGTCATCTAGGCGTTAGTGGGACTTGCACACGAGATGGACGTATAGCAATATTGCTGCTGGATCTCAAGGTGTTTCTCGGCGCCGGACGAACAGCAACGCGCCTTGCCCGGTTTGGTTGCTCCATCCGCTGATCGCCCCCATTGACCAGCGTTTGTACTCGGATGACAACTTTTCTTGGGTCCGAATTGAAATGGCGATCGGGTCGTGGTATGAAAATGGTGGAAGGAGTTCGCTGGATTGCTGGTGTTTGGATTTGGCTGTTATGGCCTGCGTCACGAGAGATTAAGATTTGCTTGAATATTTAAGGAGATTTTCCAATGAAGAATCAAACCACTCTCATAGTGGGATGCCTTGTGGTTTTGTTGGCACTCGTATCCGGTGTGAGCGCGTACCGAAGCTATCGGGCCATGTCCCAACAAGTACACGAGGACAGACGTGTACTGCAGTCATTACAAACGGACGTCAATCGAATCAATACGCAATTGGCTGAGTTCAAGAGCAAACTGGCTAGGATGCCGGAACGCCCCGTTAGCTTGGTGGATCTCTCGCCGCCTCTGGTAGACTGGTCGGATCCATCTCCCCGTCGCGCGTTGCCGCCAGCCACCACAGAGAACAAAGACGGGTTGGTTTCGGGAAAGGTTCAGGAAGACGGTGTGCCTCCAGCGCCCCCCGCTTTAGCCCAGGCTATCGGCTCCGAGCGGGTGGCTTCCTATCGAAAGGAGCTCATTGAGCGCAACGCTCTGCTCCACCAGGAGGACCGGGCGATCTATGGCGACAAAGTAGCGGAGCTTTACCAGGCAGCTCGTGCCAATCCTGCATCGGGTAGTAGTGCCAGCCAGGATAACAATGCAGCGTTCAATCGACTGGTCACGGAATACCCACAGGCAAATGCAACCGGCATGCTGCTTAGCGAAAAGGCCTTGCAAGCTGCCAGACAAGCGAACACCGTTGTGGCGGAGCAGTACTACAGCAGCTTGGCGGCCAACGAGAATTTCTCTTCTGTCGTCACCGAGTCCGGGGTAGAAGCGGTTCCTGCCCTGCAAGCGTATCTGGCCTATCAGTACATCCAGCAAAATCGAATTGCCGAAGCCAACGCTCTCCTCCAATCCCTTGAAACCAAAAATAGCTCCGGACTGCTTGCGACTCCGGGACCTCAGGGAGGAGTAGAATGGCGGCCGGTTTCTGAAACCGTCAAGAAACTGCGCACTCAAATTGGGAGCCCCAGTGCGGGACAACAATGACCCGTGGAATTGCATAGACCCTGGGCGAGTCTCTCCTTTGTGGCCCTACCCTACTCTGATCTGTAGTCCCCGGCTCATTTGGCATAAAATCATGATTTCATGTGTATTTCTCTGATAGTGGCCCTTGGCCAGTTCCTAGGTAAGTGGTAGCTATCCCTTGCCAACCAATGTGGGTAACCGTATGACGGCCTAGCGCCTTATCAACACGAGAAGATCTTGGCATTGCGTTGATCGCGGTTACCATGCATTCTGTCAGGAAGCAGAAGGGTTTCTTCCCCTGGAGCTTGCAGCATCAGGCCGTCACCGGAATACTTTTGGCAAACCGCTTTGATTAAAGATTAAAGGGAACCAGTTTCCCGGGTGCCCGCGTACCCTTAAGCAATCCGATACGGAGCAAGGATGCTTGGTGTGCACATTGTGGCACCTTGCACCACCAGATCACCTCGAAATTGTTCAGAAAAAATGAACCTTCGGTGCTTTCGAAAGACCTACTGGCGGCAGAATTGGAGACGGCACCGAAATGCTTGAACAGATTGGGATATACTTAAATGGGCAGAAAATGGAACAGATGGCATCGTGGCAAACCCTTACAGGAAAGTCAGCTGTCAGCAACGGGCACAGCGCAGTCAGGTGTTGATCAACTCGGCGGCCCTGATCCTCTAAATCCCTGGGACCGACCCTCGAGCATGCTTCTCCTGACCGTCTGGTTCGGGCTTATGGTCGGCGGACTCGAAGCCCTAATCGTGGCGATCCTGTATCGCCTGCACCTCTGCGTGCTGGATGTGGTGAGCCCCTATCTTTGGGTGATCCCCATAAGTAATGCGGCCATCCTTGCGATTCCAGGGGTGGTTCTGGGCTTCCTGGTGCGCTTTCGGATCGTTCCTTCACATCTGGGGGTTGTCACGTTCCTGCTGAGCTTTGCGTTGTCTGTTAACCTGATCCTGGGCATTAGTAGGATGCTAATGGCTCGCCTTTCACTGTGGGCATTGATTCTGTTGGCCGGCGGTCTGGCGACACAGACTAAACGTTTCGTGACTAAGCATCCACACGCGTTCTACAGGCTGGTGACGCGAACCACGCCGGCGCTAATCGTCATGATCGGGCTTGTTGCCGTTGGCACGTTTGGATACGATGCGTTGAATCGGCGGAACATGGCCCTCAGTATTCCGCCTGCATCCGCCAATGCCCCCAACGTGGTATTGATCGTACTTGATACCGTGCGGGCCAAGAGCATGAGTATGTATGGTTATGACCGCCCGACCACCCCAAACCTGGACCAATGGGCCAAGCTCGGGATTGTCTTCGATCGGGCCGTATCGCCCGCGCCCTGGACGCTGACCGCGCACGCCAGCATGTTTACCGGGCGATATCCGCAGGAGTTGACCGCCGATTGGTCCGTGCCGCTCGATCGATACCATCCGACCCTGGCTGATGTCCTGCGCACGCATGGATATATGACGGCCGCATTCGTGTCAAACACTTCCTCTTGTGGCCGGCAAACCGGCTTGGACCGCGGCTTTGTGCACTATAGAGCGCATCGGCTGTCCCCTTTGGAGTTCCTCGTGCGTGCTTCGCTTCCTCGGGGTCTTCTCAATTTGCCGAATTCGAACAGCATCGAAGCAACCAAGATCAGCGAGGACTTTCTCGGGTTTCTTGCGCGACGGAAAGGGCAACCGTTCTTTGTGTTCCTGAACTATTTCGATTGCCATGCTCCATACTTCCCGGAGGGGTCCCTCAATCGGCCGGACAGAGGGTTTTCGAAGCAGGACAAGATCAAATTGTTGCGGTGGACGCTCGAAAGCTTTCGGAACCCCAAGGCCGATGGGCTGGAACTGGCTCAGGAGGCGTATGAGGCCAGCCTAGCCGAACTGGACCGCACTATTGGGGCGTTGCTGACGGAACTGGAAAGACGTGGGGAACGAGAGCGGACGCTGGTGATCATTGTGTCGGACCATGGTGAGCAATTTGGCGAGCACGGGCTGGTGCAACATGCGGACAGTCTGTATCGACCGGTGCTGCACGTGCCATTGATGATTATCGACCCGAGGAGCCCCGTGGCCGGTCAACGAGTGCATGAAAATGGTCACCTTGAGGGACCTTCCGGCAACGATCCTGGAACTGTTGGAGCTGCCCAAAACCAAAATCCCAGGTGATTCGTTTGCCGGCTTCATCACCGGGCAGGCGACTTCGGACCCGGCTCCAGCAACCCCAAAATTCGCTTTCGTGAGCAGGGCACACAACTTTCCTGAATGGCACCCCAACAGCAGTGGCGATGTGAAAGCGGTTTTTGTCGACGGCATGCACTACATCAAAAGCGATAGAAATGAAGAGCTATACGACTTTGAAAATGATCCCGAGGAACAGCTGAATCTGGCCGAATCTGAGACTGCTCGGCCTCTGTTGCAGCATTATCGGGAGCTGTTGTCGATTCCGACCTCTCCAGGCAGATAGTCGATTACAATCACATCGAGGGCTGTCAGCCGCTCGCTTCATCGCTATGTGATGCCTGGAGTTTGGACGTATTTGCACAAGGGCGCGCCGAGAATGGTCCGATTGCAGCGGCTGCCATTGACATATCGCCGGTGCAGCACGTGATCCATGCCCAGTCGATGACACTCATCCTCAGTACGGTGCAATTCATCACTTCTTCCTTGTGCAACTGATACGTTTCCACCATTGGTTCAGGTAGTCCACGAACCGGTCGTGGTCCTCGCCAAAATCCACCTCCACCGCCAGGGTCACCACCAGGTCTCGTACCGAAGCCGGTAACCGCACCGCGTCCTTCTCGGTGGTTAGCAGCCAGCACGCCTCTCCGGCAAGCACAGGTGCCAAGATGCGAACGAAATCCTCCCGCTGATACCAGTGATGATCCGCGAAACTCAGATTCAAGACACTTCGAACTCCCATCTCCTGTGCCATTTGGAAGAAAGAATCGGGCTTGGCGATCCCAGCGAACACC
The DNA here is from genome assembly GCA_963802715.1 of uncultured delta proteobacterium. Classification (GTDB taxonomy): domain Bacteria; phylum Desulfobacterota; class Syntrophobacteria; order Syntrophobacterales; family Syntrophobacteraceae; genus CAWDJT01. Next base: position 23,660 of record CAWDJT010000048.1, read on the forward strand.
ACTGCTGGATGCTGGTTGACAACTTCCCATGGCACGCTTGGTCCGTTGAGTCCCCAGTGGGTTTCAGCGGGACGAAAGTGGCAAGTAAACAATGGCTTATCTGGAAAGCGTTGTTTCAGCTGATCCCGCAACCCCAAGCACTCTTGGGTGTTACCCTGACGATGGGTGATGACAATAGCATGGGCTCGATCCAGATGTTCCACGGGTTCGCGCAAGGGCCCCAATGGCAGGAGATAGCCGTTGCCCCAGGGCATTGACCCATCTACCAACACCAGGTCGAGGTCGCGTTGGAGACCCCAATGCTGATAGCCATCGTCTAGGATGAGGAGTTGGGCTCCATTTTGTTCTATGGCGGCCTTGCCGGACTGGCTTCGGTGCCGCCCCACCCAGACGGGAGCGCCGGACAACTTGGTCGCCATCAGCACAGGCTCGTCGCCGAACTGTCCAGCGGAGCCTTGAAGATCGGGACCAATTAGAACCTGAGATACCCCCTTGGAGCTGCGCCCATAGCCTCGACTGAGCACTGCCACTGAAATCCCCAGGCCTTGTAGATGATTCACGAGCCACATGGTTAGCGGTGTCTTGCCGGTCCCCCCCACCACCAGATTGCCGACACTAATCACCGGAACCGATAACCGCCGGCAGGCGCCTGATACCCTGGTTCGGCGCTGCCGGCGTTGACTCAACCGGCCATAAAGCACGCTGGCAAAACGGAGCCCGCGAAGCATTTGTGCCATCGTCGGGGTTTCTGAAGAGGGGTACCAGATCCGGTGCAGGACCTTGCCGAACCATGCGCGCAGGCTGAAATGTGGGCCACGTCCAAATAAACTCATTCCATTACCCATATCTTCCAAGTCAATGGTCACAATTCCCGGTCTCGACCGAGCCACGGGTCTTGGTGCTCAACACCGCTTCGCATGACTTCTCTGCAAGACGGGCAATCCCTTCGCCGTCACCTGCCACCGAACTGGTGTTTTCCATGATAGTCTACCGCACTTCTGGTGACAAAAACTACATGACAGTCCGGCAAACCACGCAACGATTGAGCGAGCAGACCGTCATGCGGAAGTGAAAATGTTCACCATCAACCCTCTAGCTTTGGTAGGCAATTGCTTCCAGATGCCTGCACGTGGTAAAAGTGTGGCTAAGGAGGAAGAATCTTTCGGAAAGATACAAACCAGACCGCGAAAGGGAAAATGTATGGCGAGGTTGAACGGTTCAGGTAAGAAAAGGACCATGCGGATCTTCAGCCTTGTGGTCTTGTTGGGGGCCGCCATAGGGCTTTTTGTCAGTTTTGGTCCACCAGGCCTCTATGCCCGATCCGGAACTCCTGATTTTTGTGCCAACTGCCATGTGATGCAGTCAGAATACGAGAATTGGTTCCATGCCGGGGCTCATCGCCGCCTCAAGTGCATTGATTGCCACTTGCCCAATGACAGCTTACCGCGTCACTTTGCATGGAAGAGCATCGAGGGGATGTGGGATTCATTCGCATTCTACTCAGGGCGCGTCCCCGAGACCATTCGCTTGTCACAACATGGAGCGGCGATGGTGCAGGAGAATTGCCGGCGCTGCCATGCCGAAACCATTGCCAGAATCAATGAAGATCGCAACTGCTGGCAGTGTCACCGTCGTTTGTCACACCGATTCACTGGAGCGATGTAAACGGTTCTGCGGCGGTGCAGCTCCCAGCGCACTGGAGCACTTCCAGAGGATGCAGCATCGAGATTTCAGTTTCAACCAGCAACGGTGAACCTCATATTTGCTGTGGAAGGAGAAGGCTATGAAACACCATAGGGTCCTTTTCATGACGTTGGTTGTGTCCTGCCTCGGATACGCCTTGGCCATGCTGGCTTGCGCCCCCCCCAAACCGGAGCCGGTGCGGACCGGAACCATTGCCGATGGGGAGATCAACCCGGCCAACTGGGGCAAGGTCTATCCGCTGGAATACGATTCCTGGACCAAAACGAAGGATCCAAAACCTGCAAAAAAGAGCCGTTACAAGAAAGGCTACGATACTGACCTGATAGTCTACGATAAGCTCAGCGAGTTCCCTTATATGGCGCTGCTTTTCAATGGTTGGGGGTTTGGCGTTGAATACAATGAACCTCGCGGTCACTGGTACATGGTAACCGACCAGCTGGAAATAGACCCCTCACGTATCAAGGCGGGCGGTGCCTGTCTCACCTGCAAGACACCCTATGCACCGATCCTCGAGAAGGAAATGGGGTTGTCCTATTTTGCCGATCCCTACCTTGAGGTGCATGCCAAAATCCCCAAGGAATTCCAGGCACTCGGCGCTAGCTGCGCGGACTGCCACAACAACCGCAGCATGGACCTCCAGCTTTCCCGCTGGACCCTTCGGGAAGCCCTAGCCAAGATCGGTAAAGACCCCGACCAGGCAACCCGTCAGGAAAAACGATCGCTGGCTTGCGCTCAATGTCATGTGACCTACATCATCCCCAAAGACAAGGACATGAAATCCACTTCGGTGTTCTTCCCCTGGCAGGGCAGCCAAGTGGGTAACATCTCCATTGAAAACATCATCAAGGTCTTGAAAAGCGATCCCGCATACGGCGAATGGAAGCAGAATGTGACCGGCTTTCAAGGTGGGTTTCATCCGCCATCCCGAATACGAATTCTTCTCCTACAACAGCGTTCACTATCAGGCCGGCGCGGCTTGTGCGGACTGCCACATGCCCTATACGCGGGTAGGCGCCAACAAGATTTCCGATCATGACGTCACGAGCCCGCTCAAAAATGAGCTCAAAGCCTGCCAGCAATGCCACACCGAAACCACCGAGTGGCTCACCAAGCAGATCTTTGCCATCCAAGACCGAACCGTGTCCATGATGAACCGCTCCGGGTATTCAGTGGCGGTGGCCGCCAAGCTGTTCGAAATCGCCCACAAGGCCCAGGCAGACGGCAAAGCCATTGATAAGGACGTTTATGATCGGGCCAAAGACCTTTATCTCGAGGCGTTCTACCGGGTGATCTTCATCGGGGCAGAGAACTCCATTGGCTTTCACAATCCCAGCGAAGCGGGCCGTATCTGCGGCGACGCTGTGGCCATGGCCTCAAAATCTGAAGGTTTGCTGCGCCAAGCGCTGGCCAAGGCGGGAGTTGAGCTGCCACCGGACATCAATCTCGAAATGGCCAAGTACCTCAGTGAACGCGGGGTGAAAAAACTCAAGTTCCGGCCCGAGTTTGAGTTTGTCGACCCCTATGGCATCCAACCGATGCTGACACCGGCGAGTAGTCTGGGGCTCCCCCGCTAGTGAGATCCATAGCGTGGCATTCAACCATTTCGAATCTCACCGACCATGGCCTATGAGTCCAGGGAAGGAATCGCCTCCTCTCCTGGACTCATACCAGGTTGTCCTCAAGACCTCCCAATGTTCCACCTAGCCCCGTGTTTGCTCCTGACTTTGCGCACGCACCGTGTGAAAACACGATATCCCCGGCAAGCATCAAGGACCGTGATCAGCCCGAATGCACAGGATTATCCGAGAATCATACTGCGAAGAACATTGACAACTCGCACCGAATATTGTCTAAACTCACATTTGTTTTGCTTTGCAACAGCGAGGCACGATCAATTGCAGCCGTTCCGGGACGGTTCTTGGTCATGGACCGAAAGGAAGCTGCCTAGTACTTGGATACATACCAGTTGAGGGAGGATTTCATGGACTTTGTGGGTGTAGCGTATGCGATGGGAGTGTTGGGACAGGGTGATGGTGCCGGTCAGCAAGGTGCTGGAGGGCTTACAGCTTTCGTTCCGCTTATTTTGATGGGAGTGATTTTCTATTTTCTGTTGATCCGTCCCCAACAGAAGAAACAAAAAGAAACCCGCGGTATGCTATCCAGTCTCAAGCGTGGCGACCGCGTCAAAACCGCAGGCGGGTTGCACGGCACCATTACCGGGATTACGGACACCGTGGTGACTCTGGAAATTGCCGAGAAGGTGCGGGTTAAGGTTGACCGCAGCTATATCGCCGCCGTCACTGCCAAGGAAGGGAGCGAGTAGCTTCAAGCGAGGCCGGTCGACCGCAAAGGGAATGGGCACATCTTGCGAATGGCTGGTGTGCCCTTTGTTATATCGTCAGGCAGCGCTGCATTCCGGGGCATGACGGAGGCTTGAGGTAACCGTATTGGAATGGTCACCCAGTACGACTTTGTCATTTCGAGCGAAGCGAGAAATCTCATGGGCGTTTGGAAACATTCAAAGATCTCTCCCTTCGGTCGAGATGACAACCCCGTGTTTCGCGGGGCTGAAGCCGTCTGCCGAGCATGTGACCGACTAATACTAAGTGCGCCGATAGAGTAGGCCAACAAAGTGCATGTGACCGTATTAATCCAGGAGGAGTGGGCTTGAAAGACCTGAAGGTGAGAACCATTCTTGTTGTCCTGGTGCTCGTGGCGGGCACCGTATTTCTCCTACCGTCCATCAACCCGTCGCTTCCGCCAAGCTGGAAGAAGCTGATGCCAACTGAAAAGATCCACCTTGGGTTGGATCTTCAAGGCGGCATGCACCTGATTCTGGAAGTGGAAGCGGAGAAGGCGGTGGCAAATCATGTGCAGCGGTTGACCGAAGATTTCAAAGAGACCCTTCGCAAACAGCGCATCGCTTTCCGCAACGTGGAGCGAAAGGGTGACAGGCAAATCCTGGTCAACCTGACAGATCCAGCACAGCAAGGGGAACTGCGAAAGATTGTCGAGAAGGATTTCCCCAATCTCGAGGTATTGGCAGCGGAGACCCAACAGGAAGGGGTTCTCCAGCCCATTGGCCTGCGGGAACAGCAGGCCGAATACATCCGGAAAATGGCCGTGGATCAAGCACTGGAAACTATTCGCAACCGGATTGATCAGTTTGGGGTGAGCGAACCCGACATTCGTCCCGAAGGAGATGAACGGATTCTGGTCCAGTTGCCTGGTATCAAGGATCCGCAACGGGCCATCGACCTCATCGGCAAGACCGCTCAGCTTGAGTTCAAACTGGTGGCGGAAGGGGTTTCACCGCGCGAAGCCAAAGACGGCAAGGCTCCTCCAGGAGCCAAGGTCTACCCCATGAGCCGTCTGGACCCGGCCACCGGACGCAGCTCCACTGAAGAAATCGTGCTCAAGGACCGCACTCTCATGACCGGCGAATACATCACCAATGCCCATGTCCAGATCGATACTCAATATAACAACCCGTACGTGGCCCTGGAATTCGACTCCCAGGGGGCTCGTTTGTTCGAGCGCATCACCGAGGAAAACATCAAGAAACAGTTGGCCATCGTCCTCGATGGAACGGTCTATTCCGCACCGGTTATTCAGGACAAGATCAGCGGCGGGAAAGCCAGCATAACCGGGAGTTTCACCATGGATGAAGCGCGTGATCTGGCGATCGTACTGCGTGCCGGCGCCCTTCCCGCTCCGGTAAAGATCCTGGAGCAGCGCACGGTGGGGCCATCCCTCGGGCAAGATTCGATCTATAAGGGGTTTCTCGCCTGCCTCCTGGGTATGATTGGCATCATAGTTTTCATGGTGCTTTACTACCGGTTGTCGGGGCTTGTCGCCAACCTGGCGCTGTTGTTCAACATCCCGTTGATCCTTGCGGTCCTGGCTATTTTTAAGGCCACGCTCACCCTGCCCGGCATCGCCGGCATGATTCTCACGGTGGGCATGTCGGTCGACTCGTGCGTACTCATCTTTGAGCGGATCCGGGAGGAAACGCGCCTTGGCAAGACCCCGCGGGCAGCCGTGGACACGGGTTACAGCAGGGCCACCCTGACTATCCTGGACTCCAATGTGACCACGTTGATCGCCGCTGTGGTATTGTTCCAATTCGGTACCGGGCCGGTTCGCGGGTTCGCTGTAACTCTTACCATCGGGATTGTGGTGAGTCTGTTCACCGCCATCATCGTCACCCGTCTCATCTTCGATTACGTGCTTGCCCAGCAGCGCGTTCGTAGACTGAGTATTTAGACGGCCACTTGTAACGAAGGGGATCTCGAACATGGAAATTATCCGGCCGGATATCAATATTGATTTTGTAAGGCTGCGTTTCAAGGCACTGTTCTGTTCAGGATTGCTAACCGTCCTGGGGGTGGCGATGATCTTTGTCCATGGAGGCCTGAACTTAGGGATAGACTTTGCCGGCGGCACACTTATTCAGGTGCGCTTCCAACAACCCACCACCCCGGATGCCATCCGCGGTGCTCTGGCCGAGTTGGGAACCGGGCAGGCCGCGGTGCAACAGGTCGGCAGCAGTGCCGACAATGAATTCCTGATCCGTGCCGAGCACATCACCTCCGCCCTTCAGGACCTTTCCAAGACCGTCGAGGATACTCTAACCAAGACCTACGGTGACGGCAAGGTGGCGGTGAGGCGCGCCGAGATGGTTGGTCCCAAGGTTGGCCATGACCTCAAACAGAAGGCCTTGTTCGCCATCTATTACACACTCTTGCTGATCACCATCTACATCTCCGGCCGTTTTGAGACCAAATGGGCCACTGCCGCCATCATGGCGGGCTCCATGGTCGGGGTGGTACTGCTCCTGCAAGCTCTGGGAGTGCCGGTACCCTATCTCATTTTCGGCGCACTCATCATCGCCCTGACGCTCTGCTGGCTGCTCAAGCTCCCTTATGCCCTTGGGGCGGTGGTGGCGCTCATCCATGACGTGCTCATTACTGTCGGGGTTTTTGCCATTGCCAACAAGGAATTCACCCTGGAAGTGGTGGCTGCCATACTCACTCTCGCCGGTTATTCCCTCAATGACACCATCATTGTATACGATCGCATCCGTGAAAATGTCCGCAAGTATCGCCGTGAAAATCTTGCATAAAGTCATCAACGACAGCATCAACCAGACTCTGAGTCGCACCATTCTTACCTCGGGTTGTACCCTCCTGGTGGTAGCTTTGTCTGTTCTTCATTGGTGGAAGCGTTATTCACGATTTTGCTTTCGCCATGATCATCGGCATTTTCGTGGGCACCTATTCGTCCATGTTCGTTGCCAGCCCCCTGATAATTCTTTATCACGATTGGAGCCAAAGTCGGGTCCGTCGGCGTGCTCCCGCCAAGAGCCCGTCCTAACTCCTCCCTTGCTGCAGCGCACTGTTGCGCGAAGGCCGGGCAGATCTTTTCCCGCTGCATCCTCCGCTCCGGGTGATGGGACACAAGTATCCTGTGGGAACTGCGCCTGGGGCGTTGACGGCGACAACATCTTTGGGGTCAAGCTCTACGTAAGTGGGGCTTCGTGTTCATCGTTGGTTTCTGCGAGGAAGAGTTTTTCAAATAGGAAGCATGGGTTGGAGTAGTTAACATGCGGCGCACTGACTTCGATTGCCTGCATATCATCATTTGTTTCACCATAATCATTGCCCATTGTCTCCTCGTCTTTTGCCCACAGCCGCACTACCATTTGAAGAATGCCACCCTGTCGCCCGCGCTAGGAGTAATCGACGAGTTCAATCGCGCCTGGTTTCTACCGCTGTTTTTCCTGCTGGCCGGATGGTCATCACTGATTTCCCTTCGTTCAAGAGGCATAAGCCACTTTCTTCGCGAACGTTGGCGCCGTCTGCTGATACCGCTGATTGCCGGGACAGTACTCTTCTGTCCCCCCATCAAATATGTTGAGCTGCTCCAAGGTCGGGATTTACGTCCTAGTGGCTTGCACTTGGTAGCGCCGACACAGCTGAGTTTCTTTGAATTCGTGCCCAAATTCTTCACGCGAATCAACCATTTTACCTGGTCGCATTTGTGGTTTCTGGCCTACCTGCTGCTTCTCAGCGTTATCCTGTTGCCGTTGTTGGCGAGATTTGCGCGGATCGGTTCAATCAGCAGACCAGCCCCGCTTTCGGCAGTGTTCGCCTACCTCCCGATCCTACCCCTGGCACTGCTCCTCGTCGGCTTAGACGGTTGGTGGCCATTCTATCCAAATCTTTACAGGGATTGGGCCAACTTATGCTATTTTGGTCTATATTTCCTGATTGGTGCCGGAATGGCCGCATACCCGCCCTTCGAAGCCTGTGTGCGGCGGGAATGGTTGCGACTGGGTGTGATAGGACTGATCTCCTCTGTTGGGATGTTGTTCTCTATTGGAACGGGGCTTGGGCGATTCCTGGCTGCGCTGACAACATGGGCCTATTGCAGCGCAATCCTGGGCCTGGCGGAAGGTTTCCGGCGAGCTGAGGGTAGGGTATTCAAATATCTGCGCGAAGCTACTCTACCGCTTTACATTTTACACAACGTTGTGGTGGTGGTTTTCGGCTGGTACATTGTTCAGTTGCCGCTTGGGATCTTGGCGAAGTTCTGTTTCCTCACAGCACTGACACTGGTGACAACGATCGCGATTTATCACTTTCTGCTTCGACGCTTACCGGTTTTTCGTTTCCTGCTCGGCATGCGACCAAGCTAAGACACTGGATTTCAAACGTTTTCTTCTGTACCGGGCAGCCAGATGACACGGTTTCTCCCGGCTTTTTTGGCCTCGTATAGGGCATCATCGGCAATCTTCAACAGGTGGGTCACACTGCAGCGGCACCGATCAGCGAAAAAGGTGGTGCCCCCGAACGATGCGGTGATCTTGAGCGGTGTGTCTTGTTCCTTGAAAGGTCTGGATTCCAGCTCCTTGCGCAGACGCTCAGCAATTTGATGACCTCGCTGTTCATCGCACTCGGGAAAGAACAACAGGAACTCCTCCCCACCGTATCTGCCGATACCGTCATACGGCCGCACCGTGTCCCGCAACACTTGACTAACATGGATGAGAACGCGGTCCCCCACCGCGTGGCCGTAGCGGTCATTGAACTGCTTGAAGTGGTCGATGTCAGCCAAGACGATGCTCAGAGCTTTGCCTTCACGCATCGACCGATCCCATTCTTTCTCCAATTGCTCCAGAACCACTCGTCGATTGCACAACTCGGTCAGAGCATCAAAGGTGGCTAACCTCTTCATCTCTTGATAGGCGTCTTGCAGGGTGCGCTCCAAGTCGACAATCCGTTTGCCGATCTTGATTCGAGAATGTAACTCCTCCGTATTGAAAGGTTTGGTAATGTAGTCATCCGCTCCTGCTGCCAGCCCGGCCAGAGCATCTTCCTTGTCATCTCTCGCCGTGAGAATGATGGTGTAGATATAGCCGCCCTCCTGTAGCTTATCGCGGATCAGTTTGCAGAGGGTAACGCCGTCTTTTCCCGGCATCATCCAATCAAGGATGGCGATGCGCAGATCGTCCTGTTCCTGAAACATCCGCCATGCTTCATTGCCATCGGCGACTGATACTACCTCATAGCCCCACTTGGTCAGCAGCGAGGTCAACAACCCTCTGGAGACCGCCTCATCTTCAGCAACGAGAATCTTCATGCGTGTTTCAAGCCCCCCCGTTGAACAACCCAAACCGCCATGTTCTTGAATTCCGCCAAAATGGATTTGGTAACTGAGTTTTGAAAGAAGCTCCAAATCCCTTCAGGTGCAGAGTGGCCTAAGACCACGATACCAACGTGGTTTTGGCGGCAGTACTCGATGACACTGCGGGCCACATCGCCTCTGGAAGGCAACACCACAATTCGCACACGTATCTCAGAAATCCCTTCCTGTACAAGTATCTGTTGTGCCTGTCGCAGATACGGAACCAGCGCTTGCCCGCCAGGGGTCTTCTCCCAGGCAAGCAGTTGCGCCGAAGGTTCTGTGATCTCGCTGGTAATGCTCCAATCTATGTGAGGATCGCAATGCACTAGATCGATCCGGGTGCTGCAACCTGCCAGCATTGAACCGGCATGACGGGCTGCGCGGACCGAAGCCTCATCGTGAACCATACAGATGGCCGCCTGGTTGGTGTCAATATGGCTCCCATCCAGGAACCACACCGGTCTCACCAGGCAATGCTGAAGATGGGCCGGGATGGGATCCCCTCGCAACAGTCCATCCAGCTTACCACTGATAGTCTTCGGCACGAGGACACAATCGACCCGCCTGATGCCGGCCAGGCTGCAGGCATGCTGGGCCACACTGACACTGCGTTCCTGCGTGTGCATTTGGATGTTCTCTGCGGCCACACCTAAGTCGACAAGTGCGTGTCGAACCTTATCCAGTATGGCCCGGGCATTCTCCTGGCGGGCTCTGATGAGTTCTTCCTTTTGTGCCGCCATCGATGGGCTGAGGTCTTGTTGCCGATAGATCGGTGCGGGAGGAGCGTAGAAGTGGCAAAGAAGGACGTAAATGTGCTTGAGTTGATGGTACAGCGCGGCCAGAAAGCGGATAGGGCGCAAGCAGTCTGACGATTCATCGACAGTCAGCAGGAAATGGCGAACCTTTTGTTCCATGGGAGCGTCACACATATGAGATCATTGATTGCAGTCATTCTAAGCTGCAAGGCCTTTGGCGGCTAACCTCCAATTCGGCATGCCACGATTCAACCCTGTCACCATACATCCATGGCGCCGCCGATGGTATGCTGCTGTCCTACTTCAAAGCGTATCTCTCGCCACCGTGATTCTTGACAGAACCCGCGAAAGGCCTCCCGGACCAGTTCAGGACGATTGTTGGTCTCGCTCAAATGAGCCAACACCACCACCTGCAATCGGTCGTGCAGGAGAGCCTTGAGTAACTCGCAACTGTCGGCATTGGATAGATGACCGTGGCGGCTGCGAATCCGTTGTTTCAGGTGCCAGGGGTAAGGGCCGTTGAGCAACAGATCCACATCGTGATTGGCTTCCAGGACCATGGCCTGGCAACCCTCCAATTTCTTCCGAACCAACTGAGTGGCCACGCCAAGATCAGTACAGATGCCCAATTTACAGCCATTGCTCTCAATGGTCAGGCCGACAGGATCGTTAGCATCGTGTGAAATAGCAAATGGTGTGATGCGCAGGTCGCCGATCTGAAAATTATACCCAGTACGAAAAACCCGCGGACAGGTGAGGGCCCCCACCTGTTGGGACAGATTGTCCAGAGTGCCCTGAGTGAGATAGACTGGTAGTTGGTACCGGCGGCTGAGCACGCCAACACCACGCACATGGTCATGGTGTTCGTGGGTCACAACCACTCCTTGAATCTCCGCTGCGGCAATATCCGCCAGTTGCATCCGTCGATGCAGTTCCTTGCTCGTCAATCCGGCATCGATAAGGATGCGCGTTCGCGAGCTGCTGACCACCATGGCGTTGCCCTTGGAGCCACTGGCGAGAATCTGGAAGGAAATGGCCATCAGATATCCCCACGAAAAGGAATTCGTGCACCGGTCACGCATCCATCTAAGTCAACATCCTCAATATCGCGCCGGCTTTGGCTATGGCTAAGGAAGGCCCGTAGTAGACTCGCCTCGAAACTACCCCCTCAGAACCACTCCTCACAAATAGCGGTCGATATTCACTGAGCCCGGTTCCATCGGCCCAAGGAGCACCAAGGCCAGATCCTGCTTGCTGAACACCGACTGGAACCAATCTTGAATGGCTTCGCTGGTGGTGGCTTCCACCTTGCTTTCCACCTCTTCAAAGGGAACATAGCGCCCAAACAGGAATTCGTTCCTGGCCAGACGATGCATGCGCGAGTCATTGCTCTCCGCGTTCAAGTACATGCTTCCCTTAAAATGTTCCTTAGCCGCCTGAAGTTCCGCGTCCCCGATGGGCTTTCTGGCAAGACGCTGCAGTTCTTGTTCGACAATGTCCAGGGTTTCCTGAATCTGACCCAGACCGGTTCCGGCATAGACCCCCATCATGCCGGTGTCCACATGAGAATTGACGAACGAATAGACGGAATAGGCCAGCGCCCGCTTCTCTCGGATCTCCTGAAACAGCCTGCTGCTCATGCTGCCACCCAGCAGGACATTCACCAGGTGGCACGCAAACCGTTGATCATCTACACTGGAGCAACCCTTCCAGCCTAGACACAAATGCACTTGCTCCAAGCTCTTCGGAATGATTTCCACCACATGGTGATTTTGTGGCGGTTGACGCCGGGGCTTGACGCGCGCCCCGTCAAAATCCGCCATCCTCTTCGCCACTAGCTCCACAAACCGTTCATGATCCACGTTACCGGCCGCGGACACAACGACCTCGGCAGGATGAAAAGTACTCCCCATGTAGTCCAGAAGCAGGTCTCGGGTCGCATCCCCAACGCTGTCGGCAGTCCCATAGATCGGATTGCCCAGTGGGTTACTCTTCCAATAGCGCTCCTGATGAAGGACATGGATGTAATCATCAGGCGTATCCTCCACCATGCTGATTTCCTGGAGAATTACCTGGCGTTCCCGATCGATCTCCCCGGGGTCGAAAACCGAATTCAAGAAGATATCGGAGAGGATGTCTACCACCAAAGGCAGATGAGTATCCAACACTTTAGCGTGCAAGCACATCTGTTCCTTGGTGGTGAAGGCATTGGCAAAGCCACCTACGGCATCCAGTTCTTTGGCGATGTCAAGAGCGCTGCGATGTTCCGTGCCCTTGAACAACATGTGCTCGATGAAGTGAGTGTACCCCTTTTCGGATGCTCGTTCGTCGCGAGATCCCACATTGACCCAGATGCTCATGGACACCGAGTAGAACAGTGGAAGCTTCTCGGTCACGATGCGAACCCCATTGCTGAGTGTGGTCTTGTAGTACAAACTCTCTCCCTCGGCCTGACGGTGCACTAGTGCCCCATCCGACATAGCATGGTCCTGGGGACCCGTATGTGCATCCGCGGTTATTGGTCGTCCTTCGCCAGAACCGCTTTGCGGCTCAACCGAATCCGTCCGTCCTTGTCGATTTCGATCACCTTCACCATCACTTCATCACCCTCGTTGACCACATCACTCACTTTGCGCACACGGGTGTGATCCAGTTGGGAAATGTGGATAAGCCCTTCGGTATTGGGGAGAATCTCAGCGAATGCCCCAAAATCCATGACCCGGACAATCCGCGACTTGTAGACCTGACCAACCTCGGGTTCCTGGGTTAGGCCGCGGATGCGGTCGATAGCTTTCTGACAGGCGGCCTGGTCGGGGCTCATGATGACGATTCGACCACTGTCCTCGATGTCTATCTTGGCGCCGGTTTCCGCCACAATGCCGCGGATGACCTTGCCTCCCGGACCGATCACGTCACGGATCTTTTCGGGATTGATCTGAATGGAGATCACACGTGGTGCGTACTGTGAGAGTTCATCGCGTGGCTCAGGAAGGACCGCGATCATCTTCTCCAAGATATGGAGACGACCGGCGCGAGCCTGTTCCAGCGCCTTTTGCATGATGGCGCGGGTGATCCCGGTGATTTTGATGTCCATCTGCAGGGCGGTAATGCCTTTTTCGCTGCCGGTCACCTTGAAATCCATGTCACCCAGGTGGTCTTCGTCCCCCAGGATATCCGAAAGCACCACCACCTCATCGCCTTCTTTCACTAGTCCCATGGCAATCCCGGCCACCTTGTCACGAACCGGTACACCGGCATCCATGAGCGCAAGGCAGGCCCCGCAGACCGTTGCCATGGAACTGGACCCATTGGATTCCAGAACCTCGGACACGATTCGCAAGGTATACGGAAAATCGCTGTTGGTGGGGAGAATCGGCTTCACGGCCCGTTCCGCCAACGCGCCATGACCAATATCTCGACGCCCCGGACCTCGAAGTGGGCGAACTTCCCCCACGCAGTAAGGAGGGAAATTGTAGTGGAGCATAAACGACTTGAAAGTCTCCCCCGCCAAGGCCTCAATCTTCTGTTCATCGGAAGAAGACCCGAGAGTGGTGACCGCTAGAATCTGGGTCTCGCCACGGCGAAACATCGCGGAGCCGTGTGTGCGCGGAAGCATGCCAACCTCAATGGTGATCGGCCGGATTTCATCGAAACTGCGACCATCAATGCGCCGGCGCTGTTCAACCAGCATGCGCCGCACCACCGATTTTTCCAGCTCTTCGAGGAGACCGTCGACAGCCTTCTCCTGCTCGGGGAAGGACGCCGCCACTTCACCACGAACGCGCTGTTTCAACTCCTTCTTACGTTTGCCCCGCAACTGCTTATCGGCCACGCTCATGACTTCCCGCATGCCATCCAAGCCGAGTCGGTGCACCGCATTCCGCAATTCCCCGTCGTATTCGACGGCGGCAAAGGTTTCCTTGGGAACCCCCATGACCCTGCGCAGCTCGTCCTGGGCATCCAAAATCGACTGGATGGCCTGTTGCCCCAGGGCAAGGGCTTCCAGAATATCTTCCTCGGAAACGAAGTTGGCCCCGCCTTCCACCATCACCACCGCGTCACGGCTGGCAGCCACCACCAAGTTGATATCGCTTTGCTCCAGCTGTTCTTTGCTGGGATTGATGACAAACTGCCCGGCCATTCGCCCCACTCGAACCGCGCCAATGGGTCCCTGAAAGGGCACCGCGGAAACGTGAAGAGCAGCGGAAGCGCCGGTTATGGCAATTACGTCCGGTTCATTCTCTTGATCCACCGAAAGAACCTTGGCAATTACCTGGGTTTCATAGGAATACCCTTTAGGGAACAGGGGCCGTATGGGACGATCGATGAGTCTGGAGGTGAGAGTCTCCTTCTCGCTGGGGCGGCCCACTTCCCGACGGAAGAACCCGCCCGGAATGCGGCCGGCGGCATAGCTCATCTCCTGATATTCCACCATCAGCGGCAAGAAATCGATGCCCTCCCGAATGCGATCTTCCTTCACGGCAGCTACCAGTACGACCGTGTCACCCTGGCGTACCGTGACCGCCCCACTGGCTTGTAGAGCTACATGGCCGGCTTCGATGATCAATGGGCGGCCGCCCACATCAGCCTGTACCGAATATGTCATATGTTGTTTTCCTCATTTTTCTAACTGTTTCGCCAACCTAAGCCGGTTCGCAACCTGGACCGCACCACCACTAGCGGCGCAGACCCAAACGTTGGATCACGCTGTTGTATCGATCCACGTTCTTGTGTTTAAGGTAATTGAGCAAATGGCGACGCTGACCGACAAGCTTCAATAACCCACGACGGGAATGATGATCCTTCTTGTGAAGCTTGAAATGTTCCGTAAGATAGCTGATACGGTCGCTCAACAGGGCAATCTGGACCTCGGGTGATCCGGTATCCGCCGGATGCAACATGAAATCTTCGATGATCTCCTTTTTCCTTTCAGGGGTCATTACCACGGCTTTTCCTCCTTTATTGCTCCCATGAATCGTGGCCTTGATCGGTAGACCTGTTACGGTTGTTGTCAGGTTGTCAGTTGTCTATGACGACGGTTCGCCTCACACTGAAAGCCCCATCGTCCCAAAAAGAGCTGCCCAAAACCATCCTCGCCCGGTTGCCCTTCAGACCGGAGGGAATACCCGCAAACGCCTTTCGCCGGCACCGGCAGACGGCCACCATAGCGCCACCAGTTTCTGGTCCGGACCTACCAGGCGTACCGGTCCAGGCCCGCGCGAAGTCCATTTTTGACTCATGATCAACTCATAGCTCGCCTCCAGATGACCGTGGCGTAAAGCCCCCAGTGCATATTCATCGTCCACCACAACAGCGGGAAGATGATCCAGTACTTCATTCAGCGGGATTAACGCCGGAAGCCATGGCCGAGCATCTCTTGCGGATTCCAGCTGTTCCATGCCGACGGCTTGATCCAGATGAAACCGCCCGCTGGCCAGCCGTCGCAATTCAGCCAGATGAGCTCCACAGCCAAGGCGCTGACCAATGTCCGCCCCCAGTTGGCGGATGTATGTCCCCTTGGAACAATGGACCTCGAGAACAGCTTCCGGCCACTGATATCCCAGGAGTTCCAGGCTGTGTATTCGGACTTCACGACCAGGCACGGCGACATCCACACCCTGCCGCGTCCATTGGTGCAATCGCCGACCATGTACGCGTACTGCCGAGTAGCGAGGCACTGCCTGCTCATGAGTTCCACAAAACAACTGCAGTACCTTGCGCAAATCCTCCTCACCCAAAGGATCTCCCCGGTATTCTGCCGTCACTGCTCCGGTGTGGTCCAAAGTGTCGGTTTCTATCCCCAGGCGTACCCGGCACCGATATACTTTGTCTTGAACCAACAGCTGATCCACAATACGAGTCGCCTGGTTGATACAGATGAGCAACAAACCGGTGGCGAAAGGATCCAGCGTCCCGCAGTGCCCCACCTTCTCCACTCGCAGCAACTTGCGAACTCTTGCTGTCGCGGCAAAAGAGGTGATTCCCGCTGGTTTGTCCAGAAGGAGCAAGCCATGGAAACTCGCTTGCCCAGGCTGCGCAAGGGATTCCGAAATCAGCCGATTGTCCTCCGATTTTCTAAAACCCGCTTGGCGTTCCTCTATGGTATCAGGTCCCATATTCGATTCTGTCACATTACCCGGCCGGCCGCAGGTCGCTGTCGACTTCCAGGTAACTCAACACCGCGTCCGTGATTTGTTTCCGCATCTTGTCGAAATTGCCCCTGACTCTCAGGGCCGCAGCCCGCCTGTGACCGCCACCGCCATAGCGTTCCGCAAAATTCGCCACATCTACTTCCCCCTTGGACCGCAAACTGGCGTAGACAAATCCGTCCGATTCTTGTCGAAAAAGAATCGCCACTTGCGCCGTCTTGACCGATCGCAAATAGGTAATGAACGAATCGCTGTCGGAAGAAGACGTAGCCGTCCTCATATACATCTCCGGGGTAATTGTCCCAGTAACCACCCGCTGGTCTGCATGATATTCCAGTGAGCCGAGCACCTCCGCCAGCAACTGCAGACGGTTGGGAGACACCGAATCATACACTTGCTCGGCAATGAAGCCTGGTTGAGCGCCCGCATCCACCAAGGCGGCCGCAATTTCTAGGGCGCGGGTGGTGGTGTTGGCAAAGCGAAACGAGCCCGTATCCATCAGTATCCCCGTGTACAGTTGGGCTGCAATGAGCGCATCCAGATCCAGTGGGATCGCCCGACTCAGTTCATAGAGCATCTCGCAGGTACTGCTCGCCCCCGCTTCGACCCAGTAGATGTCGCCAAAGGGCTTGCTGCTGATGTGATGATCGATGTTGATGAGCAATCTCGCTTGACTCAACTGGGTGGCAAGGGCATCCCCAACCCGGTCCATGTCTCCGCAATCCACCAAGATCGCCACTTCATAGTCACTCACCCGGATCCCATCGTGGACCATTTCCTTGGCCCCGAACAGGAAATCTTGGGTCGGGGGCGGCGGATCCTGACAGTAAGCATCGGCGTCCTTGCCCAGTTTGCGTAGCATCGTGGTCATGGCCAGCACCGAACCAACGGCATCCCCGTCGGGACGGACATGGGTGGCCACGAGAAAGTGCTGGTGAGCGTTTATCGCCGAGACAATCCTATGGATCGATTCTCTTGGTGAATCATTCATCCGTCTGCAATTCTCTCAAAATCCGCTCGATCTTGGCTCCGTATTCGAATGATGGGTCATATCGAAAGTCGAGTTCGGGCAGGAACTTCAGGTAGACGCGTTTCCCCAACTCCCTACGGATGAATCCCCGGGCTTGGGCCAACCCTTGAGCCACTATTTCCTGCTCAGCGGATTCGCCCAAAAAGCAGTAAAAGACCTTCGCCAACCGCAGATCATCGCTCAGCTCCACCCCTGTCACAGTGACCCGGTGGAGACGGGGATCTTTGATGCGGCGCTGAAGAAGATCGGCCAGTTCCCGTTGGAGCACATCGGCCACCCGATCAGCGCGCTTGTATTGTAGCATTCGGTTCCCTTGATATGCCGCTCGCCTTCATCATCCCAGCGGGATCAGTTCGATCTCATGATCGATCATGTCCGCCAAGTGCAAAGACTCCATGTAGCTGATGATATGATCCAGCAATGAATTCAGCACTCGTCCATCGTTCCCGACCACGGCAACCCCAAGAGTGGCCCTCTGGTGCAAGTCCTGATCGGCCACTTCGGCCACGGCCACATTGAAGCGATGGCGGCTCTTCTCAATGAGGCTTTTCAGCACTCGGCGCTTTTCCTTGAGAGAGTGGTTCTCGCGGAGTCGTAGGGTAATGCGCGCCACAGCCACGGTCATCGTCGTTCAGCCTCTGCCTGTTGCCGAGATCAGGTTGTTTCCCTCCCCTCGAGGGTCGGTTTGACTTCCTGGAGTTGGTAGACCTCCAAGATATCGTTCAGCTTGATATCGTTGAAGTTCTCAATCCCAATCCCACACTCAAATCCCGCCTTAACTTCCTTGACGTCATCCTTAAAACGTCGCAGCGACCCAATGCGGCCATCATAGACCACTACCTGATCACGCAAGACCCGCACTTTGGCACCGCGCTCCACACGCCCATCCAATACCGAGCAGCCGGCAATTGTGCCGATTTTAGGTGCCGTGAAGGTCTGCCGCACCTCTGCCCGCCCCATTACACTCTCCTGGTAGACGGGTTCGAGCATACCCTCCATGGCATCCCGGACATCGCTTAGGATCTGATAAATGACATCATAGTAGCGCACATCCACCTTTTCGTTATCGGCTAACTCCTGTACCTTGGCATCGGCGCGGACATTGAACCCAATAACAATGGCATTGGAAGCCGAGGCCAGCATGATGTCGGTTTCGGTAATGGCCCCGGTGGCATTGTGGATCACATTAACCTTGACATCGGCGGTGGAGAGTTTGATCAGCGATTCCGTGATAGCTTCCAGTGAACCATGGACGTCAGTGCGTACGATCACGTTTAGTTCTTTGATGGCACCGTCCCGTATCTGTTCATAGAGATGTTCCAGGGTGACTTTGGTGGTGCGGGAGAGCTCCTTCTCGCGCACTCTGGCCAAGCGATGCTCGGCAACCACCTTAGCCTGCTTCTCGTCACCAAGAACGATGAATTCGTCGCCCGCATTGGGCACCCCGGAGAAACCCACGACTTCCACCGGTACAGAGGGAGAAGCTTCTTCTAGTCGCTGGCCACGATCGTTGTACATGGTGCGAACACGCCCCGAATGGACGCCACATACGTAGACCTCGCCGGCTTTCAGCGTGCCTTCTTGAATCAGAATGGTCGCCACCGGGCCACGCCCCTTGTCCAGCTTGGCTTCAATCACATGGCCACGCGCCGGTTTGCTGGGATTGGCCTTGAGCTCCATCAGCTCAGCCTGGAGCAACACCATTTCCAGCAGTTCCTCAATACCCAGCCGTTTCTTGGCAGAGACTTCGACCATGGTGACCTCACCGCCCCACTCCTCGGATAACAGACCCTGGTCAGCCAGTTCGCGCTTGACGCGTTCGATGTTGGCATTGGCCTTGTCGATCTTATTAATGGCCACCAAGATGGGCACCTGGGCTGCCTTGGCGTGATTGATGGCTTCCACGGTTTGCTGCATGACACCATCATCGGCAGCCACAACCAGAATAACGAGATCCGTGACCTTGGCCCCGCGGGCACGCATTGCCGTAAACGCCTCGTGACCAGGCGTATCCAGGAACACCACATCGCCATGATCAAGCTTCACGTAGTAAGCACCGATGTGCTGGGTGATGCCGCCGGCTTCGCCCTCAATAACATTGGTGTGGCGAATGGCGTCCAGAAGTGAGGTCTTGCCGTGGTCCACATGGCCCATCACGGTGATGACCGGAGGCCGAGCTTGCATGTCTTCCGGACGATCCTCCCGTACCTGCAGAATGTCGTCTTCTTCAAATCCGGCTTTTTCCACTTCGAAATCGAAATCCACGGCCAGAACTGTTGCCGTATCAAAATCAATAGCCTGGTTGATGTTGGCGGGAAGACCCAGCAGAAGCAGCCTTTTGATCAGCTCTCCAGCCTTGACCCCCATCTGTCGAGCCAGACTTGAAAGCGTGATGGCTTCGTCAATTCTGATGCGTCGTTTGATTGCCTTGGGAGTGGTGATCTCGGTCTTGCGGACTTCCTTCAGTACCGGACCCTTACCTTTGCCTCGACCGCGCTCACGGTCGGCTTGGGCAGCCAGTTCCTTCTTGGAATATAGGTCCTCACGCTCGATGACTTCCTTGCGGGAACCAACAACACCTCGCTTGCGCTCGGGAATCGGTTCTTCCGGCTCGGCCAGTTTCGGTTTCTTCTTGCGCAACAGGTCGCGACTGGCCTCCGTTTCGGTGGGTACGATGCGGCGCGCCACCACTGCTGGAATATCGGGCTCCTCCTCCACTTCCGGCTCTTCCGTAATCAAATCGGGCAATTTGATGATACGCGCCGGTTCATCCTTGCGCGCCTTTTTCCGACGCCTTTTCTTGGCCTTTTTGGGTTTGCCCTCACCCTCCTCATCAGCCATCGACTCATCCAGGACCGCCCGCGAAACCACAGGACTCGCCGTGGTCGCGCCCAAGGATGGTATGGCCCGAACCACTTCCTTTGCCCTTGCAGGTGTCAACACGCTCTCCGGTTGAAGCGCCTCAGCTTCCACGCGTTTCCCACCCAAGCTCTTGGCCTCTCTTGCAGCCGCTTTTTGCCTGGTGGGAACATCAACCGCGGCTACCTTGCCACTCTCAACAGAAACCGGCACCATTTCCGGGGCAACGCCAGGCAGGCCTGAAGGGGGTGTGACCGCGGTCTCCGCGGAAACGGTCGATTCTCCCACGGTGCGGGAAGGCTCAGCCAGTTGCGTACCGAGAGGTGTCACTTTAAGGAGTTCGACGGCAGGCATCCCGTTGACCGAATCCGTGGCTACAGGTTCTGAATCCATGGGCTGTGATGGCTGCAACTCCGCTTCGGCAGGTACAGACAAGGATTGTGCCGCTGCCGGCAGTTCCCCCTCGCCTAAAGTCAACGACGCCACTCCCTCCAGAGCTTCCTCCGCTTGCTCGGCGACCGGCACAAATTCCTCGATGACCACGCGCTTGCGGCGGCGAATGAAACCCCTGCTAATGCGTGTCTCCTCCACCACCTCCGCCTTGGCCGTATCGAAGTGTTCGCGAATTCGTTGGACCGCAGGGTCACTCAATGTGCTGAAGTGGTTCTTGACCTGAATTCCCAGTTTGAGAAGGCGGTCAATGAGGTCCTTGTTGTTCACATTGAGTTCCTTTGCAAGTTCATGCACCCTCGTTGCAGCCATGAAACTTCCCCCCCTTTTTTGATTACTCACACTTGCCGATCCTGTCCCAGATATTCGTTGAAGCATTTGATAACCGGAACCATACTCGCCGGCGGTCCGGTGTCAACGATCAGGGGAACTCGCTTCAGCGAAAACTCAACAGATCTCGGAAACTGAGGCCGTTCGTTTGGTAGTGACCCCACCGACCGCTTACTCCTACTGCCCTTTGAATGAGCAGATTCTCTCATCCACTTAGGGAGTCATTCCTTCGGGAGTCATTCCTTCCGGCATCCGTCAAATGTAACTTCAAACCAATACCCGGCGCCAATTCCCTGGCTTGTCCTCGAAAGGCCTTCTGCAAGCGTTTGTCATAGCGCAGGTTCGATAGGCAATCCAACCGGCGACAGACATAGACACCGCGGCCGGGAGCCACCTGATCGGGATCTTCGGCAACAGTCCGGCCCCGCATTGCCAAGCGCAGCAACGCTGTCTTCGGTTCTCTGCGCCTGCATATTATGCATGTCCGTATGGGAATATGACCAGCCATGCGTTTCTCAGTGTTCTCTTCGCCATTCAACAATCATTCCTGTAAGGCTGCGTCACTTGATTGCTCTTCCACGGGCTCAATATCGTCTTCATCCCCCTCGTCCGTCAGCCGTTGTTGGGCGTCCTGCTGCATCATTGTCAGCACCGATTCCTGCAGGTGAGTAACTTCCATCAACTCCTCGACGCCGGCCGCCAGAAACTCCTCGATGGAGTTGATTCCGGCATCATAAAGGCTATCCGCCAGTTCCTCCGTCAGGCCGGAAATGCTCAGCAAGGATTGATACCCCGCCTGCCGCAGTCGTTCAAAACGGCTCTCGCCGGTCACATCGAGGCGCCAGTTGGTCAGCTTAGAAGCCAGGCGCACATTCTGCCCCCTCTTGCCGATGGCCAGGGATAGCTGATCATCCGGTACCACGACTTCCATGCTGCGATTGGCCTGATCAATAACCACCTTGGAGATCACGGCAGGGGCCAGGGCATTCACTACAAATTTGGCGGGGTCCATATTCCAAGGGATGATATCAATCTTTTCGCCGCGCAATTCCTGAACCACTGCTTGTACGCGCGCACCCTTGACTCCCACGCAGGCACCCACCGGGTCCACATCGGACTGCTTGGAGAACACCGCTATTTTGGCTCTGGACCCCGGCTCGCGAACCGAATTGATGATATCCACAGTCCCCTCGGCAATCTCCGGCACCTCCAATTTGAACAGCTGAATGACGAAATGTGGGTGAGTTCGGCTCAAGAGGATCTGTGGACCCTTGGCTATCTTTTTGACATCCAGCACGTAACCACGGACCCGATCCCCCTGTCGAAAAATCTCCCGGGGGATCTGTTCACGCGGAGCCAGAAGCGCCTCCGACCGTCCCAAATTAACGATTATGCCATTCTTGTCGACGCGCTGCACAACACCATGGATAATCTCACCCTTGCGATTTTTGAACTCTTCATAGACGACCTCACGTTCGGCGTCCTTCATCTTCTGAATGATCACCTGTTTCGCCGATTGTGCAGCGATGCGTCCCAACATATCGGTGTCCATGCGCATGCCCAGCTCATCACCGATTTGACATTCGGCATCGATCTTTCGTGCCTCATCGTAAGCAACTTCTTTGTCAGGATCGTTGACCTTAACCACCACTTCCTTGAACTGGAACGCCTCAATCTCGCCATACTCTTCATTGAAGCTCACATCCAGGTCCACCCTGCTGCCGTATTTTTTCTTGATGGCGGACTTGATTGCCTCTTCCAGTGTAGCAATCAACGTCTGACGCTCGATGCCCTTTTCACGACTCACTTGATCGATCAGCCGCTTCAAATCACTGATCATGATGCTCTTCTCTCCTCACGACCCATTTGGTATGAGCCAGCAATTGCTGCTTGCAGGCCAAGGTCTTCCACGAAAGGCTGGCATTCCGGAAACCGACCCCCACTAGCAAGGCACCCACATGGCTGCAACAAACTGAATTCGCTAGAACTTGTCCATATTGTGGGGTACATGGGACGTCCTGGCCTCCTGCCGGTCCACGCTCAAAACGGGGCAGTTCTTTCATACTATGGTTCGGGTTCCGTGCCCGCCCACACACAATCACCATCTCCAAGACCCGCGGACATGAACGAACATAGTACCATTTCATTGTAAACACGGTTTCCAGATGGAATCGAACTAGCCTTCGATCGAGTCGAAGTAGCGCAAATGCGCCCTTTCCACATCGTCTAACCCGATTTCAAAGAGCTGACCGTCACATTGGAGGCTAATGCGGTCCTCGTGAACGGTTTGCAGAATTCCCCGGAAATTCCGTCTATTGCCGATCGGCATCAAGGTTCGAACTTCGATCACCCGACCTAGTTGCTGCCGGTAGTGCCCTATCTTTCTCAATGGACGGTTCAGCCCCGCTGAAGACACCTCCAGGTGGTAGAAGGTCGGGATGACATCCTCGGCATCCAAGACATCACCAATGAGCCGACTCATTTGAGTGCAATTCTCAATCGTCACGCCGTCCGGTCTATCCATGAACAAACGTAGCACCCACCCTGGCGCTTCGCGGCGGTACTCCACCTCGACCAGTTCAAACCCTTCCATTTCCACAACTGGTTCCAACAACACCCATACCTGCTCGATAACCTGTTGTTGCTTGTCTTCCATCTCCATTGGAATGCCCCATCCGCCATCACATCATCATTGACTGCCGGCACAAGGGAGGCCATCAGCGCGAGGGCTTGTGGTTTCCTGTTTTCAACCTCGTGCCGGTCAATGCCTATTCAATAGCTTCAGAAATCACTTCGGCAAATACTCCAACGAGTGCCATGAGGAGGCTGAACCCTTGCTCATGGCTAAGCCTGTGCCGTCCGGCCTGGAACAAAAAAAGTGGGCATTAGTGCCCACTTCGTTTAGCAGACCAGATTATAAGCTGAATCACAAAAGGCTAAAGGTGATGACTCTTTTGCAAAAACACCAGTACAACCTTGTCATCCACTAATCGAAGTAGGCTCGACAGTACAGCCGTGACCGCACAACACCACCTCAATAAGGGAAACCCTCGTCATTGACGTCCACGAGGGACATGCTCGCAACGAGCTGGAGCGGGCAATGGGATTCGAACCCACGACACCAAGCTTGGGAAGCTTGTACTCTACCAACTGAGCTATGCCCGCTCGGTCACTGCATGAACACTCTCTTTCCTATTCAAGTGTGGGCGAAAAGTCAAGCTCAAAGTGCAACCTCGCTGCGGCGGGGCCGGCCATTCATAGAGCTGCTCCAATCCAAGAGCCCACCATGGACAACCAAAACCGGCATTTCCATCATCATTGGGAATCCGATCCACTCGCCTTCTCTTGTCCCACATCGTAGAATGTCAGCAACTCAAAGTCTCCTTGTCCAAGAGAGGTCAGCCCTCCGTCAACTCTGAATGGAAACGACCCGGTACGGCCGCATTCCGGCCGGGGTGAACACAGTGACTTCATCCCCTTCGAAACACTCCATCAATCCCCGGCCAACGGGCGAATCGACGGATATCTTGCCACACTTCACATCAGACTCATAGGGACCCACCAACTGGTACTCGTGCCGCTCTCCCGTATCCAGGTTCTCAATCACCGTCACCGCTCCGAATACCACCTGCTTGCAGTAGAACTTGCGCCCCACCACCACTTCACACTGATGTAGCTTTTCCTCCAAGCCCGTAATCTTACGCTGCAAAACCGCATGTTTCTCTCTTGCCCACAGGTACTCATGGTTATCGGCCTTGATACCAAAATGGCGGGCCTCCTGTAGCTCCTCCAACACCTGTGGGCGGAGAATGCGCCGCAGGTAGACGAGTTCCCTCCTAAGGGTGCGGTAGCCATTGCGAGTGATGGGCGTTCTTTCCATCGTCCACGCTCTTCTGATGACCGCCTACAAAACCGGGGCGATCATCACCAATTAGGCGAAGAAATCGGCGGGTATCTCGCCGCGTTTCCGTTTGCCATCGAACAGGGAGACTCCAATGACGGTCTTGCCGTCCTGAATAATACCCTGATGAATCAAATCCTGCACCTCATCGAAGCGAATCACCTCAACCTTGGAGATCTCATCTTCATCCAGTCCTTGATCCCTCCTAAGCAGCCCGGAAGCGGCAAAAATCTCAATGACTTCATTTGAGTAACCGATGGCGGGATAGTAGCGAAACAAAGAACAAAGACGAGCGGCCTTGTAACCCGTCTCCTCATGAAGCTCTCGGACAGCGCAGGTTTCCAGATTCTCGCCGGGGTCCGCTTTCCCCGCTGGTATTTCAAGGGTTTCTCGGGCAATGGCATATCGCCATTGCCGCACCATCAAGATATGATTCGGGTCGACAAAGGGTAAAACAGCCGCTGCTTCCGGATGTTCAATGCGGATCCGTTCCGTATGCTTGCCGGTTCGGAGGACTACCGCGTCCAACTGCGCACTGAAATGATTGGCTGAAAGTGTCGCCAATGTTCTAAGTTTATGTTCCATTGATCACCTGCTTAAGTAAACGACGACCGGTCTCTTAAACTCCGAGAGACTGCCAGGTTCGCGGTTTTCAAAACACTCAACGGGTACCTTAAGCACTGTAGCGCAGCCACCGATGCTCGCCAAGGGAAAAGATGGTGTGACCCGCGCGATCTGGTGTTAGACCAGCTTATGCGGGATTCTGTTGATGAAAACTGCTGTCGAGTTGGCTACAGGAAGCTACGGCACCGGGCGATGAGCCTCCAATCCATCCTAATCCCAGGGTCGTTTCCAGGTTCAGGACTCGGGGGATGTCGATCGGCAGGAAGCAAATGGCATTGGCCTCGCTGGAATGTCGCATCGCGGCTACCAAAGCCGAAGACTCGATATCAACTATGCGAAAATTCCTCTAAACTTACCATGAAGCAAAAGCTTCCCTTTACAAGGCCGGCGCCAGTCTTTATCATCCAGTGCTGGCTCAGGTAGGGTTGAAGGTGTGTTTCAAGTACCTTGAAAGGGTGTTATGGAGGCAAATCGTGGTGCACCCGACCACCTTCGCTCAGCCGCTGCGCCTCCGCCTCGGTTGTTCTGGCGATCAACCGAGGGACAACGGTCAATATGGTCAAGTGATCGCCTTTGCGGAAAGACCATTTCAACTAGTCGCTTGCCGATGACGACTGCACCTAGCCTTGGAAGGCCCTATGCAGGATACCAACATGAGACGAAACCTTGATCGAAAGTTCCGAGCACCGCTGAGCAGCCTTTCTCTGGCCATGCTGTTGAGCTTGGTGGTGGTGAGTACGGTCGCTATCCCCCGGTCACAGGGCAAGACTCTACAGGTGGTTGTGATTACGGACGCAGCAGGACTGGGAGACAAAGGTTTTAATGACGTTTGCTGGCAGGGAGTGCTGAAGGCCAAGTCCGATTTCGGTTTCGAGGCTAAATTCCTGCAATCCCGGGAACAGGCTGACTACGTTGCCAATCTTACCCTGGCTGCACAACATGCCGACATCGTCGTCACCCTGGGCTATCTCTTTGTAGATGCAGTCAAAAAAGTAGCACCCTACTTTCCCAAGACCCACTTCATCCATATAGAAGGCGATATTCCAGCGGCCAATGTGGCTTCCTTCGACTTCAAATCGGAAGAAGGAGGGTTTCTTGCCGGGCTGGTCGCTGGGCTGTTCACCAAGAGCCTGAAAGTGGGGGTGGTGAGCGGCATGGAGATCCCGCCGGTGGAAGCTTATGTGAGCGGTTTCCGCGCCGGGATGAAAACCGCCGCAAACATTCGTGGCCAGTCGCTGGAAACCATTGTCGCCTCCGCCGGGTCCTTTAATGATCCAGGCAAAGGCAAATCACTGGCCCAGACGCTAGTACACCAGTATGTGGATGTCATTTTCCGCTGTGCGGGCAATACCGGCTTGGGCGTTGTGGAGGCGGTGAGGGAAGCCGATGGGGTTTACCTGATCGCCGAAGACCTCGACCTGGACGCCGAAATGCCCGGTAAAGTGCTCGCAAGCGCACTCAAACGCATGGATGCGGCCGTGTACGGAGCGCTGCGAAGCATTGTCAAAGGGGAATTCAAATCCGGCCATCATTGGCTGGGTGCTGAAGACAATGCTATCGACATCACCGAGATGAAGTATTCCCAAGACCAGTTTGCCCAGAAAGACCGACAGCACATCCAGAAAGCCCGCGCGTTCCTTAAACAGGGCGCGCTCATCATACCTAAACATCAGAATCAGGTGGATTCCTTTCAGCCTCCCGAGCTGTGAGACCTGTGGCTGCGCCCCCGTCATCACTGAACAATTCAGATCCCATTATGGAGGCACGTGGTTACACCCGACCGCATCTCAGCCCAACGCTAACCTCCGCGGGGCGTTTGTCAACGCACGTTTGCCGGCAATAGCGTGAGCACTGCCGTTGCTGCTGCACCCCGATTCGGTCATGGGACACCCATCTGGGTCACAACTGCTCTTGGCACTCCCCTACGCCATCCGTTTGATTGTCTTGACCAAGTGGGTCGGCAAGGGAGAACAGCCTTCGGGGTTGGGTAAATAGGTGCCAGCCGCGCGCGGCCCCACCCCAAACCAATGTCCCTCCGCCCGAGATAGAAACTCAACAATTTGGAGGATCATGGGCTGATTCCAAAAAAGCGAGCAGCGTTTTCGCCGAGGAGTCTTCTCTGCAAGGCGGCAGACAGCCCGAGACCACGAGTCACCCCTTCCAGATAGGGTTGGGAAACCTCCCTGGCGCTGTCACTATTGATGATTAGGGTTGAGCACAACCGCGGGAAACGTCGCCAAAGATCCAGCAGTTCCTGCACGGAACTCTTCCCCCTCTTGAAGCGTTACCGCCATCTGGTGCTTGTGGTTCGCAAAAGCCAATCGCTGATGGCTGAGCACTTGCTGCCACAGCATCGGGTGGAAGCCATTTGCATGATCATGGGCAATCCAACGGTAGCGCTCTCTTGCACATCCACTCGCAAAGTTGTATGGTCAAAACCGTTTAGGGTATCCGCGGGCCTCTCGCAAGCAGGAAAAGCATGACGACATCTTCAGGTCAAAACGACGCACTGAGTTTCGGGCTAGGTCAACCGGTTGGTGACAACCTTACAGGCATCTTCATGGATACCCACGCAGGCTCGTTTCCGCACAGCATCCCCCCTGAAGACCCCTTCGAGACGCAGTTGATAACGGGCGTCCCCCTGGCCGTAAATCCCTAATTATCTTGCTTGGCAACAGGAGCTAGAGGCAATGAGCACGTTGTTTTACATCAAAAATTTCATGAAGGATCGTTATGTAGCCTCCATAACCCCCACTTCGCCCTTTGGTGTAAAGAGCGTTTGCGACAAGATTGACTTTGGGCGCAGTGAGGTCATCGTTGAATACGGCGCGGGTACCGGGGTTTTTACCCAACACCTGCTCCGCAACATGCGTTCCTATGCCCGCCTCATTGTTATCGAACGCAACTCCCAGTTCAATTCCATTCTACAGAAGAACTTCAGGGACCCACGAGTGGCAATTGTCAATGACAGTGCTGAGAACGTCCTGGAAACCCTCGCGCAATACGATGTATCCCAGGTGGACTGTGTCATCTCGGGAATTCCTTTTCTGTGGCTTGATTGCGAGATAAAACAAAAGATCCTGTGTAATACCCATCGGATCTTGAAAACGCAGGGCAAGTTCCTGGCCTATCAGACCTTTTTCCAGACCTCCAGGGACCTCAAAGTGCACTTGGATCGATACTTCTCCAAAGTCCGTGTCAACTATGAATTCATGAACATACCACCCTTGTGCATCTATGAAGCCATCAAATAGTCGGTTGACAGCCCGTCCGCGGTTCCTTTGAACCGCTGGTTGATCGTGCGGTGAACCGATCGACACGTTCGGACCCGTCGCTCATCCCAGGAATGATCCATGCAAATCCGCATTCTGCAACTGCCGGAAAGCGCCCCAAGGCGGTCTTGAGCTGCGCCTGCAACTCGACCGGTTCTCTCTTGCACTGCGTGGCAAACTATTTTCGGAGGAGCGAGTGGGTCTGAAAAGAGGTCCATACCCATGAAAACCAGCTATCAACACATCCCGGCTTATGTCACTAAGGATGGCAGCCTGGTTCGGGAGTTGATGCATCCGTCCGTCCATGGCAATATTGGTATCAGCTTGGCCGAAGCAGTCATACCCGCAGGAACCATCACTCATCTTCATCGACACCACCAATCGGAAGAGCTCTACCACATCATGTCGGGTATTGGCATCATGACGTTAGACGTCGAGCGTTTCGTGGTGGAGACTGGCGACACGGTGGCCATTGCTCCTGGAACACGCCATCAGATCCACAATCATCACGGTGAACCACTCAAGGTTTTATGTTGCTGTTCGCCGCCCTATTCCCACGACGATACCGAACTGCTGGATACGGTCTGAAGAACCGACCACATCCCATGAGTGTTGAGATGAGGGCCGCCACCAAAAATTGGGTGTGACAAGTGAGTCCCCCGCAAGCGCTGGAACTGGGAGCCCTGTACTCCATACACCCGAGGGAGGAAGACAACCGGGCATTGCAGGCGGTAGCCGGTCTTCTCCCGCCTGCAGGGGGTCTGTGGCGCTTTGGGAATACCGCCGGGCCTTCACGTCGGCAGCTGCGTGCACAACGTCCGCATCATCATGCTGGCGGCGGCCCTGGCCAACATCCTTGGCACCAACATCACTGATCTGCCTCTAGCCGCCGCGGCGCCAGAATGGTATTCTCAAAAAGCGGCTACTATATTCTGGCCACCGGCATCATGACGGTGCTGGGGCCGGCACCACCAATACTGGGAAGCAAGAATATCGTGAAACTCGCCACCGAAGGTCTGGAAAAGGTCGTCGGTGCCAGCTTCGCGGTCCAACCCGAGCCGAAGCAGGCAGCCGACCTCATTTGCCGGCACATTGAACGCAAGCGTGCCGCTCTGGGATTACCGGCTCGCACCGCTTGAGAGTTTTCGAGAAGACGCCCATGCCCATAGTCGCAATTCAGATTTTGTTTATCTTTCTCTTGGTGATTGCTAATGCTTTGTTCGCCATGTCGGAGATGGCCGTCGTCTCCGCCCGCAAAGTCCGTTTGGAACAGTGGGCCAATGACGGCGATCACCGGGCCGGCGTGGCCCTGGATCTGGCCAATTCCCCCACGCGATTTCTATCCACCGTGCAGATCGGTATCACCCTCATCAGCACTCTGGCCGGTGCCCTAGGTGGCGCCACCGTTTCTGAGGAACTGGCACGCCACCTGGCCAAGGTCACGGCCCTGGCTCCCTACAGCCATGCCATCAGCCTGGTGGTGGTGGTTTTGATCATCACCTTTTTCTCCCTGGTGGTGGGGGAACTGGTACCCAAGCGGTTGGCCCTGAATAACCCGGAACGAATCGCAACCGCTTTAGGCCCGCCTATGCGGACGCTGTCCGTGATCGCCTCGCCCATTGTGCATCTGCTTACCAGGTCCACTGAAATGGTGTTGCGCATCTTGGGCATTCACCTTTCTCCCGAGTCACCGGTCACCGAAGAAGAAATCAAGGTTCTCATAGAACAGGGAACGCAGGCGGGGATGATCGAGGAAGCCGAACAGGACATGCTCGAGCGCGTGTTTCGTCTCGGCGACCGCCGGGTCAGTGCCATCATGACGCCACGCACCAAGGTCGTGTGGCTCAATATTGACGATCCACCGGAAACCAACCAAGCCCTCATCATGGATAGCGTCTATTCCCGTTTCCCGGTTTACCAGGGAAACCGGGACAACATCATGGGCGTGCTCCATGTCAAGGACCTGTTGGCCGGCAGCATGCGCTGCGAACCTCTCGACTTACAAAGTGTGGCGCAACGGCCGCTGTTCGTACCGGAAAGCATGCGGGCGCTGCGGGTGCTGGAGTTATTCAAACAATCCGGCTCCCCGATTGCTCTGGTGATTGATGAGTACGGTCACATTCAGGGCCTGGTTACGCTCAATGACGTGTTGGAAGCCATTGTGGGCGATATCCCCACCATGGATGAGCTGATTGAGCCCCAGGCCATTCAGCGTGAAGACGGGTCCTGGCTCCTGGACGGCATGCTCCCGGTGGATGAATTCAAGGACATCTTCGCCATTAGCCGACTGCCCGGTGAAGCCGACGAGGAGTTTCAGACTCTGGGCGGTTTTGTCATGATGTCCGTGGAACGCATCCCCATGGCTGGTGATCATTTTGAATGGGGGGGGTATCGTTTTGAAGTCATGGACATGGATGGCAACCGAGTTGACAAGGTGCTGGTAATGCCGCTACCGCAAGAGTAGCACAAGGTGTGAATGATGCTGGCCAAGGCATGCGATGTGATGACGCTACGATTCCCCGCACCGCATCCGCCCTTGGCGCCCGGAGTCCGACATCCGGGTCAGGGCCTGTGCGTCTTGAGTCTTGCCACTGGTGTCTGGTGTCTTGGGTCTGGCGTCCACCCACCTCAAGTCAGGCTTTCAGGAGCAATATCCCAGCGGTTGTGTTCGCTAATCATCAGTTCGATCTCATAGTAGCCGGCACCTCCAGCCTCGTCGGATTGTACGTACGTTGACCGGAAAGCCTCGGTGCCAATGTAGAGAATCGCGCCTTGTTCGGTATTCAGTTTGAATCGTCCCCCTCCCATCGACAGCAGATCGTGGGAAATCATGAACCGGTCCTGATCTTTGATCCGTTTGCTCACAGTTCTACGACCCCCCAAGAGACTATCCGCAAACTTCCCCATACTGTCACGAACCGCTGGTCCCAACCCCACCAGGAGCTGCCGATGGGCCTGGCCGACCCGACGGACCTTGACTATCACCTGATCGCCGGCGTGCACCCGCGCCAGAGGCACCTGCGTAGCTGAATAGGCGTCGATGCGAGTCTTGACGGTGATGGCACGGCCATCTGGTTCCGACGCTCTTGCCGTTGTCTGGGGACTTTGGAACTCCCCGGGTTGGGCTTCACTGGGTTGTTGGTCCGGAGCCGGCTGGCCGACAACCAACATTTGTTGCCGATCTTCATAGACCCTGGAAGGTTCCTGGCCGCCAGTGGCCTTGCGCGCGGCTTCCAGGTGGCGCAGCTGTTCTTCGGCCTCCACCCGTCGTTGTTCTTCCGCTTTAAGACGCTGTTCAGCTTCATCGGCTTTCTTTATTTCATGCGTGAGCCGAACCTCATCTTCCTTTAAGGCCTTTTCCACCGCTGACAGTCTGGTTACCTGTTCCTTCTTGTAGGATTCAAATTCTTTGGTGATGGCTTCCTTTTGGGTTTCAGCCTGATACAGCCTGTAACCCATGAAGCCGCCTGCCACCACCAGTACTGCAGCAATATTGATGGCAATGCGATTCATGTTCATCTGTCAACACCTCACAATAGTCTTGATAGCTGCCCACAACATGCTCCCGTCTAGAACCTATCCTTCTTACTCATGAATCGTTACAAGGGCCAATTCCGGGATCCGCCCTCGGCAGGTTTATATCATGAGTACCGACAACGTGCCACACGCTCTTGGGGACCGAAAGTCGCCAATAGTCCACGGCAGCTTTTACCGGCACACCCTATCCCGCATCCGACCACGCTAAATGACAATTCACTAAGAAAGGCGCGCATCTTGTATTGCGCTCTACCCAACATAGGCTTATAGATATTTGACATGGGAAACGCGGTTCGGTATTTCGGATTTGCTTATCCGTCGGCCTTCTCACCTTTGATGAAACTGTTCAGAAAACGGCTCCGAATAGCGCACCATAACCGGAAACTGCAACAAACGGAGAGGATCTAAGCGCATGGCAGAAGGTACAGTCAAATGGTTCAATGAGAGCAAGGGTTACGGGTTCATCGAAAAGGACGACGGAAATGACCTATTTGTCCATTACTCCGCCATTGAGGGCAGCGGCTTCAAGTCCCTTAGCGAAGGCGATCGGGTTAGCTTCGTCGAGGAAAGTGGCGCAAAAGGTCCGCAGGCAACGCAAGTAAAAAAGCTTTAGCATGCAGCGGAAGGACCTGTCTATTCTAGGATGGGCAAGCAAGCCGGAGTAAATCTCCGGCTTGATCTTTTTGGAGAGCCGCAATGGAACTTAGCGCCCTTTTGGAGTTTCTCTACGTGCAATATGGGATTCAACCACGTTGGCAAAGACTTCCAGGGTTCTTATAGCAGTATTCTCCCACGAGAACTCCGCGGCCTTTATCAGCCCCCGCTGGGCCAGGGACTGCCGCAAGGCCGAGTCATCCAACACGGTATCCAGGGCATGGGCAAGCCCTTCGGCATCCCGGGGATCAATGAAAATGGCCGCATTCCCGGCCACTTCCGGTAGGCTCGAGGTGTTGCTGCATATCACCGGGCACCCACAGGCCATAGCCTCCAATACCGGTAGTCCGAACCCCTCATACCAACTGGGGTAGACAAACGTGGCGGCACCACTGTAGAGACAGGCCAGAGTCTCCTCATCAACGTAACCAGTGCACACAACGCGTTCCTGCAGGTTCAAGCGCTCCAGTTCACGCCCCAAATCCGGCCCCCCCCAGCCCTGCCAACCTGCCAGGATCAAAGGTATTCTTGTCTTGGCTCGCGCCAAAGCCTGGATCAATAATGGCAAATTCTTGCGCGGTTCCAGAGTCCCCACGAAGAGAATATATTCGCTGGGCCAGCCGGCCCGCGCCAATACCTGCGCAACCTGCTCGGGCGGTCGCTGATAGAAAACGGCTTCCGACGCGAGGGGCACAGCGGTGACACGATCCTCGGGGAGCCTCAATTCCTCCAGGAGCTCCTGTCGCATGAACTCTGAAATCGCCAGCACATGCGTGGCGTAGGGCAAGCGTCGCTTGAAGAAGAAGTCAAAGAGCATCACCCGTTCACGAGGATGTTTCTCACGGTGTTTTAGGAGCGAAAGGTCGTAGACCGTGTGGACAACGGGCAACCCCTTGACCGCCGCCGGAAAAGAAGTGGTTTCATGATAGACGTCGAAAAGCCTTGAATGAGCAAGCATTTTTAAGCGTTGCTCAAGGGCCAGCCAGTGGACGATCCGCAACTCGGTGAAAAGCCCGGCCGGTATTTGCCATAACCGTTCGGTCTTCTTGGCCCAAACCTGGGCATCGCGCTGCACCGGCATGGAAGGATGGCACCTAATACCGTTAAAGTAGCCGACGGACACCCCCGAAAGCTTCTCCAGCTCCCGGTAGAGACACCGCGCATAGCGTTGTATCCCGGTGAGCACCCCTACAAATGGCAATGCATTGACCAAAACCCTCATGCCCTTAACCTGATTCAGCACCACGAGGCACAGCAAAGTCCCCCTTCATTTTTTTCTTGGGTCTCTAAATCTGATCCAAAACATGGCACAGTAAGCGCCACACCCGTCGTCAACTCTGAGAGGGGGGGCGGAGATGCCCACCTGACAACGACAAGCGGTAAGCATTGACCACCTGATGGGGTTCGCAGGACAGCCAAACCTTCATGTACAGCCGGTTTTGGAGCGCCTATCCTTAGCACTTGTCACCCCATTTGAAAAGGCTTTTGAGGCAATCTGGCCAACCTCAACCCTTGTGTTCCTCCTTGCTGTGTGTGATATTACCGCGCGAACAGGATATGCAGTCTGCCCCTTTATCATGTTGATTTCTCTATTCTTCAGGAATGGATCATGAAGAAAGCTCTTATTACCGGCATTGCCGGTCAGGACGGCTCCTATCTCTGTGATCTACTGCTCAGCAAAGGCTATGCGGTACACGGCGTGGACCTGAACGTGGTTATCCAAAATCCCGATCAGTATCTGGGACGTCTCCGGTCGATATTGGATCGGATTCATTTGCATTCAGCCTCAATGGAGGACTTTGCTGGCGTGCTGGATCTGATCGATGCGGTAAGACCGGACGAATGCTATCACATGGCGGCGCAAAGCTTCGTAATTCGCTCCTTTGTGGACGAGTTTTCCACGCTCAATACCAATATCAGCGGTACGCATCATCTGTTGGCGGCCCTTCAGGAAAGGGCCCCCCAGTGTCGGTTCTTTTTTGCCGCCTCCAGCGAAATGTTCGGTGATGTCAAGCAAACGCCCCAGAATGAAAACACTCCATTTTGCCCAAGAAACCCCTACGGAATCTCTAAACTGACGGGCTATTTTCTTACTCGATACTACAGGGAAGACAAGAAGATGCATACTTCGAGCGGTATCCTCTACAATCATGAGTCACCGCGTCGTGGCTTTGAGTTCGTCACCCGCAAGATCACCAAAACCGTGGCTGATATCAAATACGGGCGGACCAAGGAACTGCGTCTGGGCAATCTCGAGACACGACGCGATTGGGGTTTTGCCGCTGACTACGTTCAAGCCATGTGGCGCATGCTCCAACAAGATAGACCTGACGATTACGTTATTGCCACGGGAGAGACGCATTCCGTCAGGGAGTTTGTCGAGAAAGCTTTCACCCGCGCCGACCTGGACTGGAAGCAGTACGTGGTCGTTGATGAACATTTGTATCGTCCATCCGAGATCTGTGAGCTGTGTGGGGATTCCACCAAGGTGCGCACCACTCTTTCCTGGCAACCCACAATCAGTTTTGACCAACTGGTGGCCATGATGGTGGACGAAGACTTGAGATTGCAGCGATGCTAGCTTTGGTGGCCAAGTCCCGCACCCTCACCCCATCGAGTCCGCGCTGGAAACTCGCAATCATCATTCTAATGGCATCACTGGTTACGGCACCAGCCCTCATTTGGCGTACAATCCCGGAACGCGATTCCGCCAACTACGCCTTGATGACCAATGAATTCGCCCAGGGCAACTATGCTCGCGCCTACCATCCCAATGTGCCGCCTCTGCTGATTACCCTTGGGGGTAGCCTTGCTCACCTGGTCACAGACCCTTTCCGTGCCAACCGCGTAGCCTCCATTCTGTTGTTTCTGCTGGGAATACCAGGGACCTTTCGCTTGGTCAAAGAGCTTCAGGGCGAACGCATCGCCAGTATCGCGGCACTGCTCTATGCCTTCTGCCCTCAGACCGTATATCTGGCCACCTCGGGAGGTGTGGATGCCGGCAAACTGGGGCTTCTTCCCTGGCTAACCTGGGCAGGGTTGCGGTGGAACCGCCATGGGGGAGCAACATGGGGTATTATGGTCGGAGTCCTTGGTGCGTTGGTAGGGTTGGCCCGCGGCGAGGGCATCTTTTTCGCCATCGCGGTGCTATGCTGGCACCTATTCGAGGTGGCCCGGCAAGGGCGGTATCGATTTGGAGGTCTACGGAGAAGTCTCACCGGTCTGGTCGGTGCCGTGCTCGCTTTGATGCTGGCGCTCCTGCCCTGGCTTCTCTATCAACAATCACAAACCGGTTTGTGGGTCACACACCCTACCCAACTGAGGATCTATGCCTGGTTCGGTGTTCAAAACCGGTGGCCGCTAGAAACGATCGTCGATGCCAACGCCATGGAAATACCTTCAGAACCGGCATCGGCCACCCACCCAGGTACCCTCAGAGTCACACCAGCCAAGCCTTCCAGCTCCGACCAGACATCCGTGCCGGAGGTCTCGCAACCTACTACCCCCACGGTACCGCCTTCAGAGAGTGTCGATTTGCGAGACAACTGGAAGAACATTCCCTGGCTCAAGAACCTGGAGAAAGTTGCCAAAGGAGCATTTATCCCCTATCTGATCCTGGCGATTTGGGGTACGCTCTGGGCGAAGAGAAAAGCAATGACACCTCGGCGGCATGGCGGAGCCCTTCCGTTGATTCTGATCGCGCTTAACCTCGCCATCTTCTATCCAACCAACATCATGGCGGCTCGCTATGTCAGCGCAGCCATTCCTCTTTTCCTCCACTTCAGCGCCATCGGGGTGCTTGCCTGTGAAGAAGGCTTCCAGCGCCGGCCGTTCTTCACACGGCGGCGACGGCACTGGGCCGCTGGAATCGGCGTTGTCACCCTGGCGCTTCTATCCCAAGGCCGCCTCGATATCTTCATGCCGCCGAACACGCACAACGAGCAAGTGGCCCTGATGCGACTGGGTGGCTGGATCCGTCAACATGCTCATGAATTTCCTACCTATGGAACGCTTCCCAACCTGAGCTTCTATCACAATGGGAGGGTGCCGATCCTGCTGGAAACCGACGGCCGCCTGCGTTACTATGCCCGCACTGACGGGCTGGTTCTCTACTCATTTTATCGTTACACCCCGTCTCAGATCACGGCCATTTGCAGGCGTGGGAAGGTCAGTGTGATCGCCTATGACAACAGAATGGAGGCGCTTTGCCCGGGCTTTGGTCAATACTGGCGACGTGACCCGGCCTATGTTGCCGTGGATCTTCGTGCGGGATTGCCAGACTTGCCAGAAAGCGCCCCCGTGCTCCTGTGCTTTCTCGCCGACCATGGTACACTTCAATGAGTTCATGGGCACCGAGTCGGGGTGCAGTTTTTGAGAATCTCGAAGAGGCGGGGTGGTTGGCTACGGAAGTGGTTCACAGTCACTGTCATCAATCATGGGCTTTCAGATCCCGAGAGCGGGTCTGACCGCCTCGTTGAGTAGCTTAGCACGGTATGAGACTTCTGCTAGTCAGTGAGTATTTCCCTGATTCGGCCACGGGAACCATTACCGGTGGTGTTGAAGCGCGCACTTGGTTCCTGTCACGCCTTTTAGCTCACCGTCATGATGTGACCGTGATCACGTCATGGCGGCGCAGCCAACTGCGGTTCCAAACCATCGACGGGGTCAAGGTCTATCGACCTGGGCGGCACCACGAATACGCCAACGAAGGCAAGGCGGGGTCACGTTTCCGGTTCGCCCTGGCCGCCTACCGCCTTGGGTGTCGTTTGGGGCCTTTCGATATTGTCGACGGATGCACCTGGATCGCCTATCCACCCGCCTTCTTTATCGCTCGAAAGGTCGGCGCCCGCGCCGTGGCCAGCTACAACGAAGTCTGGTGCGGCCTCTGGATTGACACCAAGGGATGGATCGTAGGAGTCTTGGGAGAAATCTGGGAACGCCTGTCATTGCGTCTCTCCTGGGACCATTTCATCGCCATCAGCCGTTTTACCGCCAAACGCCTGACCGCCTACGGTGTACCTGCTGGATCCATCACCGTGATCCCCTGTGGTGTTGATCTGAAAGAGATTCACGACGTCAAGGCGGCCCCCCGTCGGAATGGTTCCATCTGCATGGTAGCGCGACTGGTGCGCGGCAAACAGCCCCAGCTTCTCCTTGAGGCCTTGGGGATCGTTGCGCGATCCCGTCCAGATTTATTTGCAAACATGCAACTGACGGTCTGTGGTGAGGGACCACTTTTCGAAAGTTGCAAACAGTTGGCAACGGAGCTGGGAATCGCTTCATCGGTCCGGTTTGCCGGATGGCTACCCGCCCATGGCGACGTGTTGCAGCTGATGAAGGAATCATCGCTGCTGGTGCACCCCTCGACCGTGGAAGGGTTCGGCATCGTCTTCATTGAAGCCTGTGCCTGCGGCACTCCAGTACTTGCAGCGGACATCCCGGTGGTTAGGGAAGTCAATGCCCTTCTGGGTGGCGGACGGACCTTTCGCAGCGGTTCCGCACAAGATCTTGCCAGGCAGCTCATCGAGCACTTTACTGGCCACCCCATTCCCGTAGGCCGGGCCGACCATCTGGATTGGGCCATTATCTGTCGCCAACTCGAGGAGACCTATCACCGATTATTACGCTAAGACCGGTGTGCACAACGGCCATGATCTTCGTTGTAGAACCGCGAACCTGCTTCATCATGAAGGGCCGGCAAGGCTTCTGATTTGAAAGGGGGAAGGACTGGATGGATCGGCAAGCCGAACATCAGGAGACCTGCAATCAGCAGGATCATCACGAGATTGAACTTTCCATCGTGATGCCCTGTCTCAATGAAGTGGAGACCCTGGCCAACTGTATTCAGCAAGCTCAAGAGACCTTGCGTGAGCACCACATCGATGGGGAGATTGTCGTGGCTGACAACGGCAGCACCGATGGCTCGACCCAGATTGCTACCGACATGGGTGCACGGCTAGTCCACGTTGCCCGCAGAGGATACGGCAATGCGCTGATGGGCGGGACTGCTGCAGCCAGGGGAAAGTACATCATCATGGGTGACTCTGATGACAGCTACGACTTCCGTGAAACCCCCAGATTCCTGGAGAGACTCCGCCAGGGCGACGACCTGGTCATGGGTTGTCGCATGCCATCTGGAGGTGGTGAGGTGCGTCCAGGTGCTATGCCCTTCCTGCATCGGTGGGTGGGCAACCCGATCTTCTCTCTTTTGGTGCGGTGGTGGTTCCATGCCCCCATTCACGATGTGCATTGCGGGCTCCGCGGCTTTACCAGGGAGCTTTTCGACCGCCTCGACCTCCGCTGCTCGGGGATGGAGTTTGCCAGTGAGATGGTCATCAAAGCCAGCCTGCATCGGGCAATCATTGGCGAAGTACCCATCACCCTTAATCCGGATGGACGTCGGTCCCGCCCGGCACACCTGAGAACCTTTCGGGATGGCTGGCGTCACTTACGTTTCTATTTGATGTGTTGTCCAAGGTGGCTGTATCTCGGACCAGGCGGTTTTCTTATCATGTTCGGCCTGCTTTGCTACCTTTTGGGACTCCCGGGAGTGCGCCTGCGTGGCGTCGGATTTGCTGAACACACGCTTCTCTTTGGAACCCTTGCCATTCTCTGTGGTTATCAGGCACTGCTCTTCGCCCTCTTCACCAAGACCTTCGCGGTCAGTGAGGGTATCCTCCCCTCCGATGAACGAGTGGACAAGCTGCTCGACAGGATGAACCTCGAACGAAGCTTGCTGCTGGGTGTAGTCTTGCTGCTGGCGGGGGTCGGGTTGCTGATCTATGCGGTCTCCTACTGGCAAAGCCTCCACTTTGGCGAACTGAACTACCGGTTTACCATGAGACTCGTGGTTCCCGGAGCGATGCTCACGGCCCTGGGGTTTCAGACCATATTGGGGGCTTTTTTCATGGCTATCCTAAGAATGCCGCATAAGATCTAGTGCCTGCCGGAGAAAGTCCGTTACCAATTTCTGGGCCTCCCCTCCCCGTCCTGCCCTGCAGGACAGGACCTCTCCCATCCAGGGGCAAGAATTGGGTGATACCTTCTGCCACGATGTAGCAGCGGGTTGCAGCCCAATGGCGGGTTAGACATAGTCCCGAAGACCGACCAAGTTATGGCATCTTCACTGTGGATTGACTGCAGATCACTGTAGTATCCGACACCAGATGTGCATACTGCCAGTTGGTCGTCTGCGAACGCTCGCACCTGTCGACTTTGGTAAAGCTTCTGAACTATCTCCGGCGTCAGCCACGGCGAACACCCGGTAGAAATGAGATTGCCCAGGGGTTGCGCGGTGACCAGCACACCACCTTTGCTGTGCGCCACGGGAATTTCATTACCGTTTCAGTCTTTCATATTCATAATGGCCAACGATCAAGAGTTTTCGGTGCGCAGCCAACACAAGAACCTAGTCGAACTCAACCGCTGCACAGAGTGAGATTTCGTGTGATTCGGGACAGGAAGATGGGCGTGGAGCATGACGCTTGATTGGCCACATTATGCAAACTTGTCGCCACTGGCGCAAGGATGGAGTGGGGGCTGGGGGTGGGTGGGGCAAGGACATGGGTCAAGGGGGAGTCCATAGAGATGTTCTGCGGCAAAGCAGTCTGCTGCCAAAAGTTTCGCAAGATCAGTCAAGTTATGCAAAAGTACCTCTCGTAGAACCGCAAAACTGAACATGACTTGGATGGGTAATGGTTAAGTAGGGTCCGTACGATGACTTGTTTGGTGCGGTTGTCCCAGAGACAAAATTGGTTGTGCCGGTCGGGAACCGATCCTATGGTTCGGATATGTTGTCCTGGTGTTTGAGAGATGGGCAACGCCATATAGGAGAGCTGTACGTAACAAAGCCCGCCCCAAAGCCTCAGAAACTGCCTGAAGCCGGCTGATCATAGGGAAGGCTGTGCATCTCGATGAGCTCTTCCAGGGCAGCATCGCTGCTCAGATTCTTCGTCGCGTGGCGCATGTCCCGCCTGATATTTTCGATGAACGACCGGAACATCTCGTTGTAGCTTTTGGTGTATTCATCGGCAGCTCCAGTTTCGGTTGGGTCACCCAAATAGCCGGAATTGGGGGGCTCCCTCAAAGACATTCTGTGGCTTCACCTCCTCGGGGTGGCCTGGCTTGCCGGTATCGGGTTCACCATGTCTCTTTGCAAGGGCCGGCCTGCCTTCGAAGATCAGGTCTTGTAGAACAGGCAAAATCAGGTATTTGATCTCGTCCTAGATATGCGGTTTCGTTGGGCTAATATGGCTCGTCATCGCGAAGCCGGCCTGAGAAGCATAATGGCGCCCTGTTATGATGTGACCGAAATCTAGTTGATCTGAGTCTTCGGAGGCTCCGAAGCACCTGCGGGGTGAAACCCAAGCGGCTCGATGCAATGCGTTCTCACAGTCCGCGCCGGAATGTCTCATTATGTTTTATACATTAAATACAATGTATCGATTTGTGTCAAAAATGTCTTCAATTTCGTTAATCCGGAGGGGGCCTGTGACGTAACTGACTGAAAAAACATGATTAATAAGAATGGCATATTTTTTGCTTATATTATGGACAAGCAATTCAGCAGGCTGGATACGGTTTGTTCATCTCCATTGGAGAATTTATTGGAAACGAGGGGTAAATGAGCCTCTCCAGCCATGACGGATGCCGGACGTAGCCGGCAAAGACAACTTTCAATAGAGACGTCTGGGTTCGGAAGGTGAGCATTAGCTTCTCTTCCGGAGGGGAATCCGCCGATAGTCGGGCCGCTATCGCACAAATAGGTGCGGGTAGCGGCTTTTTTGTTGGGCCGTTGCCTTCACTTTGATGCGGGGTAGCGGCCCTTTGTTTTGATACCCGGGAAATCCGAACAGAGTGTTGACCTCTCTCGATGCGGGGAAGTTTGGCGTGTTTGAACTGGAACAAGTCGAGGTTCTGATCGTCGAGGCGGATGAAGCTTTTCGCCGGAACATCTCGGAGCGACTGCGCCGCGATGGTGCGGTGGTGTTCGAGGCTGGCAATGAACCTGAGGCAAGAGACATCGCTCAAAAGCACAACATCGATGTCGTCCTTCTAGGGGGAAAAGGGGTCAGCCAAAGCGGGTTGCCATTACTCAGGTTCTTGAAGGAAACTCGGCCCATGATCGAGGTCATCATGCTGAGCTTGTCGGAACACCATTCACTATATGTCTCGATTGAAGCGATGAAGCTGGGGGCCTTCGATGACATCCTCATACCCTGTGACATCAGGACGCTACTAGACCGAATCCATGCCGCCAGTCGGCACAAGAAGGAAAAAGAGGAGACGATGTGGCGGGATTTTCACGGCGAATGAGGCGAGAGGCCCGGCTCCACAAGGAAGGGATCCAGGCCATGCAGCTTGGAGCCTTCGATGATCTCCTGGTCCTGCTCGACATTCAGGCGCTGCACAACCGCATCGGGGAAGCCTACCAGAGGAAGAAGCAACGAGTGAAGGCCGATCGGTCCATGATCAGGGAGGAGCGTGAAAGCTGCAACGCCGGATAAACTGCCGAGTACAAACATGCAACGTGAAAACCGAGGAGGGTTGGTGATGAAGATCAAGGTGCTTTTGGTGGACGATGAAAAGGAATTCGTGGATGCCTTGGCTGAACGACTGGAAATCCGGGATTTTGAGATTCTCAAGGCATTCGATGGCGACGAGGCCATCGGAAGAGTCACTAACATGGACGTCGACGTGGTCGTCCTGGATGTCATGATGCCGGGCAAGGATGGTCTCACCACGCTTCGTGAGATCAAGAAGGCCAAACCCCTGGTTGAAGTCATCATGCTTACTGGCAACGCCACCGTGCCTTCGGCCATCGAAGGCCTGCAGAGTGGGGCTTATGACTATCTCATGAAGCCCACCGAAACCAAGGACCTGGTTGCCAAGATCGCCCTGGCCTACAAGCGCAAAGCCGAACAGGAAGAGCGCATCCGCCAGGCGCAAATCGAAAACATCATGATGAGGCGGGGTTGGACCTAATTATGCTTTCATGAATCACCCTTGTGAAGGAGTTTTCCATGCAGTCAATCAAGGTCGAAGAGTTGATGGTGCCTCTGGCCGAGTATGCGACGGTTTCGGAGGAGGCCACGTTGAGCGAGGCGGTTTTGGCCCTCGAGACAGCGCAGAAAAGCGTCGAGGGTGAGCGGGAGAGGCACCGGGCGGTTCTGGTGCTGGACCCGAAAGGGCCGCGTGGTCGGCAAACTGGACCAGTGGACCGTGCTCTGGGCGATCGAGCCCCGCTACAAAGAAATGGGAAACCTCAGGGAGACCTCACGCTACGGATTCAGTCCCGATTTCCTGAAATCCATGATCGAGAACTACGGTCTGTGGCGCAAGCCCCTCGAGGGCCTCTGCCGAAAAGCGGCCGAAATGAAAGTGAAAGACGTCATGCAAAAACCCTCCGAGGGCGAATACGTGGGCGCAGACGCCTCCCTGGACACAGCCATCCATCTGTTGGTGATGGGCCGTCATCAATCGTTGTTGGTCACCCGGGGAGAGAACATCGTCGGGATCCTTCGCCTGAGCGACGTTTTCAAGAAGGTCAGCGACAACATCAAGGCCTGTGAGCTTTAAT
Organism: uncultured delta proteobacterium; assembly: GCA_963802715.1. Lineage (GTDB taxonomy): Bacteria > Desulfobacterota > Syntrophobacteria > Syntrophobacterales > Syntrophobacteraceae > CAWDJT01. Next base: position 67,193 of record CAWDJT010000048.1, read on the forward strand.
TCATCCAAATACGGTGTGGACGGTACCTCACCAGAACATGCAAGAACCGATAAGGAGTTAGCTGCCATGGCACAAGAAGCCACAAACATGCCGATGGGCGAGAGCCTCACAGTCCCCCCAAAGATAAATTTTGATTGGAAAAGGATCTTTTTTATCCTCCTGGGGCTTGCCTTTTTTTTCACCTTCTACTTTATGAACGACTTGGCTGACGCGGTGGATCCTGCTGGCAAACACTTTCCCCTGCCGTCCCAGGGCAGGATGTCTATAGGGTTGTTTCTGATGGCGGCGGTGTGGTGGATTTTCGAGGTCATGCCCATCGGTGCCACCGCTATCGGCATCGGCCTGTTCCAGGTGGTTTTTGGAATTCGGACATCTGATCAGGCCCTGAAGGATTTCTTCGACCCCTCCGTCTGGTTTATTTTCGGTTCCGTAGTGATGGGGCTCGCCTTCGCCCACTCCGGCCTCACCAAGCGCATGGCTTACAAAATGCTGAGTATCGTGGGTGAGAATACCAACCTCATCCTCCTCGGCACGTTTATTATCGTCGCCGGCATGACCCTGCTGATGGCCCACACCGCCGTGGCCGCAGCCATGTTCCCGCTGCTCCTGGCGATTCATTCCCTCTATAGCGAATCCGACCAACCCACCAGGTTCGGCAAGGGTCTGTTCATCGGCATGGCCTGGACCGCCGGCGCGGGCTCGATCATCACCTTCCTGGGCTCGGCCCGGGGCGTGGCCGGCGCCGGAATGTTCAAAAAGTTCACCGGGGGCCAGGAAATCGGGTTTTTCGAGTTCACCTGGTATAACCTCCCCGTGGGCCTGCTCATGGTTTTCTTCATCTGGCTCGTTGTGATCTTCTTCTTCAAGCCGGAGAGGCCCAATATCGAGGGGCTGCGGGAAAGGGTCACCGCTCTGGCCAAGGAGCTTGGCCCCATGAGCTCCAAGGAGAAATTCGTCTTGATCATGGTGGCGGTGGTGCTGGGACTTTTTATGATGAAATCCTTCTCCCCCATACCATTCTTCAAGAACATGGACCGGGCGGCTATCATGATGGTGCCCACTCTGGCTTTCTTCCTCGTCAGGACCCTGGGCGTGGAAGAAATGGAAGGCATCCCCTGGAACATCATTCTCCTCTTCGGTGGGGCCATGAGCATCGGCTACTGTCTTTACGACACCAAGGCCGCGGAATGGATGGCAGTGAGCTGGGTGAGCTGGTTCCAGAATGCCCCCTGGTTGCTCTTCGTGTTGGCCATCGCCTTCCTGGTCCTGTGCATGACCAACTTCATCATGAACGTGGCGGCCATCGCCATCACGCTCCCCGTCTCCCTGGTCATCGCCAATTACCTGGGAGTGGCGCCCCACGTCATCTTCTTCGCGTCGCTCGCCGCCGCGGGCATGCCCTTCAACCTGCTCATCGGCGCAGCGCCCAACGCCATCGCCTACGAGAGCAAGCAGTTCACCGCCGGTGAGTTCTTCATTTACGGCTGTATTCCCAGCGTCATTCTTATGGTCCTCCTGGCGCTCTGCTGCTACTTCATCTGGCCGCTCATGGGGATGCCGGTGCTGGTCAAGTAAGCCGGGTGCTGTGCGGGGAAGGAGCGGCAGAACTTCTGGCTCAAGGAGGAACTCCGCCGCCCTTTCCACCCTTTAGGGGGAGAGGGAACCTTAAGGCAGTAACAATGAGAATCTCAACCTGAACACAAAAGGATCAGTCATATGCATCGAATGAAACGATTATTCTATCTCGCTCCCGCCGTACTCCTGGCCGCGGTCTTCGGCCTCTCGTCCCTGGCCCTGGCGGCACCAACGGACCGACTGACGGTCTCCGGGGCCTTTCTCAACCCCCAGAAGAAGCCGGTCAAGGAGGTTGAAATCGAAGTCCTGGTGAACGGCCAGGCGGTGAAGCCGGTGGGCAAAGACGCCGAGATTTCAACCGGAGTCAACGGCGCCTTCTCGGCGGTATTCGAGCTGCCTCCGGGGACCCTTCCGGCCGCCAAGGTGGAAGTCAAAGCGCAAAAACCGTCCTGGGAGCCTCTCCAGCCCACCACGCTCAAGGTCGTGGAATCGGGAACGAATGAACAAGGGGACCGGCTGTTCGTGAGCGCCCACAACTTCCCCCTGACACGGGCGGTCACCCCGGCCTTCTGGTTGGCCACCCTTATTCTCATAGGGGTATATGTCATCATCAGCTTCGAATGGATGCACCGAACCCTTGCGGCCCTGCTGGCCGCGGCGTTGCTCCTGTTCATCAGCTACACCCTGGGAAGCTTCGACAAATCCTATTACATCCTTTCTTACCATGACGCCATGGCGGCCATCGACCTGAACGTCATCTTCCTGCTCATGGGGATGATGATCTTCGTGGGGGTGATGAAACGGACCGGCATGTTCCAGTTCCTGGCCTACAAGGCCTATGCCTGGGCAAGGGGGAACGTCTTTATCCTGTCCCTGGTTCTTCAGGTGCTGACCGCGGTGATTTCCGCCTTCCTGGACAACGTCACCACCATGCTGCTGGTGATCCCGGTGACCATTGAGATCGCGCTGACCCTGAAGGTCCATCCCCTGACTTTCCTGATCCCCCAGGTCTTTGCCTCCAATGTGGGCGGCACCGCGACCCTGATCGGCGACCCGCCCAACATCCTGATAGGTTCGTACACCGGCCTCACCTTCGGCCAGTTCGTCACCAACCTTAGCCTCATCTGTTTTCTCTGTTTGATCGTCTCCTGTGTGTACTACCTGTGGTGGTACAAAAAGGACTATTTGAAGGCTGAAGTCAAAGACGTGGAGAAGACCATCGCCCAACTCCGGGAGCAGTATCAGATCACCGACCGCAAACTGATGATCCAAAGCCTCATTCTGCTGGGCTTCACCATCCTGCTCTTCGGCATGCACGGCTTCCTGCACATGCAGGTGTCGGTGGCCGCCTTGATCGGCTCCCTGCTGCTCCTGGCGGTTTCCAAGGTGGACATCGTCGAGATGCTGGAACATGAGGTGGAATGGCCTTCCCTGATGTTCTTTGTCGGCCTGTTCATGGTCATTGCCGGCGCCGAAGAGACGGGGCTGATCCAGCAGATCGCCAACTTCGTGCTCAAGATGTCCCAGGGTAACCTGACTATCGCCCTCATTATGATCCTCTGGGTCTCGGCCATTGCCTCGGCCTTTATCGACAACATCCCCTTCACCGCCACCATGCTGCCCATCGTGTTGTTCCTGAGCGAGAGCTTCGGCCTGCCCAAGGACAACGTGCTGTGGTGGTCGCTGGCCCTGGGGGCGTGCCTGGGCGGCAACGGCACCATGATCGGTGCCAGCGCCAACGTGGTCACCGTGGGCATGGCGGAAAAGGCCGGCTACAAGATCTCCTTCCTGCAATACATGAAGCTGTGCTGGGTGCCCATGATGATCACCGTCACCATGGCTATGGTTTATTTGCTGATCAGGTATTAGCGGTTAGAGGTTAGAGGAGCGATTGAATGGGATACACAAGCATCGTCTGTGGAGTGACAGGATCGGCCCATGCTCAGAAAGCAGCCCTGGAAGCGGCTGCCCTGGCAAAGCAGCACAACGCAAGACTGACCTACGTCTACGCAGTGGACATCGGTTTTCTCCGAGGCAGTGTCGGGGGGATGTCGACCGGCATCGCGGGAGACGGACTCGAGCGTCTCGGCGACCACATCCTGAGCTATGCGGCGGAGCTCGCTCAATCTCAGGGAGTGACCCCGAAGAAAATCGTCCGGCGCGGGGCTGCCCTGGAAGTGCTCAAGCAAGTCGTCCAGGAAGAGAAGGCCGATCTCCTGGTTTTAGGCCATGAAGAACGGACTTTCTTTGAGAAAGCCTTGTTCAAAGGCAATGTCGAAGACCACGTCGAGGAACTCAAGCAACTGACGGGCGCCGAGGTGACGGTGATCAAGTAGCATCCTGCAAGATTCTCAAGGACTGGCTTGATATTTCCATACCAAAAGAGGGAGGATTCCCCATGTCTATGACTCGAAGCGTTGTGATGTTAGTCGATGATGAAGTGCCCTTTGTGGACACCATGACCAAGCGCCTCAGCAAGAGAGACCTGGAAATAGTGACCGCATACAGCGGTCAGGAAGCTCTGGAGAAGCTGGAGGGCAGGAAAGTGGACGTGGTCATTCTGGACGTCAAGATGCCCGGAATGGACGGGATCGAGACGCTCAGAAGAATCAAGGAGGCCCATCCCCTGGTGGAAGTGATCATGCTCACCGGGCATGCTACCGTTGAGACTGGAGTCGAGGGCATGAAGCTCGGAGCTTTCGATTACCTCATGAAACCCTGCGACATAGAACAACTGATGACAAAAGTGAGGGAGGCCAAGCAGATAAAAAGTAAGCACGAAGAGAAGGTTACTCAGGCGCGGGTCCAGGCAATAGCGCTTAGGCGAGGTGACTGACATTCCGCGAAAGGAGAACAACATTGCCACGAACGGTCGCACAAGCACTGAGCAAGAACCTGCTCGGCAACTCACCCGACTGGTACAAACTGACCATCATCGGTTTCCTGCTGCTCAACCCGGTCCTGCTGAACACCGTGGGACCCTTCATTACCGGTTGGGTCTTGATGGGCGAATTCATCTTCACCCTGGCCATGGCCCTCAAATGCTATCCCCTGCCGGCGGGAGGACTCCTCGCCATCGAGGCAGTCGCCCTGGGCATGGCCAGCCCGGCCACGGTCTATCAGGAGACCCTGGCCAACTTTCCGGTAATCCTGCTGCTCATATTCATGGTAGCGGGGATCTACTTTATGAAGGAAATGCTTTCCTATGCCTTCACCAAGGTCCTGCTGAAGGTCCGCTCCAAGCTCCTTCTCTCCCTGGTGTTTGTCTTCATGGGCGCTTTCCTGTCCGCCTTCCTGGATGCCTTGACCGTCACCGCGGTCATCATCACCGTGGCCTACGGCTTCTACGACGTGTACCACCGCTATGCCTCGGGCGGACACGGGCCACAGGAGATTTGCCAGATCCACGACGAGTTCCGGGACTACCTGAAGGAGTTCCGTGGGTTCTTGCGCAACCTGATGATGCACGGCGCCGTGGGCACGGCCCTGGGCGGGGTGTGCACCCTGGTCGGCGAACCTCAGAACCTGCTCATCGGTCATGTCATGGGCTGGCATTTCGATGAGTTCTTTATCAAGGTCGCCCCGGTGTCCCTGCCGGTGCTGGGAGTAGGCCTGGTGACAACCATCGTGGTGGAGAAGTTCAAGCTCTTCGGTTATGGCTGCCAGCTCCCCCACTCGGTGCATGCGCTGCTGGAAAAAAACGACCGGGAGCGGGAAGCGAATATGAGCAAGAAACAGTGGGCTGCAATCTTCATTCAAGGCTGCGCCGGAGTCTACCTCATCTTCGCCTTGGCCTTTCATATCGCCGAAGTGGGCATTATCGGCTTGTCCGTGATTATCGCGCTGACGGCCCTGAACGGCATTACCGAGGAGCACCGAATCGGCAGGGCGTTTGAAGAGGCCCTGCCGTTTACCGCTCTCCTTGTGGTTTTCTTCGCCATCGTGGCGGTAATTCACGAACAGCACCTTTTTACTCCGGTCATCCAGTACGTGCTCAGTCTGACCGGTAAGACCCAGCTCGCGGCCTACTATTTGGCCAACGGTCTGCTCTCCATGATTAGCGATAACGTGTTCGTGGCCACGGTGTACATCAGCGAGACCAAGATCCACTTCGTCAATCTTCTGGGCCAGATCCCCGGCATCGAGCAGTCCGGGAGATCAGCTCATGTCCATGCTCACCGACCCGCGCATCCGACCGGACCGAGGTCCTGGCCGGCCTGCCCGGGGAAGTCGCCTCCAGGGCAGGACCGCTGATGCACCAGTTCGACCAACTGGCCGTAGCCATCAACACCGGGACCAACATCCCGAGCGTGGCCACCCCCAACGGCCAGGCCGCGTTTCTGTTCCTGCTCACCTCGACCCTTGCTCCGGTGATCCGGCTTTCCTATGGGAGGATGGTCATGCAGGCCTTTCCCTACACCATCACCATGACCCTCAGCGGCCTGGGTGCCACTTGGTGGCTGATGTAATCGCGTCCCGCAAAGACAACGCTTCAGCCGCTCCGAGATGTGGTCCCTGTTCGGCATGAACCCCCTGGGCAACCCTTTGTGTTGTCGCAGCAGCCTCGATAGGGAATTCATGTCCGAACCAAACCTCCTCAGTCAGCAACTTACGTAAATATCTGGAATACAAAGCTGACAAACGCCAAAAGCTCTAATGTGTTAGAGCAGCAATTTGCTGTTTTCATGTTTCAACATGGCCAGCATGGAGAATAGCAAAAACCCACCCAAAGGGCGTGGTTTTAATAGCACCCCACATAGGGGGACAGGGTCATGCCACTGAAGAGGGCTGGCCCAAGTTGCCCTGTCTCAGGACGAATCCCATGTATATGTGTAATGCCTACGACTTGATCTGACAAAGGCAACCCTTCTGCTTGCTGGTGTAGGAGTGTCGTCTTCCCCGTTTGAACGACCACGAAGGTGCCGTTTGCAATGTCGTTAGCAATAGGTTAGCAAAAACTGAAAATGGGCTAGAGAGTATTTCTCTAACCCATTGATTTTATTGGCGCGCCCGGCAAGATTCGAACTTGCGACCTACGGATTCGTAGTCCGGCACTCTATCCAGCTGAGCTACGGGCGCACGTTGGTTGGAAGGACGCTCTTGTAGCACAGCCCGAAGCGGCAAGGCAAGCACAAAATGGTCAGGAAGCGCGGTCCTGGCCGCCTCGGCGGCGCTGCACCGAGCAGGTCCTCGTCAGGGTTCTCGAAATCCAGCGGCCAGCCTCTGAGAGCCTCCAGCATCGGGTAGTGGGTCAGATCATAATGGATGGGCGTAACGGCGATGTAGTTGGCAGCGACCGCGAAGGCGTCGGTGTCCGGGTCCGGGTCAGGGTTCTTGAACGAAACCGCCGAGCCAGTAGTACACATGATTGCGCGGGTCGACGCGACGGTCGTAGTGATCGACGAACTTGGCTTCACCCTGGCGGGTGACACGCACGCCACGGATTTGTTCTTCGGGGACATTGGGCACATTGACGTTGAGCAACACACCGGGAGGCAGTCCAAATTGCTCCACCAGACGGATGCAGCTTGAGGATGAAAGAAGGCTGCCGGTTCCAGATTGATGCTTTCAAAGGAATCAAGCGAGACCGCAATCGACGGGATGCCCAAGCAGGGTGCCTTCGGTGGCCGCGGAAACCGTCCCGGAATAGATCACATTGACACCCGACGTTGGCGCCCATGTTGATGCCGGATACCACCACCTCGGGGCGGCGGCTTGAGGAGTTCGGTCACCGCCAGCTTCACGCAGTCGGCCGGGCGTGCCGCTTAGGGCGTAGCCAAAAAACGAACCGTTGCGATTGACGGGCTTGACCCGCAGCGGGTCCATCATGGTGATGGCATGTCCCACCGCACTCTGTTCGGTTTCCGGGGCCACCACGGTGACTTCATGTTCGGTTGTCAAGGTCAGATAAAGCGCTTCAATTCCTTTGGCAAAGATGCCGTCGTCGTTGGTGAGCAATACGCGCATGGCTATTCTTCTCGTTCCGCTTTCTCCTGCAGATATTGTTTTGCCGCTGTCAATCCCGGCTTCCAGGGCCTTTCGGTTCAGTTCCTCGGTGCCGGGCGGCACCCTCTGCAGCACCGCCGCTTCAAGGCTGGTCGAGCGACACCACGCGGGTGAGTGTCACCAGTGCGCCCAAGGGCGACGATGTTGGCGGTCATTTCCTTGCCCACCTGGGTGCGGGCAATCTGGGTGAATGGTATGGGAATAGCTCTGGTTGTAGGGAGCTGCTTGACGAAGGTGGAGTCCACAATGAGCGTGCCGTTGGGTTTAAGGTCAAAAAAGTAAGTATCACAGGACTTCTGGTTCATGGCCAGGAGCAGGTCAGGTTTGATGGCCTTGGGATAGTCGATCTCGGCATCACTGATAACGACCTCCGCCTTGCTGGCGCCGCCGCGTGCTTCCGGGCCGTAGCTTTGGGTCTGACAAACCGCCTTGCCGTCGTAGATGCCCGCGGCTTCAGCCAGGATGATCCCGGCGATGATCAGTCCCTGACCGCCGGAACCGGCCAGACGGATTTCAAATCGTTGTGCCATGATGAGGTGTCCTCACTGAACCCGCTTACCGAGCTGCGGCCGCCTTGGCCTTGGCGATCTCGCGAATCCTGCGGTATTCCTGGGTGTAGATGGGCAGATCCCGATCCACCAGGGTGCCAATGGTAAACTTGCCGGCCAGCTCTTCAGGGGTCATGGTGGCGGCTTTTTCCACTCGCACCGCGGATTCCTTTTGCCAGCGAAGCATGTCCACCGCACCGCCCAACTTGTTGCGCCGTCCGTACTGGGTGTGGCAGTGGCTGATGACCTCCACCACGGAAAAGCCGCGCTTCACGATAGCCTGTTCGATCAGTTTGTCCAGCATGGTGGCATGGTACACCGTGCCTCGCGCCACCATGCTGGCACCTGCGGTCACCGCCAGTTCGGCAATGGAAAAGGCGTGTTCGATGTTGCTGTACATGGCTGTGGTGGCCAAGCGCCCCGTAGGGGGTGGTCGGAGAATACTGACCGCCGGTCATGCCATAAATGCTGTTGTTGATGATGATGGCGGTGAGGTTGAGATTGCGGCGGGCGGCATGAATGAAATGGTTGCCGCCGATGGCGGTGGCATCGCCATCGCCCATGACGACAATGACCTGAAGCTTGGGATTGGCCAGCTTGACTCCGGTGGCAAAGGTGAGCGCTCGGCCGTGGGTGGTATGGAGCGTGTTGAAATCCACGTAGACGCTGATCCGCCCCGAACAGCCAATCCCGGAGACCAGGACGATCTCGTCCTTGCTGTAGCCGGTGCGGTCGATGGCGCGGATGAGTGCCCCCAGCAGGATGCCATTGCCGCAGCCAGGGCACCAGACATGGGGGAACTTTTTGTCGTGGCGCAAATACTTGTGAATGAGTTTGGTGACTTCGGCCATAGCGATGCCTTTCTTGCCGTCTCGGCTACATCTTCAAAAGCCGCGCCAGGATTTCTTCAGGGGTGATGAGGCTGCCATCGATGCGGTTGAGTTTTTCGATCCGGGTCTGCCCCTGGTTGACTCGCTTCACTTCACGGGAAACCTGGCCAAGGTTGAGTTCCGGCACCAGCACCACCCGCACCTGCCGCAGCAGCGGCTCCACGATCTGCCGCGGGAACGGCCAAAGGGTAATGAGCTGCAGCAGGCCGGCCTTGATCCCACGATCGCGGGCATCACGCACCGCCCGCCGGGCCGAACGCGCCACCGATCCGTAGGCGATCACCAGGACTTCGGCATCCTCGGTCTGTTCGTGTTCAACCATCTGAATGTCGAAGAAATGCTGGTAGATCTTCCGAAACAGCCGGTTCATGAAGGGCACGATCTCATCCGGGCGCTGCGTGGGAAATCCGCGCAGATCGTGAACCAGGCCGGTGACGTGATAGCGGTAGCCGTCGCCGAAGATACCCATGAGCGGCACGCCGCGGCTGTTGTCTTCGTAGGGAACGTACCATTCGGGCGGCATGGTGGGGCGAATGCGGCTTACGATTTCGAGTTCCTCCGGATGCGGCAGGCTGATCTTTTCCCGAGTATGAGCCACCACCTCGTCGGACAGGATGATCACCGGGGTGCGGTATTTCTCGGAGAGGTTGAAGGCCTTGACGGTGAGATCAAAACAATCCCTGGTGGTGGAGACGGCCAGGACGATCATCGGGTGATCGCCGTGAGTGCCCCAGCGGGACTGCATGACGTCTCCCTGACTGACGCTGGTGGGCAGCCCGGTGCTCGGCCCACCGCGCATGACGTTGACGATCACACAGGGGACTTCGGCGATACAAGCGAAACCAAGGTTTTCCTGCATGAGCGAGAAACCCGGCCCGCTGGTGGCGGTCATGGACTTGACCCCGGCCAGCGACGCGCCGATGATGGCCCCCATGCTGGCGATTTCGTCTTCCATCTGAATAAAGGTGCCATCCACCGCCGGCAACCGATAGGACATGATTTCGCTGATTTCGGTGGCCGGCGTGATGGGATACCCGGCAAAGAAACGGCAGCCGGCGGCCAGCGCGCCTTCCACGATGGCTTCGTTGCCTTGCAGGAGCAGTTGTCTTCCGGGATTGTCCCTGGTGCTCACGATGCTCGTCTCCTTCTACTAATCGGCTGTTTCCGGGACGTTCGGAGTTGCTTGCGAGGGTGAACACTGATGGCGAAATCCGGACAGTGCAGTTCGCACCACCCACAGCCAGTACATTCGTCGGCGTCGCTAATGGAGGGGCACCTTCGTCGTCGAGCTGGATGCAGTGTTTGGGACAGAAAGCCACACAAATGCCGCAGGATTTGCACCAGGCGCGAAAGATGTCGATGTCAAATGACTTTTTCTCATCCTTCGAGGGTGCAATTGGTTCGTGGGCCGGCGAAACCGGGCTGGGCTCCTTAGGCTGCCGGGATTTCTGTTTGTTGACCGTGTCCTCGTGTGTCATTCGGCTACTCTTTCACGCCACCTGGCAAACAACCTGGTACATGGCTGCTGAAGGTGTCAGGCGGCCGGGGAGGCTCAGGAACTGATTGCGGGCTCTCGCCCGCATCCACCAGAATATGCCCTCAGATCATTGGGGAAAAAAGCCCGTCTGGCTGCAGTGCCGCTTCTGGACGGTACTTCTATGCCACAATCAATCTGCCTGCCGGGTGGCCATCCAGTATTTCGCGAACTTTCCTGAGAATGTTCCTGGACAGGTAGGGTTTGGCAATGAAGCCATCGGCGTTCATCTCGACGGTTTTGCGCAGTTGGCCTTTGAGTGGGAAGCCACTGCTGATGACAACCTTGGTGTTGGGGCTGAGTTCGCGGATGCGGGCGAAACATTTCTCGCCGCCCATTCCCGGCATGTTGAGATCTAAAATGGCGAGGTCCACTTTGCCCGGGTTTGCCTTCAAGATGTCGATCGCATCTTCGCCGCGGCCGGCGGTAAGGACGCTGTAACCAACCTGCTCAAACACTTCACGGGCGGCCTCTAGGATCAGTTCTTCATCGTCGA
>CAWDJT010000049.1:0-14459 GCA_963802715.1 uncultured delta proteobacterium
AGTCTTGCTGTCATTTCAGTCCGGCATAGGAGAACCTAAAAGGACTTCAAACAAGCTGAAATGTCATAAGTTTACGCGGCGGTAGACTATAAGCTGGGAAAGCAAGCGGGTCAAGAAGTAAGGGATGATTGTGTTAGTGTGGCTAACTGTACACTGAGACGCCTGGCGGATCCAGCGGCCATTACCCATCTGAGAGGTTGTCAAGCAAATCCCCCGATCCCGCCTTTATTGCAAGGTTCTTAGAGACTGTCTCAAAAATCCCCCTCCAGCCTTGTCCTGCCTACGGCACAATGGCGTAAACTTAAGGCTTTTTTTACCACGAAGGACACGAAGGTCACGAAGAAGGGAATTATTCTCCGGGTGCCGTTTCATGTCGCTTCGGTTCAGAGCCAGATTCGACACCTCATCAAATTTTGTCTTCGTGCCCTTCGTGCTCTTCGTGGTTAATGTTCGGTGTCTGCCGCGGCACCGCACCCAACGCTGAACCGTTAAGTTGACGCACCATGTGCCTACGGCAGGAGAGGGGGTGGTCATCGGAGTAGGTTATTGACTGTGCCGGATGCAATCCACAGAAACCCCTCTTGACAAGGAAAAAAAGTTCTGGTCAAATAATGAATGAGCGTTCATTCATGAATGGTTCTTGGTCGTCTAGATAAGCTCAACAAGGTTTCCCGGATCTATTTGAAATCATCGATTGCGTCTGGGGAAGATCGATTCGCTAAGGAGGTTTCAGCCATTCGACGGTCATCGCAAAAACACAATCCGGACAAGCGTCAGCGCATTCTGGATGCGGCCGTCAAGGTCTTTGCCCAGAAAGGTTTCTTCAATTCCAAGGTGGCGGAAATCGCCCGTCTGGCCGATGTCGCCGACGGCACCATCTACCTCTACTTCAAGAACAAAGACGACCTGCTGATTCGTCTCTTTGAAGACAAGATGCAGTGGGTCATCTCCAAATTTCGCGACGGGATTCAGGAAGAAGCTGATGCTCGGACCCGCTTTGCCAAACTGATCCGGATGCATCTGGCGGAATTCCAGGCCAACCCCGACCTGGCAGCCGTATTTCAGGTGGAATTGCGTCAAAGCAGCCGTTTCATGCGGGAACACGACAAGTTGCAGCTCAAGGGGTACCTGGACCTGATCGGAGAAGTCATCGAATCCGGGCAACAGGAAGGGATCTTCCGACAGGATATTCCCCTTGGTCTCATCAAACGTTTCATTTTTGGTGCATTGGACGAAGTGGTGTCCACCTGGGTGCTGGCTGGGCGGCATTACCCGCTGGAGCCTCTCACCGAACCCTTGGTAGACCTGTTTCTCAAAGGCATACAACAAGAGCCGTCCGTTCAGGCTTTGGAGGCTCCATCAACCGGTGCCGCACCCCCATGTGAAGGAGTGAAGAACTCATGAAGCTGCTGGTGGATGAAAGGGATGTCAAATTCGTTCTATACGAACAATTGAGGGTCGAGGAATTGTGCCGGAGGCCCCTTTATGCCGAACACTCCCAGGAGATGTTCGACATGGCCCTGGAACAGGCCGAGAAACTGGCGGAGAAGGAATTCTTTCCGGCCAACAAAGCCGGCGACCGCGAAGGGTGTCGCTTCGAAAACGGCCGAGGTCAAGGCGCCCGAAGCCTTTCATCAGGCTTACCAACGCTACTGCGAGGGCGGTTGGCTGGCCATGTCGGACCCGCCCGAAGTGGGTGGCCAGGGATTCCCGGTGGTGGTCACCAATGCTTGTGTGGAGTTGTTCGCCGCCTCCAACTGGTCGCTGCTCATGTACCCCGGCCTGACTCACGGCGCCGGACGCATTCTGCACCTGTTCGGCACGCCCGAACTGCAGGAACTCTACCTGGACAAGATGTTTTCCGGCGAATGGGGCGGCACCATGTGTCTGACCGAAGCCGGCGCCGGCAGCGACGTGGGCAATCTCCGCACCAAAGCCACCCGTCGTCCGGATGGCTCCTTCAAGATCTCCGGGCAGAAGATCTTCATATCCTCGGGCATGCATGACCTCACCGAAAACAACATCCACATGGTGCTGGCGCGGATCGAAGGGGCACCCAAGGGCACCAAGGGCATTTCCATCTTTCTGGTGCCGCTGCTGCGCTACGATGACAGCGGCGATCTGGTGCCCAACGACGTGGCCTGCGGTGGCATCGAACACAAGATGGGCATTCACGGTTCCGCCACCTGCGTGCTGAATTTCGGCGAGAACAACGACTGCATCGGCTACCTGCTGGGTGAGGAAAACAAGGGCATGCACATCATGTTTCATATGATGAACGAAGCCCGCCTGTTTACCGGCATGCAGGGGCTGGCCCTGGGCAGCACCGCCTATCTTCACGCGCTGGAATACAGCAAGCAGCGGATTCAGGGCGCCCCGGTGGAACACATGAAAGACGCCGATGCTCCGACGAGTGCCCATCATTCGTCATCCGGATGTGCGTCGGATGCTCATGTTCATGAAGAGCACCACCGAGGGACTGCGCGCCATGCTGTATTTGGCCGCCTACTGCCTGGACCGGGTGCGGACCGCCGAAAGCGATGAGGAGCTGGAGATGTTCCAGGGATATTTGGACCTGCTCATCCCCATCTGCAAGTCGCGGGGAAGTGACCTGGGGTTCCGGGTGTGCGAGACGGCCATTCAGGTCTACGGAGGCTACGGCTATACGGCGGAATATCCGGTGGAGCAGTTCCTGCGCGATTGCAAGATCGCCTCCATCTACGAAGGCACCAACGGGATTCAGGCGCTGGATCTGATCGGCCGCAAGATCGCCATGAAACGCGGCCAGCTCTTCAAGAACGCTTTCAAGGTCACCGGCGACATGTTGGGCCGCATCAGGAAGGACTTCCAACTGCGAGACCTGATCAAAATTTACGATGAGGCGCAGGAGAGCCTCATTCAGGTGACCAAATACTTCGCCCTGAAAGGAATGAGCGACGACTTCGAGGTCCCCGTGCTCAATGCCCTGCCCTATCTGAACCTGTTCGGTGACGTGGTGATGGGCTTTTTGCTCATCTGGCAGGCCTATCTCGCCAACCGCCGGCTGCAGGAAATCTACCGTGACCACAATGCCAAGACCGAAGCCCAGCAGAAAGCCGTGGTGCAGAAAAACCGCAGCGCCGCTTTCTACGCGGGCAAGATGGCTTCCGCCCAGTTCTTCGTGAATCAGTGCTCTCCCAGGCCAGCGCCAAAGCGCGCAGCATCATGATCGGCGATAAATCCGCGCTGGATATCTCGGATGATGGGTTTGCGCTGGTTTAAGATTAGGGAAATAGCAATTTAGGCGATGCGACATCGCCCACAACCTTTAGGTATAGGAGGGTACTCTCATGCAAGCGAGAGAAGTGGTTTTAGTGGATGGCATCCGCACAGCCTTTGGGAGAGCCGGTGAAAAGGGATTCTTCTGGTTCACCCGGGCCGACGACATGGTGGTGAAGGTCATTCGGGAGCTTCTGCGGCGCAATCCTCAGGTCAGCCCGGACATGGTGGAGGAAAACGTCTGGGGGGCCACCACTCAGGAAGGTGATCAGGGGCTTACTCTGGGCCGGACCTCGGCCATTCTGGCCGGTCTTTCCGATGCCTGTTCCGGTTTTTCGGTGGACCGAATGTGTGCCGGCGGCATGACGGCGGTGACCTGCGCGGCTGCGGAAATCGCTCTGGGAGCCTGCGACATCGCCATTGCCGGCGGCGTGGAACACATGGGGCATCATCCCATGGGTGCCACGGCCGATCCCAATCCGCGCTTTCTGGCCGACCGGCTGGTGTCCGAAGACGCCCTGGTCATGGGGAAGACGGCGGAAAACCTCCACGACATGTTCCCGGAGATCACCAAGGAGATGGCCGACGAATACGCCTATCACGCGCAGCAGAAGGTGGCCAGGGCCTATCAGGAAGGGAAGATCCAGAAGATGATCGTCCCCATGACGGTCTACACCAAGGAAGGCTGGGTGGTGGCCGACCGCGACCAGCAGCCGCGCCCGGAAACCACCCTGGATGGCCTGCAAGACCCTCAAGACCCCGTTCCGGGTCCAGGGCAAGGTCACGGCCGGCAACTCCTCGGGGTTGAATGATGGCGCCTCCGGAGTGCTGCTCATGACCGCCGACAAGGCCAAGGAACTGGGCCTCACCCCCAAGATGCGGCTGGTGGGTTTTGCCTATGCCGGAGTTAAGCCCGGAGATCATGGGCTACGGTCCGGTACCTTCCACCAAGAAGGTGTTCGCCAGAACCGGCCTCGCCATGAATGACATGGGCTTCATCGAGCTGAACGAAGCCTTTGCCGTCCAGGCCATCGTCTTCATGAAGGAATTCGGCCTGAAGATTCCCTGATGATCGAGCGTCTGAACCCCTGGGGTGGCTCCATCGCCTTCGGCCATCCGCTGGCGGCGTCCGGACCACGTCTGATGATCCATCTCATGCACGAATTTGCCGAACGTCCCGACGTGCGCTACGGGCTGGCTACCATGTGCGTGGGACTGGGACAGGGCGGATCGGTCATTTGGGAAAACCTGCAAACCAGCCGCCAAACCAAGATGCTGCGGCCAGTGCCTAATAGAGGAGGACCACCATGGCCGAACCGGTAACCCGTTTCCATACCAACGTATTTATGACTCTCCCGTCGGCAAGATCGCCATCGTCACCATGGACAACGGGCATGGACTACAAGAAGCCCAACACCTTCGATGCCGATCGCCATGCAGTCCCTGGGCAAAGCGCTGCAAGGCATCATCAAGGAACCCGACGTCAAGGGGATGCTGCTCACCGGCAAGCATTACATCTTTGCCGCCGGCGCGGATCTCACCCAGGTGCCGTTCATCACCACCTTCGAGCAGGGTTACGGCATCGGCAAGGTCGGCCATGACACCATGAAGCAGATCATGGCACCTGCCTTTCCCGACGCTGGCGGCCATCAATGGCGTGGCCCTGGGCGGCGGTCTGGAAATCGCTCTCTACTGCCAGTACCGCACGGTGTCCCGCAGCGTTCCGGCCATCGGTTTCCCCGAATGTTTTCTGGGGCTGATCCCGGGCTGGGGCGGCTGCACCCTGGGAACCAAGCTGCTGGGTCTGGAAAAGATCCTGGAACTGATCATCGCCAATCCGCTCAACCAGAACCGCATGATCAACGGCACCAAAGCCTTCGAAATGGGGCTGGCGGATCGGCTCTTCGACAGCGCCGAGTTCCTGGATGAATCCCTGCAGTTCCTCATGGACATCATTGCCGGCAAGGTCCAGGTGGAACGGCCACCGTTCAAACCCGCCAACGTCAAGCAGACTGATCGCCAAGGCCCGTGCCATGGTGGATGCCAGGATCCACGGGGCGGCCCCGGCTCCCTACCGGGCCCTGGAGCTCATCGAAGGCGCCTGCAGCTGGGACATCGAGCAGGGTTTTGAGGAAGAAAACAAGGCCCTGGGCGATCTCATCAAGAGCCAGTACTGCAAGGCGTCCATCTATTCCTTCGACCTGGTCAATCGCTACGCCAAGAAGCCCAAGGGGATGCCGGAAGCCAAACCTAAGGCCATCAACAAGGTGGGGATCATCGGCGCGGGGCTCATGGCTTCGCAGCTGGCCCAGCTTTTCATCTACCGCCTGGGGGTCCCGGTGGTGATGAAAGACATCAAGCAGGAATTCGTGGACAAGGGCTGCGCCTACGTGGCCGGTGAATTCCAGAAGATGGTGGAAAAGGGCAAGATGACCGAAGCCCGCGCCCGTTACCTGACCAGCCTGCTCAAGGGCACCCTGGATGACCAGGATTTTGCCGACTGCGATTTCGTCATCGAAGCCGTCTTCGAAGAAATGAAGGTCAAGAAACAGGTGTTTGCGGCAGCAGAAGTGGTGGTACGCCCCGACTGCATCCTGGCCACCAACACGTCGTCGCTGAGCATCAGCGAAATGGCCTCGGATCTGAAGCACCCGGAACGGGTGGTGGGCTTCCACTTCTTCAACCCGGTGGCGGTGCTGCCTCTGGTGGAAGTGATCAAGGGCGAGCAGACCAACGATCTGACGCTGGCGACGGCTTTCGATCTGGCCAAGAAGCTCAAGAAGACCGGCATCCTGGTCAAGGATGCACCGGCCTTCCTGGTCAACCGGGTGCTCACCAAGATGCTGGTGGACTGCCTGACCATGGTGGATGAAGGCGCCACCTTCCAGCAGGTGGACGACGCGCTGCTGGCCCTGGGGCTTGCCCATCGCTCCCTTCGAACTGCTGGCACTGGTGGGACCGGCCGTGGCCTACCACGTGAGCGAAACGCTCAACAGCGCCTTCGGGCCGGATCGCTTCCCGCTCAACGCCAACTTCAAGAAACTGGTGGATGCCAAGAAACCTGGCGTTTACCTGCCGCAGAACAAAACCAGGAAGGTGGATCCGGAGGTGGAGAAGCTTTGGGTGAAGACCGGTCAGCGTGAGTTCCGGCCCGAAGAAATCCGCGAACGGGTGCTGAACAACCTGGCCCGGGAAGTGGATCTGATACTTAACGAAAAGGTCGTCCACAGCTCCCGGGACGTGGATCTGGCCATGATCATGGGCGCCGGTTGGCCCTTCTTCATGGGTGGGATCACCATGTACCTGGATATGGCGGGTATCACGCCCAAAGTGCTGCAGAAGGTGTTTTTCAGCTTCTAGCCTGTAGCACAGTAACGGTCATTCCCCCGCTGTCAGATCCCTCCTCCCATCTCCCCGATGACAGGCAAATCGGGGAGATGGGAGCGATTCCCGACCGCTCCCCCTTCGAAGCCCCGTACAGACCAGGCTGATATCAGACGGACAGGGCCTGACAACCATGCCGCTATCCGGAGAATCTTTACAAAGGCTCTAGCCGATTGCCCATTTGCATGCATACAATAGAAACAGCGGTTCGAAGTCCCTTCGGGAAGTGCGCTGGCTAAGCTTTAGGGCTCCTTCCTGACGGAACTCCAGCCACATTAAGGCTCGAAAGGCGAGCTTTCTGTCCAGAAACATCACAGATGTTGGCGTTCTGGTGACACATCCTCGACCGATGATCGTTTGGGGTCATCCGCTAAGGAGGACTTAATGTGGTCATGCCAGGAACTATCCGGACAACCAATCCTGGTTGTTGATGACGATCCAGCTTTGGGTCAGATGCTGGAGGATGTGCTGGTTCATGAGGGGTACCGGCCCATTGTCTGCGCCCAGGCCGAAGAGGCACTCGAGGTTTCGAAGACCGAGTCCTTTCAACTCGCCTTTGTGGACATTCACTTGCCTGGCATGAGTGGTCTGGAACTGGCTGCCAAGCTCAAGGAACAGAATGCCGAGAGAGAGATTGTCTTCATTACCGGTTCCTCGACCGTTGACCACGCCGTGCAAGCCATTAAGCTGGGGGCCTACGACTACCTACGAAAACCGTTCACGCTTACCGAATTCAGGTTTTGCCTGAAACGCTTCCAGGAAAAGACCCTCCTGAGGGGTAGAATCCAGCGGGCAGAACAGCGCTATTCGCAGTTGGTGCAGAATCTTCCCCTGCTCATCTACGGGCTACGATGTGACATGCAACTGGATTTCGTCAATCAGGCCTGTTCCAGCATCCTGGGCTACAGTCCGGAAGAAGCATTGGCGAAGCCACAATGGCTCTTGGAAAGAATCCATCCCGAAGACCGTGTCCGCGTGGAACAGATAAGTCCGGTCGATCTTCGCTTCCAGTGATCCGCCACCTACCATTGAATGTCGGCTGGTCCACAAGAGTGGGCGCACCATCCATGTCATGATCAGATTCATACCATCATGGGACAACCAATCAGGAAAGATCATCAGATACCTTGAAGGCATCATCGTAGACATCAGCGACCACGTGTTCCTGGAGAAGGCCCTGGTTCAAAGGGAGAAACTCAATACCCTGGGGGCGATTTCGGCGGAGGTGGCTCACGAGATCCGCAATCCCCTGGTTTCCATCGGCGGATTTGCACGTCGGCTGCAGATCAAACACCCGGAGCTTCCGGAGGCGGACATTATTGTGCGCGAATCACAACGCCTGGAAAGGATCCTCGATCGGATCCGCAACTATCTGAAACCGGTCGAAATCCGTCAGAAGGATTGCTCCGTTAATGGCATCATCAAAGATGCGGTTTACCTGCTGGCCCCGGAAATCGATAAGCACTCGATCTACTGTCGCCTCGATCTGGACCCGCAGGAACCGGTGGTCCATGCCGACCGGGATGTGCTCAATCAAGTATTCATCAATCTGATCCGCAACGCCAGCGGTGCCATGAATCATGGTGAAGCCTTGACCATCAAGAGTTCTCAAGAGCGCCAGCGGGTCCACATCGAATTCCGGAATCGGACCAACAAGCCTAAGATCAAGAACCCGGAAGTCCTCTTCCTCCCCTTTGACGAAGGCGGGCAAAGCATAGGTTTGCCGTTGTGCTACCGGCTGGTCAAGAACATGGGCGGGGTGCTTTCCTTTGCCCAGGAGCAAAATCTGGTGGTCTTTACCGTATCGCTGCCGAAAGCTGGAGAGATCGACGAAATCGAGATCGAGGAACAGAATCCCTTGCATGGTGAGGTGGCTGCTGACAGTGTTTAAGCACACTGAAGTCCGCCGTCACTCCGAAACAACCCGCGTGAGCTTATTCAGCTTGGCCTGGTGTGAATAGCCGGGAGCAAGGAAGGAGCGTTAGCCACCGTCATCACGGACCTGAACGGACTTGGCCTTCCCAAGCTGGTGGGATGAGAGGTGGGGACCAGAGGAAGTGGCAGGTTCAGATCTTGCCTTCCACTTCGTCGTGGAGCCGTTGGAAGAATTGTTCCATGAAGTGGTGACGTTCCTCCGCCATGCGTCGGCCTTCGCCGGTGAGCATCCGGTCCTTGACCTTGCAGAGCTTTACGGCGAATTCCCGATAAGCGGTGTCCTCCCGGGAATAGGACGTGGTCTGGCTGAGGTCAACGCCGTGGTTATGAACGGTGGCTCCCACTTCGCCGGCAAACAGGAAAGCGCGGCCGACGCCCACGGCCCCAAGCGAATCCAGCTTATCAGCGTCAAACAGAACCTTGGCTTCCATGGTTTCAGGTTTGTGCTTGCCGCGAAAGCGGTGGGATCGGATGCAGTGGATGACCCGATCCAGTTTGTCGGGTTCAAGCCCCACTTCCTCGAGAATGGACCGTGCCAGCTTGGCCCCCACCGTGGCATGGCAGATCTTCCCCTTGCTGCTGTCCTGTTCTTCCCGGCCGATGTCGTGCAGCAGAGCGGCGATCCGCAGGATTTCCAGCTCGGCCCCCTCCTTTTCCCCGATCCGCACGCAGAGGCGGTAGACCCGTTCGGTGTGGCTCCAATCGTGGCTGCCACGGGAATTCTCAAAGTAGGCTGCAGCTTTTTTCTGGATTCGAGAAAAGAGCCCCTCGTCCATGGCGGCATCAGCCTCTCGATGGATTCTTGCCAAGGCCATCGTTGTTTGAAACTCCTTTCACAACAGTGACAGGGGAGGTCGGCTATTCACGGCCACCCCGGTAATCGCTTTCCCCTAATGGCAAGGGCCGGCAATTGAGGGGGAGAGCCCCGCTTTCCCTGACCACGTCAATGGTAATCCCGCCTCGCACGTTCCATAACCCCACCACGCGCAGGTACTTGGGCTGCAGCACCTCCTCCAATCGCTTGTGGATATAGACCGTCCCCGCTTCATGAAAAATCCCATGATTGCGAAAACTCCACAGGAACAACTTGAAGGATTTGCTCTCCACCAGGCATTTCCCCGGCACGTAGTCCACGATGACCGTGGCGAAATCGGGTTGACCGGTGATGGGACACAGGGTGGTGAATTCGGGAGCGGTCAGCCGCACCACATAATCCACATCAGGATCGGGGTTGACAAACGTCTCCAAGTGCGCTTCTTGTGGACTGGCAGGCGGCGCCACCTTACGGCCCAACTGGGTCAAACCTTCGTGATCTTGCTCGGTCATAGCCGTTCCTTGTGAGAACCCAAGCCCCGGGAATCAAACCACCGCCTGGCGCGTTATGCGGCCACAGCCAGGTTCCCGATGCATCGAAGCTTCCGAGGTGAATCCATTCATGCCCAGAGTCATTGTCCAATCAGCCACCTACGATCCGGTGAACTTGCCCGTGCAGATCCACACTATCCTGGATTCTCTCGGGGGGCGGGAAATCATCCGGCCTGGCAGCCGCGTGTTGATCAAACCTAACCTGCTGGCTCCAGCCCCCCCGGAAAAAGCCATACTGACCCATCCGCTGGTGGTGCGGGCCGTGGCCCAATACGCCCTGGACTGCGGCGCCACGGTGCAAATTTCCGACAGTCCGGCCATGGGTTCCATCGAACGGGTGCTCAAAACCAGCGGCATTCAGGAAGCCATTGCGGGCCTGCCGGTGGAGGTTCGGGCTTTTTCCACCAGCCGCGCCATTGAAGTCGGCGAGCCCTTCCAGCGCATCGAAATCGCCGAAGCCGCTCTGGATGCCGAGGTGGTCATCAACCTGCCCAAACTCAAGACCCACGGCCAGATGCTGCTCACCCTGGGGGTGAAGAACCTCTTCGGTTGCATTGTCGGCTACCGCAAACCCGAATGGCACCTGCGAGCCGGGGTGGACCGGGAGATGTTCGCGCAACTGCTGGTCCACATCTACCGCGCCGTGCGGCCGGCCATCACCCTGCTGGACGGCATCCTGGCCATGGAAGGCGAAGGGCCGGGCATGGGCGGCACACCGCGCCCCCTCAACGTGATCTTGGCCAGTACCGATGCGGTTGCCCTGGACACCACGGTCTGCCGCATGCTTGGAATACCCTCGGAACAGCTGTTGACCAACAAAATCGCCGCTCAAATGAGTCTGGCCGGTGGCCCCATCGAGGTGCAAGGAGAACTCCCGCGGGTGCGAGATTTTCGCTTCCCGGACATGACCCCGCTGGTCTTCGGTCCCCGGATCTTTCATGGCTGGTTGCGGAAACATCTGATTCAGCGTCCGGCCACGGTGAGCGCTACCTGCAAGCTGTGCGGGGAATGCTGGAAGTACTGCCCGGCAAAAGCCATCAGCCACGACCGCACTCGGGTACACTTTGATTATGACCGCTGCATCCGCTGCTACTGCTGCCTGGAAATATGCCCTCACGGCGCATTGCACGCCGAAGAACCGCGTTTCGGCACGATTTTTCGCCGAGTGGTTGACCGGCTTACCGCCACGCCGAAATCAGCTACCGTCAAGTGTTACACAGACACGCATGGAGCGCCGAGATAAAGCTGGCTAGACGCTGAGATACGGTCCTGCAAAGCTCTCAGGGAGCTAGCTGGGTCAAGGCTCGCTCAGGCCCCTCCCCGTATCTCCTTGCCTCCGCATCTCCACATCCCGTTTCTATCAATCCTCTCCCACCGCATCCCGCAGTTTTCGTACCGCTTCTTCCAAGTCTCCCAACAAATCCGGGGGAACGGTGATGCCTTTCTTGGATGGATGATAGTCGCCGTCATCCCCCAGGTAATAGACGCGAAGATCCAAATACTGTTTACCCTTGTAGCTGCTCAAGGATGCTCGGATCTCTTCAGTGGGGTTCTTGGGGAAAGAATGGACTGTTTGGTTGCTTTTGCTCATGCTCTGGATCCTCTCGCTCATCCCGTGATTACGCTGCCATGGGACATACCCCCGTGGCCTCAGCGTATGCCCTTATAACCAATACGATCTAAGAATGGCAATGAAAAGCCCAAGGCAAGATGTTTGCCAGGACATGAAGAACGCGGAAAATCCTGGAAGGCGTTTGGATCAGCCCTTTTACCTTGAAATAATGGGCTTTCCTTTCAAGGAGGGGACGCCGCGGCGCCACCCCCATCCTGCAACGCCTTGGCGAATTTCTTCTGCTGTTCCAGCAAATACTTGAGATTATCCGGTTTCATGTCGATGGCTCGCTGGATGGTTTCCAGAGCCTCCCGATAGCGTCCATTGACATAGTATGCTTCCGCCAGGGTGTCCAAAGCGTAGGGTTCGGGGTCCAGGTGCACGGATTTCAAGGCCAGCTCCAGAGCAGCCACCGGGTCGGCATAGGGTGGAGGCGCGGTGGCGTAAAGCCATGCCAGGTTATTTGAGATCTGAGGATCATTGGGCGAGCGTTCCAGATGTTTTTGCATCAGATCCCTGGCTTCTGCATATCGGCCTTGTTCCAGCAGCACGCTGCCGGCCATCCCCATCAGTTCCACATTGTTGGACCAATCCTCCAGTTGACGTTCCAACACTGAGAAAACCACTTGCCTCTGCCAGGATTTGGCCAGCGGGGTTTTCTTGAACTGGAAACCGGCGGTCGCCAACCCGACAGCCAGTACGAAAAATACCACCGCCATGGTGTAGAGCTTGCGGTGATGTCGTTGGCGGAGTTCCGGGTGGCGGTGACTGTCCAAAAGGAACTGAATGCGCTGGCGGATGCTGAAGTGGTGCCAGCTGGGCAGGTCGTGCGTATGACCGCTGGCGATGGCGATCTTCTCCAGGGAGGACGCCAGAGTGAACGGGTGACCCACGAGTTCCAGCGCGTACAGATCAGCCTGACGTTCGCTGTTGCGCATGAAGTAGCCGAACACATAGCGGAAATAGAGCACCATCAGGAGCACAATGGGGATGCTGTAGACCACGGAAAACAGCGTCTGCTGGTTTGAATCCGGCGACAGCGCCCAATTCAGCAGGAGGGGTTGTTTCAAAAGAAGCAGCAGGAGCAGATCGTTCCAGGCGTACGCCAACAACGAATAGCCCAGAAAGAAAACCAGATAAAACGGAATGTGCATCCGCCGGACATGCCCCATTTCATGAGCGGCTACAGCCTGCAGTTCATCGTTATCCAGGAGTCGAATAATTCCTGGAGTCATCAAAATGTAGCGTAGACGTGGCAGGACCCCAATGATCCCGGCGGTGATGGCCTCCCCGGCGAAAATCGGCCAAAACAAAAACCCCCCCAGGCGAAACCGATGCTCGTTCGCAGAAACTCTCGACAAGCGGCCCGGGCAGGAATGGGCGGGATCGGCCGGCATTGCCAAAGGCGCACCATCAGCCATGGCGCCAAGATCGGCAAAAGATCCCAGGATGACGCCAAAAAGCAGCAGCTGTCCCAGTTCACTCCTCAAAAATGCCCAACGGAGAGGTCTTGGGGAGCCACTGGAGTCCATCTGAGAGCAGGGAAAACAACAGCCATGGTATGAGCAACGCCAGGTAGAAGCGCACATCGCCCCACACGAATTGGCCGCGCGCCTGTGCTCGTCCGATGGATCCTGCTCGTGGCAGGGATAACTCAGGTACCAGATGATGGCCAGGTGGAGCAGGTAAAAGCCCAGTCCGATTGCCACCCGGAAATGCTCATGAGCTCGGCAAAACCGGGCACAGCTCCCAGGTAGTACTTGACATCCAGCACGTAGACGTGGATGACCAATACCAGGATGACCAACACATTGAGTCTTCCCTGGATGCGGTGGTAAAGCAGGATGGCGGCAGTATCGGCTCCTTGCCCCGTTAAGGGCTTTTCGCAACGGGTGAAAAGCTGCCCGGCAGGCGGCAACAAAACCACCCAAAAGAACCAGCACTAGCAAGATAGTTTGCGCTGGCGGGTGTAATGGCTTGCTTCCCGGCTGTTGGAGCGTCAAAGAGCAGTAACGCGATGATGAAGTAGATAATCTGGCTGTACATGATTCAGCATCACCAAGGATTCAGAGTGACAATAGATTCAACCCAACAAGAACTGGATTCTTAGCCGAACGTATCGGGTCGCAACAAGGGGGTCGCTGCAATTGGTTTGGCTCCCCAAAACGTGATTGTGAACACGGTACAGGTTCGCAGAATTGGGTATCCAATATCCTCAAACCGTCATTCCGGCGGAAGCCGGATGTGAGTCTCGGAAACAAGAGTATTGCGGCAAAAAAGAGCCTAGTTCTTCCAACGAAACCGTGGCCAAGGCCTGGAGGACCCACTACTTATCCGCCTTCCCAATCTTGCTCGGCAGCTGCTTGCCGATACGCACAACCTGGGAAAAAGCGATTTCCAGCTTTAGCGGGTATCAGATGGTGGAATAGGGTATTCGTGGGTTTTAAGGGCGTCCTTTGGACCCGCTGAATCCGTATGGGCGCTAATCTAGCCGATTGCCCTTGGGGTAACGTCCTGGGTCTTGCGCTTTGAAAACAAGATCTGCCCTTTGCCCAGGAGATCATGTAGATGGAGAATCCCTTCGATGCGGTTGTGATGATCCACCACCGGTAGGACAGTAATCAGGCGTTGTTCCATGACTTCCAAGGCGTCGCCCACCGACTGGTTTGGGTTCAAGCAGGTAGGGCGTCTTGTCATCAGATCTTTCACAACTTTACCGCGGAGGTCTCCGTGGCGCCGAATGGCACGACGCAGATCGCCATCGGTAAAAATCCCTTCCAGTTCCTGGTTAGGCCCCAAGACAAGGGTCGCGCCAAGCATCTTGGCATCCATTTCCGCAAGGGCTTTTTGACGCTCGTGTCCAGCGATACAGCGGGGATCTGTTCGCCGGTAAGCATCAGTTCGC
>CAWDJT010000050.1:0-162879 GCA_963802715.1 uncultured delta proteobacterium
ACGGTGAAGGTGGCGCCGCCTTCCGGGTGGTTTACAGCCCCTATCTTCCCCCATGGGCCTTGATGATGGTTTGGCTGATCGCAAGCCCCATCCCCAGACCCTCTGCTTTGGTTGTGTAGAAGGGCTCGAACAGGCGGTCGAGGTGGCATTCGTGTCGATACCGATGCCCGAGTCGGTGACAGCAACCCTGGCGGACGACGGATATCCTCCATCGCCGTTCTTAACGGCCAATGTCTCTTGAAGCCATCGGGGCATCTTTCATGGCGGCGATCGCATTCAAAAGCAGGTTCAAGATGACCTGCTGCAACTGCACGCGAGTCACCTTGCACGGTAGGCAGTTCAGCGGTCAACTCGGCCACAATTGACAGCCGTTCCAGGAGAGAGGTGGCCGCGAACGAGCGCCAAGGTTTCCCGGATGGTGTCATTCAGGTCCACCGCGTCGCGGCGGGGAGCTTCTTTCTTAACCAGGGTTCGCATCCTCCGGATCACCTCCCCGGCCCTTTTGTCATCCTTGACGATGTCATCCAGAATCTGCCGGACCTCGTCCAAGTCCGGCGTGACCCTCGACAGGAAACGCTGGGCGGCCTCGGCGTTGCAAAGGATAGCCGTCAACGGCTGGTTGATTTCATGGGCCAACGACGTTCCCAGCTTCCCCAATAGTGGCGATCCGAGTGACATGGGCAAGTTCCTCCCCACGTTGCCGGGCCTCCAATTCGGCGTTTTTGCGTTGCGTGACATTGGTGTGAGAGATTACCACGCCCCCCCTCGGACCTCCTGAAGGGCATCACCTCCATCGGAGAACCATCGGGATTCGGAGGGAGAGTGGCAGGGGTATTCAAGGGAGAAGGTTCCGTTTTTCCATCCAAGACCGATTGGATACCGTCGAGTGCCTGGGCTGCAAGATCATCATTCGCCACGATAGACCGCCGGCATACCTCCAGGTAGTTGACTCCGGGACCTAGGCCAGCCAACGAAACAGCGCCGTTTGCGCGGGCAAATTGCTCCCATGCCTCGCTTATGGAAACAATTGTCCCCTTCTTTATCAAGGATCGCAATGTGATTCCTCAAGGAGGCGAGAATGGTCCGACTGAATTCCTCGGACTCCGGACGGGTCTTCCTCGGATCGTTTTTAGCTCGGTCGATGTTTATGGACACGCCCATCAGACGGGCGGATCTGCCGGAAGCACTGAAATGCGGGCGCCCTCGGGAGGAGATCCAACGAATACTCCCGTCGGGGAGAACGATACGGTATTCGACGCGATGGCTCTTCCGAATGCAAGACCTTCTGCACGGCTAGGACAACCCGATCTCGATCTTCGGAAGTAGACACTGTCAGGACCTTTCAAGGTTCACCTCCTGGCTTGGGGCAAGACCGTACAACCCCCAGCCTTTTTCGGTGCCCCAGATGAGGCCGGTGCCAATATCCATAGGCCCACAGGCCCCGCACCGGCGGAATCCGCCGCCAGGCTCAGCCGCGTTTCGCTTTCGCGCAGAGCCTGTTCTGCCGATCTCCTGCGGCGTCTGTGACCCAGTAAGGCGGCGATCAGGCACGACTGGGCCAGCGAGAAGAGAACGACAACGATTATATACCGTCTAAATTGGTCCCAAATCGAAGGAACGCGATTCACAAAGACGCTTTGCTCGGGCAGGTGGCTTGAGTTTCCCGTTCCATCTTTCGACCTGTCGCCAGTCGAACATGGGTATTTTGGTGCCGGCGAGGGTGATGACCGTCTCTGCAAGGTCGATCTTCCCGTTCAGGACGTCGAGAGCCACCTTGGCGGCCCGCGCATCTACTTCCGCCTCGAAGCTCAACATCGAGCCGCCGATGATACCGGTGCCGAGGAGGGTGTCATAAAGGCCGAAAACCGGCGCGTTGGCGCACTTGGCCACCATCTCCCCGACGTCTCTGGGAACAAACGTCCTGCCGGTTTTGTCGTTGAAGATGTTGGCGTAAACAACGACGGTCCGGGGACGGAGGTTGGCAACCCGCTGCAGCATCTCATCGATGGTAAGGTCGCTGGTGTACTCGAATTCCAGCTTGCCCTGCCAGGGCACAAAAGCGCTTCGGGCTTCGCGTTCAAATCTTCTATCGACCTCGGAGAACCCCCCCACAAACACGAGGCGAGCGGTTTCGGGGAACAGCTCCAGAGCCCGTTCCAAAGTCCCCCGCATGTCCAGGCTGATCGGCAGGAGCACAATCCTGCGCCCAATGCCGTCCATCTCCATTGCCTCTGGCGCCAACAGGGACAGGACGGGCGCATTCGGGGAAATCTCCTTGCCCTCATTCAAGAGAAAATGTAGGGCCGGTCCGTGTACGGTGATGATCAGGTCAATTTTGTGCCCGGAGTATTTATGACGGAACAAGTCGAGCAGGTGTCGGCGGTGTTCTTTGTCCCGGTTGCGCACCAGATCCAGGTATTCAAAGAACAGGTCGTCGGTGCTTACACCGGCGTTCTTCATGACCGACAGAAAGGCTGGATTGACCTTTTCATACGCCGGCAGCCCGTATCCGAAGGAATACAGGATCAGAATCCTCTGTTTGGGCTCCGATGCAGGTGAGTCCTGAACAAAGACGAACCACAGCACTCCCAGAAAAAGAAATGCGACCAGGTTGATTGTGCGGCTTGCGCGTCTCATGGGATGTCGATTCCAGAGGGGTAGGTGAAGTGGCTCTTCATCTACTTTTTTAGCCGATGGTTGCCGAATAGTCAAAAGAATCGAGAACGATAGGGTTCTGTGCGGATGAACTTGCTTGTGCAGAAGACCGAATTTCGGTCCCCGTTCATTTCGCTCCGGCTACCTGGAAAACAGATGGACCGTGACTTCGGCCCCTTGATCCAGGCCTTCCGAGTGTTCCGGCACGATTACGTACCCGTCGGCTTGCGACAGGAGGCTGATCATGGCGGATTTGCCGAACAGCGGCGTGGCCCACAGCTGGCCGTCTCGTGCTTCAAGCACCACGGAGGCATAGTCGCTGCGGCCATGTACCGATGGCAGACGGGTACTGAGCGTGGCAATGCGGGTTGCGCCCTGGAGGATGCTCTTCTCCCGTTCACCTTCCAGCCGTTCCAGAAGCGGTTTGACAAAGGCGGTAAAAATGGTCAGGGCCGATACAGGCTGGCCTGGGAGCCCCCAGAAGACCTTCTTGCCGATGCGCGCCAGAATGGTGGGTTTGCCGGGCCGGATGGCGATGCCGTGGAACAGGATTTCGGCATCGGCCATGGATTCCAGCACTTGGATGGTGTAATCGCGAGCCCCGACCGAACTCCCGCCAGAGAGCAGCACCACGTCATGGTCGTCTAGCGCCTGCCGGCACACGGCCGTGAGCTGCGGCAAGGCGTCCTCGACAATCCCGCAGAGGGTAGTGGTTGCTCCGGTTTGATGCAGTTGTCCCGCAATCGAATAACTGTTGATATCGCGAGTTTTACCCAAAGGAAGCTGAGCGGTATCGGCCGGAACAATTTCATCCCCGGTGGAAATGACGGCGACTCGCGGCCGGCGGTACACGTCCACCGACATGATCCCCAGAGCGGCCAGCAGCCCCACATCCTGCGGTCGGAGTCGCCGGCCCGCCGGCAGCACTTCTGCGCCCAGCCGCAGGTCTTCTCCCACCTGCAGCACGTTGTCCCCTGGCGCCGCCGGTCGCGTCACTTCAATGGTTCGATCATCGAGCGGCTGGGTGTGTTCCACCATGACCACGGCATCGGAACCCGGCGGCAGCATGCCGCCGGTGGGGACGGCAATCGCCTGGCCGGGCGCGAGCGGCTGACTGGCCGCTTCCCCCATCTCCACCTTGCCGACCACTTCCAAAAGGGCCGGGATGATTTCCGATGCCCCGTAGACATCCCGAGCCCGCACCGCAAAACCGTCCATGGTGGCTCGCGGAAAGGCGGGGATATCCTCGCCGGCCACGATTGCGCTCGCCAGGACTCGACCGGTGGCGGCTTCCAGAGATACGGTTTCGGGTTCGAGCGGCGCAAACCGTTCCAAGATCTGCAGGACTTCGGATGCGCTGATGACCTTGAGGAATTTCGTCATGACGGAGTTTCTCCGGGGGAGCGGTGGCGGACGGCCATAAAGCCCGCCCCTTGCATGTTGGTACGATGTCGTGTTCTGTATGGTCGGGGTTTATCCCGACCGCTGGATTACGTACAATGTGGTCAATTCGTGGCCGCAAGAAGCAGTTTCCAAGCACGCGCTTAAGATACCGACAATACCACATTAATATGGGAAGGAATGTGGGAACAAGAATCTGATTCGCAAAGAATGAAAGCGCCGGGCTAGAAGGGTCGTTTGCCTTTCGGGGACTGTCCGGAGACGGGTGGTTTCCATAAGGCTTCGGCCAGGGCGATGGCGCGGATCTCCGCGAGTGCTTCGTCAATGCGGGTATCAGGAATGGATGGATCGAACATAAGCAGGGTCGGGTCCAGCTTGGGGTCCTCGACGGCCGGCGTCAGGAGCTTTCCCAGCATCGCCGGCAGCGATGTCAACAGTCGGTAGCTGTCATCGATGGCGCGGAACTTGTCCGGGTGAAACTCGGGAGGATAGCGTCGCACCAGGCGCTGATAGGCCTTTTCGACCGCCTCGGGGTCGGCATCGAGCGGCAGATTCAAATTCTGGAAGGCTTCTTCGCGGGTCATCGTTTTCTCTTTCGAGTTTTGGGAGTTTTTTTCTCAACTCTGGCCAGATTCTGCAGAATCTGTTTGATCCTGCCCATGAGCGGTCGAACGGCCTCTTCTCCGGCCTCCAACCGTTTCGCCAAGAGCTTCTCCAGGCGAATCAGCAAGCTGTGGTGAACGAGGAGATTCCGGGGATGCTCCAGCAGCTTGTCCAGCAAGGGCCCAAGGGTAGCCGTCGAGAGCGTGGCCAGCTCGTCCAGGTGTTCTTTCATGAAAAGCAGAACCGCTTCGAGCTTGTCGATGAAAACGGTATCGAACAACCCTGACGGCAGCAGGTCTTGGCTTCTGGAATCCAGGTTCTCATAGCGCCTGAGATCTTCCAGACGCAAGGCCCCACGTTTTTTCGTGAACCCTTGCATGAAGAGCGTTGAACCAGCACAGATGCCCATCCAGGGACAGACGGTCGTCCGCGTAACATCGCAAGTAGTCCCGGGCGGGATCGAGAACTTGGTATTCGGCGAGGGCATCGAGCTCTCGGCGCAGAATTCCAGGCTCCTTGGGCTTGGGATTGCCGATTAGCCGAGCCAGCACGGCTGGGAATCGGGACAGCTCTGGTCTTGATCATGGACTCCAACAACTCGAATTCCACCCTGCCGCAGAGCTGGACAGTGAAGACCTTCAACAGTTCTTGGTTGTCATGGTAACGGACCAGAAGCGGCTTGAGCGATCGCGCCGTCGGGTAGTAGAACTCGCTCCATTCCTCGGCGAGCCATTTGATGTCCTCCACGGACGGCGTTGCCGATTGATCGAGGAGTTTTTCCGCGCGTCTGCGCACATCGCCGTGGCGGTAATGCGCGCCCGCCAGGACCGCCAGCAGTGCCATGCGGATGCCGGCGCAGCCGGCGCCGATGGCGGAGTTCAGGAAACCCAGGAACTCGTCGGCGTCCTCCATTTGATCGAGGATGAAATCCAGGTCCCGAAGGAGGACGGGCTCCATGACGCTGACCAGCTCTTTTCGTTCCCGAGAGGACAGCTTCGCATGCCGGCGGGAGATGTCTTGAAGGATGCTGTGATGTAGAACCAGGAGTACCCGGGCGAGATTTACGTCGTCGGCCTCGTCCTCCTCCAGGAAATCGTCATCGTCCTCGTCATATCCTCGTCGAAGAAGTCCGGCAAGTCGAAATCGGGCTCTCGAGATGGCTGATCCTGAATCCTGAGCCGCAGGCCATTGAGCAGGATGACTTTGTCCTCGATACCCAGCCCTTCTATCTTGCGCTGCAGGGCCATGGGATCGAGTTCCGCTTGCCCTCCACCCACTCGCCCCGGTGGACCAGGAGCTTTCTTTCGAGCTCCTGGAGCTTTTCTCCGGCCAGGCGAGGAAGGAGAAAAGGGATCGAGCGAACCAGCTGCGCGGCGTGGTTGCTGCGGGCGTCCGGTGCCAGGCGGCGGCACATAACGGCGATGTTATGCACGAAGGGGTTGAGGAGGATTTCCCCGAGAGCCGCCGGACAGGGACTGAGAAACGCGCAGCAGCCTGCCGTCCAACAGCTTCAGCCGGCGAAGATCGACGCCATCCCATCCCCGAGCGACGGCGGCTTTCTGGTTGAAGCGCCGGGCTAAGGAGATCGACTCCCCCAGGCGACTCACGTTCACCCCTAGCAACGTCATCGGGACCAGCTCGGCCACCTGTTCGAAGTATCGGCGGGTGATCTTGTCCGGTTCCCGGACGAATTTCTCCAGCAGGCTCGTCAGCTTTTCCCGAGTGCATGGACGAAGAAGCGAAGGCGGCGAAGTCGGACCGGAGCTTTTCGGCATCCGGGAGTCAATCCCTTCAGCTCCAGGACTTCGGCGGCGGTGTTCCGGCCCTCGATAAAACCCTTGAGGCGCATCAGGAAGCGAAAGTCGGGGGCATTCGGGTAACACCTTGAGTGCCCCAACCTCCCGGCAGAATCGAGTAAAGGCGCGCTCCTGCTTCAACGCCTGTTTGATCACGGCCTTCCAGGCTTCCTTGTGCTCCCTGGCGTGCTCGGAAACCAGGCCTTCGTCCTCCAAAAGCCGCAGCAAGTCCCAGTAGCGGCCGACCCGGTAATACTTGTCGAGGTCCCTGCGGATGCGCTTCTTTTTACTCACCGGCCTCCAGTTCCTCTTCGGCCCGCTCCAGTGAGCTCCAGCAGCTGGTCTTCAAGGTCGTCCACCCGGTTTTCGTCTTCTCCTGGAGCGAATGGCTTCCTCATAGCTTTCCACGACCTGCGCGAATTTCGCGCCTCGCGCTCTCCGCCAGCCGCTCAGTCGGCGGCGAACCGTCTGGCCTTTTCGGCGACGTAATTCACCGGAGTTTCAGCCGATTCGCTTGCCGGAGCTTCCTCGACCTTGCGATTGCGAATGTCGAGGGTCACTTCCTTGCGGTTGTCATAGCCCTTCTGATCGACGCAGATGCGCACCAGTCCTTCGCGATCGTAGGCAAACTCCACGACCACGGGAGAATGGGCCGGGAGCGGGTTTGAGCGGGTAGAAGAAACTCCCGACCGGTGTGTTCTCCGAGCACGAAAGGCTTTCGCCCTGAAACACCTCCACCTCCACGCCCTCCTGGTGCTCGACCAAGGTCCGGTAGACCTCGGCGCGGCTGACGGGAATTCTCGTAGTTGCGGCGGATGATGGTGGAAAAATAATCGGCGTCGCCGGTTTCGGGATCCACCGCGTCCAAGGTCTTCACGCCCAGGGAATGGGCGGTTACGTCAAGCAGAATCTGCCCCACGGAATCCCCGGTGATGAGCCCTCCCTGGATGGCGGCCCCCAGCGCGACGCAGAGGTCCGGATCGACGGAATGCTCCACGGATTGGTCGAAAAGTTCGGAGAGCGCTTCGTGGACAGCGGGCATGCGGGTGGCGCCCCCCACCAGGATGAGCTTGCCGATCTCGGCTGCGTCCAGGTGCGCTTCCTGCAATACCTCCGCGACCTTAGCCATGGTCCGTTCGATGAGATCGGCGGTGAGGGACTGGAACAGCTCCCGGCTCAGTTCGAGTTCGAGGTTGAGGGGCCGACCGTCGAGCATGGCGACAGCCACTTCATGGACTTTGACGTAGGGGCGATCCGACAGGGCGATCTTGGCCCGTTCGGCAATGTCCAGCAGCCGGACCCTCAGGCCGATATCTTCCTCGAGATCCGGCTCGTCCGGCCTGCCGCCTCAACTCCTCCAGCAAATGGTCCTTGAGCCGTTCGTCGAAATCGTCTCCCCCCAGGGAGGTGTCGCCACTCGATGCCAGGACCTCCTTGATTTCTCCCTTGATCTCGAGGACGGACACATCGAAGGTGCCGCCGCCGAGGTCGTAAACCAGAACATAAGGGGACTCGGATCCGATTTCCGAAGGCACATGATCGTACACCAGCGCCGCTGCCGTGGGTTCGTTGACGATGCGCACCACCTCGAGGCCGGCGAGCTCGCCGGCGCGAATCGTGGCCCGCCGCTGAGCATCGTCGAAATAGGCGGGGACGGTGATGACGACCTTTTCGATGGTCGTGCCGAGCCGTTCGGAGGCCTGCTCCGCCAGGTGTTTGACGAATGTGGGAGGATATTTCCTCGGGTGAGAAGCTCCTCCCACCCACCGTCACCTCTGTTTCCTTTCCCATTAACCGCTTGATGGAGGTAATGGTTGCTTCCGGAAAAGCCGCACGGCGGTTCCTGGCCCGCCGTCCCACCCAGTGGTTGCCGTTTTCCGGTTCAAAGCTCACCACCGACGGCAGGATGACCACTCCCTCCTCGACCGGGATGGCTTCGGGGTATCCATTCCTGAGGAAGGCGATGACGGAATTGGTGGTTCCCAAATCGATGCCGCAAACAATAGGTTTCATGAAGTTGCGATTCCTTCTGAATTGCTGGTCAAGTCGCTCGCCGCGCCGACCACGACCTTGGCGGGACGCAGGATCTGGCCATCGCGCAGGTAGCCCGGCTGAACCACCTCGACGACCTCCAGCGGATGCGAACCTGGATTGCGGTTGGCTACTGCTTCGTGTACCTGGGGATCGAACGGGATCCCTTCGGCCACGATCATCTCCAGGCCGAAGGAAGCGGCAAGCCGATCCAGCTTTCTTGAGCACCATGTTCAAGACCTGGGCGTGTTGACGAGACATGAGTCCCGGATTGTAAAAGGCCCGCTGAAGGTAGAAAACCGCGTCACAGAGGTCAAGGAGCGGTTCCACATTCGGGCTGTTTCTTGGCAGCCAGCGCTTCTTGCTCGCGGCGTACTTCCTCGATCAGTACCGATTGTTTCCGGAGGAGCTTCTTGAGGCCCTGAAATTCCTCCATGACCAGACGCTGCGCTTCTTGTTTGTCTTTCTTTTTACGTTGAAGCCAGCTGAAAAGCACCAACCCCATCTTGAAATCCCCGTAAGGCGTGGAGCAAACGCTCGACCACCGATGCTGCCTTCCAGGCAGGCATCATGGATGTGCGCATGGCAGGCAATAAATCTTTCTAAGCGGAATGAAACAGACCGTAATATAGTCGGATTTCAGAGAAAGCGAAACCCTGTACTTGGAACAGGTCATCTTGCATGTTCCAGATCGGCAATGATATAAACCGACATCCTCCCCGATGAATGGTGGGCGGTACCATCGGCCGACAGATTGCGCGCGCTCTCACGGGAGAAGATAGAATTCACGAACGGAGTCTGCCATGCGTTATGAACCGGTGATTGGGCTGGAAGTCCATGCCCAGCTCCTGACTCGAAGCAAGATCTTTTGTTCCTGTTCCACCCAGTTCGGCGGGAGTCCCAACACCCACACCTGCCCGGTGTGTCTGGGGATGCCCGGGGTGCTGCCGGTTCTCAATCGGCAGGTGGTGGAATTCACCATCAAGATGGGGCTGGCCACCCATTGCGGGATCGCCTCCTACAGCCAGTTTGCTCGCAAGAACTACTTCTACCCGGACCTGCCCAAGGGCTACCAGATTTCCCAATACGAATTTCCCCTGGCGGAACGGGGTTGGATTGAATTCGACCTCGAGGATGGGCGCAAACGAGTCCGCATCCACCGGATCCACATGGAGGAAGATGCCGGCAAACTGGTGCATGATGAACATCAACCGGTGAGCTATGTGGATTTCAACCGCACCGGGGTGCCGCTCATGGAAATCGTGAGCGAGCCCGACATGCACAGTCCGGATGAAGCCGGTGCCTATCTGCGGAAGCTTCGCGATATCCTGCGTTACCTCGAAATCTGCGACGGCAACATGGAGGAAGGGAGCTTCCGCTGCGATGCCAACATCTCCCTTCGTCCCGCGGGTAGCCAGGAATTGGGGGTGAGAACCGAACTCAAGAACATGAACTCCTTCCGCAATGTGCAGCGCGCTCTCGAATTCGAGATCCGGCGCCAGCAGGCGCTGCTCGAGCGCGGTGACGCCGTGGTCCAGGAAACCCGGCTATGGGACAATGATCGGAGTGTTACCGTGAGTATGCGCAGCAAGGAGGAGGCCCACGATTACCGCTACTTTCCGGACCCGGACCTGGTGCCCATTGCTGTCGATGGCGACTGGATCGAAGCGGTGCGAGCGACGCTGCCCGAGCTTCCCGATGCCAAGCGAGATCGGTTTTTGAGCGAGTACGGGCTGCCGGCCTACGATGCCCAGGTGCTCACCTCGTCCAAGGACCTCGCCACTTATTTCGAAACGGTGCTGAAACACTTCGCTCAGCCCAAGATGGTGAGCAATTGGATCATGTCGGAGCTGATGCGGGAACTCAACAGGGATGAGCGCGACATCACGGAATGCCCGGTGCCGCCGGAAAGCCTGGCCGAACTCCTGCTGTTGTTGGATACCGCGGTGATCAGCGGCAAAATCGCCAAGACCGTGTTGGAAGAGATGTATGCCACCGGTCAAGGCGCCAAGGCCATCGTCGCAGCCCGCGGCTTGGTCCAGGTTACCGACCATGGTGCCATCGAAGCCATTGTCGACGAAGTCATCCGGGAAAACCCCGCTGAAGTGGAATCCTTTCGGGCCGGCAAGGAAAAAGTGTTCGGCTTTCTGGTGGGGCAGGTCATGAAAAAGAGCAAAGGCAAGGCCAACCCGCAGCTGGTGAATGAGCTGTTGAGGGCCATGATTGGGTAGAGCGGTCTCACGCAAAGCCGCCAAGTCGCAAAGGTTAGAATTGGTCAAGCCGAAGTCTAGTACCGCACGGCAGAAATCATGGACCCATTTCGGATTTAGGAGTCCCCCCTTTCGTAAAGGGGGGTAAGGGGGATTTGTGGGCAACATGTCAAAAATCCCCCAAATCCCCCTTTCAAAAAGGGGGACTTGAAGGCCCAGTGCTTATCTGAAGGTGCAAAAGCTCCAAGCGGGGCCGTTAAGTTGACGCCCATGCGCGTTTCGCGGGATTGAAAAACCTGGATTCCGGCTTGCGCCGGAACGACGTTGAGGGGCTTTTGAAAGAGCCCCCATCATTAGCTCGTTTTTGGACAAGCCCTTACACCATCAAGCACTAGCAGCTGTTCAAGCATTCCAACGAAAAGATTCGGAAAGGCCGTATGCCCTCGTGAACCCCACTTTTTCCCCAAAGCGAATCCCCAGCCAGGAAGGTGACATTCTCCTCATCGACCTCGCTGGAAACTGGAAGGTCCGGGAAGGACTCCCCTCCGCTCTCGATGCCGAAAAAGTGATGGAGATGGGCCCGCCCGTCCGGAAGGTGGTTTTCGGTTCATCGGAAGTTACCACCTGGGATTCGGGCCTGCTGACTTTTCTGTTGCAATTGTGTAACTACGGTACCAGGCAGGGTATTATCATCGATGACGGGGGGCTGCCGGAAGGGGTGAAACGGCTCCTCAAGCTGGCGCTGGCCGTTCCGGAAAAGGAAGATGCCCACCGCCACGAGATGCACGAGCCTTTCCTGGTTGAA
Source organism: uncultured delta proteobacterium (assembly GCA_963802715.1). Taxonomy (GTDB): domain Bacteria; phylum Desulfobacterota; class Syntrophobacteria; order Syntrophobacterales; family Syntrophobacteraceae; genus CAWDJT01. The sequence goes on from CAWDJT010000050.1 coordinate 11,502, forward strand.
GTCGGCGAAGCAACTCTAGGCCTGACGCGCTCTGCCGGCGAAATCCTGGGTTTCGTCGGCGATGCTTTTGTATCCTTCATCCGTTTCCTGCGAGGCAGGGCCAGGTTTCGCCGGGCGGACCTGGCCCTGCATATCCAGGACTGCGGCGCTCAGGCGCTGCCCATCGTCACCCTCATCAGCATTCTGGTCGGGGTCATCCTGGCTTTCGTGGGGGCGATCCAGCTCAGATTGTTCGGCGCTCAGATCTATGTCGCCGATCTGGTGGGGATTGCCATGGCCCGTGAAATGGGTGCCATGATGACCGGGATCGTCATGGCCGGTCGCACTGGCGCTGCCTTTGCCGCGCAACTGGGCACCATGCAGGTGAACCAGGAAATCGATGCCTATCGGACTCTGGGAATCTCGCCGATGGAATTCCTGGTGATGCCGCGAGTGGCCGCCCTGGTCTTGATGATGCCGTTGCTCTGTGTTTATGCCGACTTTATGGGGATTTTGGGAGGGCTGCTGGTGGGGATCGGGATGCTGGATCTTTCCTTTATGGAGTATTTCAACGAGACTCGTGAGGCCATCGGCATGACCCATTTCCTGGTGGGGATTTCCAAAAGCGCGGTTTTTGGGGTACTGGTGGCGTTATCGGGTTGCCTGCGGGGGATGCAATGTGAGAGAAGCTCTTCGGCGGTGGGGCAGGCGGCCACTTCGGCGGTGGTCACTGCCATCGTGGCAATCATTGTTTCCGATGCGCTCTTCGCGGTGATTACCAACCAGCTGGGCATATAAAAAGGCCGGGAACCCCAGACACCAGACACAGGACACCAAACACTGGACACCGGGCACCAGACGCCGGACTCAAGACCACAAGCTACAGGCTACAAGCTGCGAGCTCCAAGGTCCTGGATGACGGTGGCAAAACTCCAGGCCAAGGGTGGAGGACTCAAGATGGCGAATATGGAATACGAGGTCCCCAAAAAGCAGACAGGCAGGAAGTCGGGACATGGCATCACCGGGTCGCGACACCGCAGTTCTCTTCTTCACGCCCTCGCGCCTGGCGCCCTCACGGTCTGACATGTCCACACCTGATCGAGATACCGAAGCCCACGGCTTTACACCCTTGCGGCCGGCACCTTCAGGGCCGGAAGCCCCTGCGGCGGGCCGGCAGGCCGACCCCCAGATCGTGGTCCGTGATCTCACCATGGCCTACGGCGATTTCATCATCCAGCACGATCTGAACTTCGCCATCAATCGTGGCGATATTTTTATCATTATGGGTGGCAGCGGCTGTGGGAAGAGTACCCTGCTGAGGCATCTGGTGGGACTCAAGAAACCTGCGCGGGGGCAGGTGCTTTACGAAGGCACCAGCTTCTGGGAGGCACAACCCGAGGAACAGGTACGGATCATGCGACGCTGTGGGGTCCTCTACCAAAGTGGCGCGCTATGGAGTTCCATGACCCTGGCGGAAAATGTGGCCCTCCCCCTTGAAACCTACACGAAGCTGAAACCCCACCAGATCGAAGAAATTGTCTCCTTGAAGCTAGCGTTGGTGGGGCTTGCCGGGTTCGAGGATTTCTATCCGGCGGAGATCAGCGGCGGCATGCAGAAACGGGCCGGCCTGGCGCGGGCTATGTCACTCGATCCGGACATTCTCTTCTTTGATGAGCCTTCGGCGGGGTTGGATCCCATCAGCGCCCGCCGCCTGGATGAGCTCATCCTGGAACTTCGGGACAGCCTGGGAGCCACGGTGGTGGTGGTCACCCATGAGTTGGCCAGTATTTTTGCCATCGGCAACAACTCAGTGTTTCTTGATCCCGGCACCAAGACCATGATCGCCGGCGGGGATCCGAACGTTCTGCTGACGACCAGCAAGGACCTGCGAGTACAGGATTTTCTCACCCGCGGGGCGGGGGGCAAACCAGCTTGAGACATGATGTCTGGAGGGTGTGTCCATGAACGTAAGCCCATCAGTGGGGAGCGAACATGCATCGAACCATCAACCGGTTTTTAGTAACCACGGGCACTGATCCATCATGAGCAGGCATGCCAGTAGCACCCTCATTGGTGCATTCGTCGTCGGAGCTTTGGGCTTGGCGGTTGCTACCGTTCTGGTAGTGGGCGGTGGCCGGTTCTTCACCAAGACCGAAAGACATGTGTTGTTCTTCCAAGGGTCGGCCAAAGGGCTGAGCATAGGTGCCCCGGTTGACTTCAAGGGGGTGCGGGTGGGTTCCGTCAACGACATCAAGCTGATCTGTGATCCCAACGACCTCAGTTTCAAAATCATGGTGGTCATCGAGACAGACCCCCAGTTGATGACCCAGATCGAGTCCAATGGGGAGGTGAGAACCATTCCCCAGATGATCGACGGGAAACCCGTGATGGAGTTCCTGGTCGACAAGGGTTTGAAGGCCAAATTGGGAACCCAGAGTATCCTTACCGGTCAGCTCTATGTGGATCTGGATTTCCACCCGGGCAAGCCCACGGCATTAACCGGCTTGCAGAAGGCCTACCCGGAATTGCCCACCATGCCGTCCCGATTGGAGCAGCTTTCGAAAACGGTGGAGGCCATCCCCCTGGATAAAATCGTGGATAAGTTTGTTGCTTCGCTGGATGGAATCGAGCGCTTCGTCAATTCTCCGCAATCGCAGGAAATCATGGCCTCCATCAATGGCGCTGCTAAAGATGCGCAGGCTTTGCTGCAAAATGCCAATGGCCGCATCGAACCCCTGACGAGCACCGTGGAACAGACCCTGGCAGAGGTCCAGAAGCTGGTGCGCCGACTGGACGGCAACGTCAACCCCATGGCTGAGGAAATCAAAGCCGCGGCCAGAGAAGCCAAGATCATGGTGAGCAACCTGGACAAACAGCTCGTACCCATCACGGCCAGCGTGGATGCAACCCTCAAAGCGGCCCAGAGTGCGGTCAAAGAAGCCGAGGCAACCCTGGTCTCGGTCCACGGTTTGTTCGGAGAGAACTCAGCCACCCTCAGTGAGTTTTCCGAAACGCTGCGGGAGCTTGCGGCAGCAGCACGTTCGATCCGATACCTCAGCGATTATCTGGAGCGCCATCCGGAAGCCCTGGTGCAAGGCAAGGGCAAGGAAGGGAGCAAGTGAAATGGCTTGGCCAGGTTTCTCCAATAATCTTTTGAAGACTCCCTTTTCCTCTGTTTGGGGGACGGGATGGAGCATGCCCCAACTGGTCCGCAAAGGGATTATGCCCGTCTTGAGCTGGATTCTGATGTTGGCTGCTGCCGGTTGTGGCACCACTGGGCCCACCAAGTTTTATGTGATGAACGCTCTGGCCGGTTCTGAAACGTTTGCACCGGCTGTCACGGCACGGACGGGGATCGCCGTGGGCGTGGGCCCGGTGAGAATACCGGAATACCTGGACCGGCTGCAAATTGTGACTCGATCCACCATGAGCAGCCTGCAACTGGCGGAGTTCGAGCGCTGGGCCGAGCCTTTGGACAAGAGCATTCCCCGCATCCTGGCCGAAAACCTGTCGGCCTTGCTGGGATCGGATCAGGTGGCGATCCATCCGTGGCCCAGTGCCCTGCAAGTGGACTACCAGGTGATCGTGGAGGTCAATCGCCTGGATGGGACTCTTGGCCAGGCGGCCCTGTTGGATGCTCGCTGGACCTTGTTGGCCGACAAAGGAAAGCGGATTGTTGTGAGGAAGAATTCCACTATTTCCGAGCCGATGAGTGGCAGCTCCTATGAAGGCCTGGTCATGGCGCAGAGCCGCGCGCTGGCCCAGCTTGCCAAAGAGATCGCGACGGCGCTGATAGAGACCCACCAGGATGGGGCCAAGCGCTGATCTGATTGGTGTAAACCGGTCTCATTCACTAGTTCGCCGCACCGTGCGAACACCGCCAGGAAATGCCGTAAATCCCCATGACCACCCAGTCATAACGAAGGATGAACTTCCCGCCAAACTCTGCGTTCTATTCGGCCGCGGTTTCATTCAAGACCGAGGGGCCGCAGGTTTCCAGCGGAATCCAGAGGCGTACTCGGGTGCCGCCGCCATCGGCCGGTTCCACCTTGAGACGGCCGCCGTGTTTGGCCAGGATCCGTTCGGCCTTGGTGAGGCCCATCCCCAGGGAGCGGGGTTTGGTGGTGAAGAAAGCGCTGAAGATGTGGGGCAGATGCTCAGGCTGAATCCCTACGCCGTTGTCAAGCATCTCCACGCAGGCATAGTCTTCGATCAGGCTGAGCTGCACGCGAATCTCACCGATGCCACCCTGCATGGCCTGCAAAGCGTTTTCGAACAAAATCAGCAGGACCTTGCGCATCAGCAATTGATCGAAGCACAACAACTGGTTTTGCGGCCAGGAGTGGTGGAAGAGCACCTTCACATGGTGTTGTCTGGCTTCTTCGTCGAAGGAAGCTAGAACCTCCTGGAACCAAATCACCGGATCTTCATCCTGGAAGCGCACCGGTGGCAGGCTGGCGAAATCGGCCACTTCCTGCACGACCGCTTCGAGGCGCTGACTGTTCAATAGAATCTCGTTGACGTGCTCCAAATGCGGATGGTGACGCTGTAAAATGCGGGCGAAACCGCCGATGACCATGACCGGATTGCGGATTTCATGGGCGATGGCTTGCGCGAGTTCGGCCAGAGCGTCGGTGGTTTCCTCACGATGGCTTCCGGCAATCCACGGCGATCCGCTGAGGGTGCCCAGGGGGACGTCTCGGACGCGGGCTTCCCGCAGGATGACCAAACGTCGCCAGGCACAGCTCTCCAAATAGACATCCTGGGGCAGTTCCATGGCGGTCAGCAGCAGTGTTTTACCGCGGTCGGTGGCCATCTGCTGCGGGGCCGGGCAGACGGCCGCATCGTGTTGATACCGGATGGCGCGGGAAAGCGTTTCCTTGACGGATGGGTCATTGAGGGAGCGTAGCGGCAGCTCCTCCCAATGTTGACCGACCATGGATTCGCCTTCAATGTGCAGCATGTGGTGCGCGGCGGCACTCATCAGGCAGATCCGGTCCTGATGATCCAGCAGGATGATCCCGTCGGAGGTCTGGGACAAGATACATTCCAAAATGATGGGCAAAGTTTCCGTGGAGGGTTCCAACTGCATAGCTTCCTCTGAAACGGTCAGATATATTGATCACCCAATTCCGTTATGACCTGTTCAATGTCTCCGCCAGCTTGCCCGCATAAATCGGCCAGGGCTCGCTGCAGGCGGATTCGCAACTCCGGGTCGGCGAGATCGTCCAGGGAGCGGACCGCTCCGCCCCGGCGGGCCAGCCTAAACAGCAGCTTCTCCTCGGGTGGCAGGGCCAGATAGCGGTCGAGTGCCGCCAACATGCGGTCCTTGTCGGCCGGCAGGGTCCCCTCGACTTCTTCCAGCAGGTTCATGATGTGATCGGAAGTGAGGGTACTGTGGATGCCGTCCAGGGATTCGATCAGTAAGCGGATTTCGGCCACCACCTGATCGTCGCTCAGCAGCTCGATACGCCCCTCGCGGGCATCCTGGTGCAAGGGGCTGCGCGGCGGCACGCGGAGGCTGCGGAGCCGGATGAAGTGCGGGTCGATGGCGTTGAGCACGCGCGCCGTTTCAACGGCGTGCTCGTGTGACCAGGTGGTTCCTCCCAGTCCGGGCATGATGTATTCGGAAAGGGTCATCCCGGCGGCCATGACCTTTTGGCCGGCTTCGATGTGCTGCCGAGCGCTGCTGCCTTTGCGGACGAAATCCAACACCCGGTCGGAGCCGCTTTCCAAGCCGATGTGGATGCGATTGAGCCCGGCTTCGCGGATTTCCTTCAGTTCATCGATACTCTTGCGGGCCATGGTGCTGCTTCGCGCATACGATGTGATCCGCTGAATGCCGGGGACCTTTTCCTGGAGATAACGCAGGGCCGCCACCAGGTCCTGAGTGCGCATCACCAGGCTGTTGGCATCCTGGAGAAACACCGTGCCCCGGCCGTGGAAATGCCAGATGGCTACATGCCGGTAGCAGGCACTGTAGCCAGGGGAGGTGAGCACGGCATTAACTACCTCGGGAGTCACGGCATCAACGCTTCCGGAACGCGCCGTCAGGGCCTGGAGGTCATCGATGATAAAGCGTACCGCATCGATGTCCCGGGTAATCTCGGCCAGCGACCGGCGGCTGAAGGCCTGTCCCTTGTAGATCGGACAGAAGGTGCATTGGTTCCAGGGACAGTTGCGGGTGAACCGGAGCAGAAGGCTATGCGCCTCGCTCGGGGGTCGAATGGGTCCCTGTTCGAAGGTTACCGTTGCCTGATTGTGGGCCATCCAGGACCTCTCCTTCCGGGATGCGGTCCGCCATCGGGTGGTCTCCCGGGGTTTGTCCGATAGCCCGGCAGGGTTTGGCAAGCTCGGTCTTCACGGCAGTTCGATCAAGCAAGGAGTGGGTCAGACGGGAGCATGACTTGCCGCTCACGTGTGCTGCGGGACCGCCTGGGAGCGATTGCAGGGCGGGTCCAAACTGCGCTCATCAAGATTCTTCTATACAAAACCACGCGTCCCTGCAAGCAGTGTTGTACTCGGCGATGGCAGACCTGCTGGCGGCAAACTTGTCTATGGCGGTGAATGCCGTTGATTCCAATAAGAAGGATCGCTTACAATAGGTTCTACCGCCGGACAACAGCGGCTGGGTGAGACAGAGGGCATTTCCCAAACCAGGGCAAATTGTGGTGCGAAATGACATGCTATTAAGGATGAGCGCATGCACGAGGTGGGAGTCATCCATGGGCGGTTTCAAATCCTGCATCACGATCACCTCAAATATTTGCTGGCCGGAAAGGCCCGCTGCCGGCATCTGGTGGCAGGGATCACCAACCCGGATCCGTCCCATACCCGGGATGATCCGGCCGACCCTCAAAGAAGCTCCCCCCTGGCCAACCCGCTCACCTATCGGGAACGTCATCAATTGCTCCATTCGGCTTTGGTCGAAGCTGGTTTGAAACTGCAGGATTTCACCGTTGTGCCTTTCCCCATCAACTTCCCTGAATTGTACCGGTATTACCTGCCGCTGGATGCGGTTTTCTTCCTGACCATTTACGACGATTGGGGCCGGAGCAAACTCAGCCGGTTCCAGCAGATGGGGCTCAAGACCGAGGTGCTGTGGGAAAGAACACTTGCGGGGAAAGGGCAGAGTGCGGCGGACATTCGCCAGCGCATGCTCGACGACCAACCCTGGGAGCATCTGGTACCGCCGGCCACCGTGGCGCTCCTCAACCTCTGGGGAATCCCGGAACGGCTGCGCCGTTTGGCGGTGGAGGCGAGCAAACAAGAGGTTCAAGAACTATGAAAGCCAGGCGTTTGAAGTGGATGGTTCTGTTGGGGGCTACGATCATCTGGAGTGGGTTTGCGGCGGCGCAGACACCTGCAGGTCGCAGCCGCTTGGGGGTTGCCCAGCAACCGGCAACCGGCGCCGCTGTAGCGACGGTAACCCTGGAACAGCTGGTGCGCGAAGCCGAAGAAAACAATCCCGCCATCGCCGCATCAGGACACAACGTCGAAGCCAAACGCGCCATGGTCTTGCCGGCCCGGACCCTTCCCGACCCGATTCTTTCGTTGCAGCACATGGGGGACCTCATCCCTTTTCAGTTGCAGGAAGGTGATCCGTCATCGGCACGGACCTTCGGTGTTCAGCAGGAAGTCCCTTTCCCCGGCAAACTGGGTCTCAAGGGCAAGATGGCGGAAACCGAATCGGCGGCGGAAGAATCCAACCGCGAAAAGACCCGACGTGATGTTATCGCTGACCTGAAGGTGGCCTACTTCGACTATCACTTCATTCACCACTCAATCACAACAGTGGAGCGCGACCAGGAACTCCTGCAGAGCTTCGCCGACATCGCCCAGGAGAAATACCGCGTCGGCCAGGGGATTCAACAGGATGTGTTCAAAGCCCAGGTGGAAATCTCGAAACTGATCGAGAAGCGCACCGTCCTGGAACAAAAGCGCAGCGCCATGGTTTCGCAAATCAACAGCCTGGTGTACCGGGGTCCCGGTACTTCCCTGGGGCAACCAGTGCGGCTGCAAGTGCCGAAGCTGACCCAATCGTTGGAGCAGCTCAACGACCTGGCTCAGAGCAGCTTTCCGGAGTTGCAGGTCAAGGAACGGGAAATCGAACGCAACCGATACGCGGTGGAGCTTGCTCGCAAGAACTACTATCCCGATTTCATGCTGGGGTTTACCTATTACGATCGAACCGTGCCGGAAATGTACGGGTTGATGCTAAACGTCAAGGTACCGCTGTACTTCTGGCGCAAACAGGAACAGGAACTGGCCGCTGCCCGTTCCACTCTCAACAGCGTCCGGCTGATGCGGGACAACACCGCATCCACCGTCTATGCCAAGCTGCAGGAAAACTTCAGCCTGGCGAAAAGCGCCGAGAAACTGGTGCAGTTGTATGACCACGACCTGATTCCGCAATCGAGGCTGGCGCTGGAATCGGCCATGGCCAGCTACCAGGTGGGTCGCGCCGACTTCCTCACGGTCATCGACAGTCTGCTGACCCTCCTGGAGTACGAACTCAAGTACCATGAGGTTCTCAGCGAGTTCCATAAGGCTCTGGCAAGGCTCGAACCCTATGTGGGAATTCAGCTCACCCCTTGATCGCCTCAAGATTTGTGGCGGGTGGTGCCAACACATTCCGGTGACCCAAAGATACGTGCAAGAGGAGCAGCGAAAAGGACATGGCGGCCAAGCATAACAGTCGAGTCGGTACCTTGTTTATGATGGTGTTGTTCCTGGCGGCGATTGCCGGCGGTGGGTATGTTTACCGCGACTTGCTGCGGGGCACGCGGGTTGGCAATTGGCTGGGTTTGAAGGACACGGTACCGGCCAAGGATGTCTATTACTGCCCCATGCATCCGGACTATAAGGCCAACAAACCCGGGGACTGCCCCATCTGCAACATGGCCTTGGTGAAAGTTGAGCCGGAACCACAGGGGGGCTCAGCATCAGCGGAAAAGAGCGCAAAAAAAGAGCAGGCAGCCAAGGATGTCTATTACTGCCCCATGCATCCCGACTACCAATCCAGCAGAGCGGGAACCTGCCCCATCTGCAACATGGACCTGGTAAAACGGGAGCCGGATGCTCATGAGCACGGGGCTGTGGCCGGGACACCGGGTGCCGCCCGGATGGTCTTTATCAGCCCCGAGAAACAACAGCTCATCGGGGTGCAGGTGAGCACCGTGGGGGAGGAACCGCTCACCCGCACCATCATCACCGTGGGGCAGCTCACCTACGATGAGACCCGGCTGGTCCGTATCCAGCCCAGGGTGGAAGGCTGGATCGAACAGGTCTTTGTGGATTTCACCGGCAAGTGGGTCAAGAAGGGCCAACCTCTGCTCAGCGTGTACAGCCCGGAACTCCTGTCAACGCAACGGGAGCTGCTTGATTGCCAAACGCGCCAAGGACTCTCTGGGCACCAGCGCCTTTCCGGAAATCGCCGCCAACGCTCAATCCCTCTATGAAGCCACCCGCGACCGGCTGCGCCTCTGGGACATTTCCGACGGCCAGATTCGTGAACTGGAAAAACGCGGCACGCCATCACGGGCCATGACGCTGTTTGCCCCGACACAAGGCTACGTGCTGACCCGCAATGCTCTCCGCGGCCAGCGCATCACCCCGGAAATGGAACTCTACACCATCGCCGACCTGTCCACCATCTGGGTGCTGGCCGACATCTACGAATACGAGGTGCCCCTGATCCACCCGGGACAGTCCGCCACCATGACCTTTCCTTACTTTCCCGGAAAAACCTACGCCGGCAAGGTCACGTTCATCTATCCGCAGCTCGACAACCAGACCCGTACCCTCAAGGTCCGCCTGCAATTCCCCAACCCGGACCATCAGCTCAAACCGGACATGTACGCCAACGTGTCGTTTCCCATCGATTACGGCCGCAAGCTGGCGGTGCCGGAAACCGCCGTGCTGGATTCCGGCACTCGACAGATCGTGTTCATTGCCCGCGAGAATGGGCATTTCGAACCACGGACCGTGCAACTGGGCGCCAAGGTCAATGACCGGTTCATCGTCGAAAGCGGCCTCACCGCCGGGGAAAAGGTCGTGACCTCCGGCAACTTCCTGATCGATTCCGAAAGCCAACTGAAAGCGGCCATGAGTGGCATGTCTGGGCATGAACACTGAGAGGGGCTTCAGGCTGCAGCTTGTAGCTTGCAGCCCACCGCCTGGGTCTTCAAATGATCAATAGAATCATCGAATTCTGCGCGCACAACAAGTTCCTGGTGTTCCTCTTCGTCGGTATGGCGGTCTTGGCCGGCTACTATTCCATGACGAACATCACGCTGGATGCCATTCCCGATCTGTCGGACACCCAGGTGATCATCTACACCCGCTGGGACCGCAGCCCGGACATCATGGAAGACCAGGTGACCTATCCGCTCATCACGGCCATGCTGGGGGTGCCGCGCGTCAAAGACATCCGCGGGTTTTCCGATTTTGGTTACTCCTATGTTTACATCATCTTCGAAGACGGTACCGACATCTACTGGGCGCGGTCGCGAACCATCGAGTATCTCAACAACATCATGCCACGCCTGCCCCAGGGGGTGCAGGTGGAACTGGCACGGGACGAAACCGCCCTCGGCTGGGTGTTTCAGTACGCCCTGGTGGATACCACCGGCAAGCACAACCTGGCGGAACTGCGCACCCTTCAGGACTGGTACCTGCGCTATTATCTGCAGTCGGTGCCGGGGGTGGCGGAAGTGGCCCCCATCGGCGGTTTTGTCCGGCAGTACCAGGTGAACCTCGATCCCAATGCGCTGCTGGCTTACAAGATCCCGCTGGAAAAGGTGGTGGCCACCATCCGCGAGGGCAACAACGACGTGGGCGGGCGGCTGGTGGAGTTTTCCGGTCGCGAATACATGGTGCGGGGGCGTGGTTACATCCGGTCGTCTGGCCGATGTGGAAAACATCGTCGTGGGCGACAATCCGCAAGGGCGGCACACCCGTTCTGGTCAAGCACCTGGGCCGGGTGGTGCTGGGGCCGGACATCCGCCGCGGGGTCGCCGAACTGGACGGCCAGGGCGAAATGGTGGGCGGCATTGTCATCATGCGCTTCGGCGAAAACGCTCTGAAGGTCATCGACCGGGTCAAGACGAAGCTGGCCGAGATCGAACCGAGTCTGCCGCCCGGGGTCAAGATCGTCACCACCTATGACCGCTCGGATCTGATCGACCGCTCCATCGAGACGCTCAAAGGGACGCTCATCGAGGAACTGGTCATCGTGAGCCTGGTGATCCTCATTTTCCTGTGGCACATCCCCAGCGCCATCATTCCCATCGTCACCATTCCCATTGCCATTCTCATTTCCTTCATTCCCATGTTCGGCATGAAGATCACCGCCAACATCATGTCGCTGGGCGGCATCGCCATCGCCATCGGCGCCATGGTGGATGCGGCCATCGTGGTGGTGGAGCAGACCCACAAGAAGCTGGAACACTGGGATGCGGAGGGCCGACCCGGGGACTTCAAGGACGTGGTCATCGGCGCCGTCAAGGAAGTGGGCGGGCCGAGCTTCTTTGCGCTGCTGGTGATCGCCGTTTCCTTCGTGCCGGTGTTTACGCTGGAAGCTCAGGAGGGAAGGCTGTTCAAACCGCTGGCCTTCACCAAGAACTTCGCCATGATCATCGCGGCGGTGCTGGCCATCACCCTGGACCCGGCGGTGCGACTGCTGTTCACCCACATGAAGGAGTATTCTTTCCGGCCGCGGTGGTTGAGCCGGATCGCCAACGCCGTCCTGGTGGGCAAGATCCACAGCGAAGAAAGCCATCCCATCAGCCGGCCGTTGATGCGGATTTATCACCCGGTGGTGGAACTGGTGTTGCGTCACCAGTGGGTGACCATCGCCGCCGCGGTGCTGGTGGTGGCGCTCACGGTTCCGGTCTTCCTTGCATCTGGGTTCGGAATTCATGCCGCCGCTCGATGAAGGTGCGCTGCTCTACATGCCGACCACGGTGCCCGGCATTTCGGTAACCGAAGCGCAGAAGGTGCTGCAGGTGCAGGATAAGATCCTCAAGAGCTTCCCGGAAGTGGAGCGGGTGTTCGGCAAGGCGGGTCGGGCCGAAACCGCCACCGACCCGGCGCCCTTTTCCATGATGGAAACCACCATCATTTTGAAACCGCCCGGGCAGTGGCCCAAGGTGCCCCGCTGGTATTCGTCGTGGGCTCCGGATTGGCTGCAAAGCATCCTGCGGCGCGCCTGGCCGGATCACCGGAGCACTCAGGACCTGATTTACGGTCCCGGCGGGCTGAACGAAGCCATGCAAATCCCCGGTGTGGTCAATGCCTGGACCATGCCCATCAAGGCGCGTATCGACATGCTCACCACCGGAGTCCGCACCCCGGTGGGCATCAAGGTCTTCGGTTCGGACCTCAACCAGATCCAGGAAATCGGGCAAAACATCGAGCGCGTGTTGAAAGATGTCCCGGGAACCACCAGCGTCTATGCCGAACGCACGGCTGGGGGCTACTTTCTCGATTTCAATCTGAAGCGGGAGGAATTGGCCCGTTACGGCCTGACCGTGGGTCAGGTGGAGATGGTGATTCTTTCCGCCGTTGGCGGCGAGAACATCACCACCACGGTAGAGGGACGCGAACGCTATCCGGTCAACGTTCGCTATTTGCGAGATTTTCGCAGCACTCTGGACCGGCTCAACCGGACTCTGGTGCCCACCATGACCGGCGCCCAGATCCCCATGGCGCAGCTGGCCGACATCAAGCTGCTGTCCGGCCCGGCCATGATTCGCGACGAGAATGGCCGCCTGAGCGGTTACGTGTACGTCGATATCGCCGACCGGGATGTCGGGGGCTACGTAGCCGACGCCAAGAAGACCATTCAGGAGAAGGTGACGCTCCCGGCCGGCTACACCCTCGTCTGGAGCGGTCAGTACGAATACATGCAGCGTGTCAAGGAACGACTCGTGCTGGTGGTGCCGATCACCATATTCATCATCTTTCTGCTCCTGTACTTCAACACCCGCTCGATGGCCAAGACCCTGATTATTTTCCTCGCTGTTCCGTTTTCGGCGGTAGGCGCCATTTGGTTTCTGTATTTCCTTGGCTACAACACCAGTATCGCCGTCTGGGTGGGACTCATCGCCCTCCTGGGAGTAGACGCCGAAACCGGAGTGTTTATGCTCCTCTACCTGGATATTGCCTACTATGCCATGCGCGATCGGGGTCAGATGCAGAGCAAGGAGCAACTCCGGGAAGCCATCGTGGAAGGGGCCGTCAAGCGGCTGCGTCCCAAGTTCATGACGGTGGCGGTGATGTTCATGGGACTGGTGCCGATCATGTGGTCGACCGGTGCCGGATCGGATACCATGAAACGCATTGCCGCCCCCATGATCGGCGGGATATTCACTTCCTTTCTGATGGAGTTGCTGGTCTATCCGGCCATTTATGAGGTGTGGCGCTGGCATTTCCATGTCAAGAAGATCGCCGCACCTACCAAGGAGTGAGGGATGGGAGCCGTGAAAGTCCTCCTGACTGGTTCCACCGGGTTTGTGGGTGGACGCCTGCTGCCGCATCTTCTCGAACGCGGGAATTGTCACCCGGTGCCTGGTGCGCTCGGTGCAAAAATTCAAGACGGTGACCCGCAACGACCATCGAGCGGAAGTCGTGGCCGGCGATCTGCTCGACACGGGCAGCCTCAAGAGGGCTCTGGAGGGTATGGATGCGGCATACTACCTGGTGCATTCCATGGGCGGCCGGAGCATTGCCCACTACAAGGCGTATCTTGACCATGATCTGAAAGCGGCGACTAACTTTGTGAAAGCCGCCGATGCCGTGGGGCTGAAACGCATCATTTACATGGGTGGTTTGGGGGAGGTGGGAGACAATCTTTCCGAACATCTGAGGAGCCGGCAGAAGGTGGCCGAAATCCTCCAATCGGGCAAAGCCCGGGCCACGGTTCTCCGGGCGGCCAACATCATCGGCGCCGGCGGAGCGCCTTTCGAAATGCTGCGCCACATGGTGGAGCGGCTGCCGGTGATGATTTGCCCTCGATGGATTGACACCCGCGGGCAGCCGATCGCTGTGGACAATGTGGTGGAGTATTTGCTGGGCTGCCTTCTGGAGCCGGCCACTACCGGCCTGCGCCTCGACATCGGCGGGCCGGATATCATCACCTATCGGCAGTTGATGCAGATCTATGCACGGGTGCGAGGGTTGAAGCGCCTGATTGTGGCGGTGCCGGTTCTGACACCCCGCCTGTCGTCGTACTGGATCAACCTGATGACCCCGGTGCCTGCGGGAGTGGTCATGCCTCTTCTGGAGGGCTTGAAAAACGAGGTAATCTGCCGTGACCGAAGGATTCTGGAGCTGGTTCCGATCCGCCTGATCCCCATGCAGGAAGCTCTTTGCACTGCATTGACCGAGGTCCAGGCCGGTCCCGGCAAATTGCCTTCGGTTCAGTCCTGCTTGTGGCGATGAAGGGTCTGACGAGAAATGTTCCGGTTGCGCGAAGAAATTCTTGGTGTCTTGAAAGCCTTGGGCGGATGAGCTGACGCCGACCCCCAAAATCTAGGCCTGCGCCAGTTCCTGCATCATGGCTTCCAATGCGTCCTGCCAGGGGCGCGGGGTGATGCCAAAAGAGGTGCTGATTTTGCCACAATCCAGCACCGACCAGGGAGGACGCCGCGCCGGTAACGGATATTCCGCGGTGGTGATGGGTACCACGCGCTGGATCTGCAGGTTCTGCCATCGACGACCCAAGGCCACAATTGCTTCGGCAAACCCATGCCAGGTGGTTTGGCCCCCGCCACAGAAATGATAGGTTCCCCACGGGACAACCGACCGATCAGAGATGATTCGCCGCACCATCTCGACTAGCGCGACGGCGAGGTCCATGGTCCAGGTGGGGCCGCCATGCTGATCAGCCACAACGCGGATTTCCTCGCGTTCACTTGCCAGTTTTAGAATGGTCTTGACGAAGTTGTGGCCGTGGATGCCGTAGAGCCACGCGGTGCGCACGATGAGATGCTGCGTCAGGCGTTGCCGTAACGCTTGTTCTCCCTGCCATTTGCTGAGCGCATAGACCCCGATGGGGTTGGCCGGGTCATCTTCCCGATAGGGTCGATCAGCATTGCCATCAAACACGTAGTCAGTGGAAATGTGGATAAGGGGGATTTGCAGCGCGGCACAACTTTCCGCCAAATGCGCCACGCCATCACGGTTGACGGCAAATGCCGGGTCGGTCTCGGTTTCCGCTCGATCCACCGCCGTGTAGGCCGCGCAGTTGATCACCACATCGGCACCGGCATAGGGCAGCTTGGCTTGCACATCAGCAAACTTGGTGATGTCGATGTGATCCAGGTCCCAGCCTACCGGGGTAAATCCCGATTTCTCCAAAGCCTGGACCAAGTCGCGGCCGAGCATGCCGTAGGCGCCAATCACCAGCACCTGGCGGCATGCGGGCTGACCGTTGCCTGCTGTTTTCTCAGGTGATGCCGGGGTTGGGGGTGTCATGGGACGGCTCCGTAGGTCGGCAGATGGTCGGCAGGCACGTCAGCCAAGGTTGGCAGCGCCTGGTCCTTGCTCGATAGAATGGGGTCGGTGACCGGCCAGGAGATGGCCAGAGTCGGATCATTCCAGTGAATGCCGCGATCTTCCTCGGGTGAGTACAATTCCGTGCATTTGTAGCACACCGTGGCATGATCGCCGGTTACGCAAAACCCATGGGCGAATCCTTCCGGGATATACAGCTGCTGGTAGTCCCGGGCGGAAAGTGTCACTCCCACCCAATGGCCGAAAGTGGGAGAACCCTGGCGGATGTCGACCGCAACATCGAAGATTTCGCCTTCGACCACCGTGATGAGTTTCCCCTGGGGGTGCCCCCACTGATAGTGAAGGCCTCGAAGGACGCCACGACGGGAATAGGACAGGTTGTCCTGAACAAACCGGGAAGGGATGTTGCAGATCACCGTAACGCCTGGCATGATAGGTTTCCAGGAAATGTCCGCGATCATCGCCAAAAATGCGCGGGTCGATCAGCAATACTTCGGGAAGTGCTGTCGGCACAACCTTCATGCGATCATGTCCTCCTCGACTATTTTCCGCAGGTATCGCCCGTAGCCGTTGTTCTTGAACGGTTTTGCCAGTTCGCGCAGTTGCTTGGCGGTGATGAAGCCCATCCGATAGGCCACCTCTTCCACGCACGAAACCTTCAGCCCCTGACGTTTTTCAATGGTTTCAATGAAAGTGGATGCTTCCAAAAGCGAATCATGGGTTCCGGTGTCCAGCCAGGCGAACCCTCGACCCAGCAGTTCCACGCGAAGCTTTCCGGCCTGCAGATAGGCAAGGTTGACATCGGTGATCTCCAGTTCGCCCCGGGCCGATGGTTTCAGCTGAGAAGCGATGCGGATCACGTCATTGTCGTAGAAATAGAGCCCCGGCACCGCATAACTGGATTTGGGTTTGGCAGGTTTTTCCTCGATCCCGAGCACCCGGCCGGTCTTGTCGAACTCCACCACCCCGTACCGCTCAGGGTCCCCTACGAAATAACCAAAGATCACTCCTCCTTCCTGCAGGTCGACCGCACGATTTAGAATCTGTTTGAACCCGTGACCGTAGAAGATGTTGTCCCCCAAAATCAGGCACACTCGATCTTGACCGATGAAGTCGCGACCGAGAATGAAGGCCTGAGCCAGGCCTTCAGGGCGAGGCTGTTCCACATAGGCGAAGCGCATCCCCCATTGGCTGCCGTCTCCCAGGAGGACGCGAAAACGAGGCAGATCCTCCGGTGTGGAAATCACGAGGATATCTCGAATGCCCGCCAGCATGAGCACGGAGAGTGGATAGTAGATCATCGGTTTATCGTAGACCGGCAGGAGTTGCTTGCTCACCACGCGGGTGATGGGAAACAGGCGGGTGCCCGCCCCGCCCGCTAGAATGATGCCTTTCCAGACGGAAGAGCCGTGAGAGCGCGAGGGCGATGAAGGGCCGTGAGGGCGCGAGGGCGCGAGAGCGGGAGAGCGTGAAGAGCCGTGAGGGCGCGAGGGCGTGAGGGCGGGAGGGCGTGAAGTGCCCGCTGGACCGGTTCCAGTCTTGACTTTAGTCATTGGGTACTCCTCTTCAAGTGTTCCTTATCGTCACTTCTGACGTTGAGCGGGTCATGCCGAGCTTCACCTGTTGCTCTCCCTCGACAGCTTCCTGATGAGCATGGTGAGCATCTTGTCGACGCGCGTCATCAGATCGCTCCACGAGCTGAGATCTTCTTGGCTTGCAAAGCCCAAGGTGTGCGCCAGTTCCAGTTGGGTGTCCAGTTCGCTCAGCGAGCCTTGGGCGATACTCAAGAAGTTCCGAAACTCAGCTACACCCTGACGTGCGGCCCCCTCGGCGATATTGCTGGGAATACTGACCGCCGCGCGGCGCATTTGCGCGATAAGTCCGTATCGCTCTTCTCCGGGGAATCGTGCGGTCAGCCCGTAAATCCCTGTTGCCAGCTGCATGGCGGCATGCCAAACATCAAGTTTCTTGTGGGGTTTTTCCATTCTCGTCTCTCGCGCCCTTATGCCAAAAACGTGAGAGCGCAAGTCGCAAGTCGTGAGAGGGTGAAACCGGCACCATCCATAATGTTCACGCTCTCGCGCTCTCACGCCCTCACGCCCTCACGGCTCTTCATCGCCCTCACGCTCCATAGTGGTGTTCAATCCACTGCCGGTAGGCTCCCGACTGTACCGAGCGCACCCAGTCGGGGTTTTGCAGATACCAGGTGATGGTCTTGCGCAGGCCGCTCTCGAAGGATTCCTTCGGGTGCCAGCCCAGTTCCTGATGGATCTTGCTGATGTTGATGGCATAGCGGCGGTCGTGGCCGGGGCGGTCCTTCACGAAACGAATCAAATCCGCATGGGGGCGGTGCGGAGAATCAGGGACACTTTCGTCAAGCACGCGGCATAAGGCGGTGACCACTTCCAGGTTGGTTTTTTCGCAATTGCCGCCGATGTTGTACACCTCGCCTACGCGTCCATGCTCCAGCACTTGTTGCAGTGCGTCACAATGGTCCTCGACATAGAGCCAGTCCCGCACATTAAGGCCATCCCCATAAACAGGCAACGCTTTGCCTTGGAGCGCATTGAGGATAATCAAGGGGATGAGCTTTTCCGGGAACTGCCGAGGCCCGTAGTTGTTGGAACAGTTGGTGGTAAGGGCGGGAAGCCCGTAGGTGTGGTGGTAGGCCCTCACCAGATGGTCGCTGGCGGCTTTGGATGCCGAATAGGGGCTGTTGGGAGCATAGGGGGTGTTTTCGTGAAAAGCGGGGTCATCGGGCCCGAGCGACCCGTAGACCTCATCGGTGGATACGTGCAGAAACCGGAAGTGCTGCTGCTCGTCTAACGGCAGGCCTTGCCAATAGTGGCGCACTTCCTCCAGAAAATGGAAGGTCCCGACCACGTTGGTCTGAATGAAATCCTCGGGGCCATCGATGGAACGGTCCACATGGGATTCGGCGGCGAAATTGATCACCGCAAGGGGGTGGTGCGTCTGCAATAGGCTGCGCATCAGGGTCCGATCCCCAATGTCGCCTCGGATGAAATGGTAGTTTGGTTCAGTCTCAAGCGTCCGCAGATTCAGCGGATTGGCTGCGTAGGTCAGGAGATCGAGGTTGATGATTTGGTTTTGCCGGTTTTCACTCATGGCCAACACCAAGCTGCTGCCGATAAAACCCGCTCCACCGGTGACGAGATAGATCTTCATGGATGTCCTCGTGGATTGGTGCCTTTTCAGGAATGTCCGGAAGGGGCTTCCCTACCGCTCAACCACACCCTAGCAAAGCATACACGCTTCCTCAATTGCTGTCAGCGGTTTATGCGGTACGATCGACAGTCCCCGGTGGGCCCCATTCCATGAGACGCCGCTTGAGCAATGTGAAGCGTTTCTGGGTCTTGTCGTTCTTTCACCGCGATCGCCAGGGCCTTCTTGCTGCCCACGATCACCACCAGCCGGCGGCCGCGGGTGATGGCGGTGTACAACAAGTTGCGTTGCAGCATCAAGTAATGTTGCGTTAAGAGCGGCAGCACCACCGCCGGGTACTCGCTCCCCTGCGCTTTGTGGACCGTCACCGCATAGGCCAGCACCAGTTCATCCAATTCATCAAATCCGTAATCCACCAAGCGGCCATCCACTTCCACCTGCAGGGTTTGGTTTTCCTGGTCGATCTTGCGAATCCGTCCCAAATCCCCGTTGAATACCTCTTTGTCGTAGTTGTTGCGGATCTGCATCACCTTGTCGAGCAGCCGAAAGCTCCTGCCGCCGCGTTCCAACACCTGTTTCTGGGGATTGAGCGCTTCCTGGAGCACGGAATTCAGTCGTTGAGCGCCCACGGTACCGCGATGCATGGGACTCAGCACCTGGATGTCCTCAATGGCATTCAGCCGAAACCGCGCCGGGATGCGTTCGCGGCAGAGCTTTACCAAAACCTGCAGGACCTCTTCGGGGTCATCTTTGTCGATGAAATAGAAATCTTGCATGTTGTCGGCCATCGAGGCGATGTTGGGAAAGATTCCTTCCCGCACCCGGTGGGCGTTGACCACGATCTGGCTCTGCTGGGCCTGACGGAAGATCTCGGTAAGACGCACCACCGGAAATTGGCGGGAAGCAATGATGTCGTCCAGGACGGCGCCCGGTCCCACTGAAGGCAACTGGTCGACGTCGCCCACGAGCACCAGCGTGGCCTGGAGAGGGATGGCCTTGAGCAGATGGTTCATAAGCAGGCAGTCCAGCATGGAAGCCTCGTCCACCACCACCAGATCGGCCGCCAGTGGCCGTTCCTCATTGCGCTGAAACCCACGCGCCTGCGAACCGTATTCCAGCAATCGGTGGATGGTGCTGGCCGAATGCCGGGTGGCCTCACTCAGGCGTTTGGCCGCACGCCCGGTGGGGGCCGCCAGGCAGATATGGCCCTTCATTTGCTGGTACAAGAGCAAAATGGCTCGAATCAGGGTAGTCTTGCCGGTGCCGGGGCCGCCGGTGATGATGAGAACCTTGTCGGTCAACGCTCGCCGAACGGCTTCCGCCTGGAGTGGCGCCAGCTTGACGGAGAGTCGCTCCTGGACCCACAGCAGCGCCTTGTCGCTATCCACCTTGCGCTGCAGTCTCGGCGCCCGCAGCAGCCGTTTTAGGCGTTGCGCCACCTGGGTTTCCGCCAGGTAAAAAGGGCGCAGGTACACCGCCCGTTCATCGCCCAATTCAGCGGCAACCTCGGCCGGAAGCTCCTGTATGACGGCTCGTTGATCACTGACCAGGCGCATTAGGGCCTCTTCGAGCACGGGGCGAGGGATCTCCAGCAGCTCCAGGCTCTGGTCCATGAGCCACCCGTAGGGGGCGCAGACATGGCCGTCATCGGCCGCCTCCTGCAGCACATAGAGCGCTCCGGCTTCGGCACGCAGCGGCGAGTCCAAAGCGAAACCCAGACTGCGGGCAATCTTGTCGGCGCTCACAAACCCGATTCCGTGGACGTCCATGGCCAGCCGGTAGGGGTTGTCATTGAGGACTTGGAGCGATTCCTTGCCGTAATGTTTGAAAATGCGGGCGGCATAACCGGCACTGATTTCATGACTGCGCAAGAATACCATGACGTCGCGGATTTCCTTCTGATCCTCCCAAGCCTTGCGGATCTGTTCCGCGCGGAAGCTGCCGATGCCCTCGATTTCCCGGAGGCGTTCCGGCTGCTCGTCAATGACGGTGAGTGTTTGTTCGCCGAACCGTTTCACAATCCGACCGGCCATCACCGGGCCAATGCCTTTGATCAATCCTGAACCCAGATACTTACGAATGCCTTCCACCGTAGCCGGGGTCACGGTTTCATAGCGTTCCACCTTGAATTGCTCGCCGTATTGGCCATGATAGCCCCAAGTGCCTTCCATGCGCAGCACTTCACCAGGGATGATCGAAACGAAGCTGCCAACCACGGTGACCAAATCGCGGCGCCCGCGCACCTTGATTCGGACCACACTGTAGCCGTTCTCTTCGTTGGTGTAGGTAACCCGTTCCACCTGTCCCTGGAGCTGATCCATCAAGATGCTTCCTATTCTTCCTGCCAACACCATTCATCGACCGGCTGCCGGCGTGGACCTTCCGTCAAAGCCTTTGACAATCCCTTGCGGAGCATTAGAATACACCAGGGAAGGGACAAAACCTAAATGGTTTTCGCTAGCTGCTGGCGCAAATCGGGCTCAAGACGCGCGTTGACGAGCGCGCTCTACACCTTGCCGCGACGCTGATCTGGGCAAGTGCTCTTTGGCCTTCGTTGAATCTTCAGGAGACTGTGAATGCCGGTGGTACTAACTTCGTCTGATGCTGCTTCAGGTCCTGTTTTTCCACAATTCAAATCCTTGGAACTCGAGGATCGAGAGGTTATACAAACCCTGCTGGCGGCCTACCAGCCGCAGACATCGGAGTGGACCTTCACCAATCTATTCATGTGGCGCCATCATTATGGGTTATCGTGGTCGATGCACGAGGGTGTCCTGATGGTGGTCAGTCAGAGCGTGGGAAATGATCCCTTCGGGTTTGCGCCGATTGGACCATCGCCTCGGCAGGACGCTACCCGTTTGCTCTTGGAGTGGCTTAGTGACGTGGACGGGGTGGCGGGCACCATTGAACGGGCTGATCAGCGATTGGTGAACGAGCTGGCAGGGTGGCCGGATTTTGTCATCGAAGCTACCAGGGATCAGTTCGATTATGTTTATCGCTGTGAAGATCTTATTCAGCTGGGTGGTCGGAAGTACCATGCCAAGCGCAATCACCTGAACAAACTGATGCGCTCCTATCCCTTCGACTATGAACCCCTGACCAGAAATCACATCGACGCCTGTCTGCAACTGGCTGACAACTGGTGCCAGTGGCGACGCTGTGAGGAGGATTTGAATCTTACCGGGGAATGGGATGCCATCCGGGATGGCTTGAAGTATTATGAAGCCCTCGACCTCCAAGGCGGGGTGATCCTTCTCAACCGGAAGGTGGAAGCTTTTTCCCTGGGGGAGTTACTCAACAAGCAAACCGCCGTGGTCCACATTGAAAAAGCGAACCCGCAAATCCCGGGCATGTATGCGCTGATCAATCAGCAGTTCTGTGAGCAGTGCTGGGGTCGGGTCGGGTATGTCAACCGCGAGCAGGATTTGGGCGAACCCGGTTTGCGGAAAGCCAAGCTCTCCTACTACCCGGATCATATGGTGGAAAAGTATCGTGTTCGGCTGGGCTAGAATCAATACTGTTAACTTAAAAATGCGACACGGAGAGGGGGTGCTGGGGAGATACGGTGAAAAGGGTTTTGCCCCCTGTCTCCGCGTCTCCCTGTCCCCGCGTCCTTGTCGCACCAATCCGTTGCAGTTAACACAAGAAGCTTAAGAGAACAGTGTTGGGGCTAGCATCGCCCCAGAGGGTGATGACAGTCTGCCGTCAGCTATTCTCTTTCCTGATCGGAACAAGGCGGGCCATGAGTGGCAATCAGTTTGAGGTGAATCATTCTCAGGTACCTCCCAATCACCTGGAGATGGGACTGGTGTCCTTTGCCCATGCGGACCCGGCGCAGGTGGCGAAACTTGGGGCCAAGGGTGCCAAACTGGTAGAAGACTTCCAGCACGTCAGCGAAGTGTTCTCCGATCTTCAAGAAGGCATTGCCGTTCCCGATGGTTTCATCCTGACTACCGACATCTGGCGCCGGTACCATCACAATGAAGACCGCCTCCCTGCCGAGGTTCTAGTCTCCATTTTCGAAGAGCTTCGGGAGTTAGAAGAACGCACCGGGCGGCGATTTGGCGACAGCTCCGGGAGCGTCCCGCTGATTGTGGCAGTTCGTGGTGGTGCCCCGGTGTCTCTTCCCGGCGCCATCGGCACGGTGCTCAACGTTGGGCTCAGCGACGCCATCGTGAATGCTTTGCTGGCCGCCGGTGAAGACCGGCGATTCGTGCTGTCCACCTACGCCAACGCCATTCGTTTGTATGGCGAAGTGGTTCTGGATATCCCCTACCAGCATTTTTACGAAGTCATTCAAAAGCTGGGTTTAGGCGAGGAAGGGTCCTACCCGGTGGAGAGGCTCGATGATCTCATTGCCGCCTATCGGGGACTCTTCGATTCCGCCCGGCATCCACGGTTTCAATCTGGTTTCCAGATGGATCTCCAGCGCCAGCTGACCAACGTCATTGAAGCGGTTCTGGGCTCGTGGATGGCACCGACCGCCATGGAAGCACGCCGCAGCCGCCAGCCCAAGGTCCCCGACGACATGGGCACGGCCATCATTGTACAGAGCATGGTGTTCGGCAATCGTGACGAGTACAATTCCCTGAGCGGGGTGTTTTTCACGCGCAATCAGCGCACCGGCGTCAACGAACCGGTGATCGAATGGGCCCCGCGCATTCAGTGCGACAAGATCGTTTCCGGCAAAATCCGCAAACAGCTACGCCAAGCTGCTGATTTGGAACAGGGCTATCCGGACATCTACCAGCGCCTGCTTTTGGCTAAGGAACGGTTCGAAGCGCGGGCGAAACGGCCCTTGGACATTGAGTTCACGGTGGAACACCGCAAGCTCTATATCCTGCAGCGGCGTCCCCTGCGCATGACCTTTAATGCCACAGTTCGGTCCACATGGGACTTGGTGGATGAAGGCAAGACCAACATCCAACTGGCATCGCTGATCATCAACACCGCTCTGGAGCAGCCGGAGAAGGTCTTGCGCGACGGCTTCAGCGATTATCAAGTGCTGGTCCGTGGGGAGCCCATCACCGACAGTGCCGATACCGGCATCCTCGCCTTCGGTACCGAAGACGCTCTGGCTCTGGCCCATGAAGGTCAGGATGTGATTCTGCTTCGCCGTCGCCCCTACGGAGAAACCGATGTGGCGGTCAACCATCCCCGCATCCGCGGGATCATCCGCTGCGACGGCAACACCACCGGCCATGAAGCGGTATCCGCCGTGGCATACAGCAAACCCTATCTGATCAATGTCCGGGGCACCGATGATGAGCCGCTGATCATCTGGACTGATGAGGACCCGCGACTCAATCCTTCGAGCTGTCTCGCCGCCTTCATCGGCAAGACCGTATTCGTGGATGGGGAACGCGGTATTCTTGGTTTCACCGAGGCCACCGATATCCTTGAGGACCGGAAAATCCGCAAAAAGCAATATGTGGATTGGGAATACCTGTGGGAGCAGTTTTCGGGAATCGGTTATGAAAGCCTCGAATATCGCGAACTCCTGGATTTGCACTACCAGTGGGAACTGGAGTTGGAACACTATCAGCGGCTCGAAAAGCAATTGCGCAAGGGGGATCCAAATATCCCTCGGGACCAGCTCATCAAGGCCATTGCCACCTACCTTACCTACGTACCCCGTAGGGACTGGGAACGCAATCTCCGCCTCAAGGAGGTTGGTGTCGAGGATTTCAGCCTGTATCCGGAGATCACCTACCACGGCGCGGATCTTGGCCGGGAGGTCCTCAGGGTGCTGCGTACCGTGATGCTGTGCACGACCTGGTGCACCCACTGGGTCCACGAAATGATGGTGCGGCAGGCGCGCGCTCGCGGCGAGAACGAGAACGACGTTATCCGGGACATTTATCTCAAGAACCGCAGCATGAGCCTGGTGAGAGATTTCGAAAAGGAGGGCTTCCACCTCATGACCACCCGGCAAACCAGTTTTCTGATCTTTGCCAGCAATTTCGAGTACGATCAGGATCTGGACCAGGTTCAGGTGGGGCCGGGAGCGCTCAATTTTGCCGAGAAAGAGGTGTTGGCGCGGCTCTTCATGGCATACCTGACAGAAGTCAATCGGAACTGTGTAGCAAGGTTCGGTTGATCATGGGTGAGCCGCCGCTCGGGCAAGGCCATGCCCGCATCGTCAGTATCGGCATCGCCGTGCCTCATGACGATTTCGATCTGGTCTGCCGGTATCTCAAGACCTTCCTCGCCAATTACCGAGACACTTGTCCCGCGGAGCTCGAGTGCAGCATCCCGGTGGGTGACTTTATGGATCTTTACGAACTCGATCCCTTCTTCGCGGCTTTCCCGGATGTGCGCATCTCCCGGGAAGCGTCCGGAGCTGACGCTTCAGGCGACATCCTCCTGGCTCTTGGGCGTTGTTCCTTCGGGGAGTTCGATGGAGTACTCTATGGCAAGGATGGCTACGACACGCTACTAAAGCAGGTAAAGGACTTCCAGACCTACCTGCGAGCACAGGGGGAAAGTGCGCAGGTCCGGCCGTGGCAGTTCGAGGTAGATCCCTACCGGCGTCACTCGGTAATTGCTGCCGTTGGGATGCGGTTTCCCAAGGAACAGCTCAGCACCCTTCTGAACAGGCTCAAGTCCTTCTTGCCAGAGCACGCGTTCACCCCGTAAGCCGGTTCTTTCAGTCACTCCCATTCGAGCTTGAGGCATCCATGTTATCCGTGTTCATTGGCCAAATGCGGGTTGTGAAGACAAGAGTGCCTCGACATCGTACACGATCGCCGCTGTCGGCCAAGCTGGCCTGATTTGTCTCAGACAATGGGCGGCATGGTGAGACCTGCTGATCAAGACGGCATCATAGTGCCCGGCCCGATCACGCAGCAACTTGGCTAGATCCGCATACGAAGAGTGGAAAACCTCCACCCCCATCTGCTGCAGGTTTTGAAGCCATGGCTGGTAGGGAGTCGGATCAGACACCGGGAAGGCCGTCACCAGGTATCCCGATTCGACCAACAACTGCAACATTTCATAGGCAAAAGGAGGACTAGCTCCAAAGCCAGGTGCGGGAATGCGGTCGTCAATAAACAGCACCGTTTTTCCCCTTCTTGCGTGTCGTGCGGTCAGGGCATTGACCGATGAATTCTCAGGGTAAAAACGTAGCTGTCGGTACCATCTGCTCTGAAAACGGCCTTTATTCAGCCTCATTAGATCCACAGCTCTTTCCGTGGAACTGCTGGAGAACTCCAGATGAATGACGGTGGCTTCCGGCTGGTAAACCACCTTGTAGCCTAGTTCCTGTATTCGCATGCAGAGATCGACATCTTCATAGTAGGCGGGCTTGAATAAGGCGTCAAAGCCGCCAAGTCGTTCAAAGAGATTCCTGGGAATGAGGAGGCACGCCGCCGAGCAATAGGACACTTCACGCAAGTAACAGTATTCAGGCTTGGATGGGTCATCATCGCGGCCATACCCTCTGGTCGCTCCATCACGCCACAGCATGGCGCCGGCTTCCTGCAGTATCCCGTCGGGATAGACCAGTCTGGCGCCTACAGCACCACAAGTAGGATCGGTTCTGATGGTGCCCACCAACTGTTCAAGCCAGCTCGGCGTTACGAGGGTGTCATTGTTTAGAAAACATAAATATTCTCCTGTGGCATGCTCAGCACCTGCATTACAGGCAGAAACGAACCCCATATTTTCCCCGGCGACGATGACCTTGATGTTGGGAATCAGCGATAAACACTCTAGCGTATTATCTGTAGAACCATCATCAACGACGATAACTTCAAAGGATGATTCTCCCTTACATCGCAGGATACTATCCAGACAATTGATGGTATATGATATTTTGTTATATACTGGTATAACTATTGATACGCATACAGACTCATACTTTGGAAAACTCATTATTATTTTTTGCGATATTATTTCGTCGACTGTTTGTGAACCGCAATAAGCTAGTGCATCTCTAATATCATTAAATTGGTCTCTCCAATTATCTCGAAGATAGGATGTTGCATAAGTTGATATAGACTTGTCAATACGTTCCACATCAGCAACACCGACCTTAAATGAATCGTCTCCAAATACTCCATCATTCGGTGGTCGTCCCTCCAAGGCACCGCATACAACATAATGGCAGAGAGGGTTTAGGCCGAAAGTCAGAATATCTGGATTGCTTATCCAGGTAGTAGCCGGTATCGAACCAAGAATTCGGATTCCGCCTTTCCTGCCAACCATATGTCAAGTAGTGAATAAGGGGATTTTCTCCTGAATCTCTCACATCAGGATAGCGGCTGACATAATATGCCGTGTCGAATTCCGGGCAGGGATTGCGGCCTTTCTTGTAGCCGTCGTGGAGAAAGTCGAGGAGCGGATTGATCCCTGCATGTGCAACTTCAGGATAGTTTGTCAGATACCATGCCGTGGCAAACAAGGGGTGGGGATCGCGGCCTTCCAGCCGGCCGCGCCGTAAATAGTGTGCCAAGGGATTGACCCCGCGCAAGTGTACATCCTTGTTCTGATGCAAGTACGACCACGTGTCAAACAGGGGCGATGGGTTTCGGGGTTTGAACCATCCGAAGAGTAAATAATGAATCAATGGAAATCGACGAAAGAGGCCCAAACTGGGATTGCCATTACGGTAGAAGTCCCTATCAAACAGGCCCGATCTCCGGATCGAGATGGCTGAACGCAATCCGGACAGCACATACCTAAGTGTACGGAGGGGAGCAGTGAAATCCCAGGAAAAAGCCGACATTAAGGGTCCCTTAGCCCTTCCAGCATATAGAGTCCGCAACCATAATGGGGGAATTCCGGTGATGTCCAGTTAGGTCTTTTGCATATACGACGCCGACGTTTTGTTTTTTGAAATCCGAAGATAATGGATCTTCTTGTCCAGGATCGCGGCCCAGTACATAGAAAGCACGCCTTTTCTGGTGTTGTTTGCGCTCCGCCTATCAAGGGCGTTCGAGCCGGCCCGGTCTTCGGCCGACCTCGCCAAGCTCGGTCGGTTGGCACGGCAAAATGCTTGCGCAATATCCGCCCCCAACCGGCGGCGGCGTTAGGCAGCCTTAGCTGGGCGGGTCGGAGTTTTGGCCAGATCCTATCGGCTATCTGATAGCGTGAAAAATGGTGCGTTCAAAAGAACCCCCGCCGGGTCTGATAATCCCATTATTGTGACCGACAACGGCTACCGTTTTAAATCCCATTTTCTTAAGGAGTTGCTCGAAACATGATTTGTTGGGCCACCACCAGGTGAAATCATCTACTCCGGGAATCTCGCCACCCATGTATACCATGGCGGGTGGTGTCTCGGGAATGGACGGCAAAGCTTGGGACAAGATCAATGTTCCTTGGCAAAATGCAGCGACATTAGCCAGCGCCTGCAATGGATTTATGGTGTGTAAAAGGACGTCTCCGATAAAAACGAGATCAAATTTTCTATCTCCCAACTCTTTTGACGAAAGATCATAGATTGTTGAATAGCTTCGTATCACCTTGGAATTCAACGCCCGGTGACAGAATTGAAATGGTCCATCAAGGAAAAAATTATAAAACTCCAGCAAGCGATTCGAGTGAAACAGATGGTCACGTTGTTCCTGGGAATAGGCCGATTGGGATGGCATCATATTGTCCAATTTACTTAGTACATGATCAATGGTCTCTCCCGGGAAACGATCCAAAGCCTCAATAGAGGGGATCTCGATCGAAACCACCTCGGCACCTAGCTTTTCAAATTCAAAGGCAAAAAAGCCAGTGGCAGACCCAACATCCAAGACAGACTTGCCATGGAGATCATCCGGAAATTGAAATCTAGCCAAATTACTTCGATAGTCGTAGGTGCCGGGTGTGATTAGTCCATTTCCCAGATCAATAGTGTGATACCAGTAATAATTGCGCAAGTCCCCGTATCCAAGTTCCATGGCTTTTTCCAGAAAGTCTTGCGTCATCCGTGTGTGTTCTTCCTGAACGGAAGCTATATTTGGAATGGACGATTGTTCAACCATGGGTCATTTACTCCTAGGTATTATAGGTGATAAGAAATTGATGACCAGAGGCACCGAGTCTATGGGAAAACCCTGGTCGCCGTTTAGCTGACCCTAGGAAAGAATGCGGCGCGCATCCTGCGCAAAAGTCGAGTTGAACCGCACCGCGGTGGTGTGGGCTGGGGGAGAAAAACCGCCGGCCAGGCGAATGGGCTGTTTTCGTTTTCCGATGCCCATTTCGCCGATATTCATTCAGGCGGTTTTATCAGAAGCCCCTGTCCGGTCGGAAGACCTGCGATCATCACATTTCTTTCCTTAGCAACAGCATCCAGCGCATTTTTCTGCGATTCATAGCCGTGATACGCGTAGTCATCGAAGATCACGAAAGCTCCAGGCAGCAAGCGATCCCAAAAGAAGTTCAGAGCAGCGACTTCTGGTGGAGAGCAATTCATGTCCAAGTGAAGGTAGGCAACCTTCTTGGTCTCAACCCCATTCAGCGTCTCAGGAACAGGCCCTGGGATAATCCGAATGTTCTTCCATTGGGAGAAATTTGCCTTTACGGAATCTACCCCTCGGACGTAAAAGCCATCCTCCAATAAGCGTTCATTCTTCCAAATTGCGCCACATTCCCGATCTTCATCGGAGACATAGCGCTCTTCCAATCCCTCAAATGTGTCAAGCAGGTAGAAGGTCTTGTTCAGAGAATCCCAGTCAAGGGACTCCATGATTGCTGAACTCATAAACCCACGGTTTACGCCGCACTCGACAAAATCCCCATCGAGTTTGCTGGCGGAGAAGGCGGCCCATAACCCGATATAAACACGCCAGTGCCACCGATAATCGTCCGCAGCCTGGCACCCCCGTTCATACGCTTTACAGAATGAGGGTTGTCTGATGAAGTCGTGATTGTGAATAGTCCGCAAGCCATCTTGATCATACACGGCTACCACATCTTGATCCTGCACGGTTTCGGCAACTTGATCCTGCACGGTTTCCACGTCATGATCCTGCACGGTTTCCACGTCTTGATTCTGCACAGTCTCGGTAGCTTGATCGTACAAGGTATCGGCTGTCGGTTTCTCCAGTTTATGGATGGTGTAGCCAGTCATCTCGATAAACTTTTGAAGAATTGCTCGAAGTCTCATATCTCACCTCTTGTTGTCATGATTTTCCTCAAGTGCCCAACCGTTGAAGCTCAACGGGGCGCTGTGGCGCGTCGACTGGAGCGCCTCGTGCGTGCCCGACATGATCACGGACTTATTCGGGTGTAAGTCCCCAGCACGTGGATCCAGTCAGTGATTTTCATCACTAGCACAAGTACCAGCCGAAGCCAATGGTGAACTATCTCCTGGATGGTTTTGGGGACTGGTGGAGAAAAAATCCTCGGGTACACCATCGGAACTTATTATAGCTATGGTAATGTATTTCAACTTATTATATCTACTGGATTTTTCACAAAGTCAATTATTAATAAGTTCTATTCATGCTTGTGCGAAATGAACAGTACAGCCGAGAACTAGAAACACCAGAATCTCATATGGAATCCTTAGAATTTTTGCAGCTATACCATAGATCATAAATGTTTAAATGTTTCATATCGATAGATATATATGATATTTCAAACCATTATTAGTAATAGCAACAAATGACCATAATGATTCTTTAAAATACAATAGTTACTTCTTAACAATATCTGTCGACTTACTCGCCAACCATCCGCCCTGCCGTGACATAGAATGGCGATTCTTGTCATACCTTGCCAAGAAACTACGTCGAAACATACTCTTGACCGTCTCAAGAGGACCTGATACTCAGAAACGACCAAAAAGCAATCTCTTGAGGGGATTCCTTCTCCGCGGTTTCGAGAACGTCTCCGCGGAATGGGAACTGTGGTGTCCTACCCATAATCTTCTGAAGCTATACCGGCCGGGGCTCCCCAATGCTGTTGACTTAAGTCCAATCGTCATTCCGGCGCAAGCCGGAATCTAGGTTCCATGCGGCTTTCTGGACCCCGGCTTTCGCCGGGGTGACGTTAAGTCAACAGCATTGCCGGGCTCCCCTGCCCAGATAATGGACAAGGACACCCCCCAACACCCTCTATCATCAGGCAGCGCGGTTGGCCCAAGGCGTGACCGCGGTGCTTTCACCCGGTAGGTCGCGTGCCTGGAGTTGCCGCTGATTCCAAACAACGGGTATTCCGACAGACTCCTGGGGAAGAATTTTAATAGGTGTATTTTTGTAATAGCCATTTAGATATTTTTTTTTGGAGGCCAAGATATGAAGTTCGGACTGATGATGGCAGTAGATTTGAGACAATCTGCTGGAATTGATATTCAAAATTCTTTAGTACCCCTTGGATTGGGCTTCATTGCAGAAAGTGTAGCACGCAGTTTGCCGGATATAGAAATAGTAATCAAAACTTCAATCGTTGAAATGATTGCAGAAAAACCAGATGTAATTGGAATTAGTTCTGTTACTGACTACTATTATATAGCTGTAGAATGGGCCATTCAAATAAAAGAGAAGTTAAATATTCCAGTAATCATAGGTGGAATTCATATATCATTGCTGCCACATTCGATGAATGATTGTTTTGATGTGGCAGTTGTTGGAGAAGGCGAAATAACTATATTGGAATTGTTACAATCTATCATAGACAACAAAGGGCTTGATTATGAGCGATTGCGCGAAATACAAGGATTGTTTTTTTATGAAAATGGTAAACCTATTCTTACTCCACCAAGGCCACTTATCGAGAACCTCGATCTAATGCCTATGATCCGCCGTGAACATTTGCCATTTTACAATCCATCATCCACGCACGTTTTTACTGCGCGAGGTTGCCCATACCGTTGCAGGTTTTGTTCATCATCACGACTTTTCGAAGGATATCGCTCTCATTCCACGTCCAGAATTGTAAATGAAATCGAAGTACTGGTTAAAGAAAAGGGGGTTACAGAAATAGTATTTTTTGATGACCTCTTAATCGCCAGTAAGAAAAGGCTTGTTGATATTGTGGATGGCCTGGATAGAAAAGGTATCTTAGGAAAATGCACTTTCACATGTCAGGTTCGAGCCAATCTTGTCGATGTTGAGACGTGTGTTCTTCTAAAGAGGCTTGGGATAAGAGCCGTTGGGATGGGAATTGAGTCTTTCAGTGATAAAGTTCTTGACTATTACAACAAACAAAATGTAACAGCTGAGGTAAATCAGAGGGCATTAGACTTACTTAGCCAATATTTGATAGAAGTGTATCCGTCATTCATTTTTGGTGCTCCAATCGAAACTATAGAAGATACTTTGGTCACTTTAAAAATGATTTACAGAAATTTTACAGATAAGAAGATTCATGGTGGTGGGTGGGGTTTGCTGCGACCATTTCCTGGCACTGAAGTGTGGGACGAAGCGGAAAAGCATAGGTGTGGTCAGTTCAAATATGGATTGGGCAGTTTTCGATGACATGTCGATGCGGAAATTATATTTCAATAAGTTAACTCCGTATGATACACTGCTTGAAATCATTAACGAATGGCGTGTCAAATTTACTCTAGCGTTTGAACATAGAAGTAGTCGGCCTCATGATAAGAGCGTTGAGCGGGGTCCATATCGAAGTTTGCTGATAAATGACAAACTTAACTTCTATCATTTACTTGATTATGAGATCGAACGACTTTCTACTAGAAGGGAGTTGGTTGAAGGCGATGAACTAATTATTGACGCAAAATCTAGAAAAGAACGTGGCCAAATCATACAGATCGACGGTATTTGGCCTAATGAAGATCAAAAAATGTCTTGGCTTTCGAGAAGGGCTGAGATTTTGGTTTATACGGCTAAAAAAGGTGGCTTCACATGCGAAATAGTTATTCCAGATATGTTGTTTAAGTATGCATTTCCTCCTGTGAATGTCGAGTTCCAGATCAATGGGAACGCTGTGCAAATAATTTCATGCGCTTCGAGCGGGACCTATCCTGTTCAGATTGCTTTGAATAAAAATGATAAAGTTATTATTAAGATAGTCTGTGATAAATGGTTTGTCCCCAAGGACTGTGGCATTAACGATGACGGCCGCGAACTTTCAGTTTTCATCCGCAATCTTCATGCAGAATAGGGCCATCATTAGATCATTCGTAACCGTTCGTGCGCCAGGCTAACCCGACAACGACATTTCGTTCCAGTGTGTCATTTCGAGCGCAGCGAGAAATCTTGCCAATGCGTCGGCAACCGTTCATGATTCCTCGCTACGTTCGGAATGACAGAAGTGAATAGATGCGGGAGTGTCGTTGTAGGGTTAAGGGGTCCTTGGCACATAGAGTCCGTAACCATAATAGGAGAATTCACGATGGAGGAGGCTGCGGAACTCGAGTGAATCCAAAACCGGCATTGATGAACCGCGCTCGGGCATAATGATGTAGTCGAATTTTCGTTCATCGAAAAGGTAGGAAACCATCGTTTGGGCATCGGAGATGGTGTGAAGGGCCTTACTGTTTTCAGGGAAATACCAGCAGCTACTCTCAATCTTAGTCCCCGCAAAGTAGAGAGCGGGGTTGTCATTGTCGATCAAGAGCCCCTTCGCATGCCTCCCGAACTTTGCAGTCGCAAAATCGAACACCCTCCGCATCTCCTGATAACCCGCCACGCTAGACCTGGAGAGGTCACCACGAAAAGCTTCCATCACCGGGTATGGCGTCGCCACGTTGACGATGGAGAACTGACAGGCCAGGTTGAGCAGTAGCAAAACCCACATCAGTGCCCGCATGGCGCCTAATGCGAAACGGTTGGACTCACAAACGCCGATGAGCCAGTCGATGGTGTACCCGATCACGATGGCGCCTGAAACAAGACTTCCTAGGCCGTAGCGCATATATGGCCCAGTTACCCAAAAGAGGAGAAGAGTGGAAGTAATAAAGATGAGCAACGCTCCCAGGAGCCAATGATCCCCCTTTCGACTTCCGGCCCCAAACATCGCAGGCATGTAGAAAACAGCCAAACAAAAATTCCAGAAGCCATAGGAAAGGTTCATATTTTCAACATACCGTGTCCCCTGAAAGGTAATCTCATAAAGAGAGCGCCAGTTGAGAGGATGAGCCCAGCGCAAGTCCTTGAAATTCTGAGCGGGGAAATGAGGTGACTTGAAGATCCCGTTGTAAAAGGGAAACAGTGGGTTTCCAGACAAAAGGTAGTTGTGTATGAGAGGGATGGCAATAACCCCCAAAAAGACTACAGATCCAAGAAGCGTCCTTGCCACAATCCTCCAGTCGCCTTTTTTCACCAAGGAGCGAAACAGTGGAATAGCCACTAGAACTGCACATGGGAGGAGAATCAGGATGATTTGCAGTTTGCAAAGGAAGCCAAAAGCTGACAGCAATCCAAAACCAGCCATACTGATATAGGAGCCATCCGATTTGACGGCTCTCAGCGAATAAGTGCAGATGACGGCGGCAGACAGAAAGAAGAAGGAATCCGTGAACACGACGCCAAGAATCCAGGTGATATAGGGGGTCGCCAAAGCCGCCGCAGTGCTCCAGAAACCGCTCCTCTCATTCAGATTCCGTCTGGTAAAGTCCTCAAGTAACAGGGCGCCAGCATAGAACGCGATAAAATTGACAAGGCGTACAGCGGTTTCTCCACCGCTCAGAAACAGCGAAGTATAGACTCCCATAGGGGTGATGGCTGCGTTCAGGCCGCCGATGTATTTTGGCGAAAAATCGAACGATCCAAAAAGCAACACCACCTTGGGAATATATAGATGAGTGCCGACATCATCACAATTGTAAGAGGGTACAAGCTGGTATACTAGCATCAAACAAGCGTGGATGAAGATAAGGACTTGGCCGTTACTCCATCGGGTTTCATCAGAGCCTTTCGGGTAATTCCAATACTCAGAGCTGAGACACCTGTGGAAGATCAAAGCCTCAGCCACGGGATAAAGGTTGTAGACCCAAACTCCTCTTACGGCGAAATGCATTAGACACCACGCTAGTAGTCCGTTGAGGCAGACTCCCGAAAAGAATGCCACGATGACGCGTTCTGTGGGTGAATCACTGGAGGACGTCAGACCGAAGACTCTTACTATTGCAGATCCAACAGCAAGGCTGCCGGCACAAAAGATGGCAAGGGCCGGCAATGCTTCTCCGTGCCCGGACCCGATGACGAGGAATGGCAACAGCAAGAGGGGGGAGGATTTTCTACGGGACCATCGGTTGATCACCATTATCGCGAAGAATATGCAGCAGGCGTAAATACCCACCAGTCGGAGATTCAGCCAATTGAACAGGCTCTCTAGGTCCTTGGCCCGAATCTCATAAAAGCAAAACAAGAGAGGGCCGGATGCAAGCGCCACCAAAGGCCAAGCCAATTTGTCCATCCAGGAATTATTCCTGTTCATCCCGGTTGTCCCTCCACATGAACAAGCCTCGCCAGGGAATCGCGGTGAAGGAGCGCCGATTATGAATCGGAATTACACGCGTCGTCGCACGGTCACGCTCAAGCGGCATTTGGCTCATCATACGATCAGTCTACTCAGCACAGATGAGAGGTCGTCAGGTTTCTCCACAAAAAACGGCAAGTCACTGGAAATCTCTAAATTCTGATTCCGACGATATGCTTTCAGATTGTCTAAACCTACCGGCAGCGACAAACCTATGGCGGCAGCAAGCTGCAGAGGATAATAGACACACCACCACGGCATATCGAGAATCAGCCGCCTTAGTCTGAGCTTCTTGACTAAACCATAGACTAGAGCACGCATACTACATGGCTCAGAGTAATACAAATTGGTTGGTAGTCCCAGTGTAGGCTTCTCAAGGGATAGGGCGATTGACGAGACCGCATCTTGAAGTGAAATAAAGTAGACTTGTCCTCTCCCGCCATCAACCAATGGTACGATAGGGAAACGCTTGATCGTAGATATCATTCGCTCAAACAAGCCTCCATTTCCCAGAATCAACCCCAGTCGCACTACACGCATTTTCCCGTTGAGGAAATGTTGTTCGAGACTACTCTTGGTATGTCCATATTCGGAACATGGGTTAACTGCTGAAATGGAGCTAATAAAAAGCTGCTCTCTCACTTTGGTATTCATGGCAGCTTCAACCATTTGGATGGTTCCTTCTATCACGCTTCGCATTGACCCGGATTTCAGATCATGCGCACAGTGAATCACACAATCAACACCGCTCAATGCCGCATGGGGAGGAGCACACATGAAGTCATAGTAAAAAACCTTTTTCTCATCGACAGCCTCTGGCTTGTGGGAACACCCGGTCACCCAATATCCCCTTTGTTCTAATTCTTGAGCCAACGAGGAGCCAAGAAATCCCTTTATTCCCGTTATAAAAATCCTCTTCACTCGAGGCTCCCCTCCACGTGTTCAGCCACCCGCATAGCATTTGCCATTATGGTCAGGCTCAGGTTCTTTGCAGGTAATCTGGGGAAACATGCTCCGTCAGCAACAAAGACGTGGTTCCAGCCGTTGAGTTTGCCGTAGCGATCACATTCCCATGGTTCTGAGGGCACTTGCCGCATCGGGCACATTCCCGCATAATGAATACTGCTCCCTGGAACCGGGGACCTTGCAAGATTAGAGACCGTGAGGAACCCTGTTTTCCTGAACAGACCTGCCAACTGCTTTTCAATGCCGGCCCTCCGCGGCGTTCCGTGACGCAGTACCAGTTGCTCTGGTGACATCAGTTGCACATGATTCTCCAGTTGAGGATCCGCTGGATAGAAAACCTGGGCCATCGCAATGGCCGGAGTAACGTACTTCAGAGCATGGAGTCTTCCTTTGAGTGTCAATGGGTATTCTGTGAAGAAATCTGCCCGCATGGGTCCATCAAGGGCGTAAAATGTCGTCAAAATTGGCTCTGTTGAAGCTTTCCCCTTGTATAGCACGTTTAGTTGACCACCATGGTACACTTCAGGATGGACTGCGGCCCCCAGATCCCTCAAACTGACCAGCGGTAAGAAAGCAACGGGGTTGTCAAGGAGCGGTAACCTGGAAGAGTAGTCTTTTCGGGACTGCAGAACGATTTTTGCGGTGTTGATGGCCCCGGCCGCCAGTATGAGCCTTTTTGCCACAAAGGTCTCACCGGAGTTCTTGGCCAAATTGACGGCTCGCACATGCACCAAATCGTTTCCTTCCTCGAACTCCTTAACCAGGTAACCTTTGAGGTATTGCACATTGCCCCGTTCAATGATCCGTCTCAGGGTATATCCTGGGTGATAAATCGATGGGATATTGGGCACGAAAAACTCGTCCCCACAATATTCATGCCCGTGTCTGTCACCCAGGGGTTTGGAAAGGACGGCCAAACGAGCGTAGCCTGCATAGAACCCATCAAGGTTGAGGCGCTTGGCGCGTAACGCATAAACTTTCAAGAATCGTTCCGATAGTCTGTTCAGTTTGACCGGGGGTTGGAGGTTTTCCTCATATCCAAAGTAGTCGGTAAGATCATCGTTGCGTCCGCTAATACCAATTTCACTCGCGAGGACCGCATACTTGGAGTCTAGCTCCTGAACCGTGAAAGGATAACCTGTCAGGTCTTCAGCGTTGAATCGGTACAGCCCTGCACCCCAGGCGTTTGCCAACCCCCCCAGGGCATAACTCAATGTGGGTTTGAATTCGTCGGCGTCATAGCCAATGGCATGATTGCCTTCCGGCGGCGCTGTAATGAAGCGCATTAAAGGGGCCTTGAGTTTTGGCGAGAGCGTCTCAGTGGTCAGGTTTGCAAGTCCATCAAATTTATCCCCGATCAACACCCTGAACATATCTTCGCATTGCCGTCGCCGCAGGAGACTTTGCCCGCCTCTACAATAGTCCGGTGCTTCATGACCAACATCAAGGATCAACACCTTTTTCCGCTTCATTTCGTGCGCCGCCCAAGTACCGGCCGGACCCGAACCCACGACTATGATGTCAAACAAGCTTATGTCTCCTTACCAATAGCCAACCCTTGAAGTACTTCCAGATGCTTCGGAAGCCCTCTCCTACCAAACATGTCAACACTGCTGTTGGTGGAGTTCTCCGGGTGTTTACAAAGGAATGCAAATTATCCGGTTCGCACTCGGCCAAATACACGAGGAGGTGCACTTTCCAGCCGATTACCGGCTCCTTCCTTCTCAAAGCGAATTCAACAGCCTCGAGGTCCAGGCCCTGGTCAACTATCGTCCGCATCAGCCCCCCGGAATCCTGCCTATTGAGTTCCGAAAGGACCGTATGGGCATTAACATATCGCACCTTCATATTTGAAGTTGCTCTGCGCCCAAACAGAAAGGAGCAAAGGTAGTCAGCCTCGATAGCTAGTTCAGAGGGCGATCGCATATTCCCCCCTATGGTCCCAGTTGCTAAATCTAATCCTGCACGGGATCTTACGCCAGAACTGGCCCATGTTCACCCCCTCAACGCTTTCTCAGTCGAATGTACCAATGAAGGGATGCCAGAGAATCAAGCGGTTTCAATAGAAAATCCATACCTGTTATCAGGGGCACTAAAAAACGCGGCACAAGGTTGCGGCGCGTGACCCCGCCAGAGAGAATATAGCTGAACCAGGGGAGCCAGTTCGTTGCCTCTAGTCGGAGATTCGGATGCCTTCTTTGAAACCATGAAAGATCACGGCGAAAGACGATCCAGGAGAGAGCTTGGTTAGCGTCGGTGTTAACTTCGGAGTCAAATGACCATTCGCGGACACCTGGATCAAAAGGCTCGGGGTGGAAGTTCGAAAAAAAGAACCGTGCAAATGGCGTCGCAGCCACCTCCACCATGGCAATGATACCGCCCTGAATGAGGACTCGGTCGGCTTCGAAAAGGAATCTATCCACATCAGGAATATGATGAAAGCAATGGGTGAGGAAAATGCCTCTAACCGACGAGTTTGGAAAGGGGAGATCTCTTGCGTCGATTACCTTATCAGCGATGCCAGGCACCACATCAGAGGTTGTCAAGCCCGAAATATATTCCTTTAAGAAGCTGCCACCGCTACCCAGCTCGACAACTATGCCTTCACCGCCTTCGGGCACTGTCATCAAATCGCTCTGCATCCTGGAATACCATTCCGAATAGCAGCGATGGATCAGCGGGCGGGCTTTGATCATGATCTTTTGGTTTTCGTAGTGCTCCCGCGACCCCGGCGCTGTGCGGCCAAGATGCGGATCATTGAGAAGCTCCATCGCTATACCCCCCGTGACTGAAGATGGCCTCCCGACTTGAATCCCATTGCCAGTCAAGTCAAGAAACACATGCGAATTTGCTGATTGGACTCAAAGCGAAGCCGGTTACCTGCAAGCCAGGGAATGGGCACATGGTAAGGCGCAAAACTTGCGGCATTCAAACACGGGTTGGGATTTCGCTTTTGGACATTCAATGAGATTTCTTCTCCCGAAACGGGTGTCAAGACTAACGTACTTCCTTCGGCCATGTTGCATCAAGAAACAGCGTATAAATACCTGCCTCTATATGTTCCAGTATCATCAACTTGGTGTTCCCTGGGATCGCCTCAAAGCGTTCAGCAAGGCTGGGAATATGGTATCGGTGGATCTCGGAGAAATACCGAGCATAACCCGAGCGCAAGAATGCATCGGAAAACGAGTCCCCGAAAATGACCGTTGGGGGCAAAAGTGACGAATCCAGGGGAGAGTTGGTCACATACTCCCATTCATTTGGCACAGTAGGGCGGTATGTGCCGTAGGATGCGTCAGAGGGAGGTTCCAGCATGAGTGCATCCTCAAAATGGGGCCAGAAGAGCCCCAGGGACATATTCTGTCCGCCGCTGAAGCGCTGTTCGACCTTGATTTGAAGCGGATGTTTCCAGACCGTAGCGGTACCCGCGATGCGTCCCAGGTAGTTAATGAGCTCCCTGGCGGTGTCGAATCCTGCAGGATCGTTCCAGTGGAAATCCGTTTTGTGAAAAACCGGTCTTGTCTTCTTGATTTCAAACAGAATCTCACGAATATCCAAGAAACCGATTTCGGGATGTGCTTTGATCAAAGAAATATATTTATCATATGCATTGGGATCAGGGCGATACGGTGCACCCGCCGGAAGGTATTCTGGATAGATGGTGTTCTTCATAGGGGGACAGAGAACAACCATCTTGATACCACGGGACAGAAGCAGAGAATTCAGCGCCAGAAGGCGTTGCTCGAGCTTCATGAAATCAGCAGACGTCGCCCGCTCCGCCTGGATTTGCAGCCGTTCGATCACATTTCGATAGAAAAGCCAATTATCTCGCCCGATGACGATTTCACGTGATCGTTTGAACAGCGAGTAGTCGATTTGATTCTTCACCCTTATCAGTAGGTCCCGAAACCCGTAGGTGTCATTAAAATACCGTTCATACTTCTGGGCATAGTCACTGCCCGAGCGAAGAAGGCTTATCGGGTTTTCAGGTTTCTTTTCCCTGACTCTGTTCTCCTCGATAGGACGATATGACACCAAGTCAAAATGCTGTTGCAGGGCTGGGAACAACAAGAGGGCAAAAAAGAGACCCACCGTGATAGCCTTAATCCGCCAGGCTACACGAACCAGGGCTATCCCACTCCCAGAAGACTCTAGAAAGAGACCTGGAGTCTCAAGTTTCTCACTGGCGCGGCCATTGGTGAACCCTGGATTGGTCACGGTTGCCTCCATGCTCGGCAAACCAGGAGTGTGGTTCTCTGTCTGACGGACGGAAGTCATATGTTCCTTCTGGGTACAGCTTCCGAGCAAGAGCATCCGCTTTTCCACTATGAATCCTCTCACGGTCTGCCTTGATGGTCCTTGATTGTTCCCCGATCTTGCCATCACCCTGTTTTCCGCGGAGAGCTCCGCGGGGTCGTGCTCCGATCAACCATGAATCCTAGCATGGAAGCTCAGAAACGGAAGTAAATGAATGGGTTGAATCCCGATGTGGACAATATCGCCGCACAATATACAACCAGAACAAGTACCGTGGCCATGCGGCTGACCACCTGTATGACCGGAAAACGCCCGACAAACTGGCATCTTTCCACGGGGAGCCAAGAAAAAAACACACTGAGCACGAGACACAAGATAACATCTCGTTCCAGATAGAACGCCGCGCCAAAGTGCTGGAAACCGCTGTGGCTGCTCATGCCAAACATGGCCTTGAGAAATGCGCTGGCCTGATCAAATGATTCAGATCGGAAAAGAACCCAGCCAACTGCGACGAGCAGCATTGTCACCATATTACCAAGGAATCCATGGGGTTCCATGTGGAACTGTTGTTTCATAACCCGCTCAATGACGAGCAGCAGGCCATGGTAAAGGCCCCATACAACAAATGTCCAAGCTGCGCCGTGCCACAATCCACAGAGGAAGAAAACGATCCACAGGTTGAGATAAGTCGTCGCGGAGCCCCTTCTGTTACCTCCCAGCGGGATGTAGACAAAGTCCCGAAACCAGCGTGAAAGAGTCATATGCCAGCGGCGCCAGAACTCGGTGATGCTCTTGGAGCGGTACGGTTGGTCGAAATTTTCAGGGAAACGAAATCCCATCATGCGTGCAAGGCCGATGGCCATGTCCGAATACCCAGAAAAATCATAGTAGATCTGAAACGTGTAGCAGATTGTGGCAAGCCAGGCCAATCCTGAGGTGAGTTCATTCGAGGGGAGGCTGAATATGCGGTCAGCCACTTCTCCAAGACGGTTTGCGAGAATGATCTTTTTCGATAAACCCAATGTAAAACGCCAAACCCCCTCAAACATATCGTTGAGTGATAGATCACGTGCTCTGATCTCACGGCTTATGTCTGAGAATCGAACAATTGGTCCGGCAATCAGATGAGGAAAAAGAGCGATATACATGCCGTAGTCGATCACGTTGTCAGCAGGGGTTTGCTCATTACGGTATACTTCGCCCA
Organism: uncultured delta proteobacterium; assembly: GCA_963802715.1. Classification (GTDB taxonomy): domain Bacteria; phylum Desulfobacterota; class Syntrophobacteria; order Syntrophobacterales; family Syntrophobacteraceae; genus CAWDJT01. The sequence continues at coordinate 52,993 of CAWDJT010000050.1, forward strand.
AGTAGGAAATGGCTTGAAATGTGAAAAACGAAATGCCGATTGGCAGCAAGATTTTTTCATGCGGAGCAAGCTGAAAAGAGAAAAATTGTAGTGCCCTAGCTAGTTCAATCCAAAAAAAATTGGAATACTTGAAATAGAAAAGCAAAATTAGATTAAAAGCAATAGCAGTGACAAATATTGTTTTTGCATAGTTGACATGTCTGTAGATATATTTCGCACAAAAATAATTAAAAACTATCGAAACTAGAAGGAGAAAAACAACTGGACCACTTCCCCATATGTAGAAAAATAGGCTGGCAACGAAAATAAAAGTATTCCTGAGTGCCTTTGGTAACAAAGTATGGATCAGCACAACAATAGGGAGAAACAAAAATAGAAATATATTGGAACTGAAAACCATCTCAAACCATAAAGGGTAGGTGATAGAACCCGGTCTCAACACTCGACCAAGATTCATAAAACAGAAAATGCTCTTCTACATGAGAAATGAAACTCCCAAACCTGGCTTCCGTGAGAAGCTCTTAGGCTTTTCTATTTGGATATCCTCGACTCAGCTTGATAAGCAAGCGAATCATGTACTGGTCGGTCGGGAACCGAGCTTACATCATAGTTGACAAACGAGATCAATAATTGCATGCCAGTGATGATTGGCAGGACGCTCAGCATGACCGTGCCGGTGCTGGCATATTTGTTCTGTCGCATGTGCGCCACCCACTCCAGAGAACCAAAAACCAGCCCGAAGATGAACAACATGATGCCAAACAGCAACTCAAGAGAAGCAACCGAGAAGTCTCGAAGGAAGTAGTTGTATAGTATCCGCTTACACATGTTCCTTAAATTGTGAAAGAGGAACGGCAAGGCCACTTTGCGGATATGGAGACTGCTTTCTTCCTCCGCATAAACCGCACGCATAGGGATGTCTATCACCTTGGCCCTGAAAGTATTGAGTCGAAACAGCATGTCGGACTCAAAGAAATAGCCTTTATTGATCTTTTCAAGCGGAAGAACCCGAAGCAATGCCGTGTGTATGGCCGTGTAGCCATTGGTCGGATCAAAGATGGTCCAGTAGCCGCTGGAAAGCTTAGTCAAAAAAGATAGGCCGGCATTTCCTAGCAAACGAGCAGTAGGCATGGAGCGCACATCTTCAATGTTGTAGAACCTGTTGCCCTTGGTGTAATCGGCCTCGCCGGCAAGAATGGGGGAAACGAAGAGCGGGATGAGCTCCGGTGGCATCTGCCCATCACCGTCAATCTTGACGACGACATCCGCACCATCGTCAATAGCAGAGCAATAGCCCGTCATCACGGCACCGCCTACACCTTGGTTGACTAGATTACGAAGGACCCGCACACGTCGATCTTGACAGTACTGCTCCACATAATCACCGCTGCCGTCCGGGCAGCAGTCGTCAATAACATATATACGCCAAACTTCTGCACCGATTCTAGCGATGACCCCCAAGATGTGATCACGGACTTTATAGCTGGGGATAGCAACAGCAATCTTCTGCGGCATCGGTATCACCGGTCCATCCATCAAAAAACTGGATCCGAAGCTGATTATGCAATTGTCAATAGGGTGTCTTGATTACTGATGATTATTCTACTTAGATGCAACGAAAAAAATCTGTTCACCGCCCAAATAACCAAAGACATCAGACCATAGAAGAATTGCATAGGCATCTCCAAATCCTGCTGCTTTGATTTCATCCAGCATTTGCCACCCGAAATGTGTGAAGCATAGACATTGTCCCTCAGAATTGAGTGGATCACCGTGATACTCAGGATCTAGTAAATGTTCTATCTTACCACAGGTATCAATCCGCGCGCGAACAATATTCGTCTCTGAATTCCTCACAAAAGGCACCGTCCAAAACAGCCTTCCACCGTTTCTCAGGACACGACTGCACTCTCTAAATGCTGTTCTATATTTGGGGATGTGTTCAAAACAGTCGAAAGACAAAATAATATCATATGATCCGTCAATAAACGTCAACCTTGTCAAATCTTCATTTCGGATACCGGATTGATTTAATGCTCCGAGCGGAAACTGATCACCAAGATATTCACTACCAACTAAATTTTGATAGGTATTTTTTAAGATCCGGTATATATGCGTCACTTGTTCGGTGATATAAATACAGTCACTACGGTAAATCCCAAGCTCAATATCTAACAGGTGCAAACATGCTCTCATCCTGTTGTTTAGGCCAGTAACTGGACATACAATTCTCTCGCGGAAATTGATGTGCCTACCATCTGAATAAAGATAGTCCACATGAAAATCAACTTCACCACCTGCTGGATATGAAAAACCTCTTACCTTTGTTTGATCTACATTGTTGCAAGAAATCTGGTCTTCAAGCTGTCGATATCGATCATACTCTTGTTCCATTTTTATAGTGTGTAGGAGGTGTTCCTGATAGTCTCTCACTCTGTATAACTTCATTGCTAATATCCTCAAATGACCAATTCACCATGTTGCCAAACTGGATGGGAATCGATCTGAAGATCAATAGATCAATAGTAGTGTTCCAATGCAAGGGCCTCACTCGCGTTTACCAATTGTGAAAAAAATTCAAGTGGAAATCTCCTTTGCAAACACCTCCAGGATGGCTTCATAAGAAAAATTGTTTTTCACGTATTGAGGCCCCAGTCGTGCGTATTGTTCAAGAGAATCTATGTTAGAGTAAAGAGCAACGATTGCGGAAGCCATTTCCGATTCCCCCGCAATTTTCAGACAGGAGTCAACATGGGGCATCCCCTCTGCACCGATGGCGGTCGTAACAACCGGAACACCTTGGTGTAGGGCTTCGACGATTTTCCCTTTGACCCCAGCACCATACCGCAAGGGCGCTATGGCAATTCGGGAATTCTGGTAGAAACGCTTCAATTCTTCATCTGAGAGATAACCTGTTACCCTGATATGATCATTGGCCAGATCCAGAATCTCCGGCGGGGGGTTCGATCCCACAATAGTCAAAGCAATTCGCCCGTTTTGGGCGAGAATCTGAGGGAAGACGTCTCTACAAAACCAGAGCATGGCATCGACATTGGGGGGGTGGGAAAAGCCGCCCACGAAGAGGAGGCCCTCTCTATTTTCCATGCCAATGCCAGGACACGCCAATGGAGAGGTGTAAGCATACAACGGCAGTGCGTAGACCCTTGCCAGAGGCAAACGTCTTTTCACATATTCGACTTCCATGAGTGATGGGTAGTAAATGACATCAACGCTCCGCCACACGGCATGCTCTATGTGCCGTGATCGGTTGGCGGATTCAAGAACCGCTGGGTCGGAGCTGACGTTGAAGGCCCTCTCCTCCCTAATGTGGGCAAGATCGACCCCCCAATAAAGCACCTTGGCATTCGTACATCTGCGTATTGCTTGCAGGTACTTTGCGGCAACGGTGGGACGGCTGAGTAGCACGTAATGAATCTTCGCCCCGTTTTCCTCCAACCATTTTTCCCAGTTCTTGGAATAATAGCCGCCGGCCAGAACCTCGATTCCCAATTGCCCCATCATGTTGGTGTAAGGCTGATGAGGGTGGAAATTGTCACCAATAAACTTGATATTCATGCCCATCTTCTGAAAAGCCTGGAGATACGTCCACATAGCGCGCGAGCCTGCGTCCTGGTCGAAGAAAGGAACATGATGATCAACGATTAGAATGCACTTTTTGTTGCAGCTTCGATCTCGAGCCAAAAAAAACAGATCCTGCGGAGCGGTCAGGTGATCAGCAGCCAGGGCTGTTTGCCACCGATCAACGAATTTTTGAAGATTGGCCGTTTGAAAAGCCTTGATTCCGCAAGTGACATCAGTCCCACAACTCTTGCCTTCAAAATGAACAATCTCGGCCGCCGGCTGGTAGTAAACCTTCATCCCCGCGGCCCTCACCTTGAAGGCAAGATCTGCATCTTCATAGTAGGCCGGGCAATACCGTTCGTCGAACATTCCCACACTGATGAAAAGCTCCCTTGGCAGCACGATGCATGCTCCGGAGCAATAATCCGTCTCCTTTGCATAGTTGTACTCAGGTTTCTCGGGATCGTCGCCGCGGCCGTAATTCCATCCCGAGCCATCAGCCCATAGGATAGAGCCAGCTTCCTGCAGAGTGCCATCAGGGTATATGAGTTTGGCGCCGACCAAACCAGCATCCGAATAAAGAGAAAATGTCTCAACCAATCGATCCAGCCAGCCGTTACGGACAATAGTGTCATTGTTCAGAAAGACAACGTACTTACCCCTTGCGGCAAGCGCCCCCTTGTTACAGGATCGAATGAAACCCAGGTTCTTCTCATTGCTATTAACATGTAGACCGGGAATTCTCGTAAGGGTTTGGTGGGTTTCATCTTGGGAACAGTCATCGACGACAATAACTTCAAAGGAAATCTCGCTGCTTACTTCAGCAATGGATGCCAAGCATGCGGCAGTATACTGCAATTGATTGTAGACTGGAATGATTATGGAGACCATAGGATCTATGACATCATCAAAAGAAACACTATGTAAAATGGACTGAACATCCGATGTACATATATTTGCTATCTTGCTACCAGAAGCGTTTGTAGTAAGTATTTCAGTTAGCCAAGGCTTGGTAGCTTGTAGAAAATATTTGTGAGATAACGTATGCTTTGTAAGAAAGCCAAACTTGGAGTGTATAAGTGAAATGAACTTCTTCTTTGAATCATAAGTTCCATAAGGAATACCATAGTACATCCTACTTATGATTTCCTCAAGAGTTTGAAAATTCAAAGAGTGGAGATGTTCCAACAGAAAATCACGAAGAGCCTCAATGGATGGGTTATGCGCCAGGATAGCGAATTGCGGAGCGCGGCTACCTCGGTGGTTAAAGCAAGGCACGTTCCTTGGGATGCGTTGAGTCGTTTTTCAAGATCATCGATGTACTCCAGATTTCGCACCAAGTCCTCTTCGAGAGACTTGCCCCAGGATGCCAGAGAATTGCCCCAAGATGCCAGTTTTTCACACTGCTCTGAGCTGGCCTTGAGGTTATCGCGAACCAAGTGATAGCTCAGACCCGGTTCGTACTGAACTGCGGACAGATCAATGTCGGGCTCGCTCGCATTCTCCCTGCCGCAGACGGCAATGAGGTACAGATCTTCTTCTGGAAGAGGAGCGAATTCTCCGGTGCGAACAAAAGCGCTGGGAGCGTTGCTCCAAATGGTGGTGAGTACCAGCTGCGATTGGCGGTACAGAGCGAACAGTTCAAACTCGTTGAGCAGCGAGAGAAAATCCTCTTCGTATAACTCGTGCAAATGATAGGGGTTTTTATTGCCGGTTCGGTCCGAATAATTCAGTTTGTTGGGGGTGCTGAGCACCAAGATGCCCGTAGGTTTTAGGATCCGTCGAATCTCAGCCAGAAAACGCACTTGTGTCTGTTGGTTGACATGTTCGATGGTCTCAAAGGAGACTACCACATCGAAGGAACTGTCTTGAAACGGCAACCGATCGACGCTGGCAACCTGGTAGCGACACTTGCCGCCAGCGGAATAGTGGGTGGCAGCGTAAGCAATGGTTGCCGGGTCGATGTCAATGCCATCGACGCTGAGGGCATAATCGGCCAGCAACGCACTACCATATCCAGTTCCGCAGGCTGCATCGAGCACCCGTAAGCCGGCCACCAGCTGGGCGCTCATACGGTAACGAAGGACGTGTTCAGCCCGGGTCTCCGGACTGACATCGGGGGAGCCCGGCACAAAACGCTCACCAGTGAAACTGAGATCCGTCAATGAGATAGGAAGCTCCTCAGTCGTATTGGACGAAGTACTGTCAGGCGGATGATGAGTGGCAGCTGCTTCGGCATTGTCGCCAATGGCTTTGGTGACCACGATAGGTTCGGGTGGCACTGATGGGGATTCTGATAAATGAGATTGTGAATCACCGCAGACAATGAGGGGCTCTTTGCTGCTGCATGCACGGGGGTTACGATCCATAAGGGAGAGCTCCGGATGTTGGTCTAGCGACTGATGGCGGCGTTCGTCTCTTTGGAATCCGGGTCAATAAAGATAAAGCCTGCCGGTGATTGAGCAAGCCATAGGGTTCTGTGACACCAAGTTCTTCAACGGCGTATCACCTTAGACGCTTGCCACGGAATCTGTCAATGATTTAGGGGTGCCCTGGCCAAAGAATGGTGAAAAGCCACATCGCTTGTTTGACGGTCCAAAGGGGTGGATTGATCCAGGCAGCCACCTGTCAGAGGGTTGGCGATTTCTATGCCAGGCTCATTCAACTGATCACCCTGTACAGCGACCGCAAGGATGACTCGGGCAGGGTTGCGCGCCCATTTCCATCAGCATCAACCTGACCTCGCCTGGATTCAATAGCAACCCATCAAGCAACCCTGTGATTGGTTACAAAACCCCAAATTGGCAGTGGCACAATATTAAAAAAGGTCTTGAATAGAAAGGGACTGATGCCTTAGCATGGCAGCGTTCTGAGACAGAGGGGCTCCCATGTTTGTGCGCGTTAAGAAGTCTGGGAATAACGAGTACCTGCGAATCCTGAAGGACTGAAAGGTCGCCGGCAGAGTCGTGCAGCGGGTGGTGAGCACCATCAGTCGCCTGAACCGTCTCCGGGCCAAATGTGAGATCGAAACCCTGGTGTGATCGCTTTCGCGGTATTCGGAGAAAGTGCTCCTGGTCCTTTCGCGAAAAAGCGAGGTGGCGTTCGAGAATAGAAAGATCGAGTTCGATTCAGGGCTTAATGCGCGGATCGGCATCTCCTCCTAATGCCGCGTACTCCTTTTCTTCTCGTGGAAATGCAACGCTTTTGATTTCTTGGAAGATTTGGGCTTGCGCACCGATTTCCGATCCTGCCCGGTGGAGCGATGCACATTGGGAAAGAAATTTCTGTGGGAAAAAGCAATTTGCAGATTGATTCTGCGCAAGGTTCTGCTAACAGGATTAGGGATGAATCTTTCGAGGAGATTCATTACGAACGATTTTTTATGCTGAAGGCGATAACTTCAGTAGGTACATCAATGACCAAAGGCGAGTTGAATATCTATGAATGAAGCTCCGTATAATGTAATTAGGAGACCGGAACAAATCGCGATTATGATAGTCAGCATCGCAGTTATGGTTCTGTATGGAACAATATGCAGCAAGCTGTGGATATCTAAAGGTGCGGATACGGTAATTTTAAGTATGCTTACAGAAAATATTGCACAGAGTGGCAAGCCGCTCTCCGCAATGAGTTCAAGTGTGCTCACCGCATTCCCTTTATGGAGCATGCCTGCTGAAGAGGTTTGTGCGCACTCCCTCAATCCACCCCTTGATTCACCGATGAATCACTTCAGGCATGTTCATACCTATTTTATTCTGTATTTGCTTGCACCATTCGCTCGTGTTTTTCCAACGTCCGTTGTGTTAGGAGCGGCTACATCGATTAGTTTTGTTTTACTTCTAACACTAGCGTACGTGCTCTTGCGAAAATCGGGCATATCACCGGTAGTAGCTGTTTTGTTCTGTATAGCAACTGCGGTCCATCCAGCGTGGTCAATATCTATCCTTGGACAACCATATTCGGACAGATTTTTTCTCGGTTTAGGAATGTTATTGTTATTCTTTCTCTCCACACGCAAAGATATATCATTAGGCATTCTAATTTCTAATGGTGCTGTGCATCAGTGTAAATGATCGGACTGGTATTATTGTAGGGTTGTGTACTTTTACTGTACGGAATCCTTATGGTAGATAACTCATTAAAGTCTCGTGCTATATACTGTGCACTTGGGATATTTTCGGTGGCGATTTCTTTCTATTTGTTCAAGGTCTATATTGATAGCTATTCGTTTACAGATAAGGCTATTCAAGCTTTTCCATTGCTAGCCTGATTAATTTTTTTAGGCTCGGTACTCTAAATGAACCCAGCCTTGATCTTTCTTATTATTAACTTCGGTATTTTGGGTTCCCTGAGTTTTTTTTCTTGGAGAAGTGCCGTGATCCTTGCTGCGTGCACGGCTCCTAATCTGATTCATACTATTGGAGGTGCAGAAAAGATTGGCTGGTCGACACATTATCATTCAATGTATTTTCCTGTTCTTGTCTGGGCAAGTGCATGTGGCCTTATTGCCTTACGCAAGAAGTGCAGGTTCCGCTGGGCGAACGTGTTCCTGTGTATCTATCTTGCTACTATAGCCGTTTACTACATAACGATAAACCCATATTCTTTGGAAGGACTGAAACCGTCAATTAAGAATTTTGATGTAACAAATAGTCTTTACAATTATGTGTTGCATATCAACAAAGAGTGGTACCCCCATCTAAAGCAATTGCAGAAGTTAATCCCCAAGGGTGTAGTGGTGAGTGCACCCGAAGGCCTTCAAACAGCACTGTACCAAGGGAGGACGGTCCACTATTACCCTATCGGTTTAGATAACTCTGACTTCGTTGTCCTACCGTATGACAGTCAGGACCAGAATCCAGAAACGCGATTTGGGGGAGCCATCACCTACTTGGGTGCTGAGAATCAGAAGAGACTTAATGAGTGCCTGTGGAAAAGATTGATCAGAGCCGGCTTTGACACAGAGCATCCGATCTACTCTCCAGTAGGGTCCTTTGCTGTCTTTAAGAAAATGGCTGCATTTGATAATTGAGAAGTTCTCCAGTAAATGAACAGGATAGTCAATGAAATCCGAGAAAATTCTTTCTATTGAGCAGTTGGCTGAGATCATTTCTTCATTAAAAAATGAAGGCAAACGGATTGTTCACTGCCATGGCGTTTTTGATCTGCTTCATATCGGGCATATACGGTATTTTAACCAAGCCAGAGGGATGGGCGATGTACTGATTGTCACTTTGACACCTGACCGATTTGTTGACAAGGGACCACATCGTCCTGCATTTACAGAAGTCCTCCGGGCCGAAGCAATAGCGTCTCTAAGTGTTGTTGACTTTGTCGCTATCAATGAATGGCCGACAGCAGAGGAAACATTGAGATTGTTGCGCCCTCACGTCTATGTTAAAGGGTCGGAGTTCAAGAACACCGCTTCGGATATGACTGGTAAGATTGGACGTGAAGAGAGAGTTGTTCAGGAAATTGGCGCAACACTTGCCTTCACAGAAGATATTGTTTTTAGTTCCAGTAACCTAATCAACCGCTACCTGTCGCATTATGAAGAGGAACTTCACCAGTACCTGGACGTCCTTCGGCAACGCTGTACACTTCAGGAGCTCTATAACGTTATTGAAAACATGGCATCCTTGGATGTTCTAGTAATTGGCGATACTATTATAGATGAGTACCAATACTGCGACGCGATCGGAAAATCCTCGAAAGACCCGGTGTTGGCCCTTAAATACAAATCCCATGATCTTTTTGCCGGAGGAGTCTTGGCCGTAGCCAATCACGCAGCTAATTTTGCTAACAAGGTTCAGCTTGTTACTGTGCTCGGTGAGCTGAATAGTCATGAGGAATTCATACGCTCTAAATTGCAGCCTAACGTAGTTCCGCACTTTGCATTTCAAAAGGGCGCTCCCACGATTATCAAGAGACGGTTTCTTGACGGATATACCATGTCCAAACTCATGGAAGTGTATGTGATGGATGATTCCGGCCTATCAACTGATAGAGATAATGAGATGTACAGATGGCTCCGTGAACATCTGCCCCAGTACGACCTCGTTATCGTTGCCGATTTTGGCCATGGGGCGATCAGCAAGAACATAATCCGGGTACTTACGAAGTATGCCCGGTTCCTCGCTGTCAATACTCAGGCCAACGCCGGAAATCGCGGTTTCCACACCGTGACGCGATACCCCATGGCTCATTATGTGTGCCTTGCCGATCACGAGATCCGTCTAGAAATGCGCGATTCCGTTGGTGAAATCCGCCCTATGATCAATGATCTGGCCAAGCGTTTGAACTGTCATCAATTTGTCGTGACCAGAGGCAGGAAGGGCTGTACGATACGCTGGAATGATGGCGCATTCATTGAGGTGCCTGCCTTCGCTCAGAAGGTCGTTGATCGTGTAGGTGCTGGAGATGCTTTCTTTTCAGTGACTTCTCTGGCTGCCGCCCAAGGCGTGAAAAGTGAGGTGCTGGGTTTTATCGGAAATGCAGTGGGTTCGCTAGCAGTAGAAGTGATTGGAAATCAAAAATCGATTGACAAGACCAGCACCTTGAAATATATAACCGCGCTTTTCAAGTAGAATTGATTTGCTTTAGTTATTACTATTGTTCATCGAGCCACTGTTGAGAACAGCAGTCGTACGTGCCGGTATCAGTAAGGAACAAATGACGAATCATTTCTCCGAGTTTGATCGAAAGCGTCTCGTCCTTGAGCCCCTTGAGAGGCGAGCGCATGATCTCGATTTAACTTGCATTTTTCCCCTGACTCGCAGGACTAATGTCAGGCACGCTTTCGAAGCTGTCGCCAGGAAAATAATCACCGCCAAGAAGAACCACTCCGCGGTGGTATGGATGATGGGTGCGCATGTCTTGAGATCAGGAGTGCAGCGATACCTGATCGACCTTATGGAGCGTGGTTTTATATCATGTATAGCGTTGAACGGTGCCGGCGTGATCCACGACTTCGAATTCTCTTTGATAGGGGCAACAACGGAGAGTGTTTCACGATACATAAAGGATGGACGATTCGGTCTTTGGCAGGAAACGGGCAGAATCAATGAAATCGTATCCTATGCTTCCCGTAACAAGCTGGGGCTTGGACAAGCAGTTGGTGAAGTCATCGAATTGGAACAGTTCCCGCATCGGGATATCAGTATCCTTGCCGCTGGATATCGGTTCGGCATCCCGGTCACCGTGCATGTGAGTATCGGATCGGATATTGTTCATGAGCACCCGAATTGCGATGGTGCAGCGTACGGAGCTGCAAGCTACACTGACTTCTTGCGCTTTACTAAAGCGTTGGAGTCGCTTGAGGGGGGAGTGGTAATGAATTTTGGCAGTGCAGTGATGGCCCCCGAGGTTTACCTGAAAGCCTTATCCATGGTCCGAAATGTGGCTCGGCAGGAGTGCCGCTCTATCAGCCGTTTTTGCACACTGGTTTGCGATCTCAAATCGTTGCCTGACACCTATGGGTGTGAGGCCCGAAAGGATAATCCTGATTATTATTTTCGACCCTGGAAGACTATGCTCGTCCGGACTGTAGCGGATGGCGGCGAAAGCTATTATGTCCAGGGGCATCACTCCGAAACCGTACCCGAGCTCTGGACTGCCATAGATTGCTTGCAGGACTAAAAGGAGAGAGCCACAATGCTCACTTGGGGTAGTAGCACTAATGGCCTGAAGGACTGTCTAAACGCGTTATCGGTGCGCGATGCTTCTGGCAGTGGGCTTGCAGTCGATGCTGCCTTTTCACTATGGAGAGATTGCGCCCACCGGTTAAAGAGAGAGCGAAACATTGCTTTTTTTATCGGTAACGGAGCCAGCGCCTCCATGGCAAGCCATGTTTCTGCGGACCTGGCAAAGAACGCTCACCTACACACTTCAACATTCACAGATTTGTCGCTGATAACGGCGATCGGAAATGATCTTTGCTTTGAGGAGGTATTTGCCGAACCGCTACGTCGAAGCATGAGGCATGGCGATTTGCTGGTGGCCATCAGCAGCTCCGGGAAATCACCCAATGTGCTCCGTGCCGTGCAAGTAGCCAGAGAATTAGGCGGCTTTGTGAGCACCCTCTCGGCAATGGATGAGAGGAACGCGCTTCGGTCCATGGGCGATCTGAACTTCTATATCCCCGCGCAGACTTATGGAATGGCTGAGACATGTCACGCCGCCATTTTGCATTTCTGGGTTGATTTAATCATTTCATCACACAAAGAATAGTAAGGAGAAAGAAATATAATGAAGAAGTTGCACTCTATATTAGTTACCGGTGGAGCTGGGTACGTGGGTTCTGCTTTAGTGCCGAAATTGCTCCAAGAGGGCTATAAGGTCAAGGTTATTGACTTGTACCTTTATGGTACGGATGTACTGGCGAGCGTGAAGAGCAATCCGAATCTCATCGAGATCAAAGGGGATATCCGCGAACGCCAACTCCTGGAAAAGGAGATACCGGGAACAGATGCAGTAATCCATCTGGCTTGCGTCTCTAACGACCCAAGTTATGAACTCAATCCGGAGCTTAGCAAGACTATCAACTACGATGCTTTTCTTAACCTGGTCGATGTATCCAAGAAATCCAGCGTCAAGAGATTTATTTATGCTTCCAGCTCAAGTGTCTACGGAATTAAGGAGGAACCTGAGGTTACTGAAGATTTGCCTCTGGAACCTTTGACTGACTATTCGAAATACAAGGCGCTGTGTGAGGATTACTTGCAGCAGGCTGCCACAGATGAGTTCATCGTAACCACAATCCGCCCATCCACAGTTTGCGGGTATTCTCCCAGGCTTAGATTGGATTTGACCGTCAACATACTTACCAATCACGCCATCAACAAAGGCCAGATCACCGTTTTCGGCGGCGAGCAAAAGCGACCCAATTTGCATATTAAAGATATGGTGGATGTCTATCTTTTCCTATTGCAGCAGCCAGACGAGAAAATCCACAAAAAAGTCTACAACGTTGGGTACGAGAATTTCAAAGTTCGGGAAATTGCTGAAATGGTAAACAAGGTAATGGGTGGCAATATCCCCATCGTGGTCACTCCGACCAACGATAATCGTTCGTACCACGTTTCGTCCAAGAAAATCAGAGAGGAACTGGGTTTTGAAGCTAAACATACCATTGAGGAGGCAATCCTCGATCTGAAAAGGGCTTTTGATGGTGGGCTGATTCCAAATGCCATGGATGACATCCACTACTACAACATCAAGACCATGCAGAACGTCGGGTTGAAATAGGTGTAGCTGGTGAGACCAATAAGAACGCGTAATTCCGAACTAGCATCCGTAGCAGCGCGGATCCGGGGTCGAGTAATTGAGATGTCTCGCGATGGAAGAGCCGCGCACCTAGGCTCATCGTTGTCGTGTGTCGATATTTTGGTTGCTGCATACTGGGGAACTTTGAAGATAGATCCGCTGCAGCCCAATGATCCCGACCGTGACAGATTCATTCTCAGCAAGGGACATGCTGCTGCTGCTCTGTACGCTACTCTCGCTACTCGAGGCTTCTTTCCGGTGGAAATGTTAAACACGTTTGCTCAATCGGGAAGTTGCCTTGCCGAGCACCCTGGCCCATATTGCGCTCCCGGTGTGGAAGCGGCTACGGGCTCCCTTGGGCACGGTCTTCCTCTAGGGCTGGGTATGGCTCTTGCCGCGAGAATTCAGGGTAGGCCATACAGGGTGTTCGCGTTGATGAGTGACGGGGAATGCAATGAAGGGTCTGTTTGGGAGGCTGCCCTGTTTGCCCCTGCGCATTGCCTGGAAAACGTGGCCGTTGTGATCGATTTCAACAAGTGGCAGGCTACGGGTCGCAGCTGCACCATCATGGCACTTGAGCCTCTAAAACAAAAATGGAGCTCGTTTGGTTGGAATAGTTACGAGATTGATGGGCACAACCTGGATGAACTTGTAACAGCACTGGGCAGCGTACCTGATGGCTCGGGGAAACCGGTAGCTATTATCGCCCACACCATAAAGGGAAAGGGTATCTCCTTTATGGAAGATGATAACAACTGGCATTACAGGATACCCACGGATGATGAGGTTCAAAGAGCCAAACAGGAACTTGGATTACTATGAGAAATGCATTTGCCGAAGAAATAACCGCTCTTGCTGCTGAGGATCAGCGTATTGTCCTGCTTTCAGGAGATATAGGCAATCGTCTCTTTGATAAATATAAGGAGGAGTTTCCTAAGCGGTTTTTTAATTGCGGTGTTGCAGAAGCAAACATGACCAGCATGGCCGCCGGCATGGCTATCTGTGGATTGCGCCCGGTTACCTATACGATTACTCCTTTTAACACCATCCGTTGCCTTGAGCAGATCAAAATCGACATCTGTTATCACAATCTACCGGCAATAATTGTGGGTGTCGGCAGTGGGCTTTCCTATGCTTCCTTGGGTGCTACGCACCACTCCTGCGAGGATATTGCCTGCATGCGAATGTTGCCGAATATGACGGTTCTGTGTCCGGGCGATGCGGTGGAAGTTCGCCTGGCACTGCGTGCCGCAATGGAACAGAATGGACCAGCCTACATCCGCCTTGGCAAAAAGAATGAGCCCGTCGTGTACCAGCATTTTCCCGATTTTATCATTGGCAAGGGAATAGTACTCCGCAATGGGGATGACGTGTGCCTTCTCAGTACTGGGAACGTACTTCCGATCGTGATCCAGGCTGCCGAAGAGATGGAGAGTCAGGGGGTCTCGACGCAGGTCGTGAGCTTGCACACCGTGAAACCTCTGGATGAAGTGCTCCTACATGAAGCATTTTCACGTTTCCAGGTGATAGCCACCGTTGAAGAGCATAGTGTCATAGGAGGTCTTGGAGGAGCCGTCGCGGAATGGATAGCGGATCGCCCACTCCGGAAAGCCAGTCTGGTGCGAATAGGGGTGCCGGACAAGTTCATTCATGACCCAGGCAGTCAGAGTTGTATACGCGGTCACTGCGGGTTGACTCCTGAGAGCATTTCGCAAAAAGTCCTTCATACCTTTGCACAAAAAGCTAATGAGGATGGCAAGTAAGATGCAGAACCCAGTAATAGGAGTGGATTTTGATAATACCATCGTTTGTTACGATAACGTATTTTTCAAAGTAGCTCTTGAACAAAGATTGATTCCTCCAGATGTGCCGTCAAATAAGGCTGCAGTTCGTGACTATCTGCGACAGTGCGGCAAGGAAGACGTCTGGACCGAACTGCAAGGCTATGTATATGGAGCGTGCATGCATTATGCGCCCCCTTTTACTGGTGTGATTGAGTTTTTTGACCAATGCCGTCGCAAAGGTCTTTTGGTCTACATTATCAGTCACAAGACCCGCTATCCCTTTCTTGGTCCTCAGTTTGATCTGCATCATGCTGCACGAAACTGGCTTGAAAGCCACGGTTTCTTTAGTCCTGATGTCCTTGGCATGCAGCATGATCGGGTTTATTTTGAGCTGACCAAATCGGAGAAGTTAAAACGAATTGCCGAGGTGGGTTGCACCCACTTTATCGATGACCTGCCTGAGTTTCTGATGGAACAGGCTTTCCCTCCCAGGGTCGAGCGAATTCTTTTCGGTCCATATCGAAATCATACTGAGATCGACAACCTTCAGCTTGCCTCCTCCTGGGCTGAAATTGCACGAATACTAACACTGTGAAAGAAACCTTGCTTGCTAGTGCAGAAGAATTACAGGAGCTCACCCGCGATATGCTATTGAGGATGGGCTATCGTGGAACTGTTTCGCTTCAGCCGCTTCAAGGCGGAGGGAACAACCGAGTTTACCGAGCGGATGCCGATAATCATTCCTTCTTGTTGAAGGTTTATTTCCACCATTCTGGCGATAATAGAAACCGACTCGAGACTGAATTCTCATTTTCCGGGTTTGCCTGGGCGTGCGGCGTGAGATCCCTGCCACAACCGATGATGTGCGACCCAATCCACCATCTGGGTTTGTATGAGTTCATCCGCGGGTGCAGGCTACTATCGCATGAAGTCACATCAGAGGCAGTCCACGAGGCTCTCCGTTTTTATCTGGAACTAAACAAGCATAAGCATCGGGCTACTGCCTTAGGCTTACCATCGGCCTCTGAGGCCTGTCTTGCCATTGCCGATCACTTGCGCTGCGTTCAGCGGCGGATTGATAAGCTTATGGAGATACAAGAGGCCTCGGCAGTCGAACGCGAAGCGGTGCTTTTTATCCGGCAGGATCTTTTTTCATCGTGGAACCAGGTCATGGAACACGTCTTCGAGCGTTCTAGAAAGAAAGGCCTCCAAGTTGAGGAAGAGATAGATCAGCAAGATAGATGCCTCTCTCCTTCTGATTTTGGCTTTCACAATGCTATTGTTACTTCAGATGGCCAACTGAAATTCATTGATTTCGAGTACGCCGGATGGGATGATCCCGCTAAGATGGTGTGCGACTTCTTCTGCCAGCCGGCCATTCCAGTCCCAATAGAGTTCTTCGATGCTTTTTGCAGTACAGTGATGCTTGGAACGTCGAATCCGCAGGAAAGCATTGATCGCGCAAGAATCCTTTTGCCCGTTTACCGGATAAAATGGTGCTGCATTCTTCTTAATGATTTTCTGCCGGTAGGCATAGAGCGTCGGCAGTTTGCAAACAGGCATGTGAACATTCAAGAGAAAAAGAATGACCAGTTGTTGAAAGCAAAGGCGGCTCTTAAACTTTTAGATTAGGGTGCGGATAATGGCTTACATCGATTTTCTCTCATCGGTCCATAAGAAGACAAAACGCGACTACCTCGGTAGAGTAAACGAGTTTCCAAAAGCCGAAGCGGCGAAGATTGCCAAAAGGTTCGATTATGATTATTGGGACGGGGACAGGAAAACCGGTTACGGGGGATACCGCTACGACGGGCGATGGCGCAGCGTAGCTGATGCCATGGCAACGCACTATGGTCTAAAGTCCGGTGACAAGATCCTCGATGTGGGTTGCGGCAAAGGTTTTCTCCTTTACGATCTGATGCAGGCTGTTCCAGGCATAGAGGTTTGCGGCATCGATATCTCCAAATATGCAATCGAACATGCAAAGGAAGAGGTTAAACCCTTCTTACAATACGCCAGTGCCGATGATCTCCAGTTTCCGGACAAGAGCTTTGATTATGTATTTTCGATTAATACATTACACAACCAGTACTGTTTTGATCTGTATAAGAGCATCAAAGAAATTGAGCGAGTTGGGAAAGACCATAAGTACATATGCGTAGAGTCATACAGAAATGAGGAAGAAAAAGCCAATCTTCTTTACTGGCAGCTCACATGTGAAGGGTTTTATACACCAGAGGAATGGCAATGGTGGTTTGACATATGTGGGTACACTGGAGACTACTCCTTTATCTACTTTGAGTAGGCAATGCTGTTGACTTGTATCTAATCACAGGGTCCGTAGCTTCTATGCCGCCGTTTTGATCCAGTCCAGGTCAGGGTCCCGTTCTTTGAAATAGGAATCGAATGCATCAACGAGCACGGCGAAGGTGGACTTCATGTGCAGACGGGTGGTCTGCCTGAGGGACAGTATCCGTTCAACCCAGCGATTTCCCTTGTCGCTTTTGGTACCCTGGCTTCTTTTGCGCCAGAGGACACCAAATCGTATGATTCGCTCGGCGAAATTGTTGGTCGGCTCCACGCCTTCCTCGACGAGAAAGACGAAGAGCGTGTCCATTTCTTCTTCGAGCCGACGGGCAAACGTCCCCGCCTCGCTTTTGCTGTCTCGATACAAAGCGATCAGACGGCACAATCTTGCATAGAAGGCGCGCCATTCTCCGATGGTCGGTGGAGCTTTGGCCATTTTGACCAACCGTTGAAGTTCCTTTCTGGTCCAGTTGCCAAAGGTTGCCAGCTCTGAGTCGGGACGCTCCGCCAGAGCGGCCGCTTTGCGGATGAGGTGACTGAGGCAGGTTTGCCTCTTGTTCACCCACTTTTGATAGACGACGTAGTTATCGCTGACGAGGATTCCGTCCCAGGCGCCGATCAGGGCCTCAAAAGCCGCTTTGGAACGATGGCTGTGAATCATGAAAAAGGCCACAACCGAATTGGCCATCACCCACAGCCAGTTCAAGGTACCGCCTTTATACCACGGAGTCTCGTCAAGGTGGTTGACCTTGGAAGCCCTTGCTTGGTCTCGGATGGCCTCATAGTGAGGCTTAATTGCTTCCGATGCGCGATCGATCACTTTTTGGATCGCCCCCAGGCTGATGGGAAGCTCGAGCACCGAAGAACAGAACGTTTGGACCATCTCCCGGCTATTGCCCGCCATGCCGGCCAGTTCCACAATGAGAGCCGAGAGCCTGGGGCCGAAGCCGGTTTGATATCCACGGGGGACATAGCCCTTGTTGAGCTTTCCGCAGCAACGACATCGTCCCTTGTAAAGAACGAAGTGGATTATCTCCATGACGATCTGGGGCAACTCAATATGCTGGTGCGTATAGTAGGGCTGCACCTGATCAAACTCACAACATCCGCACTGACAGCGGTCGGGAGGGATGTTGCGGCTGTCAGTGGCCTTGAGAAGTTTTTGTCGGTACCCCTTGCGACCTTTCTTGCCACCAGCCTTGCGCTTTTCCTTCGATGCGCCCGTGGCTTTTCGGTAGGGGCTATCGGATGAAGGCGGCTGGTTGGAGTTCGAGGAGTTGCGATTGAGCCGCGATTCCAGTTCCTCGATGCGCTTGCCAAAGGCCTCGATGGTCTTCTGCTGGGCCGCAAGAAACAGCCGGACAGCTCGCTGGTGTCTTCTCCCAATCCTGCTTCGGAAAGGGCAGAGTCCAGGGGACTGTGCCTTCCTTACGCAGCGGGATCGGTTGATGGCTGGTCCATGGGCTTCATCGATTACCTCGCTCTTGCCCATGGTCCTATAGCAAAAACCCAACGGGATGTCCAGTACCAAATACGATCTGTCCGGTTTACGGATCAATCCTGTGATCAGATACGACGGGACTGATAAAGCTGGAATTAAAACCATCCCTTCCAAAACGGTTGCTGAGCGCAGTGGTGGTGTAAGCAGACGGTTTTGGCTGAGGGTGCTCCATTTTCGATATTGTTCTAAGATTAAGCACTTGTTTTGGAGTGGTTATGGAATGAACATGTCAGACTTAGGAGTGACCCTTACCTAAATTCCATGAATGGATCACCATGAAAACTAGCAAACAGGTCTTATCCCTCATCATCACGATACGTCTTCCTTTGCAGCCCCGTCATGGTGTCGGCTGCCAGTATCCAATACACCTACGACAACCTCAACCGCCTTACCAAAGTGGAGTATCAGGACGGGACGGTTGTCGAGTACAGCTACGATGCGGCGGGAAACCGGCTTACCAAGGCGGTGGTACCCAACAATCCGCCGAACACTCCTACCAGTCCATCCATCGCCAACGGTGCGGCCGATGTATCCGTCAACGCCGATCTGGGCTGGACGGGTGGTGATCCCAACGCGGGGGACACGGTTACCTACGACATCTACCTGGATACCAATAACCCTCCCACCACCAGGGTTGCTTCGGGTCTGACCAGTCCGAGTTTCGATCCCGGGATATTGACCTGCGGGACGACCTACTACTGGAAGGTGGTGACCATCGATCAGCATGGGGCTCAAACGGAAAGTCCGGTGTGGAGCTTCACCACGGCCACGTGCCCGGTAGCGCAATTCTCAGCGTCGCCTTTAATCGGTGTTGCCCCGCTTTGGGTTACCTTCACCAACTCATCGACCGGAGCATCCTCGTACTGGTGGGATTTTGGAGATGGTGGGACCAGCACCGAGCAGAACCCGGTTCATGCCTACAGCATGGTCGGCACCCACACGGTCAGCCTTACGGCTAACCGGTCAAGGGGGCAGCAATACCGCGACCAGGACGGCCTATATCACAGTGACAGCGAAAGGCGATTTCAGTGCTGACGGCAAGCCGGACCTCCTCTGGAGAAACACCACAACGGGCACCAACGTGGTCTGGTACATGAACGGGAAGGACTTCGCCGGATGGGATTACTTGATAGCTGTCAATGATCAGGCCTGGACCATCGTGGGTACCGGTGATTTCAATGGTGACGGCAAACCCGACATCCTCTGGAGGAACACCACCTCAGGCGAGAATGTGGTCTGGTACATGAACGGGAAGGACTTTGCCGGATGGGACTACCTCTTGCCCACCGTTAGTGATCAGACCTGGACCATCGTGGGTACGGGTGATTTCAACGGCGACGGTAAACCCGACATCCTCTGGAGGAACACCACCTCGGGCGAGAATGTGGTCTGGTACATGAACGGGAAGGATTTTGCCGGATGGGACTACCTCCTGCCCACCGTCAGTGATCAGACCTGGACCATTGTGGGTACTGGTGATTTCAATGGCGACGGCAAACCCGACATTCTGTGGAGGAACACCTCTCGGCACGAATGTGGTCTGGTACATGAACGGGAAGGACTTCGCCGGATGGGACTACCTCCTGCCTACCGTCAGTGATCAGACCTGGACCATCGTGGGCACGGGTGATTTCAACGCTGACGGCAAGCCCGACATCCTCTGGAGGAACACCTCTGGCGACGAATGTGGTCTGGTACATGAACGGGAAGGACTTCGCCGGATGGGATTATCTCCTGCCTGCCGTCACCGATCAGGACTGGAAGATTGTGGGACGATAGGAGAGTACTGGATTTCAGTATCTTAGCGGTTCTTGAAAGCCACAAACTCAAATTCACCCTGCTCCGGAGGGATTGGGGGCTAAGGGCAATCTGCATGGTGGACTTGGCTGAGGCGTTGTTGCGGCAACAGTATGGGGGTTGTAAAGCGGTTCCATTTTGGGGCAGGGTTTGCATATCGCTCTGGTGCTGGCTTCAGATACCTTCAGTGCGGATCTGACCTTGACTTGGTTGATTGTGGTCAAATTGACAGGCCCCGGAGCAACCCGGGGCTTTCTGTTTCGGTGCATACCCATCAATACTGAAAAACACGCTCTGCTGGCAGTGCGCGATCGCCTTCAACTACCTCCTACACTTCGACCAGAATGTGCAGTGCTCTTGCCCGCGATTGCCCTGGCTTCTCGGAGGTCCCCACTGGCACTCCTGGCTATATTAGTCTGGAAATGTTATATACCTCGAAGCATATTCCAGATAAGGGACAAGGGCGCTTGTCCAAATGAATCTAGGCAATCTCTCCAGGGAGGAACTGTCATGGGAAATGTGGTTCACCAATCACAGATCACCATCACAAGGGAAACCGGCCCTACCAGGAAAGCGGTCATCAAGGGGTTTGAAGAGCCGGTGTTCTATGGGGTTCATGGCGGGATCAAGCACTTCTACAAAGTCGATCCAGAAAAAGAACACGCCGCTACCTTGGATCACATCGTGGGTGCCGTCGGTGGCTGAATGATGGGAACTTTGGCCATGGTCTTGGCCAGAAAAGGGATTCGTACCCATAAGGAGTTGTACAAAGCAGAAGTGAGTGGCGACATTGAGGATGTAAACGGAGTCCTCAAAATTACAAGAATCGAGGTCAACTACGAGCTTAAGGCTATGTCGGAGAAGCAAGCCGAAGCGCGGGAGGCTTTTGAGAATTATCTTGCCCACTGCCCGGCGGCGCAAAGTGTCATCAACTGCATTGAAATCCGGCATTCCTTGAAGGTGATTGCAGAGGATAAGTCTCCGTGATGCCCGTCGGCCTATGTCACGAATCACACCAAGGCTGATGAAAACTCCGATTTGACCTACAAGCAAGCTCCGTGGTCAAAGGGAAACCCCCATGATTAACAAATCCCCGGACTCCGGCTGAACGAACGACCCGACGAGGTGCATGCAATGGCTGGCAATATTCTTGAAATTGTTAATTATATCGCTACTGTGCACACATTGTGCCGCGCCTGTCGGCGTATCGAAGATTTCCTGGTTGCCGGATCTGACCCAACGAATACCGCCGAGACCACGGTTCGCTCTCACCGGGTCCCAGTTTGCAGATCGGGTCTCGGAGATGGATTCGCGACAAAGGGAGCAAGCGATTTGCGATGAACTGCTGCGCGGGAATCTCCCTGATTTCCTCAGAGAATTGGCACCTGTCCGATTGGAGCACACCCTTCCAAACGGGAAGGTGATTCACGCCACCTTCTTCGCCATGCCCGATTACCTGGCAATCGGTTCGAACGACGATTTTCTCAGAATCCCCATGGGCCTCCATACGGCGACGGCCGTTGCCGGTCACTTTGGGTTCATTCTGCCCACCACCAAGATGGTTGACGCGATCTACGAACAATCGGCCTATCATTTTAAGCCCGAACCCATGGTGCCGGGGCCCGAGATGCGATCCACCGAATATTACCGAATGCATAACCAAAAGATCAAAGAGCAGAGTCTGGCATTCGGCATCTCGCTGGGAAAGCTGGTTGCAGGGCACAAGAAGGACGTCGTGGTGACCAATCTGTTGGCCGGCGAACCGGGAAAGATTGCGATTTACGGGTGGCATCGCTATCGGGGAGACCCCATACAGCCGTTGAGCACCGCACACGGCGCCCGTTACGCTGACTACAGCCATGGGATTCGGCTGGTCAGTGATATCGTCTTGATTGACGGCAAATACGAGTCCATTTACAGGATCTTGCAGGACCCTTCGTTGGCGGATGTTCTCAGCGATGAGGGCGCTATCGGCAACCTTGGGCAGATTATTGGGCTTCAGACTACCTAGGGCGTGGGTTTGCCCGGTTTCCTACCTTGATCTCTTCGCGGAAGTCAGTACGGAATCATCCTTTAATGTCTTGCAGCAACGGAATCCCAGGTGGTAGTTGCTGTGGCTGCTTGCATCCATCACTCTGCTGCCGTGCCAAAACGGTGCGCGCCAGCGACACCAATCCTCGTGAGCTCTGTAGGTGTCAAAGATAAACCAGCTCCCCTTCATTTCCGTATAGCCTAACGCGGTGCTGCCGCGACTCGCCATCTGGTCTTCGTTGAGAGGAAGGTTCATGTGTTCCGCGGCATTGCCGTTCAAGTCATAAACTTGGAGGGTGCTGTGGCAGTCGGGAAAGGCGCCGGCGGGAAAGGTGTTGGAGCCGCACTGGGTCCAACTTCCTCCCGCACACTGGGAACTCTTCTCGCTGGATGCCGCACAGACACCTCGCTGGTAACTCGGTCCATAGCTCCAGGACTTGCTACTGCTGTACACCTGGTTATGGGCCTTCTGCATCTGGTGAATGGTACCGCCTGACGAAACCCCTCGGGCCAGGTCAAAGCGGTAGTCGGGGGGGCCGAGGCTACCGGCGCAGGCCCCTTCCCATTCGTGCGCATCACAGAGACGTTTGCCCATGGCACTGCAGATTTCGGCGGCTTCACGGGCGCGCACCCAAATCACGGGGTATGCGCAGGGAATATCGGGAAATTCGAACTGATCAATACAGGTTTTGGCCTCTTCCGCACGTTCATTGGCCGGGTCATAGAGTGGGGCCATGTATTTGGCGCCACAAATTGTTTCAAAATCCCTATTCTCGTAGTGGACGGACAGATGTTCCAGCTTTTGCCGGCATTCCTGAGATGTGACCGGATGTCTGGTTATGGCCGGGTTTCCTTGGCCAATGGTGGCGGACTTGGAAAAGATGGCCCGGATGGTTCTCATTTGGACCTCCGACAAACCATGGACACGCTGTAATTGCTCGAAGAGAGCTTCATGTTGCTCACCGAGGGATTCGGACATGGCAAAAGCATGGAAAGCAACGATGAGGCAAGCAAGGACCAAGATGATGAATAACTGCCGGCGACAAAGTCTCATGGTTGACCCCCTCGAACCTCGTGGCGCATCAGATAGAAGAAGTCCCGATTGTCCGGATATCCGAGAAAGCGGGGAATGAGTCCCTCGGATCCCGACTTCTCAAACTGACTCATTCCTTTCACCAGGTGGTCAACAACGCGCTTCGATCCCTCGCTCCGATAGATTGCCATGTACGTGTGTTCGAGAGCATTCATATCGAGAAGCATGGCGTAGCGGCACAGGTATGCCTGAAAGACACGAACCATCGCTGATGGTGTCGCATCGGAAAACAGGGCGTAAATCAGAAATCGTTTGTTTTGGGTTTCCTGTAAAGCGGCGCCCGCCCTTAGCGTCCGCAGCTTCTCTTCGGCCGAACCGGACCAATTCCCCGGCCCCCATTGTGTGACCAGGGCACCCGGCATGATCCGTCGAGAGACTTCGTCATAGTCTATGAGGGGAACTCCGTTCTGACGTGCGCACTTGATCCTTGGCAATTGTTTGTTGTCAGCCTCGGTCCACGCCTTCATCTGCACGCAACCATCCTCGAGTGTGAAGATGGTAGCCAATCCAGGCTGAAGTTTGCTGAAGACAACACCGTTTTCAATGAAGCCGTAATAAGAGCCACGATTCTTCAGGGCCAATTCTCCATATTTGAACGCTCCGTGCTGGCGCTTAAAGCCTCCGGTAAAGGTCGCAACCGTCCTGCGTGCATCTCCCGGACTGACAAGCCCGGTCGTGACCAGCGGTGCAACACTGCCTATGCCGTCGGGGCCTGTCATCGTCTTGGTCTTCATCTGGTCAGGAGTGCGCGGGGACCACCCGACTCTCGGATGTTCCGTTCCCAAGGCATACCCCAAACGGAACTGATCAAGATCGAAAGCAACCAGATAACAAAGAGACGATGCTTCAACACTATCCAAGGTGCTCACCAGGGTCCTGTGGCTCTGCATAACCTCCGGCGCTATGACATTGGGTTGAATCAAGCTGAAATAGATCCCCGGATTTCCTCTGGCGGGATACCAGGTACCAAATTTGACGCCCTTTCCCACGGGCGTTTCCAGAGGAATTCCGACGTTGGAAGGCACCACCATCCGATCTCCATGGTGCGGGTCAATCAAGGCGGGAAGAGGGGAGCCATCCGATTCACATCCCGGCGGGATCTGCACGGTGGCATCCGACATACTCTGAAAAGTTGCTGTCTCACGATACGAGTCACTGGTGACGTTGTTGCGAACGAACACGATCACTTTTTCCCCGCCCCACACCTCATCTCGGAGAAAATCGGTAACGGCTTCCAGGTTGGTACGATGCCCCTTTGCCGGGTTGCGCAGGATGACTCTGCCACCACAAAGGGGGGCATGGGTGAACTGCGAAGCTCGGGCTTGATCCAGGGAGTTTTGAGCAGTGGTGAGATTCAAGCTGCAGGGATATTGGCTGTTACCTTCGACAATGATGATACTGGAAGGAAAGGTCTCATCAAGCATCAACCGTCGACCGTTGGGGTCCGGGTTTTCCAGATGATAGGTCGTTCCCTGCGTACCGTCGCTCCATGATAATTGCAGCAGGTACCACGTATTGATGGCCGGGTTGAGATTGGTGAGGCTGACGGTACCTTCCTTACCTTGGGCGGATCGGATCTTGTTGGACCGTGTTTCACGGTACTGCTGCAACGCCAAGACGGTCTTGGGGACTTGTGCGTTATACTCGGCGGTCCGGTATTCGCTCCCATCCCCGCCTGGAGCAACCTCGGCGTGAGCGGTGCCCAAGGGAATAGCGGCGAAGAGAATCAGAAAAGCCGTCAGCAGGGAGATCCAGGTTTGCACCCGCTCATAAGACTGGGGGAAAAGTCGTCCTCCGTGGATGGAACCGGCCTCGAATTCATTCAGCGGTCGATCCGTAGGGCTGTTCATACGGGCTGTCGGAATGGACACGTCGGTACGTGTTCCAGCATTGCAGATTCTCGATGAGCTCGACAAGGCTCCTTCCTCCCTCGGCAAGTAAAAGAACAATTCACGACGTTGATGGACTCTACGTAGGCAAGCTCGACATCGCTTGCCGTTACCGACACAAGTGGATACCCTTCGGCGTGCTGGTCACTAAGTTATTCAAGAATTCATTGTTGCAGAGGAGGATGCCGGCATCCAGTAAACTCATCGGGCGATTCGCGGTTTTAAGTAAGCCTTTTCTTTCAGAAACCGGAGGGGAGCAACAGGGACATGCAGCGGATTGTGCTTAAGCAGAGACAACGAGGACTCCAGTATAAGATCTGTCTTGCTCAATGTGCTATCTGGGGTCACCATCGGAACGGGGCATACCGGTGAACAGTCCAACAAAATGTGCTTTCGGAACGTGCCGAGAGGTTCCATGGTAACCTCCATTATTTATGGAATGGCGCAGTTGAGACTCGCCCGCCAGGCAGGTGCTGCTCTTGCGTAACGAGGAGCGGCTGGCAGTTCCTACTTTATCTGATATTTGCGGAAACTCAAGGCAGATCATGCAGCTCACCACACCAATTCTGATCTTCTAGGATTCCAATGACTTTGTCACATTACGCCCGTCGAACCGGGTTGGTTCCATATTATCGAGCCTTTTTCCGAGATTCCTGGTACTACTTTGTCATTTCGAGCGAAGCGAGAAATCTTAGTGCTTGGAACCATGTAAAGATCCCTCCCTTTGGTCGAGATGACAACAGTACTGCTGAAACCATCAAGAATGTAACAAAGTAGCACTAGAATCTAGGTCGAAACGTCGTTTGCGTGTGTCACTCGGTTGCAAAGTGCCTGCTGTCCATGATACTGCTCTCGCTGAGTTCAGTCGACGCCTCTGTAGCTTTCTTGAACAAGCGGTTCGATCCGGACACCCAACCACGCCAATCGGGTATGAGCCGCAGCGTTGGCTCGCAGTCGAGCCCTTCTCTTTACCCGAGAAGGGTGAATATATTTATTTTGGCAAGCGGAGTTCTTGTTAAGTTCCACTTCGCTGCACCAATCCTACGGCGATGCGTTCTCCACGGAAAAATGATGGTATTGGTTTTTCAATTTACATCTTATCCACTTGAGGTATTCATATGGTCACTTGCACGAATTGTCATGTATCTGCAGACACATCGCAGGACTTTCGTCGCGTTATTTCTATTTCAGGCGGTATTATGGGAGACGAATATATCGATAGTCTCTATTACTGCAACACATGTGAGTGTTACACCGTTGAGGTCTACAGAGATCGTTTCGATGGTCCAGATTCTGTATTTATCAAAGGTCCTCTTTCAAAGGACGATGGTGACTCATTGGTCGCTCTAATTTCTCAATGTGAAAGACCCTATAACAAGAAATGTCGTTGTCCTGCTCATCGGGAATACTTTGGCTCCTGGCTTGATTGAACCAATGCAGCCTACCGGTCCGCGCAGTGAATGATGTTGGCGGAGAAGGGAGCTACGATTCTTTGTCATGTATCAGGAAGGGCCTTGAGAAGATGTGGGAATGCGAGGAGCCAGATTGGGCGCCGGATCACCGCCGGAGATTGGGCGCGAATCAGCCAACCCGGAGGGATTAGCCAAACCCCGTGTACACCCCGTGCCATGCTTCGTGCTAGTCGTACCGGACGAACCCGGTATAATCGCGGCGGATGCTCGGCATCATGGAACTTATCGGTGTCATGGTTGTCTAAATGAGTAAAGACGGCAAACCGCCAGCAGTGGATCAACATGACGAAACGGTGTGGATCAGGGCCTTCCTGAGCGGTGATCGAAGCGCTTTCGACCGCCTGGTGGTGAGCCATCAGCACCGATTGTTCAACCTGTGTTACCGCATGCTGGGCGACTATGAAGACGCCGATGACTGTGCCCAGGAAACCTTCGTCAAGGTCTATCGGTCGTTGAAGGATTTTCGTTTCGGTTCGAGTTTCTCCACCTGGCTTTATACGATCGCCGTCAATACCTGTAAGAACAAGCTGAAGTCGGCGGAATACCGGCACCGCCAAAGAATGATCGCCATCGATGACCCTCCGGGAGAATCCAGCAGGCGCAACCCGGTTCGAGAACTTGAAGACCCGGCGCCGTCGGCGTTGACTCGGTTGGCCGAGAAGGAAAGGGAGTGCCTGGTACAGGGGGCTATCAACGACCTCCCTGAGGATGCCAGAACCGTGGTGGTGTTGCGTGACGTCCAGGGGCTTTCCTATGAAGAAATCGTCCGCGTCACGGGCTACAATATGGGTACGCTCAAGTCAAAACTGGCCCGGGCCAGAATGCAACTCAGGGAGAGGTTGAAGGGAGTCGTCTGAATGGAGTGTTCTCGATTCAATGAACTCTTTTCAGAATACATCGACGGCACCCTCGATGACATACCGAGGCGGATGCTGGAGGAGCATCTTGCGGTCTGTGGGAGGTGCGCCGAAGAACTGCGGGAACTGCGTGCTTGCGTCTCGGCGTTGGGTTCTCTCAATACGGTTCAGGCCCCCGCGGATTTCCTCAATCGAGTCCATGAACGCATCCAGATCGATGATCCGGTCCCCTGGCTCGAATGGCTCAGGGAAAAACTGTTTTTCCCGGTGCGCGTCAAGATTCCGTTGGGGGCGACCGGGCTGGTGATGGCGGCTCTCCTGGTGGTGTTCATCTACCAGGGAACCAGGCAGCGAGCGGGCCCGGTACCAGTTCCTGCGCTATCGCCGGCACCAGCTCCGACGGCGATGAAACCTCAACAACAGCTCGAAACACGCCCCCGTGACCAAGAACAGCTTGCTCTGAAACAGGTTCCAGCCCCACCGTCAAGTGAAACCGCCGTGGACTCCGGCGCCCCGGGCCGACTCCCGACGCCTGCCGAGGAGACCAGGCCGCTGCAACTTGCGCTCGTGATCGGATACGGGGAAAAACGTGGCATGATGTTTGCCGAGAAGGAAAAACCAAGGCAGCAGGACGATATGGTGGCCGAGGTTCCCAGAACCACCTCGATGGCTGCACCTGAGCAAAAGACACTGTCACCGCCTTCCGCTTCGCAACCCGCGCGGCCGGCCGGTCCCTCCGCTGCTGGAAGAGGTATGATTTCGCCCCGGCTGAAGACAACTGAAACGCCACCCGGCAAGAGAGGTCCAGCGGATGCCCGCGTGGAACGCGACGACCGATCCACAATGAGTTACACCCATGACAAGAAGACCGAGCCTTCGGCTGGAGTGACAACAGCGCCGGATATGCTTGGGAAGCGCGAAACGATGGTTTCTTCCAAAGCGCCGGCGGAAATCGAGGTGCTCGTTGGTCAGTTGGGAGGATTCGTCGAAGCCACTAAGTACAAGGATCTTAACGGTCGGCCCGAATCCTTGACCGTTCGAATTCCGACCGCATCGCTGTCGCGATTTCTGGATGAGCTGCGGCGTATCGGTCGGCTTCGCAGTCCGGCCGAAGCCCGAGCCGACATCTCGGGGAATACAACCATCCTCGTACAGATCACCCTTGAATAAATCCCTTAGACTGACGCGGGGAGAGGGAGACACGGAGAGAGGGAGCAAAGGCCGCTTGAGCGTCTTTCCCCCGTCACTCCCTCCCGCCGTCGCCCCTCGAGTCAACAGCATTGCGGCCCAGCATGGAGATGGCCATACGCCAACGAATGAGTCCGGTGTCAGGTCCCCCCTCCAGGCAAAATCCTGAGAATCCCTAGCACTTCCAAGCCTGCCGGCAAAAGCAAACAGCCTTCCCGGTCTTCGCTCAAAGAAAATGCAAAACCTCGGGAACATTTCTCTCTGTCCGCTGTCTAACCGAGTACAGCAATGAGCTTTGAGAGTTTCAGCGAAGATACGACCAACGGATTACAGACCCTCGGAAGGAGGCACCCCATGGAAACGGTGAAAGGGTTCTCAGTAAAAATGGTGGCGACTTGCCTGTTTGGCTTTATGGCAGGCCTAGTGGGCTTGGGTGAGCAGATTTCGGGTTCGAACCGGCTGGTGACCGGTTTGGCGTCGATGCTTCAGATGCCGGTCGCGGTCGCAGAAGGTCCGGAGTCGGCGGATAAGACGCTCTCACCCTATTTCTTTGTCAAGAGCGACCATCCGGACCTCGATCAACTGCCGCTCAAGTCCACTGCTGCGGTCGTCAACGTCGCCGGGGTCATCGCCGACGTCAAGGTGACACAGGTGTATAAGAACGAAGGGAAACGGCCCATCGAAGCCGTGTATGTGTTTCCCGCATCGACCCGGGTGGCGGTCTACGGCATGAAGATGACCATCGGTGAACGGGTCATCGTGGCCAAGATTCAAAAGCGGGAGGAAGCGCGGGCTGCCTACGAACAGGCCAAGAAGGAGGGCAAGAGTGCATCGTTGCTCGAACAGCAGCGCCCCAATGTTTTTCAAATGAACGTGGCCAACATCCTGTCCGGTGACGAAATCAAGACCGAGCTTTCCTACACCGAACTGCTCACGCCCACCGACGGCGTCTATGAATTCGTTTATCCGACCGTGGTAGGGCCGCGCTATTCCAATCAGAAAGCCAGCGAAGCCCCACCTGCGGAGAAATGGGTCGCGAATCCATACCTTCATGAAAAGCAGCAGCCGACCTATACATTCGATATCAGTGTGCGGCTGGCTGCCGGCATGCCCATCCGGGAGATGGTCTGTAGTTCTCACGCGGTCGACGTCCGCTATGAAGATCCGTCGCGCGCGGTGGCCACGCTGGCATCAACCGACCAATACCGCGGCAACAAGGATTTCATTTTGAAGTATCGGCTGGCGGGAGAGCGCATCGAATCCGGTCTTCTGCTCTACCAGGGCGAGGACGAGAACTTCTTCCTGCTCATGGCCCAGCCCCCGAAGCGGGTTTCTGAGGC
Organism: uncultured delta proteobacterium; assembly: GCA_963802715.1. Taxonomy (GTDB): domain Bacteria; phylum Desulfobacterota; class Syntrophobacteria; order Syntrophobacterales; family Syntrophobacteraceae; genus CAWDJT01. The sequence goes on from CAWDJT010000050.1 coordinate 83,098, forward strand.
CGACATACCGCCTCGTGAGTACATCTTCATTGTCGACGTCTCCGGTTCCATGCACGGTTTTCCCCTGGAGATATCCAAGAAGCTGCTGAAGGACCTCATCGGCGGACTCAGACCCACCGACAGCTTCAACGTGCTGCTATTCTCCGGCGGCTCCCAGCTGATGTCCGAACGTTCACTGCCCGCGACTCCTGAAAACGTCCGCAAGGCCGTTGATCTGATCGACCATCAGAAAGGCGGCGGTGGCACGGAACTGCTTCCGGCGCTGCGGCGTGCCCTGGCTCTACCGCGATCCGAGCAAAGTGCCCGGACCATGATCATTGCCACCGATGGGTATGTCACGGTCGAGACCGAGGCATTCGATCTCATCCGCAACCAACTGGGTGATGCGAGCTTTTTCCCCTTCGGGATCGGGACCAGCGTCAATCGGTTCCTCATGGAGGGCATGGCGCGCGCCGGCTCGGGCGAACCGTTCGTGGTGACCAATCCCAACGAAGCACCGGCCATCGCAGAGAAATTCCGCCAGTACGTGCAGTCGCCGCTACTGACCCGCATCAAACTGGACTTCGATGGCTTTGAAGCCTATGATGTGGAACCCGCCAGCGTCCCGGATGTGTTTGCGGAACGTCCCGTAATCGTGTTTGGCAAGTGGCGTGGCCAGCCCAAGGGGACCATTTTGCTGCGTGGAACCAGCGGCCGCCAGAGCTATGAACAGAAGATCGATGTGGCGTCGGTGAAGCCGTTGACCACCAATGCGGCCCTGCGCAGCCTGTGGGCGCGCTCGGTCATCACGCGTCTGTCCGACTACAACATCCTGCAACGGAGCGACCAGAGAATCGCTGAAGTGACGGATCTAGGCCTCAAGTATAGCCTGCTCACGGCTTACACCTCCTTTGTGGCCATCGATTCGCAGGTAAGGCGCACGGAAGGGGATTTGACCACGGTCGATCAGCCGCTGCCGCTTCCTGAAGGTGTCTCGAACTTTGCTGTTGGAGGAGGCGTTCCCGGAGGAGCTCCGGTTGCCATGCAAGGAATGGCCAAGTCGCTGGCCATGGGGCCCCATCCAAGTGTACCCCCTCTTGCCTACGGACGTCCCGCTGAGCCTGCTCGTGACAGTGCTGATTGGAGCATGTCCACGGCGCGTACTGGAAGGTTGAAGCGCACCCAGGAAACTCGGGGCTATACCCAGCCGTCCGAAAGCGAGGTCCCTGCTGGCGGAAAGGAAGAGAAATCCGAGGATGTCAAAGACAGAGACAAATTAACTTGGAAGCTCGGCATCGACAAGATCTCGGTCACCGGCGGACTTTCGGAAACAGCCGCGAAACGGGTGATCGAAGAAAAAACCAAGGAAATCCTCGATTGCCTGCCAATCGGGGCAAAAGCGGGCGCACGCGAGAAGGTCACGGTCCGGTGGACCTTAGATCGACAAGGCCAGGTGACGGATGTGACAATCGTTTCGGCCAGTTTCAGCGCCAAGGCCATGGGAAAATGCCTGGCGGAAAAGGTCAAACAATGGCGTTTCGAGCCTCCTAAGCAAAGCGGGGCAACGGTTACCGCAACCTTGGTGTTGGAATGGGGTAGCAGGCAATGACAAGAGAGAATGGCGGTTGGGGTATAAGAATACCGCTTGTCATCCACTGATCCTGGCACGCGCGCGTCTGAGCACCTCATCAGAGGCGCGCGTGTTGGGTTGAAGCCCCTTCAGCCGGTCCGCTTCCTCAAGCACAGATCTTTCTCTGCAACAAACTCGCTTCCCTCTCTTGAGACCAAACACACAAAACGCTAGAATATTCCAAGCCATACCGTTTCCCTCAAACATCCCCAACACGCGAGGAGGAGACCGCGGCAAGGGGTGTCTTCGGGGTGCGACCAGAGTGATGGTTGACGCTGCCGGGCGAGTGGGTGGGAGACCCTCGAGGTCTTAGAGCACGAAAACCGTTTGCGCTCATGGGATACCGCCAGTCTCACGGCACTGCCCGTCAGGGGCAGAAGGATGGGGACCTGATGAGAGATGAAGAAAAAGCTAGGGAGCAGCTCATTGAGGAACTGGTCAGCCTGCGTCGGCACATCGGCCAACTAGAGAAGACCGAAGCAGAACGCACACGGACCGAGGATGTACTCCGCGAGAGTGAGGAGCACTCCCGGCGCATGCTCAACGCCATCACCACCTATACCTATTCAGTGGAGGTCAGGGATGGACGAGCTGTTTCCACCAGCCACAGCAGAGCATGCCTCTCGATCACCGGGTACAGTGAAGACGACTACCAGCGCGATCCATTCCTGTGGTATTCAATGATTCACCCCTCCGACCGCAAAATGGTGGAAGACGCCGTCAGCAAGATCCTGGGGGGCCAAGCGGTGCCTCCCATCGAACACCGGATTATCCGGCGCGACGGCACCACGGTATGGATTCGCAATACCATGGTGGCGCACCATGATCAGCAAGGCAATCTCATTCACTATGACGGTTTGGTTGAAGACATCAATGCGCGCAAACAGATGGAGGCTCATATCCTGTGGGGCCAGAAGATGGAAAGCCTCGGGAGAATGGCCGGAGCGGTTGCTCACAACTTCAACAACATCCTCGCTGCAATTTATGGGTACGCGGAGCTGATCCAATCTGAACTGCCCTCGGATTCACCCCTGCAATCCATGGTTGGTCAGATTGTAAGCGCCTGCAAACGGGCCCAGAATATCACAACGCAGATCGTTGCCTACACGGGACATATTCGTCTCAGCTTGGGACCCTTGAATCTTTCGATGCTCATCACAGGAATGGCTCCTCTGATCGAAGCCGGTGTGTCTGAGAAGATCGCCATCCATTATCACCTGCCGGCGGACCTTCCCCCGGTTAATGCCGATTCCAGCCAGATCCGGCAAGTGGTCATCAATCTGATCACCAATGCTGTGGAAGCTATAGGCGAAGGCTCCGGAACCATTGCCGTGAACACTGGGGTCATCGAGGCAGGTGCAAACATAGCCAACGAAACATACCTAACTGGAATGCAACACCAGGGACCTTGCGTGACCCTTGAAATCAAAGACGACGGTTGTGGCATGGACGAAAACACCGTGGTCAGAATGTTCGATCCGTTCTTCTCGACCAAGTTCCTGGGGCGTGGCCTGGGATTGCCGGCCGTGTTGGGTATTGTGAGGCGTCACCAAGGCTTCATCAGGGTACTCAGTGAGGTGGGCCAGGGCACCACCATTCTTGTTGGGTTTCCTGCATTGGGTGGAGACCATGCCTAAGGGCGGGTGGAAGACATCTGTTTGTGTTCCTGTACGGACCGTGAAACTCCCACGTGCAGAAGTACCTGCAGGTTAGGGATCAAACTTTGGGCGGCGTTATAACAACGGCTTTGGCTCAGGACGTGGATGGCCGGGAGTCGGGGCTTCCGCCTGCATTCATATGGTTTTGCAGGGCCACTTCCTGTTCCTCGGTGAGCGATGTCATCAGGACCTTGCCGCCCATCCCTTCCATTTGTTCCTGCATCTTGCCGACGTTGACCCGCCTTACCAGGACAAACAGGGCCGAAGTGTCGGGCTCGAGAGCCGAGGCGATCTCTCGTACGAAGGGCTCCTCCAGGGTCAGATCGGCAAGCGCCGCAGAGAACGCCTCGGCGGCAGCACCTACGGCAGCTCCCAACAAAGGATGAAAAAACAGGCTTCCGACCAACAGGCCGGTCAAGCTCCCCCCCAAAACGCCTTTGGTAGAAACCGGGTTCAGGTGTTTCACTTTGAGTTTGCCGGTGGTTTCTCTGACCACCACCACAGCATCTTCGACATCAATCGAATGCTCGCGCTGTAATTGGATCAGCTCGCCGCGCACTTCCGCGGCTCTGTCCTTATGGTCGAAGGCAATGGCGAAGAAGGCACTTTTGTATTTATCTTTGAGGATGGCCTCCTTCAAACGATGGCTTATCCATTCACTGAACGATTGTCCTAGACCCTGGATTGCTCCGAGGCTATCCACCAAATAGATATGCTCATCACGACCGTCGAGCATCATAAAGACATCGATTTCCTCATTGATTTCCCTTAGTTGTTTGGTGCCTGCATAACCAATAATGACACCCTCCTTGGGGAAGCTTTGAAGGGTCGATCGAAAGGCCTGGGTGTTGCCGATGACGAAGAAGTTGTTGCCCAGGCCTTGCACCCAGCTCGCTTGGCTTACCGGGTCCTCCGCCAGCTTCTGTCCATAACTGTGCATAAAGCTCCGATAGTCATCCGGAAGCTTAACACCCAGCGATTCCATAATATGATTGCCGTTGTGGTGCATGTCGTTCGCCTTTGTTGAGGTGGGAAATCTTGCCGCCACAAAACCAAACCTAACCCACGGTCTCGCTGTATTGTTTCCGCAGCGTCCAGTTCAGGCAAGCATAAAAGAGAGCGATGCAAGGAATCTACCGGCAAAAGCACAGATACTTCGTCGCTTCGCTCCTCAGAATGACCATCTCTCGTTGAAGAGCTGATGGTTTCCCAAGGGATTCCGGCTTCGGCTTTGACTCCTCGGAGGAATCATGTAGAATGACAAACACGGTCCAAATCCTTAAAAAGAGTTGAGAAGTCCCTTAGGACTGCAATCTGATAGGGAGGCGAGGTATGGCAAAAACGGTCGTGCGATGGTTGGGGCATGCATTTTTTCAGATCATCAGCACTTCGGGTAAGGTGATCGTCATTGACCCTTGGATCGAAGGTAACCCGTCATGTCCGGTGACGACGCAGGATCTGGACCGGGTTGACATCGTGGCGGTCACCCACAATCATTTCGATCATGTGGGACAGGCGGTGGAGCTGATAGCCAAGACCGGTGCCACGCTGGTGACCATGGTGGAAACCACCGAGGCGCTCAAGGCGTCAGGTGTGCCGGCGGAGCGCTGCCTATTCGGCGGCATCGGGATGAACATTGGCGGCCAAGTAAATCTGGACGGCATCCGCATCACCATGACCCAGGCCCTGCATTCGTCGGCCAGCGGCAATCCAACCGGGTTTGTCATCCAATTGGAGGATGGTGTGACCCTGTATCACGCCGGCGATACCGGCATTTTTGCCGACATGGGATTGATCGGTGAGCTTTACCCCCTGGATGTGGCTCTGCTTCCCATTGGTGACGTCTTTACCATGGGCATCGAGCAGGCGGCCAAGGCAGTTAGCCTGCTGCAGCCAAAGGTGGTCATTCCCATGCACTTTGGGAGCTTCCCCATCTTGGTGGAGGACCCGGCTCCATTTGCGGCCGCTGTCGGCCGGAGTCGGCCGCAGACCCGGGTGGTGGTGCTCAAACCAGGCGAAGCGTTTGAAATGCCGTGAGGGTGTTAGGGCGTAAGGGCTTGAGAGGGAAATTGAGGATTTAACGCGCTCGCGCTTTACGACTTGCGACTTACGGGTTTTATTGAATTGGGTGGCTAACGTGGCTAAACTTTTTGTGACCGACATTCAGGCCGACCAGGAGGTGGTCAGTGCGTTTATCGTGGCTGAGAAGCAACTGCGCACGGCCCGCAACGGCAAGACCTTTCTGACGCTTCGACTCGTCGACAAGAGCGGCGAGGTCATCGGGCGCATATGGGACCGAGCCGGCGAATGGCACGATGCCATTGTTGCCCGATCGGTGGTACGGGTGCATGCCCGAAGCGAGATCTTCCGCGACGAAATACAGCTACAGGTGCGCGAGATCCAACCCATGACCATGGAGGAGGTGGATGGAGCGGATTTCATCCCGGTGTGTCCCAGAGATGCCCAGCAGCTCTGGGAGCGGTTCCGGCAACTGTGTGGTCAAGCCAAGCGCCGGCCCTGGCAACGGCTGCTCACCGCCACCCAGGGAGATAGTGCTCTGATGGATTGTTTCAGACGCGCTCCCGCTGCGAAATCCATGCATCATGCTTATTTGGGAGGACTTCTGGAGCACACCGTGGGTGTCACTGAGCTGGTGTTGCGGCTATGCGAGCAGTATCCGGAGCTGGATCGGGATCTGTTGCTGGTGGGTGCGATTTTCCACGATTTTGGTAAGGTGCGTGAATTTACTTACGACATCTACATTGACTATTCCCACGAAGGACGCTTGCTGGGCCATATGATCCAGGGGCTGGCCCTATTGGATGAGAAGCTCCGCACGCTGAAATCCTTTCCCGCGGAAGAAGCGTTACTGCTCAAACATCTGGTCTTGAGCCATCATGGCGAGGCCGAATTTGGCGCGGTGAAGCTGCCCATGACCCGGGAGGCCGTAGCGTTGCACTATGCCGACGATCTGGATGCCAAGATGAGCAGCCTCACCCGTATCCTGACCGAGTCCAAAGCCGGCGACGAGTCTTGGACCTCCTATCAACCGCTGTTTGAACGGTTTTTCTTTCGGGGATTTCCGCCGCCTCCCCGCAGCATGGGGCTGGCGGATTCTCCTGTTGCGGAGCCGGAATCCGTCAAACAACTTCGGATCGAACAATTGCGAAAGTAGGCGTTTGTATGGAAAAACAAGGGCTTGCCCGTAAGTAAGCCGACGGGTGCAGTCCCCCTTTGAATAAAAAGGGGGGATGCATTTACGGACAGGTTCTCAATGGGTATGGTGAGAGGTACGGTTTCACGTAGATGTCCTGGGAAAACCTTCCTGCACAGCCTCGGGCGGTCCGTTTTCTGCGGCAACTGGTTCAGCGTCAGCGTATTCCCCATGCGTTACTCCTCACCGGCATGGCTGGCGTGGGGAAGTCCGCTTTGGCCGTGGAATTCGCCAAGCTGGTCAACTGCCGCAATCCTCAGGATGGCACCTGCTGCGATGCCTGTAGTGGTTGCCGCAAGATTCAAGGGGGTTTTCATCCCGATGTCGTGACCCTTGCCCCTAATGGCCAGTTCATCAAGATTGAGCAGGTTCGCGCGGTTCAAGGCCAACTCCGATTTCGGCCGTTTGAGGGGAACAAGCGGGTGATCATCGTTCAGGATGCCCACCAGCTCAGAGAGGAAGCCGGCAACGCCTTACTCAAGATCCTTGAGGAACCGCCGCGAGATCACATCTTTTTGTTGCTGGCGCTGGAACCGCAGATGCTCCTCCCAACACTGGTGTCACGCTGCTGTCAGGTTCGGCTGCAACCCCTGCCCGACACTTGGCTTGCCCGACATCTCATGGACCAATACCAGATGACGGAAGATCAGGCGGCAGCGGCGGCGCGACAGGCCATGGGAAGCTTGGTGCGGGCGCGGCAGTTGGTGGAGTCGAAGAATTTGGAGCATCGCCAGCGAGTGTTGGCCAGGGTCGAAGAACTGGCACAGGCTCCCATGATCGATTTTTTTCAAGGCACCTCCCAGTGGGCCAAAGAAAGCCAGGACTTGAGTCAGGATTTGGAGATCCTCCAGTTTTGGCTGCGGGACGGGATTGTGTCCCGTCTGCTGGAAGAAAGCCTGCAAAGCCCGGGCGCGAATCAGGGAGATTCGAATGCGGGTATGTTTCGTGTAATCTCCATCGACTATATGTTTAGGGTGCATCAACACATTGATCTGGCCCTCCAGCACCTGCGGGGCAACGCCAACCGGCAGCTGACCCTGGAAGGAGTGTGTCTGATCATTAAGGATCTATTGTATGGAGAGGGTAATTGGTATTCGATTCCGGGAGGGTGGCAAGATCTACCACTTCAATCCTGGTGACTTGGGACTCAAGACAGGTGATTGTGTCATTGTCCACACTGAACAGGGAATGGGTTTTGGTCAGGTGGTGCAAGGCCCGCGGTTGCGCGACCCGCAGGTTCATTCCGGCACGCTGAAAAAGGTGCAGCGGCTGGCGACCGAAGAGGAAATCCAGTGTGCCCGAGATAACGCCCGTCAGGAAAAAACCGCCAAGCAGTTCTGCCTGGAATGCATTCAGCGGCTTGGTCTGGCTATGAATCTGGTGGATGCGGAATATCACTACGACGGATCCAAGGTCATTTTCTACTTCACTGCCGACGGGCGTGTCGATTTCCGTGAATTGGTCAAGGAGTTGGTGCGTCACTTCAAGACCCGGGTGGAACTCCGCCAAATCGGGGTGCGTAACCAGGCTCGCATGGTGGGGGGCTTGGCGCCTGCGGTCGGGAGCTGTGCTGTGCCTCCTTTCTGCGAGAATTCCAGCCGGTGTCAGTGAAGATGGCCAAGGAGCAGAACCTCAGCTTGAACCCCACCAAAATCTCCGGTTCCTGTGGTCGGCTCATGTGCTGTTTGAAGTACGAGTACGACACCTACAAGGCCCTGAAGAAAGACATGCCCAAGCTGGGCAAGAAGATCGAAACCCCCGATGGCCGTGGCAAAGTGATTCGCCAGAGTGTTCTGGAGAGAACTTATACGGTACTGCTGGAAACCGGTAAGGAGATGGAGGTCAAGCTGTCCCCGCTGGAGTCCTCGGCCCCCAAATAGGGCTGAGCGGGAATTCGAAAGGCTTTTGTCTGAGCCGTCCATGGCGGTCGACGCCGGAGGTTAGACGAAGCCATCCATAGCCAGCGGTCTCTCTCTAGGGCCTATCATATCGTCACCCCCGCCGCAGGCGGGAAAGCTGGGGTCAAGAAAACGCAAATGCACTGGGTTCCGTCCTGCCACAGGCAGGGTCCGCCGGAGTGACCAACGGAAGGCCATTTCAAGGAAGAAAGTGCGACAGCTATTTTCCCCAGCACCTAAGGACCATGCAATGACCGAACGTTTCTTCATCACTACCCCCATCTACTATGTGAATGCTGAACCTCACATTGGTCATGCCTATACCACGATTGTGGCGGATGTTATGAACCGCTTTCATCGGCTCTTGGGGCATGAGACCTTTTTCCTCACCGGCACCGATGAGCACGGCGATAAGATCGTGCAGGCGGCGCAGGCTGCCGGCACGGAGCCCGGAGTCTATGTGGATCGCATCAGCCGGATGTTTCAAGACGCCTGGCCGCGGCTCAACATCAGCCACGATCATTTCATTCGTACCACCGACCCGGTTCATGTGCGGGTGGTGCAGCATATCCTGCAAAAAGTCCACGATGCTGGAGACATCTACTTCGATTCCTACAAGGGGCTCTACTGTGTTGGCTGCGAACGCTTTTACACGGAGCGGGAACTGGTGGACGGCAAGTGCCCGGACCACGATCGCGAACCGGTGGAACGCGAGGAAGCCAACTACTTCTTTCGCATGAGCAAATATCAGCAGTGGTTGATTGACCACATCGAGACTAACCCGGAATTCATCCGGCCGGAACGCTATCGCAACGAGGTCTTGGCGTTTCTACGGGAGCCCTTGGAGGACCTGTGTATCTCCCGACCCAAAGAACGCCTCAGCTGGGGTATTCCGCTCCCCTTTGATGACCGCTATGTGACCTACGTGTGGTTCGACGCGCTGATCAACTACGTCACGGCGCTGGGATATCCTGACGGAGAGCGGTTTCGGCAGTTCTGGCCGGTGGCCCAGCATCTCATCGCCAAAGATATCCTCAAACCCCACGGCATCTACTGGCCGACCATGATCCGTGCGGCCGGCTTTGCCCCCTATCAGCATCTCAATGTCCACGGGTATTGGAAAATCAACGAAGGCAAGATGAGTAAGAGCCATGGCACCGTGGTGCGGCCCCTGGATCTGGTGCCGGTTTACGGTCTGGATGCGTTTCGTTATTTCCTGCTCCGGGAGATGGTTTTCGGTCTGGATGCCAATTTCAACGAAGAGGCGCTGGTGACAAGGATCAACGCCGATCTGGCCAACGATCTGGGGAACCTCTTCAGCCGATCCATGGCGATGAATGCCAAATACTTTGAGGGCAAAGTGCCGCCCTTTGGATCCGGCGACTATCCCCTGGATGCGGATTTGCGCGAACAGGTTCAGCAGAGCCTAACTCAGTTTCTGGAAGAAATGCCGCGCTGGAGCTTCCACAAGGCGCTGGTCGCCATCTGGGAACTGATCAACAAGGCCAACAAATATATCGATGAGGTAGGTCCGTGGAATCTGGCCAAAGATCCGAATCAGCGGGACCGATTGGCTTCCGTAATGCGTCATCTGCTGGAGGTGAACCGGATCGTGGCCGTGCTCATTTCTCCGGTGATGCCGCAAACCGCGGAAAGGATGCTGGAGCGGCTGGGTGTGGCGCGACCGGCGCTGGATCTGCGGCTTGGCCGCGACACCCAATGGGGTGCGTTGCCGGAAGGGATGCCGGTATCCAAGGGCGAGTCCTTGTTCCCGCGGGTCGAGACCAAGTCGGCGGCATCCGAGAAAGCGGGGGGCGGCAAGGGAAAAGCCGGCATCAAAGGCGCGCCGCCGCCGGCAACTCGACATGATGCGGCGGTCTGCCGGGAAGACCCCAGCACGCATCCAAGAAACCTCCGCCGAAGCCGCATCAAAACCTTCCCCATGAGGATGGGACGCCTTCCTTTCGCCATTTTGGGGAACCGGGGTTCTCAATTGATCCTGCCATGGGTTAAATCCAGACACTCCTGGGGTATGCGGGTATGCGCAAGACGATAAACTCCAGGTTTGCCTGGTGGGGGCGCACCGCTTGTTGGTCCTAAGCGCACGTGTAACTGAAGAGCGAACCTTGTTGCTGAAGGACTGAACTTGGGCGGATGAACCGAAATCCGTTTGACATCCGTTCTTCTTCGTGACATCTCTGATCGGGAGATGGCAATCACTTGCCGCCTATAGGTTTTAACCCGGTTTCGCCCCCAGGTGCCCCATTGCCGCATGACAAATCAGGAAATGTTTTAAGGCTGACAATCTTCTGGCGCATCATCATCGCGCAGAGCGTCCTGATCGCTTTCCTTGTGCTTGTGACTCTCTTCGCCTTCGCCCAACTTGATAGGCTTACAAAACTCGACACACAAATCCTGGTGGTGGATTCCGCCTGCGAAAAGGAAGTAAGAAAGCTGCTGAAAATCTTCCTTGCCGAGGTGCGGAATGCTGAAAAGTTCCTGGTGTTATATGATAAGGACTTCCACGCGAACTTCCTGCAGAGCAAGATGGATTTTGAGGCTTCTCTGGAAAAGATCAATACGCTCGTGGACACCAACCGCGAGAAGACCCTCATTGAACAGATCAGGACCTTGCATGTCCGCTATGACGGAGAGATAAACTCCGCCGTTTCCTCCGATCCTTCCAGGGAGCGAACCAGGATACAGATAAGCGAAGCCATACTTGAAAGAGCCAATGAGCTGATACAACTCCGTGAGCAGATCATAGCGAACAAGATTACCGCCAGTCGCGATCAAGCAGCGGCCGGCGCTACCATGATCACATGGCTGGGACTCGGGGGCATCAGTCTAGCACTGTTACTAGCGTATCTGCATGCCCGCAGTGTCAGTCGCCCCCTCATCAAATTGGCGCGAGAGATGCGCCGGGTGGGGAGAGGTGAGCCTACTCGTTTTCTGGAATTCCGGGCACCACCGGAAATTCGCGATTTGGCCAGGACGTTCTATTGGATGATGCAAGAACTAGCCCAATTGGACAGGCTCAAGGCTGATTTCACCGCCCATGTTTCCCATGAGCTGCGTACTCCTCTGACCGCCATCCGGGAAGGGACAGCACTGTTGTTGGAAGAGATTTCGGGTCCGATCAATATGGCGCAGAGGGATGTTTTAGAAGTGGTTCGCAGCCACGGTGATCAGCTCTTCAACACGATTTCCACCATCCTCGACCTCTCCAAAATGGAAGCGGAGATGATGGAGTATGAATTCACGGCATGTGACCTATCGTACTTGATTCACAGAAGTGTGGAGACTGCGCGCTTGATTGCTCTCAAAAAGCGAGTTAACGTCTACACAATCTTGGCGGATCCACTCCCCATCGTTTACGTTGATGAAAAGAGGATCCAGCAAGTTCTCAACAATTTATTGAGCAATGCGCTGAAATTTACACCAGAGGGAGGCGATGTCCGAGTGACCGCCAGCCTCAAGTTGAATGCCATCGGAAAAGAATACCTGCTCGAAGTGAGGGTCTCCGACAATGGCGAGGGAATTCCCGAGTCGGACCTCGAGAAGGTGTTTACGAAGTTCTACCAGAGCTTCCTGAATCCCGGAACCAAACAGCACGGGACCGGTTTGGGCCTGGCCATTGCCCGCCACGTTATTGAAGCTCATGGAGGCAGGATTTGGGCAGAGAGTACAGTGGGGCAGGGGTCGACGTTTGTTTTTGTTCTCCCCACAGCCTACCGAGGTGAGGAATTTGCATGTACAGAACAAACAGAATCAACCAGCGGGTAAGATCAACAGAAAATATGAACAGGAAAGCCAGGCTATTTGCCAGGGTCCTCATAGGGTTCCTGCCCATGGTTGTTCTGATCGTGGGAGGAGGGTGCGCACTGTTTTCAAAAAAGCAGGAACAACCAGCACCAGTTGTGGTTTTACCGATATTCCCTCCCCAAGAGGTCATGCAAAACGGTGATTATGCCGGATTTCTCAGAGCAAGTCAGGCGGCTTTGGCTGAGTGTAAAAATGATGATCAATGTGCAATTGCCATATTTGGCATTGCGTTTGTTTATGCTTACCCACAGAGCCCCTATTATGATTTATCTTTAGGACTACATTATTTCAATGGTCTTATTCAGAAATACCCACAGAGCCCTTGGGCTCTTCAGGCGAAGGCATGGTCTGTGTTTATGAAAAAGAGCATCTCCTCAGAGAAGAGTCAGCATCAGTTGAAGACTAAGATCAAGTCTAAAGAAACGGCTATAAAGGACCTTCATAAACAGATCGAACAGTTCGAGGAAAATGAAGTAACCATAAAAGACCTTCAGAAAAAGATCGAACAGTCCAAGGAAGTAGACCCAGAAATAGATAAGAGAGAAAAGGAACTAGAGAAGTTGATCGAACGGTCCCGACAAATTGACATCGAAATGGACCGAAAAGAACGGGAACTCTTGCGGTAGGTTGTGCCATGCCTGGAGAAAAAGTTCTGGTAGTGGATGATGATCGGGGGCTGCGTACCCTGATGAAAACCCGCCTGGAAGCGACAGGCTATCAGGTGGCACTGGCGGACGGTGGGGAAGAAGCTTTATCCTTGGCTTTGGGGGAGATCTACAACGCAGCCATTCTGGACCTGAAAATGGACGGGTTGGACGGCATTACTCTGATGGAAAAGCTGCTCCGCCTCCAACCTTGTCTCCCCGTGATCATTCTCACGGCATACGGCACGATCGCCACTGCCGTTGAGGCGACCAAAAAGGGAGCATACGACTTCTTGACCAAGCCATTTGAAGCCAAGGATTTGCTCGATCGTCTTAGAAAAGCGTTGGAATTTGGTAAGCTTAAAGTAGAGGTGGACCGACTTCGTAGTCTACTGGGTGAGAAATACCATTTCGCCAATATCATTGCCACCAGCCAAAGGATGCAGGAGATCCTTCGACAGGTTGCCCAGATTGCCCCGACTGATTCTACTATCTGTCTCTATGGGGAAAGCGGAACGGGCAAGGAACTCATCGCCAAAGCCATTCATATGAATAGTGCCCGACTCCAGGAACCTTTCGTTGCCATCAACTGTGGAGCTATCCCTGAGGGTCTTTTGGAAAACGAGCTCTTTGGACATGTTAAAGGTGCTTTTACCGGTGCTGACCAGCCAAAACAAGGCCTCCTGCAGCAAGCTGAAGGCGGGACATTATTCATGGATGAGATCGCTGATCTCCCAATGTCTCTCCAGGTAAAACTCTTGCGTTTACTACAGGAGAATGAATTCTATCCGGTCGGAGGAGTTAAGCCGATCAAGGTAAATATACGTTACTTAGTCGCTACCAACCAGGATCTGTGGAATGCCACCAATGAAGGTCGATTCCGCGAAGACCTCTTTTACCGCATCCATGTAATCCCGGTCTACCTGCCTCCCCTGAGAGAGCGCCCGGAGGACATTCCTCTGCTAGCCTACCATTTCCTACAGATTTTCAGTGCCCAGATGAAAAGGGACATCCATGGGTTTTCTGCGGAAGCGATGCAGTGTCTCGTGTTGCATCGGTGGCCAGGAAATGTCCGCGAGCTGGCTAATGCCGTGGAAAGAGCAGTCGCGCTAGCCTCTGGACAACACATCACTCCTGATCATTTACACCTGGGCAATGAAGCAACTCCTCGTGTGGCCTCCAAGCTACAGTCGCTCAATGAGGCACGGGAGGATTTCGAACGGGCCTATTTGACGCAGGTTTTGAATTCTACACGGGGAAACGTTTCACGTGCAGCTGCATTGGCAGGACGGTATCGGGCTGAATTCTACAAACTTCTTCACAAATACGACTTGGACCCAGCCAGTTTTAAGGACAAAAGCAAATTGTCCGAGCGCCAATAGCGCTCGCCTTCCGAAAACGTGTCCAACAGTTCTCGTGCAGGCAGCCAGGCATTTGACCTAGGGTGATGAATAGGCAAGGCAAGAAAGAACCAAATACAGGCCCTATCAGAACATACGCCGCCCGCCTTGCTTCAATCAACATCTTTGGCCAGCATGGGTGACCGAAGCGGATCATAGGGATATCTTGGCTGGAAGTCCGAGGTCCTACGTTTTCTGTTACCCGAAGCTATCTGGCACAATGCGACCACAACTATGCCAGTGATCGTACCCACCAGTACACCCAGCCCAAATACAATCCATAACATGGTTAGCTCTCCTCATTCGCGCGGTTTTTAGGTTGATTACCGGTCCCTGTTGAGATTGCCACGGCCGTGCCTACAGTGGTTCAGCTCGGATCGCTGAAAGCAAGAAGGTAGTCCCAATCGACGAGTAGCGCCCCGTTCATGTACCAGACGACATTCTCGCTGGTGGCAGTGTTCCTCCAGAGGATATCGGTCGTGCCGTCAGCGTTGAAGTCGCCCGTGCCCACAATGGTCCAGTTCGGATCGGGGACGGAAAGGAGATAGTCCCAGCCGGCGAGTAGTACCCGGTCCAGGTACCAGACGACATTCTCGCCGGTGGTGGTGTTCCTCCAGAGGATGTCGGTCTTGCCGTCAGCGTTGAAGTCGCCCGTGCCCACAATGGTCCAGCTCAGATCGGGGACGGAAAGGAGATAGTCCCAGCCGGTGAGTAGCACCCGGTCCATGTACCAGACCGCATTAACGCCGTTGGCGGTGTTCCTCCAGAGGATGTCGGTCTTGCCGTCGCCGTTGAAGTCGCCCGTACCCACAATGGTCCAGTTCGGATCGGGGACGGTAGGGAGGATGCCCGAGCCCAGGTATTCCGCCCCATCCATGTACCAGACCCCATTCACGCCGGTGGCGGTGTTCCTCCAGAGGATGTCGGTCTTACCGTCCCCGTTGAAGTCACCCTTGCCGACAATTTTCCAGTTGGGATCGTTGATGGTAAGAAGGTTGTCCGAGCCCAGGAATTCCGTCCCATTCATGTACCAAATGACATCTTCACCGGTGGTGGTGTTCCTCCAGAGGATGTCGATCTTGCCGTCCCCGTTGAAGTCACCCGTGTCTACAATGACCCAGCCAGGCTGGTCGGAAGGGGTTGTAATGGTAGTTTGGTTGGCGGGGGTTGTCGTGGAAACTTGGTTGGAGCGCCCGCTTTCCGTGCCAGAACTGGTATAGCAGGTGGCAACGAAATAGTACGTCGTGCCGCTGTTAAGACCCGTCACCGTGTAGGTGGTTGCGTTGCCCGCATCCGCATGATTGGGATAGCTACCGCTGGTGGTACCCCAGTAGACTCTGTATCCGGCGATGTCTGGTTGCGTGTTTGCGTCCCATGCCAACGTTACATCGGCTGCCCAGACAGCATTACTGAGCAAGAGAGTAGTAATTATGGCAAGCATGGCGGAGCGAGCACCAGCAGAGGCTTTTGAGACAAAGAAGGGTAGCCAACCCCAACGCGCTAACGCGGCCATGCAGTGAAGCATAATGCTATTTCCCTCATGCGTTCCCTTCCAAAACATCAGCGACAATGATCAATCCCACGCTTAAGTATTGAATCGTCTTGACACACCTAATTAAGCTTGTATTTCTTAGAACTTAAGTATTAATACCTCGAGCTAAGCATTCGCCCTTCATATTTTGTTCACTGTTCCGAAAGCTTGGTTCTACCGCGTAGCTCATCGGGAGGGCTTGCAATCTTAGTGCCGTGGGTCAGGAATCGTAGCAATGAGTTGCTTTGTCAACCTGCGGATCGACGGTGTAGTCAATAACTCGTCAATATTTATAGCGAAGAAGGACTTCTGGTAGGTCTATTCTTTTGAACACTGCAGCACCCCTACAGCGCAACAACTGCAGGCCAGATTGGTGGCGATCGAGAGCAAGAACGCCGGATATGCTCAAGCGCCGGTTTTCACGACGCGCAAAACACCCCCTGCTCCGATTTAGGTACGAGCAAGCGAGTTGTATGCTTTCTTGTACAGCCCTGTAGGGATTCGACTACAAAACGAAGAGTCACGGAGAGATCCTTCTGCGGGTAGGGCCATTCAACTCCGAGAATTCGCGAGTGCTGGCGTATGGATTGCAGTGACAAGAAATCTCTTCATATGACAAGTGTAAGCGTTCAGCCATTGGCTGTTAGCGTTTAGCAAAAACAGGCACTTATGCGCAAGACCTCCATTGTGTGGTGGCATGGTCTGGGACATAAGCCATTGAATTTCCTCTGCTGGCTAACCGCTGAACGCCTACTAACAAGCGGCCGAGGGTGACGGGTTACCATGCGCCTTTGTCGATGTGTCGTGCAGCATCACTCCTTTTCCACCGGAAACGTCATCTGCGCCCCGAACCAACCGATGACCGTCACCAGCGGCACGAGTCCCAAAACCATGAGTAAGTACAGATAACTGGCTGGACGAAAGACCTGCAAAATGTCCGGGACCGCCAGGCGCCAAACGAAAGCCGCAAGGGCCAGCAACCACAGGAGCGGCGACAGGCGCTTCTTGATCCGCACCGGCCGCAGCGGTTTCGCCAGATAGTTGTACCACCAGGTGAACAGGCCCGTGCCGATGGCAATGGGAATGGACAGGTTGGCCGCAGCGAGGCAATGGAAGGCGGTCACTTCAAAGGATGGGATCCCGGTCAGCAGATAGATCACCGCAAAAACCGCCGCAGCCAAAGGGAAGGCAATGGGGAAATGAACCGTCATGGGGTGGGGGTGCCGTTTCAGCATCGGAAAACGCTGCAACAAGGCCGCCAGCACGGAGGGCAGGGGCCGTTCCAGGGGTCCCTGGGCTGCTTTCAGAATTCCCACCTGCGGGTAGCGTTCTAGGACCTCAAGACTATGGGGTGCCGCCTGGATGTCGGTGGTGAGATCCGTCCCGGCATGATGACGACGCATATGCAGGCCGCCTTTCCATAAGCGACTGTTGCTCACATCGATCACCCGGCCCTGATGAGCGATGTAAACGGGTTTTCCTTCCTCTCCATTGTATTCGGCCAACTCTTCTTTGGTGAATTCCTTCGAGTCTGCCATCGCTCTGTAATCCCTTGCTTGTTACCATAGGTGAGTTACAACAAGGATCAAGAACAGGCTAAGCGGATAATAGCTGGCCCGGTTGAACAGGATGGCCGCCTGCCGGGGTTCGCGATCACGATAAAGTTGATACCCGGGGATCAACAACAATCCAATCCCGCTGGTCACGATCAAAATACTGCTCCACACCGCGATTGCGACCGGGGCCAGACGGATGAGCAGGACGCTCAACACGACTGTGCTGCCCAGACACCAAATGATGATCTTGCTGGCCCGATGAACGCCGAAGTGTACCGGGATGGTCCGCGCCCGCAGCTTCTCGTCCTCCTCCTTGTCGGCCCAGTCGTTGGGAACGTTCTGGCCACCGATTTCCCAGGCAAACAGCCACAGGAACAGCGCCACCACAAAGGGAAGAGAGGGGTTAGGGGCGACGGCGTAGACCGCTGCCACCCCACCAAGGGTCTTGACTATGCCGCTCACCAACGCCCTCAGGTAGGTAACCCGCAGCAGTAAGCAGTAGATGGTCTCCAGCAGACAACCGGTCGCAAACAGCAGGGCGCACACCGGATTAAGCAGGTATGCGCCAAGAAGCGCCACCAAGGCCCATCCGGCAGCCCAGGCCAACCCTTCCCAATAGGGCAGCAACCCCTGAGCCAGCGGGTGGCGCACGTAAACCGCATCCAGGTCGGTGGTCGTACTCGCTCTCAGCGCGTATTCCCGCATTTTTTCCCGGTCGACACGGTAGTCCACCACGTCGTTGAGGGCATAGACCGCGGTATATCCGGCAAATCCAGTGATGACGCCCAGGAACGTGACTTTGAGCGAGGGGATCTTGCCGAGCCAGAGCACAGCCGCCAGGGCTGGAGTGGCCATATCCAACAGGCCGTGCGGGGTCCGCGACAAGGCCAAAAACAATTTGAGACGGGAGACCATGGTGGGGTTTGGGTGTGAGACCTTATTCACGGGACCTCCCGAAATATTGGTAGCAGGTTGCTACACAGGATCCGCGAGCGCCACCCGAGGCTCCATGCCCGGTCGGCACGGATACGACCGCCAGGATGCATCCATATTCCATGTTTGCCGCCAATTGGCAACAGATATTCAAATTGCAGCCAGGAAGTGCTAAGTTGCTGGCGGTTCTTGTCAAGCAAAGCACGCGGCCGAACGCATTCAGCTCATCCTTCCGGGGACCTGACGCTGATTGTCCCCATGGATAGCCAGCGTGGATGGCCTTGTTGCATCAGGTCTGCCCAGCCGATACGCCTGGTTCAGTTTACCCACCCGACGATGGGTGGTTTCAGGAGATGCATTGTCCGATGAAAGTCCTCTATACGTCTGATTTGCATGGTCATCGAAACCTCTATAACACGCTCTTCACTGTGGCCGCCGACCGGGAAGTCCAGGTGGTCATTCTGGGAGGAGACCTGCTGCCCCACCACGGACCCTTTCAGGATACTGTGGTGGAGCAGGAGCAGTTCGTGATTTCCTACCTGCAGCCCGCCCTGGAGGACTACTGCAGCCGCTTTCCCCAGGTGCGGATTTACACCTTATTGGGAAATAACGACTGGCTCGAAAGCCACAAGGTCATGGCGAAACTTGAGAAACAGGGATTGATCCAGAGCCTGGACGGAAAGCGCCTTGACCTAAATGAACGATATCAGATCATCGGTTATGGGAACGTGAACCCGACCCCGTTTCGGATTAAAGACGGGGAGCGACTCGATTTCCCCGAGGATGAAGTCCCGACCACCATGCGGTGGTGCTTTTGCAGCCAGGGGCGCAAGGTCATCGCGGTTGCCCCGCAAATCCATTACCGAAATCACCCATCCATAGCCGAGGAACTGGAGGGGTTGCCGCAGCCGGTGGTCGATCGTGACTTGATAGCGGTCATCCATGCGCCACCCTGGAACACCGGTCTCGATGTGATGGAAGGCGGTATCCACGTGGGAAGCCGCGCCGTCAGACACTACATCGAAAGGCTTCGACCTTGCCTGGCATTGCACGGCCACATTCATGAAGCGCCCGAAGTGAGCGACATTTGGATCGAACACCTGGGCCCCAGCGTCTGCATCAATCCCGGCCAGGCTCCGGACCAACTCCATGCGGTCATCTTCCAATTGGATGAAGTCCCGGGTGAGTTCGAACACACCGTGTACGGGAAGCCGCTTTGAAAGCCTAGTGGGAGCAAAGCCCTTTTCGTCGTATCTCCCCAGCACCCCCTCCGTGTCGCCTCATATATACACAGCTTTGGGTCTAGCCGAGCTTCATCAAAATCCATCCCACCACCAGCACGCCGAACCAGGCACCACACAATCCCCACAGGACCTTCTTCCAGCGTTCGCCGAAATAGCTCTTGGTACTGTTTAAAATCCAAGCCCAGTTGAACCAGAGGTGAACAACGAGCAGCGCCAGCAGGAACAGCGACAGATAGAGGTGGAAATCCCCCCATTCATGACGGTGCAAACCCAGGAAGACCTTGGAAGTGTCTGGGCCTCTGCCTGGTGGCACAACGAACGCCATAATCAGGCCGATCACGGCGATGGAACAGATGTCCACGAACATCAAACCGTTGATGACGTACTTCCAGTCGTTCTTTTTCATGTCCTGGTTCCTCCCTCCGGCTGTCCAGTTCCAAGGATGAACGCAAAATAGGTTGAGAGGGCGTAGCGGCCCAATAACCATTTTCGGAAATCGTACAGCAACCCTCATTTCGGTCAAAGCGACCACGCCGTCGATATCGGTGTGGCATCACTCAACCGGCCGGGGTTCTCCCTGCAGCCAATCCCGCTTGGTCACAATGAGCGTCTTCCAGAATAGGTAACCGGCTACCAACAGAAAAACGGCATCCCGCAGCAGGTACCAGATGGTGGCGGTTGGCGCCCCCGTGGTTTGGGTGGTGAAGCAGCCGCACTGCACGTCCAAACCGCGGGCCGCATTATAGATCAGAATGGTGAAGAAGGTCAGCAGCAGCAGGTTGGCAAGAAGAACCGATCCGGGAAGGACCCAGCCGGCGATCAGCAGGATTCCCACCATGAGTTCCAGCCAGGGGAGGACGATGGCTGTGACATTGATGAGCCAATCCGGGAGGATTTGGTAGTTGTGGACAATCTGCGCAAAAGCGGCTGGATGGAGAATTTTGTCCAGGCTGGCGGCAATCATGACTCCCCCCAGAAAAAGACGTGCCGAAAACTCCAGGGGTTTGCTCCGCAATGTGGCGATTACTGATCCTGTCATCTTGAGTTCCGATCAATCCGCGCTCTGATTCCCCTCATGGGTGTGGCACGGGCGGCATGTCACATGGCATATCCCGGTGGCAGCTTCCACCGCATATGTACCTCTTTTTGAACCGAAGAGCCACATGAACCAAGCTGATCAGGACCGGCACTTCCACCAGGGGGCAGAGGGGCTTACTCCAACTGCTCCGGCAATGTCATCAAACGGTTCGCTCTCACGCCATTGCGTCATATGCATTGGCTCTATTCACGTGAAGGTTGAAGTCGTTACTATTTCACCGCCGAGACGCAAAGAGCGCAGAGATTCATGGTAACGCAGCTTTCTTCGCACTCCCCACGTCTCTACCGTGAGTCTAAGAATGAAAGAATCTAACCCAAACAAGCACAAAACGGCCTCGCTAACGTGGCAGGAAATAACCAGCACAAAAGATTTGACTTAACAACCAAGCATATTATAGATATGCACTCTGAATTGAATTCACGAGCTTTTGTGCGAATACGACGATCGGTTTAAAGGGTCCTATCGCTCGCGTGCTGCTTGTTGCCCGATCTCAGTAGAGTGACCCGGCTCATGCCTCCAATAGATGTCAGGCTCGTTGCGAAACCGCTGCCTTTGCGGAAGTCTAATACAGCACGGCACGTCCAGTGCCGCATGTCGAAGTTACCTCTGTTTCCCAGTCCATCTTCGCCTACCATTTACGACGCCGGCCAGTCGGGATTCGCCCAGTTTTTTCGGCAGGACGGTTTCGGAGGCGTTGGGGGCAATCCACCAAAGCGCGCTCGACGGTCCGGCTTGCAGGTGGTGCCTGGTCCGTTGCAGGAGTTCCTGGCCGAAGGTTCCCTACCGAGAATCGACCTAATCGCACATCAACCTTCAGCAACCGGGGACGGAAGGTCCGTGGGTCTGGCCACTTAGTTTGTCATGAATATATCAGCGGCTCCGGGGCCAACCGGCCGGTTGTTGTGATCCGTGGCCTTTGAGGAAGGGGAGTCTATGCGCGAAATCCATGTCGGTGAAATCACCAATGCTGTTCGTGATCTGGCCATTCGATCCAATACCGAATTGGGGGATGATGTCCTGAAGAGCTTTCAAGACGCCCTGGAGCGGGAAGAATCTCCAGCCGGCCGGGACATCCTGCGGCGCCTCCAGGAGAATGCCCGCATCGCCCGCGAGGAGCTCATCCCCATGTGCCAGGATACCGGTCTGGCGGTGGTGTTCGTGGAGTTGGGCCAGGATGTCCATATTGTCGGTGGCACGTTGCGCGACGCTATTGAAGAGGGGGTGCGCCGCGGCTACAGCGAGGGGTATCTGCGCAAGAGCGCCTGTCATCCGTTCACCCGCCAAAATACGGGCGATAACACCCCGGCCATCATCCACATCGATTTGGTGAAGGGGGATCATCTCAAGCTAGTTTTTGCCCCCAAGGGTGGCGGCAGCGAGAACATGAGCCGCGTGACCATGCTGACTCCGGCGGTGGGGGTCCAGGGTGTCAAGGAATTTGTCGTACAACGGGTCAAGGAATCGGGTCCCAACCCGTGTCCCCCCACCATTGTGGGAGTGGGTATCGGCGGAACTTTTGAACAGGCTGCGCTGCTGGCCAAAAAAGCCTTGCTTCGCCCCCTTGGAAGCTCCAACCCAGATCCCGAACTGGATCGCCTGGAAAAGGAATGGCTCGAAGAAATCAATCGCCTGGGAATCGGTCCGCAGGGACTGGGTGGTCGCACCACCTCACTGGCGGTTCATATCAACATGATGATGTGTCATATCGCCAGCCTTCCCGTTGCCGTCAACATTCAGTGCCATGCCGCCCGGCATAAGGAAGTGGAACTGTAGAGAAAGGACAGGGAACCATGGAAGAGGCCATTCGTCTGACCACGCCACTGACCAACGCCGACGTGGAAAAACTGCGGATCGGTGATCGGGTGATCCTGACCGGGGTGATTTATACCGCCCGGGATGCTGCCCACAAACGCCTGGTGCAACTCCTGGAAGCCGGTGAAGCGTTGCCTTTCGATCTCCAGGGCCAGGTGATTTACTACGTTGGACCGTCCCCAGCCAAGCCGGGGCGACCCATTGGCGCCGCCGGGCCGACCACCAGTTACCGCATGGACGCGTATGCCCCGGAACTCATCGGCCGCGGGCTCAAAGGCATGATCGGCAAGGGGGCGCGGAATCAGACCGTGAAAGATGGCATGCAGCAGCACAAGGCGGTCTATTTCGCGGCGATTGGTGGAGCTGGCGCACTCATGGCGCAAAGCATTCTTTCGGCCGAAGTCATCGCCTACCCGGAATTGGGGCCGGAAGCCATCCGCCGCCTGGAAGTCAAGGATTTTCCTGTGATTGTCGTCAACGACACCCACGGTGGGGACCTATACGTTGAGGGGGTCAAGACCTACGCTCGTTGAGGTTGCCAGCTCCGGGCTGCGCCGCTCTCGGTGACGACCTGGTGGTGGCTGAAGAGGCGTCAATGGTTTCGCTGGTCCGCTCGCGGATTCCTCGAAATTGCGGTTAGAACCAGCGGCTGGTATCCTAAAGTTTGATTATACCATGACTAGTTCCAAGACCATATTGAACCGACATCCCTGACGGCATCGGGGTTTGATATACACTCAATTGTTTTAGTTGAAGTTGCACAACCCATGTGTGAGCCAGTGCTTATCAGGAAAGGTAACGTCCATGCCCATCAAGATTTCCGCAAAAAACGTCAAGAGCGACTTCCTGGATAAGGTTCGCAAGCTGAGCGGACAAAATATTTACAAGTGCTTCCAATGTGGTACCTGTGGCGGCGCCTGTCCCATGTCCGGTCTGTTGGACCGGCTGCCGCGTCAGATCGTTCGGATGGCGCAGCTTGGCCTGGAAGATGAGGTCCTCGAAAGCAAGACCTGTTGGACCTGCGCTTCGTGTCACTCCTGTTCGGTCAATTGCCCTCGAGGGATTGATCTGGCCAGAGTGATGGAAGCCATCCGCCTGTTGACCCTGCGGAAGAATGAGAACCATGTGGAACCCTCCAAGCTGCCTGCGGAAACCGTCAAAGACGTGCCTCAGATTGCTATGGTGAGCTGTTTCCGAAAGATGACAAGTTGAGGGGTGCTATGAAGATCAGCTATTACCCGGGATGCACACTGAAGACCAAGGCAAAAAACCTGGAGGATGCCGCCGTTGCTTCGATGGCTGCTCTCGGTGTGGACTTTGAAGAACTGCCCCGCTGGAACTGCTGTGGTGCGGTTCATTCACTGGCCGACGATGACCTGATCCATCAGGTGGCGCCGGTACGCGACCTGGTCCGCGCCATGGATCAGGGCAGCGACAAGGTGGTGACCCTCTGTTCCATGTGCTACAACACCCTGGCCCGCGCCAACCAGCTGATGCGCGACGATGAAGTCAAGCGCAAGACCATCAATGATTTCATGAACGAGGAAACGGACTACCACGGCGAAGTGGAGGTGCTCCATTTCCTCAATTTCGTGCGCGATGTCATCGGCTGGGACAAGCTGCGCCAGGCGGTCAAGGTGCCTCTGAACGGGCTGCAGGTGGCCCCTTACTATGGCTGCACTTTGGTGCGGCCGCGTGACGTGTCCGTGGATCCCCCCGGCGGGCCCCAGGTGTTCACCGAGTTTCTTGAAGCGCTGGGGGCTACGGTGGTGCCGTTCCCGGCGGCTACGCTGTGCTGCGGGTCCTATCAGATCCTGGCCAACCCGGAAGCCGCGCTTACCGTTGCCGGGACCATCGTCGAGTGGGCCGTCAAGGTGGGGGCCGAAGCCTTGGCGTTGAGCTGCCCGCTTTGTGAATACAACCTCGGCAAGAAGCAAGGTGAACTGTTGAATCTGGGGAAGGCGTCCAAGCAGGTGCCCACTTACTATTTCACCCAGCTGCTGGCGGTGGCCCTGGGATTGGGACCTGAAGCCTGCCGATTTGAATTCAACGACACTTCTTCCCAGGAGTTGCTTAAGAGCAAGGGTTTCCCGGTTTAGGGAACTGCACATACGACATCACATTGATCACACTGAGGAGAAGGTGAAATGGCAGAAACACAGACCTGTAAAATGAGCAGCGCCCCGGTGCAGCAGGTGGCCACCGGCGATCGGGCGATTCTTCCCGAAGGGGCTAAGACCATCCCCATCTACATCATGGGTAAGCGCTACGAAGTGCCGGAAACGCTTACCATCATGAAGGCCATGGAATATGCGGGTTTCTCGTTCCTGCGCGGCTGCGGGTGCCGCGGCGGCATCTGTGGGGCGTGTCCCACGGTGTATCGTAAGGAAGGCGACTACAAGCTCCACTTTGGCCTGGCCTGTCAGACCGTGGTGGAACCCAACATGTACCTGGCCCAGATTCCATTCTACCCGGCTAATCGGGCGTCCTACGACATCGAAACAATTGAACCCACGGCCGAAGCCATCCACGCGCTCTATCCGGAGCTGTTCCGGTGTGTGGCCTGTAACAACTGCACCAAGGCCTGTCCCATGGGGGTCGAAGTCCTGGATTACATCTCGGCCATCAAGCAAGGGGACATCGCCAAGGCTGCCCAGCTCTCCTTCGACTGCATTCAGTGCGGTCTGTGCGCCAGCCGCTGCATGGGTGAGCTTCCCCAGTATCACTTGGCCCAGCTGGCGCGGCGCATCTATGGCAAGCACCTGCAGCCGCGGGCCGAGCACCTGGTCAAGCGAGTGGCCGAGATCCAGTCGGGCAAATACGACGCCATGCTGGACAAGCTGAACAAGCTGGATCATGCCGAGCTGGAAAAGCTCTACAAGGAAAGGGAACGCGAACCGGAAATGATTCCGCTTGGAAGCTGGATGCCGCAGGACACCCAGTATCTGTGATGGCGAGGACAGCCCCGCCCGATCCGAGGAATGGACCGAAACAGCCGTGACTTTGACGCGTCCCGTCAGGCCTCGACAGGACGCCGGCGATAAGGAGAATGGAATGGGATACACTCTGGAAATGAAGGAACTGATCAAGCGCGTTGAGGCGACGCGGCCGGAACGTCTGGCCATGGCCCAGCGGGGCGAGAATTTCCCCGCATTGACCCTGGAAGAGCGCAAGGAAGTGCTCGACAAATACCATCCCGATTTCCAGCAGGAAGGCCGCCGCCCCCTGCGGGTAGGCCCCAACAAGGGTGAAGTCTTCCCGGAAGAAGTGGCGGAGCTGCTGGAATCGAAATCCATGCTGCGGCCCGAGCGTCTGGATCTTTGCCGCGTCGACTACGACACCGACGTATTGATCATCGGTGCCGGCGGCGCCGGTACCTCGGCGGCGCTCATGGCTTCCCAGGCCGGCGCCAAGGTCATTATGGTCACCAAGCTGCGCCACGGCGATGCCAATACCATGATGGCTGAAGGCGGCATCCAGGGGGCTACCCAGGAATGCGATTCGCCCTTCTACCATTATATGGATACCATCGGCGGCGGCCATTTCACCAACCAGCCCGACCTGGTGGCGGCTTTGGCCCATGATGCGCCGCTTTCCATCGCCTGGCTGGAAGAGCTGGGGATGATGTTCAACAAGCTTCCCGATGGGCGCATGAGCGTTCGCCACTTCGGCGGGTCGAGCCGCAAGCGCATGCATTCCGCCGGCGATATGACCGGTGCCGAAATCATGCGGGTGCTTCGCGATGAAGCGCGCAACCGCAGCGACCAGATCACGACCCTGGAGTTCTGCCCGGCGGTGGAACTGCTGCTGGATGACGACGGCAAATGCGCCGGTGCCGTGCTCTACAACATGGAAACCAGGGAGTTCTACATCGCCCGCGCCAAGGCGGTAATCATCGCCACGGGCGGCTTCGGGCGGCTCCACATCAAGGGTTTTGCCACCACCAATCACTACGGCGCCACCATGGACGGCGTGGTCATGGCCTACCGGGCCGGTGTGGGCCACAAGTTCCTGGAATCCACCCAGTACCACCCCACCGGTGTTGTCTATCCGGAACAAAACGTCGGTTTGCTCATCACCGAAAAGGTGCGCGGCCTCGGGGCGCATGTGCTCAATATCGACGGCGAGCAATTCTGCTTCCCGCTGGAGCCTCGCGATGTGGAATCGGCCGAGCTGATCAAGGAGGCCACCGACAAGCGCAAGGGGGTCATCACGCCGACGGGACGCCTCGGCCTGTGGCTGGATTCCCCCATGATCGATCTGCTCCATGGCGAAGGCACGGTCCGCAAAGAGCTTCCCGCCAAGTTCATCCAGTTCGACCGCGTGGGCATCGATATCAGCAAGGAACCCATGCTGGTATACCCGACGCTGCACTACCAAAACGGCGGGATTACCGTGAATGCCAATTCCGAGACCACGATTCCCGGCCTGTACGCTGCCGGTGAAGCGATGGGCGGAGTGCACGGCGAGAACCGCCTCATGGGCAATAGCCTCCAGGATATCATCACCTTCGGGCGGCGGGCCGGCATCAACGCAGCCCAATACGTGAAGGGTGTGACCCTGAAGAACGTGTCGCTGCCTCATGTGAGCCGTTTTGAACAGGAACTCAAGGAAGCCGGCATTGTCAATCCGGTGGTGGCGCCCATGATCCTTCCCGACTATTCCACCGACAATGTTCGCGCTCACCGCATGATGGACGTGATTACGGAAAGCGAGTAACGGCGGTGCCATCTTCAAGCGCCAGCCGTTAAGCTCCACGATGTGAGGGTTGATGAAATGAACTTCAGGGGGGCTATTTAGGAAGTGATGTAAGATCGTACCGCCAGGGATCCCTGGTCAATGATGCAAGACCTGGTCGAGGTTGACTCACCGGGTCTTTTCATTTTCGGGGTTCAGCATTTCTTGACAGGCCCTGAAATGGAGCTTAGTTTTACTGTTGGGAGGAGATAGTTTCCACAAACGAATCCAATGGTTAGCGCATGCATAGGAGGACCGCCATGGCCTTGTTACCGATTAGAAGAAGACGTCGTCCGGGCTGGATGATTCCTCTTGGAGACGAAAGCATGGGGGATGTGTTCTTTGATCGCCTGTGGAACGAGTGGGGCAACTGGTTTCGGGAGGATTGGGCGCCCGCCTTCAACCTTTCGGAAAGGGAGGGCAAATACACCCTCACCGCGGAGCTTCCAGGGGTGGATAAGGACTCGATCGCCATCACCATCGACGGCAATGTGTTGACTATTAGCGGCAAGAAAGAATCCGCCTACGAGGAAGAGGGGTGCCAATACTACATGAAGGAATGTTCCTACGGGGCCTTTTCTAGAAGTATCCGTCTGCCCGGTGAGATTGAAGAGGATAAAGTTGATGCCAGCTTCAAGGACGGTATGTTGACTCTGCTGATGCCCCATAAGGAAGCTCCCAAGAGCAAGCGAATCGAGATCAAGTGATTGAAGAAGTTCACGCTGGAATAGAGTCATTTTCGATTCGAGCAATTGTGTGAAGGATTTTTTTGAGCTGCTTTGTGAGGATCTCCAGTGCACCTGCTAGAGGCGAGTTCCGAATGCTGATGAGCCAGTGAGAGAGCCTGTTGGGGTGGGCGTTTTGCCCACCCGCTCGCCTTGAAGTTCGTTCCCGCCGCATACCCCTTGCCACTCTTCTGTATTGAAAGCGAACCACCTTGCCGCGATCGGATGGCGTGTTTGATAGGTCAAGCGCCGCGCGCATTGCATTTCAATTCCCGGATGATATACTGCACCATCGGATTAGACTTTGCCCCATCGGATGACAAACAGGCCGGTTCACGTCGGAAAACGTAGGACACCACCATGGACGCATTCCGTGTTGGCATAGGGGAACCGATCTTTGTCCTGACCAGGGCGGTGGACCGGTTCCTGCAATTGAGGCCGGGGGAGGTTGTGCGGGCCCAGGTGGTGGATGTCATGCCCAACGGTGATGTGAGTTTGCGCATCAAGGGCAACCTGATCCAGGCCAAATCATCCCTGGATCTTCCATTGAACGCCACCGTGACGTTCCGGGTTCTGGGGCAACAAACCGGAGAAAGCGGTACCGAGATCCGCCTGCAGTTCCTGGAGATGACGGCCAATCCGGATGTTGCAACGACCTCCCAGAGCGCCACGGCGACCTCCCAGAGCGGTAGTGCCAATCTTGTCCAAACGTTGGTTCAAGAGCTGGCGGCCAATCTGTCTGCCGCGGGAGCAGGTGACCAAAGACGTCACGGCCACTGTCGAGCAGCTTCTGAAGGCGTTGCCGGACAACACCACGGCACTTCCCAAGGAAGTCCGTGATCAACTGCAAAACCTTCTGCAAACCAGCCTTAGGAACACCGACCAGAGTATCCAAAACCGGGTGAGCGTGCTTCTCAGCGAACCAGTGCTGGAAGAGTTCCCCCAGTTGGTGGATCTGGCCGGGGTGAAAGACCAGCTCTTAACGGACATGGAGAAGACTCTTCAGGTCCCTTTGAGATTCAGTCTTGAAAATACCGGTGTGACCTTGGAGTCTCGTTTAGGGGTGCTCGCCCAGTCACTACCGAACGAAGGCGAAGCCGCTCCACCAGGAGAGTCCATGTCCGCCGCCAGGGTGGGGCAATCCTCGGATGGTGACGTCTTGCAGAACGGATCTGAAAGCCAAGTTGCTACAGATGAAGCAAATGATTGTGGAGCAGGATCGGCAGTTGGCAAGCGACCTGTCTGTATCTCGAGGTACGGATGCCAAGGAGACGACAGATAAACGAGCGGACCTCGGCCGAACGCTGCAGAGCGTCGACGGACTCCTGCAAGATATCGAAACCTTCCAGCTGCTCTCGAAGCTCACCGATTCTTTTTACACCTTTCTCCCCGTGGTTTGGAAAGGGCTCAAGGAGGCTGATGTTGCCTTCAAGAGGAGCAGTAGTGCTCAGGAGGGCAAGTCCTACTATTGCCTCATGAACCTCGATTTTGAAGAGTTGGGAAAAGTGACTATCGTCGCCATGATGCAGGGCGGGAACTTCTTTGTGTCCTTCAAGACGGATAACAGTGAGTTTCGATCCGTGCTGAATAGTAACCTCCAGGAGCTGCAGCAGATGTTTCAGGAGCAAGGACTGAACCTCAAAGTAGCCGATGTTCTCGGCATGGAAGAGAATCATCTCATGCCTTTTGAGCGCCTGGAATCCTTCGAGAACATCATCAACATTCGGATTTAAGGGTCGCTGGATGGTTCACTGACCGGCCGACTGGGCAACGATGATAACCAGGGGGTCAGGAACAGGATGTGCCATGGCGGAAAAGACCAAGAAGGCGGCCGCGCTTCAGTATCGACATCAACTTGACCAGGCCCCGGTGGTGGTGGCCAAGGGGCGGGGCATCATTGCCGAACGTATCATCGAGATCGCCAAGAAGCACAACATCCCACTGAAGAGCGATCCGGCCTTGATTGAGGTGCTTTCCAAGCTGGATCTGGACCAGGAAATCCCTACCGAGCTCTACCGGGCTGTGGCCGAGATCCTGGCCTATGTCTACAAGATGACCAAGAAACTGTGAGGCCACAGGGCGTGACCACGAAAGCACGCACAATCATTTCATGGAATGCGCCGGATGGGCCATTCAGCAGATAGTCGCAGTTTTCTGATTTCTGGCGGATTTTGGGAGAATCAAGACGTTGTTATTTGGAATAGGAATAAGACGGAGAGAGCTATGAAAAGGATAGTTGCAGTGGTTTGGGTTCTAGGGATGCTTGTGTTCATTGCCAGTTCCGTTCTTGCCTACAGAGATTTCTATTCGGACTTCAGCGCACGGGTTGCCCATCAACAGAAACGGATCGATCATGGAATCCGCAGGGGGGAGTTGACCCCACCGGAAGTGCGGGTCCTTCAAGACAATTTGGACCATATTGTGCAGCAGGAAGCCAGGTATCGAGCCGACGGGCTACTCACCCCGCGAGAACAAAAGCGGCTTATGAGGCTCCTTGACGAGAATGACCGGATGATCAGGGACAAGCGCCATAACTACAGACGGCTCTACTGAGACTTCAGCCCTCGTTTTGATGGGCCCTGCACTTCGGTGAAGGGCCTATCCTGTCTTACGCGGCCTAGTCCGACCAGCCTGGGCTGGGCATGCTGTTCGTTGTTTCTGCCTCCGATGTGCAACCTGGTTGATCCTCCAGAATCGACCCAATTCCAAATCATACCATTTAGCGCATGACCGGCGAGGCGTCACCGGGCCACGATGCCTAGGGCCTGTGCCGAAATCTGGGCGTCCGTGTAGTGTTGCAGGGTGATGGCCTTGGCCGGGCATTCGGAGACGCAAATGCCGCATCCCTGACAGCCCTGGGCGTCAATGACGGAAATCCCTTCGGAATCCATGAGCGGTACCCGGTAGGGACAGGAACGGACGCAGACCAGGCAACTGCTGCAGCGGCTGCGGTCGACCACGGCAATGACGCCGCTGCTGCGGATTTCCCGCTGGCGAAGCAGTCCCGCCGCTCGGCTGGCGGCCCCCTGAGCCTGTGCCAGGCTCTCCTCCAGATAGCGAGGACTGTGCGCCAGCCCGCACAGATAGATCCCGCTGCTGCTGAATTCCAGCGGGTTCAGTTTGGGGTGCGCTTCCAGGAAAAAGCCTTCGGCCATCATGGGGAGTTTCAGTTTTGCGGCCAATTCGCGGGCTTCAGGATGGGGCCGGACGCCCACACTCAAGACCAGCAGGTCAGCATCGATGAGCAAATCCATCTGACTGCCTGAATCAAAAGTCCTGATCCGGAGCCTGGAATCGTCGGCAAGCACTTCAGGGGCCGCTTCGGGTTCGAAGGGGAGAAACACTACGCCGCGGTCACGTGCGATCTTGTAGTAGTCCTCCTTGAAACCATAGGTGCGGATGTCGCGATAAAGCACGTAGACGGCGTCGTCGGGTTGGCGCTCCTTGATGCGGATGGCGTTCTTGACTGCGGATCCGCAACAGATCCGGCTGCATAGCGGGAAATCATCCCGGCGCGATCCAATGCACTGAATCATGACCGTGACCCGGGGTCGGAAATCGGGTTGGTGGACCAGACGATCCTCCAATTCCAACTGCGTGACCACGGCCGGGTGCTGTGCCGTAATGATATTCAACGGGCTGATAAGGGACGCCACCGCACGCTACGATGACGGCACCCACTTGTTCGGTCACCGGCTCTGCCCCTGCTGATCCAGGGTCGCGATGAAATGTCCGGCGCCACCCGCGATGGTTTGCAGCCGCGCACTTCGATAAACCGAAATCTGGGGGTGGTTCTCGAGGCGTTGGCTCAGTTCGTCGGCGAAATCGCGCGGTGAAAGGCCCTCCAAAGTATGATGGATACGGCGAGCCATTCCCCCGAGCTGGGTTTCCCTCTCCACCAGTACGGCGGCAAAGCCTTGTTCCGCCAGCGTGATGGCTGCGGTCATGCCCGCCAATCCGCCGCCAATGACCAGGGCCCTGGGGGTCACTGCCGAGGTCGCTTCGGCAATGGGTTCCAGCAAAGCCGCCCGAGCCGCGGCTGCCCGGATCAAGTCTCGCGCCTTGGCGGTGGCAGCCTCGGGGTCCTGGGCGTGTACCCAGGAGCACTGATCCCGGATGTTGGCCATCTCCAGCAGGTATTTGTTGATTCCCGCGCGCTCCAGGGTTTCCCGAAACAGTGGTTCGTGCGTTCTTGGCGAACACGCCGCCACCACCACCCGGTTCAAATGGTGCTGCCCAATGAGGTCTTGAAGCTGGGATTGCGTGGCGGTGGAGCAGGTAAACAGGAAGTGCTCGGCCAGTACCACATCAGGCAAGCTCAAGGCATATTCCCGCAGGCTTTCCACGTCGATCACCCCGGCAATATTCCGCCCGCAGTGGCAGATGAAAACGCCGATGCGCGGTGGGACATCTACCCCCAGTGCGTCTTCGGTGACTGTCGACCGATGAGGTTTCAAGTGGTGGTTCTTCCTGCCGGGGTGCCGTCGCATCAGCGTGCTGTAAACCGCTGCTGATCGGCAGGTGGCCACCGGCGGGGTCTCCATCAGCGTGGGCTCCAGCATGCTGATCGGCTGCGTTCGGATGCTCGGGTGGCATCGAGGCTGGCCCCTCCGTTCCGACTAAGCCCGATGCCGACTGCTCCAGCAAGACGGCGGCGGCAGCCGCCGCGGCGCTGGCGCTGGTGACCGATTCCGGAATGTCCTTGGGGCCGTCCAGGGTCCCGCATATCAGAATGCCGGGCCGCGAACTGTGGGACGGCCGCAGCAGGTCCGGATCGACAAAACCGTAAGGATTTTGTTTCAACTGCAGACGGCTGAGCAGTGGCAGGATCTGAGAGTGCGGTTTCATGCCGGCGGAGAGCACCACCAGATCAAATTCCTCATGACGGTGGGTGAGGGACAGTCGGTCGTAGTATTCGAGAACTAGATTACCGCTTCGAGGGTCGTGCACGACCTGGGAGAGCATGCTGCGGATGAAGCGCACCCCGTAGCGGTCACGAGCGCGCAGTACGTAGCGATCGAAATCCTTGCCGTGAGCTCGAATGTCCAGGAAGAAAATGGCCGCGTCGCAGTCCGGGTGATGTTCCTTGGTCAGCAATGCCTGTTTGACTGCGGCCATGCAGCATACCGCCGAACAGAAGTTGCGGTGGCGAGCACTGTCCCTGGAAGCGACGCACTGGATCCAGGCGATGCGCTGCGGGGTTCGGTCATCCGATGGCCGGCGGGGTTCTCCGCCATGGGGACCGGTAGCGGAGAGCATGCGTTCGTATTCGATGCTGGTGACCACATTGGCGTAGCGGCCATGCCCGTATTCGCCGGCCTGTGCCACCAGGGCCAGGTCGTAGCCGCCGGCCAGGATGACAGCTCCCACCGGCAATACTTCTTCACGAGCCTGATCCTCGAGGCGCACCGCCTTCGTCGGACACACCTTCTCGCAGACACGGCAGCGGCCTTTCTGGAAATAGATGCAAGCCGCCGGGTCGATGGCCGGCACCATGGGGATGGCCTGAGAATGGACGAAATGAATGGCCTTGCGCTGATCCAAACCGGCATTGTAGGCGTTGGGGACCTTTTTGGGGCACTTCTCGACACACAATCCGCAGCCGATGCAGACCTTTGGGTCCACATAGCGCGGGTGGTGCCGCACGTGCGCCTGGAATCGACCTGGTTGGCCCTCGACATCAAGCAATTCGGCCAGGGTGTGGATGGTGATCCGAGGGTGGCGGGCACAGGCCACCATTCTCGGGGCAATCATGCAGGTGGAGCAGTCATTGGTGGGGAAGGTCTTGTCGAGGCGGGCCATGTTGCCGCCGATGGTGGCGGAACACTCCAGCAGGCGCACGGGGAAATCCATGGCGGCCAGATCGAGGGCCGCCTGCATGCCGGCAATGCCGGCGCCAACCACCAATACCGCGTTGCTGTTTGAGAATTGTAGAGGTGGCTGCATTGTCACTGTCGAATCTGCTTCCCCGCAAAGCCTGCTGCAGGAATCTGTGCCCCAGATTTGAGATGGACCGAGCACTTCCCTCTCAATTGGCCCGGGTCTGGCGATAGTACCAATCAAGCTGGCCGGCGCTGCTGTCCTCGTCGATGTTTTCCGTACCGATCATTTGCTTGGCTTGGGAGGCAGAAACCACTTCCTTGAGTTTCCACTGCTCGTCCAGTCGCCCGAAGGTCCAAAACTCCTCGAAGGGGGTCACATACGGCTGTTCCCTCTCCGTCCGATCGCCCTTGCGCACCACCTGCTGGGCGTGCGCATCGATGCGCACGGTGTATTCATCTCGCGAGCGGTCGTCATAATTACGAACGTGGATGAGCTCAGCCTTGCGGACGCAGAGGTTACGGTATTCGATCCTCAGGCCTTCGGTTTCCCATTGCTGCATCTGCTCCTTAAGGCTCTGAGCCACGTCGGGAAAGAGGTCACCGGCTGGAATCTGCTGCGGGTCACCGGCCTCCCGAGCCAGGTAAACGCTCATGAATATCTGCCTGGCGCGTTCCAGCATGAGTCGCCGGTTCCAGAGCTTATCGGTTTGGACCAGGAAGTTGAGGAGCCGTTCGATACGGGTAGCTTTCTTTGCTTCCTCCTTGTCCAACCAGGCGGCGTCGGTGCCTTCCTTGGCGGTTTCGCCATAGAGATTCTGGACATTCTCGTCGGTGAGCATCGCGACGAAGTTTTCTTCCTTAAGGATTTCGGACTCACCGGCCTGCTCGATTACCCGTACCACCCAACGGTCTTCAAAGCGCTGGAAGGTCCAAAACTCCTGGAAACGCGCCGCCGATCGATCGCCGCGAATGAACGCACCGGTGCGGTCATCGGTGTAGTAATCCTTGGCTGTCGCAGAGATCAAAGCGGTGAACTCCCGCTGATCGACCTTTTCGGTATAGCGCAGGTTAACGAGGTCGATCCGCTCCACCTTGAGGTCTTCGATGTGGTTGATTTCGTGATTGCGGATCATGCCCTGGATCTGGGCGTTGTGCTGGGCGTACAGGGCGGGCATCATCAGTGGTTCCATGGGGCCGTATTCGCGCGCCTGCCAGCATTCCTGAAGTTTTCGGAAGGTGGATTCGACTAACTTCTTGAGCTCCGCCGGGTCCATGGTGGCGTCCTGAGCGGCCACGAACTGGAGCAGTTTCTCCGTCTTCTTGGACTTGCGGGCAATTTGGGCATAACTGTAGCGAAAGTCCAGTTCCTCGGCCTTGCTTCGTCTTCTCTTGAAGAACGAGACAAAGACCACGATCGGGATGATGATGAAAAAGGACCCGAAGACCAGAATGAGAATCAGAATCACCCACCAGGGCGCTTCCTCACTCGTACTGCTGCTACTGCTGGACCTCGAACTGCTGGAACTTCCGCCTTTGTTGTGGGCGACGAAGCCGGCAGCCAGGAAGGTGTGGGGCCAGGTCACGCTCAGGTTGTAGACCACTCGGGGCCATTCCTCGGGCGCTGAACCCAGAATAGTTGTCGGTAGAAGAACTCCGCGTTCCCAGCTGAGGACCTCATTAAGGGATTGGAGATCTCCCGCCCGAACGTAACGTCCATCCGGCATGGCCAAGGGGTGGTCAACCGTGGTGGTCAAGGCGCCGCGGTCGGTCTGAACGATAAAAGGAAGTGATTTGGTCTGGTGAATACGTTCAACTTGGGTGGTCACCACGTTTCCCTGAGGATCCACGGCCAGCACGTCATCTCCGGGAACCAGGGTCTCGATGGGTACCTGTCCGGCGGGGGTCTGAATCGGTGTGCCCCCGGGGAAGCAACCGCCGCCCTTGTTGTGTACCAGTATCCCTTCGGCGAGAAACGTATGGGGTTCTCCCACCTGCAGATTGACCACCAGGGTCTCACCGGGTTCAGCGGTGCTGCGTACCACCGTGTGTGGCTCAAGCCGCCCATCCTGCCAATTACGGATGACATCGCCCGGCTGCAACCGGCTTGCCCAGCGGAATCCGCCATCCCACAACCCCACGGGATGTTCCTTGGTGGTCAGGAGCGGTCCGTGATCGGTCTCGACGCGCCACAAGGTGTTCCTGCTTACGAAGATTCCTTCCACCGGTGCCTGAACCGGCGATCCTTGTTCATCTATGGTCAGGATCTGATCGCCATGGGTCAAGGATTCGATTGGTACCGATCCTTGTGGGGTGCCGACGCGGGTCCCGGTGGGAAAGCAGCCCCCCCCCTTTGTTGTGAACTGCCAGGCTGCCGGCCAGGAAGGTATTGGGTCGATTCGTCTGGAGGTTGAATACCGGCACATTCTCGTGGATGGTCTCAATGGAAAGGATCCGCTGTTCGGAGAGGGACTCACCGTCCCAGGCAAGGACCGTGTCCCCCACTTTCAATGCTTCCAGGGTCTTGAAAGTCCCCCGGCCAACATAGAATGGGTGCTCTCGAGTCACTCGGAGGGTGGTCCGATCCGTTTGCAGCACCAGGTATTCATCCACCTTGTGGCGCAGAATATCGCGCACCTTGGCCTTCACCATGCGACCTTCGGGAGTGTAGGCGAGGACTTCTTCGCCCCTGTGCAGAGTGCTGATGGGTGCTTCCGAACCATCGGGTTTGAGCACCGGCGTTTCAGGCAAAAAACATCCCTTATTGTGAACCACCACGCCGCTTGCCGCAAAGGTGCCGCCAGGGCTAACCACCAGGTTGTAGGCCGGCCGATCCGCGGATAGGGTTCGGATTGACTGAACGCGGGTGCTTCGGAGCCTGTTCTGTTGGCTTAGATAAACCCGGTCTCCTTCCCGAAGCTCCCCAGCTATGCGGTACTCACCAGGGCCTACCATGAATGGGTGCTCGTCGGTGACCCGAAGCCGGGTATGACCGGCTGAAATCTCCAGGTATCGTTCCGGAGTGACCACGCTCAGCGCCCGAACTGTGGCTTCCCGCAGTCTCCCCGCGGTGAGGTTCCAGACCGTATCCCCAGCCTGGAGCTTGTCGATGGCGATAGGTCCAGCCGGTGTTAGAATGGGGGTACCTTGTTCGATACATCCTCCGCCACCACGGGACCATGCGGCAAAGGGAGTCATCAGGACGAGCAGCAACGCTGCCAGTGCGACCGGTCTCTTCATGTGCACCTTCCCAGACTCAGTGATTGCAGTCAATTCCTGCAGGCCGTAAGTATTGCCGGCAGAACTGTCATCGCCATGCTATCCAGATCCATGTCAAAGTGAGAACGGGGGTCCAAGCTATTCGTGGGTCCTGGATTGCTTCCATGGCATGGGAGCGAACCCGGCTGTCGGCAGAGATCTGTTCAACAGCCTGTCGATGGGTGTTTCCAGAACTCTGCCGCCTTAGTGAAGGGCAGCGATCAAGCCGCCCAGAATGGCAGCGGCCACGACGATACTCACTCCGAGAATGGCAGCCCCGACCAATCGACCAAAATACTCGGCGACCGCCTGATTCCCTCTGGCAATCTCTCGCTGCTCGTCGATGTTGGGAGTCAATCGATCGATCAGCCGCGGGATAATGGCCGAGGCCGCCATCACCAAGGCGGTGCCGACCAAGCCAGCTATTACCGAAAAAACCACCGACCATCCGATGTTGCGAATTGTCTCGATCATGGGAGTTCCTTTCCGCAAGAAGAAAAGTCCGTTCAAACCCGCTTCAAGGCTTCATCTATTTGCCTTCGACCTGCTCCAACATGACCTCAGAATTTAACCTCGGGTACAGCGCGATCCGCCACGTCCTCCAGTTGGAAGAAAGGTTCCGGCTGGAAGTTAAACGCACCCGCGATAAGACTGTCGGGGAACATTTCGACGCGATTCTTGTAGCGCATGGCCGCATCATTGTAATACTGGCGAGCGAAGCCGATCTTGTTTTCAGTGGCGGCCAACTCCTCCTGCAATTGAAGGAAATTCTGATTGGCCTTGAGGTCGGGGTAGGCTTCGGCTAAGGCGAAAAGAGACCTCAGGGTTTGGCTCAGAGCATTCTCCAGTTGAGCCCGTTCCTGAATATTGCCGGTGAAGGACATGGCTTGTTGCCGGGCCGTGACCACCGCATCCAGGGTGCCGCGCTCGTGCCCCGCGTAGCCCTTGACGGATTCCACCAGATTGGGAATGAGATCGTGTCTTCTCTTCAGCTGAACGTCGATGGAACTCCAGGCGCTCTTGACCTCATTGCGACCCCGAACCAGCGCGTTGTAGAGCCCCACCGCGTACAAACCCGCTCCAATCAGAACAACCAACAGGATGATTGTGGTTACCACCTCTTCACCTCCACGGTTCTTGCCTTGAATGAGTCTTGGGGTTCCTGGATCTCTCCCCTGAGGCTTTCGCTCAGGGGGGCCAACCGATCATGTTGGTGAATCAAAACAAAGCTGCCAACGCACCGCTGCAGCATTAACAATTATTATTCAGTTGCATCGATCATTAGCCAATCAAGGCGTGCTGTCAATATCCATGAAGCTCTGTCTTGCCGATCCATGCCGTCTGCAGGCTTGGCTAAACGGCCGTCGACCGTTGATTCCCCTCCGGTGGGTTCGAAAGTCTTGGAGCTAGGATAAGAGGACCAGGGTCCACCAGGTGGCTCTTGAGTCCGGCCCTGACAGCCTCCTGACCGAAGGCGATGGCAAGGATTTCCGTATAGTAGAGTACCGGCAACGGGGGGTGGCGACGTAACCAGTCGTGTCGGCGACGCAATTCCGGCTGATAGAGATCCAGATTGCTCTGGCACAACGGGCAGCATGCCACGATGGCTTGCGCTCCACTGGCATAGGCCTGGGCGAGCAGTTTGGCAATAAGAGTCCGACCGATTTCGCGCTTGGGAATCCCCATGCTGGCTCCGCAACAGGTGGCTTTGAAGGACCAATCGACTGGTTCAGCTCCAGCAGCGGCCACCAAGCGATCCAAATGCTGGGGATTCTCGTAGTCCTCATGACCGGTAATCTTGGGAGGGCGCACCACTTGGCAACCGTAGAAGCTCACCACACGCAGTCCGGCAAGTGGGCTGCGAACAAGGCTGCGGACCCGCTCCAACATTTCTTCCGTGGCAATGAACCGAGCCAGATCCAAGATGCGGCGCTCAAAGGTGAAGCCCTTTCGGACTGCGGGAGGTGCTTCCCGCATCTTGATCCGGCAGGTGACGAGCCGCTTGAAACACATGGGACAGGCCACGGCAAGATCCAGACCGAGCCTTTCAGCAGTCACTAGATTCCTTAGGGGAAGCGCGATGGACATGTCCTCATCGAGGCTGTGCGCCGCGGTTGCCCCACAGCAGGTCCAGTCCGGCAATTCACGCAGTTCCAGCTCGAGAGCGGAGGCCACCGCCTTGATGGATTCGCGATAATCCCAGCTCATTGCTTGCAGAGCGCATCCTGGGTAGTAGGACAATGCGGTCATGATTGGGTCCCTTTGACCCGGTTGTTGATCAAGTCACGGACCTCGGTTACCGCCCGAGTCCTTTCGGGGAGCAGTTTGAGTCGCTTGCGACGCACCAATTCCAGTGTCAAGGATAGATCCCGAATGATTTCCTCTCGAGCAGGGCGATAGCCATGGCGGAGTGCCTTCAGCTGGAAACGATGCATGAGCTGCAATTCGTTTATTCGTCCATGCTTGCCCAGAACGTCGATAAAAACCTCATGAAAAGCAGCGATGATAGGTTCGGCGGGGATTCTTTCGAGTTCCATGACCATATTCTTGAGCCGATTCATCAGGGCCGCGACATCGATTTGGTTAGGGCAATAGGTGGAACACATCTCACAGGACACGCAAACCCAGATGGACGAACAGGCCAACAGGCTCTCGCGCTGGCCCAACAGCACATCGCGAACCACCTGATGCGGTTTGATGTCCATGAAGGAGCTCACTGGACAGGTGTTGGTGCATCGTAGACACTGGTAGCAGGAGCTTACCGAGATACCGGTGCTGCGGGCTAGAGAACGTGACCATGCCTGTTCATGTCCAATAATGTGGAGGGTAGGGGTAGTTATCGGCATGGCGGTTCCTTGGGGAAGGTCAGTGCTTGGGGACATTATCGAGTGCTCCTGCCCGTGGGGGGTGCCGCTTGGGTTCTGAGTGCTCCGGTGTCTTAGTGAATGGGAGTGTTGAGGAGCAAGTGAGCCATATTCCGCCGTCGTACCTACGAAGTCCCCGTGTGACCCAGGTCCACGAGTCGTTTGGCGAGTTCATGGACCGCCTTGGTAGCCCTGCTCTGAGGGAACTGGCGTACAAAGGGATTCTGGTGGTGAATGGCTTTGTGCACGGCGGGGTCGCGGGGTACGGAACCCAAGTAGTGCAGTTGCAGGTTCAGGAATTTGGCGGCAACCTTGGCTAATCCATTGTACGTCTGAAGACTTTCTTTCTCATCGGTAACCAGGTTGAGCAATAGATGAAACCGTTGGCGCTTGTAATCCCTTGCTAGGACTTTGATAAGTGCATAGGCGTCGGTGAGTGACGTAGGATCGGGAGACAACACGACCAGGTTGTGTTCCACAAAAGAATTGAACCAAAGCACCGAAGGCCCGATGCCGGCGGCGGTATCCATGATGACAAAATCAAAATGCTGGGCAATTGACCTGAGCACATCCTCGAGGAGGGCCTGGTCCTCGGGACCCAGATTGACCATCTCCGGCACACCGGAACTGGAGGGTAGGACCCCCAGATTGGGTTCCACCGAGACCACTGCGGTCAGGGGGTCGCTGTCATTGTCCAGGATGTCGCGGATGGTGGTTTGAACTTCAATACCCAGGAGGATGTCGACGTTGGCCAAACCAAGGTCACCATCCACGATCAGGACTTTCTGACCCAATTCGACGAGGGCCACGGCCAGATTCACCGCAAGGCTGGTTTTCCCCACCCCACCCTTGCCGCTGCTCAGGCACATCATAACGGGCCCATGTGTTCGTTTTGTCAGGTTTGCGCCCATGATTCATCCATCCCTAGTAAGGATCTCTGACCACACACGAAACAACACTCATCTGGATGTGGCGCTCGGTGATATGATAAACCGCTCCCGTCCGGATCACTCCATCTTCGGCCAACGCCCTATAAACAGCATCGCGCGTTCTTCAGTACTGATCTCGGTGGGTTCGCGGCTGGGTTCACTGGTTCGATGCACTACCCGGTTGCGCCCTAAGGCTTTGGCCTGCAACAACAACTGATCAGCTCGCTGGACAAACTCGTTAGCGGTGAGCTGTTCCATCGCGCTATAAACATCGACGCCAAAACTGGCGGTGATGGGGATTGACCGGCCGCCTATTGGAACCGGGGATGCTTCGACAATGGTGCGAAGTCTTTCGGCAGTGCGGATGCTGTGTCCCAGACGGGTACCGGGCAGAATGACGGCGAACTCCTCGCCACCATATCGGCAGGCAATGTCGATGCGGCGCAACTTCTCCCGCCAGAGCTTGCAGACCCATCCTAGTACCTTGTTGCCGGCCTCATGCCCGAAGGTGTCATTGATATGCTTGAAATGGTCGAGGTCGATCATGACCAAGCCGGTCGCCATTCCGGTCCGCCGGCTACGTTCCATCTCCTGATCTAGGGCGGAAAACAGGTAGCTGACATTGTACCACCGGGTTAGCGGATCGATCTCGAGTTGCTTCACCAACCGGTGGCACTCTTGCTGCAAATACTCAATCTCTGCCAGCACTGGGCAGTCGTCCAATCCTGCCGGGCAGGGGTTGCTTGCGACGGGCACCTGCATCATCGCCATCCCTTCCGCTTGGTGACACATTGTTTCTGTAGCAGCAGGTGCGTTGATCTTCGTTCCACTGGTGGGCGTGGTTTCCATGAAGGCATTTGCACTAATATGCAACATCGAGATGACGGGACAAAACGAAGTTCCCCACTGATGTTCATATGACCAAACCTCGGCAGAGAACCAGCGATGGTGTTCAATGGCGACGGCTGGATCCACGCCGTGGGGGTTCGCTTCCAGCTATCCGCATGGAGAGGAGGACAATGCACTGATTGTGCGCAAAGAAACGCTATTGCTAGACGACCGTTCTGGTTCGAGTGCCGTTTCCGTTCGATCTTTCGACCATGGGCGGGGAGGCTGTCTTCTGGAGCACGATGCGATCATCTTCGCGGTAGATTTCAAAGGTATCTTCCACTTTGAAACCGAGTTGCTCGATCAACAGAGCCTTGTTGAGGGTAACGGTGCCGCTCTCACCAATGGTTCGAAAGTTGTTGGCCTTGATCACCAGGGAGGGCTTCTCCTGAACTGCTGGCGGCCGCCGAACGAAGTTGCGTTTTTGTGAGGTATCTTGGGGTGCGGCAGAGGGTGCGGCAGAGTTTGATTTGTTGAAACTCATCTGCGGGATTTCACCTAACTCGGATAGCCCCCGCATGTAGAGATCCTGAACTTCGCTCTTGAAACGAAGCCCAAACAGCTTCTGCACCGCTTCCAGCGAACGACCATTACGGATTTCATTGACTACCTGTTTGGGATCAATGCTTCGTTCACTAGGTCTGTTCTTGTATTCCACCTGCATAGTTTGCCTACCTTCTTCTACTCAAAAGTGACTTTGCGAAAAACTGCACTCACACCTCACCTAATGTAGCGAAGCCAGAACCAGTGACATCCCTGAGCACGGCGCCCAGCCTTCCACCTGTTCGATCGGATACCGAGGAATGGATTTGCAGTTATGGGATGAGGACGGTAATCGGTTGATTGAGTCGCGGCCCAATAACGATTCGAATATAATGAACCTTACGAGCATGATCAAGGGGAAACTTGCGGAAAAAAATCAGTTGGCAAATTTTCCCCACTCAGCCAGATCTTCCAGTCCCTGACGATCAATGATTCGGATGCGCGGTCCATCAACCTCGATCAACCCTTGACTACTCATTTTGGCCAAAATCCGTGAAAGCGTTTCGGGGATCGTTCCCAGGAGGCTAGCCAACTGCCCCTTGGCAATACCCAGTTCCAACTCCGAAGGTTGCCCCTTTTGGTCGGTCTCATACAACAAATAGGCGGCCAATCGGCCGGGAACCTCCTTGAGCGACAGGTTCTCAACCATGTGAGCGAATTGGCGCAAACGGAGGCAAAGCACGGCGAGCATGTTGAGTGCCAGCGAGGGTTCTTTCTGGATTAAGGCCACGAAAGCTTTGCGGGGAAAGCACAAGACCTGGGTTTCCGCCAAGGCTTCAGCATTTGCGGGGAAGCGTATGCCTGAAAAAACCGCAACTTCTCCAAACGGTTCGCCGGGACCAAAAATGTGCAGGATCTGTTCCTTGCCATCGCTGGATAACTTGAAAATCTTGACACGTCCCGACAACGCCACATAAAGACCGGTGGCTTCCTCCCCTTCCAAGAATATGGGATCGTTGCGTTGGTAGGTCTTGGTCAACACAATTCCCGCCAGATCTCGCAGCTGTTCTGGCGGCAACCCCTGAAACAATGGAATCATGCCGATCCGGTCCACCATGGCGGGTACCAACCCATGCAGTCAGTCTTGAGGGTCCTGGAGGCCTGCGCGCGCTTTCATCGGTGCTAGTTAGCACGCTGTCTTGATCTAAGTCAAACAACATCGCCAAGCTTTGGGTTACGATGATTTCATTCCGAAGAGGCAGGCCGTTTGTGGGGCGGCGGAGTGTCAAATAGGGTTGGCGGACTCCAATCGCGATGGGCTGCAAATTCGCATGAGACTGACTTGGCGTCCGGGAATGGGAGGTTCCTCATGAAATGGAGTGAAGCCGCGGAGCGGGCGGTATCCCGAGCGCCCTTCTTCGTCCGGAAACGGATTCGCAAGTCGGTGGAAGAAGAAGCGGCATGCCGCGGATCTCGAATAGTAAGTGTGGAGCACGTTGATGCCTGCCGCCAGCGCATGCTCAAGCAGATGGATAACGAAGTCCAGGGCTACCGGGTGGAGACCTGTTTTGGTTTCAAGGGTTGCCCCAATCTGGCCTTTGGCGACCCCGAAGTCGTGTCCGGAGTGGAGCGGCAGTTGGTAGACAAAGACCTCAAGGAGTTTCTGAAGTCGCGGGTTCGGGGGCCGCTCAAGTGGCATCACGAGTTCCGCGTCTCGATTTCGGCCTGCCCCAATGCCTGCTCGCAACCTCAGATCGTGGACTTCGGGCTGATCGGGGCACGCCTGCCGGAGGTGGGAGCGGCGTCCTGCAATGGTTGTGGAGCCTGCGTAGCCATTTGCCGAGAGGGCGCGGTTTCGTTGGATGGGGAGGTCGGTTCGTCACCCGAGATCGACAGCCGGCGTTGCCTGGCCTGCGGCCAATGCATCAACTCATGCCCGACTGGTGTATTGGTCGAGGCCACCAAGGGGTTTCGGGTGCTGTTGGGAGGCAAATTGGGACGCCATCCGCAGTTGGGCATGGAGCTACCCGGCATTTTTGCACCACGGAAGTTGTTGCTTATATTTAGAGCATCGTTGGATTTCTATCTGCAGCACAACGTCAATGGTGAGCGCTTCGGTGAGATCTTGCGCCGCACTGGCACTGATGTTCAGACTGAGTTCTCCCGCGAATTGACGGAAATTTCTGGGTTGATCTAAGTCAAGGACGTTTGCCAAAGGGTCGGTTAGAGTCCATAGCACGAGAGCATGTTGATTGTTGAAGTGAATGACGGTTTCCGAGGCATTTTGAAGGCTTTCGGGGCGATGGAACCAGCAACAGGAGCATACCCAATCAATCAAGAAAAGGAGAAAGAGCATGTTTTGTTATCAATGTGAACAGACGGCAAAAGGCGAAGGCTGTACGAAGCTGGGTGTTTGCGGGAAGGAGCATGAGGTTGCTACCCTGCAAGACTTGTTGGTGTACACTCTCAGGGGACTGGCGCTCTATGCGGTTGAAGGGCGCAAAGTAGGCGTGGTCGATCAGGAAGTCAACCGCTTTACCGTCCAGGGGATGTTTTCTACTCTGACCAATGTGGACTTCGATCCTGATCGTTTCGTCGAACTGATCAGTCAGTGCGTGGCCAAACGCGAGGGCCTCAAACAAAAAGTCAAGGCTGCCGGCGGCAAGGTGGATTTCGTCGAGGATACAGCCG
Source organism: uncultured delta proteobacterium (assembly GCA_963802715.1). Taxonomy (GTDB): domain Bacteria; phylum Desulfobacterota; class Syntrophobacteria; order Syntrophobacterales; family Syntrophobacteraceae; genus CAWDJT01. The sequence goes on from CAWDJT010000050.1 coordinate 127,915, forward strand.
GCTTTAAACCAGCGGCAAATCTGGATGGTTTGGTCGAACAAGGGCTGGGTGTGGGCCTGAAGTCGGATGCCAGCGTAAACCCGGATATTCTTTCTCTCCAACACATTCTCCTGTTTGGTCTCAAGGGTATCAGCGCCTATGCCGACCATGCCGGGATCCTGGGTCAGGAAGACGATGCTGTCTATGCCTTCGTTCATGAAGGGCTGGCAGCTCCCTACAACAAGAACCTGGGTCTCAATGAATGGATTGGCCTGGTCCTGAAGTGCGGTGAAATGAATCTGCGCACCATGGAACTGCTGGATGCCGGAAATACCGGTACCTATGGTCATCCGGTGCCGACCAAGGTGCCACTGGGAACCAAGAAGGGCAAGGCGATCCTGATCTCGGGCCACGATTTGAAAGACCTCGAAGAGCTGCTCAAACAGTCAGCAGGCAAGGGGATCAACGTCTATACCCATGGTGAGATGCTGCCTACCCACGGTTATCCGGAGCTCAAGAAATACTCCCATTTCTACGGGCATTTCGGTACCGCCTGGCAGAACCAGATCCACGAATTCCCCAAATTCCCCGGCCCGATCCTGATGACCACCAACTGTATTCAACGCCCACGAGATGTATACAAGGATCACATCTATACCCTGCGGATTGGTAGGCTGGCCGGGTGTGCGCCATATCTCCGATCGGAACTTTGCACCGGTGATCGACAAGGCTTTGGCTATGCCGGGATTTACCGAGGATAGCAACGGCAAGTCGGTGATGGTTGGTTTTGCCCGCAATGCCGTCATGGGTGTGGCGGGAACGGTGATCGAGGCGGTCAAGAACAAGGCCATCCGCCACTTCTTCCTGGTGGCCGGCTGCGACGGGGCCAAGCCGGGCCGCAATTACTACACGGAGTTCGTCGAGAAAGTGCCCAAGGACTGCGTCGTGCTGACTCTGGCTTGTGGAAAGTTCCGCTTTTTTGACAAGGAACTTGGAGACATCGGTGGTATCCCGCGGCTGCTGGATGTAGGCCAGTGCAACGATGCTTATTCGGCGATCCAAATTGCCGTGGCTTTGTCTAAGGCCTTCAATGTGGGCGTCAATGACCTGCCGCTGTCAATCATCTGCTCCTGGTATGAGCAAAAGGCAGTGGCCATCCTCCTGACCCTGCTCTATCTAGGGATCAAGAACATTCGCTTGGGACCAAGCCTGCCGGCATTCATCACCCCCAATGTGCTGGATGTCCTGGTCAAGAACTTCGATATCAAAGCCGATTTCCACCCCGGATGAGGACTTGAAGGCCATTTTGGGCTGAGCCCCAACTCTGCTGGACATTGTATTGGCCGGGTCCTGTCGCCTGCTTTAAGGAGAACGAACAATGAGAATCAAACGAAGGATCATTGAGATCGATGAAGAGCGCTGTGACGGTTGTGGGCAGTGCGCCATCGCCTGTGCTGAAGGCGCCATAACCATAGAAGGCGGCAAGGCTCGGCTAATTTCCGACAACTACTGCGATGGCCTGGGAGCCTGTTTGGGAGAGTGTCCGCAAGACGCCATTCGCATGATCGAGCGCGACGCGGAGGATTTCGACCCGGCGGCCGTGGAGCATCATTTGGAAGAACGCGAGCGGGCCGCTGCCAAGCCCGCTGTTCAGGAGGCCCTGCCGTGTGGCTGCCCATCAAGCCAGATCAAGATCCTGCAGCCTCGTGCCGCAACTGGAGCGACCCATGGGGCGCAAGGCCCTCAGGTGACAACGCCGTCTGAGCTCTCCCACTGGCCGGTGCAGATCGGTCTTGTGCCCGCGAAAGCACCGTTCCTCAAAGGAGCCGATCTGCTGGTGGCGGCGGATTGCGCCCCGGTGGCCTATCCTGATTTTCATCGGGATTTTCTTAGAGATAAGGTGGTCTTGATCGGCTGCCCCAAGTTCGATGATGTCCCACAATACGTGGAGAAGTTCGCGGAGATCTTCAAGGTCGCCAATATCCGCAGCGTCACCGTGTTGGTCATGGAGGTGCCGTGCTGTTCGGGGCTGCCGATGATTGTGCGCAAGGGCATGGCGGTTGCCGGCAAGCAGGTGCCGATGGAGGAGGTCGTTATCGGCGCTCAGGGGCAGATCCTCAAACGGCAACAATACGCAGCTTAGAGACTGCCTCCAGGGCAGCATGAATCATTGTGACCAGAAGGGACGGCAACCGCCCCTTCTGGTCAACGAATTTCAACTTGTTATCCCGGGAGGTGGGAAAGTCGTTGCAGGGCCCACGTTCAGGATGTCACCCTGGAATTGCGCCGGGTAAGACGTGATCGCAAAAACCACGCCAGTCCAAGCAGAAGCAGCAGCACCACAACCAGGTCCACTTCATGAGAGTACTTCATTACCACATTCCAATGTTCGCGGAGCTTCATCCCACAAGCCAAGAGAAAACCATTCCACAACGTAGCTCCAATCACGGTAGCCAAGCAGAACGGAACCACGGGCATGCGACCGATTCCCGCAGGGATGGAAATCAAGTGTCGTACAACTGGGACAAAGCGGCTGATAAAGAGGGTTAACACGCCGCTGCGGCGTTGAAAAAACCTTTCGGTTATTTCCAGGTCATGGCGATCCAACAGCAGATACTTACCAACCTTGAGCACCACCGGTTTCCCGCCATAGTACCCCATGTAATATGATATCAGGGACCCAATTAGGGACCCCGCGCTGGTGGCAATCATCGCCACCCAGAGACTCCATTTACCGTCAGCCACCTGAAAACCTACAAAAGGCATCACGGCTTCGCTTGGAATGGGCGCAATCATACTCTCCAGTGCCATCAAAAATGCTGCCCCTGCGTAGCCGGCAGCATCCAAACAACGGACGGCAAAATCAGCAATGAATTGTGTCAGCAACAACGTACTCCTTCCTTATGGGATCCAGAACCGATAGCCATGGGGTATCCATGGAGTTAAGTGCTTGTAGAGGAATGCCTCTTGGCTTGGGGTTTGGTTTTCTTCTTGGCATCGGCCGCTTTTTCCTTGGGGGTGCTGCTGGACTTCTTCTGAAGGGCGGCGTTGGGCTCCGCGTTGGCTGGTTTCTTCCCAGCTCCCTTGAGACCACCAGAAGCAACGCCGGTTTTAGAGGCATTGCCGGTTTGGACGGAGGACGCCTCACTGGTTTGGTTGGAGGTCGTCTTGGCGACTTTAGGTGCCGGTATCTTCCCGGAGGTTGGCGGCTGCGCCTGGTGTTTCGTCCGGTCTTGCTTGCCTTTGCTGGTGTGAGCAACGTTCGTGGGCTCTTGATGTTGCTTTGATGTGACGGCCTTCATGTGCCGCTGTGATTTGTTCTTGGTCAGTCGGGCCCGCTCCTTGGATGCAACCGATGATGCGGTTCCTCTTGCCTGCAGTCTCTTGGTAAGCCCGGTCTTCCTGGGTTTACCGCGAGGTAGTATCTTGCCCGGAGGTGGGCCATATGGGTCCTCGTAGCTGGCAAGATCCGCGAGTTCAATCAGTGAAGAGCCGATAGCCGCCTTATGAAAGCCAACTTCCAGGAGCTTGCGGGTTTCAACCAAACGTGTCGCTGGGTTGGGCGCCCCTAAAACCACCACCAAGAGCCGCGTATCGCCGCGTCTTGCAGTTGCCAGCAGATTGTATCCGGAAGCCGCAATCCAGCCGGTCTTAATGCCGTCCACCCCGGGGCAATGGCCCAAAAGCCGGTTGCGATTGTGCTGGGTTACCCCATTGTAGGTATATGTCTGCAGGGAATGAATGCGAAGGGATTCCGGGAAGCGCCGCAGATATGCCAGGGAAAGCTTGGCCATATCTCGTGCGGTAGTAATTTGACCTCTGGCGGGCAAACCATTGGTATTGATGAAATGGCTGTTGTGCATGCCCAGTTCCTGCGCCTTGCGGTTCATCCGTGCCACAAAAAGCGCCTCGCTACCCGCCACATGTTCAGCGGCGGCCACACAGGCATCGTTGCCGGAATCCACGGCCATACCTTTGATCAGTTCCTCCAGTAGCACTTCGGTCCCGGCTTGAATGTGCATTCTGGAACCACCCGTGCCGGCTGATTTGTGGCTGACGAAGGCCAGGTCTTTCAGGTGCACACGCCCTTCCTCTATCGCTTCGAAGACCAGATAGAGGGTAAGCACCTTGGTGATGGAGGCCGGGGGAATTGGCGTGTCGGCATTGTGTTCGTGGAGTGTCTTACCGGTGGTGACGTTGATGACCATGGCGGCGCGGGTGTCCACCCCACAGGTGGAACTCCAGGCCGCAGCGGGATTCTGGGCCGTTACGCCAACCAACAACACGAGGAAGCCAAGTGGCCATTTCATATGCATCGCAATCTTCTGCCTGTCTCCCGAAGCGAAGCGCTTCACCGTCCTGGTCTAGTTTTGGTCCCCACAGTTGGAACCTCAACATATACAAAAACACTCGCCCATGCAACCTCCCCTCACGCCGGTCGTGAGGATCGTTACTGGCGAGCTTGAGGCAGATTAGCACTTTCATTTTCATAACACCATAGAATAAAATATTTTTTCAAGACCATTCTAATCTGTTGCATAAAGATTCGAAGATTTGTAATATATAATTAAAGAGATGCAATCATAAGTATACTGTATATCAGGATCCGGTCTCACCATCAGCAGTGGGGGAAAAAGAATGTTTGGACGCATGTTGGGCGCATTGGCGAAAGATGTTGCCATGGATCTTGGCACGGCTAATACACTTATCTATTTACGAGGCAAGGGAGTTGTGTTGGACGAACCGAGCATGATTTCCATCGACGAAGACACCGGCAGGGTGGTGGCGGTGGGTAACGAAGCCAAGAATCTAGCCGGTCGCCACGGTGGCCATATGCGCATAGTTCGGCCATTGCGTGATGGAGTCATCCACGACATTGACGTAGCCGGCCAGATGATTCGCCATTTTCTATCCCGAGTCTTTACCAGACTGCCTTTGTCTCGCCCGAAAATGGTGATTGCAGTGCCTACCGGCGTTACCTCCATTGAGAAGCGCGCGGTGCTTGAGGCTGCTGACATGGCCGGCGCCGGCAGGGTGCACCTGATCGAGGAACCCATGGCCGCCGCTATTGGCAACGGGCTTCCGGTAGATCAGCCCATGGGACACATGGTCGTGGACATCGGTGGGGGGACAACGGAAGTAGCAGTGATTTCAATGTTCACCACAGTATGCAGCGAATCACTGCGAGTGGCCGGGGATAGGGCCAACCTGACCATCATTGATCACATCCAGCGCCAGCACCACATGGTTATCAGCGAGAGCCTGGCCGAAGTCATCAAGATTAAGATTGGCTCCGCAATACCCCTCGGGAAACGTTTGGCGGTGAAGATCAAAGGCAAAGACATATTTTCCGGGATGATCAAGACCATCACCGTGACCGACCAAGAGATCCGTGAGGTGCTCAAACCTCAGTTGAAGGCCATGCTGGAAGCGGTCAAACGTACCCTCTACAAGGTGCCTCCGGACCTGGCTTCCGATCTGGCCATGAATGGCATTTGGCTGGCCGGCGGTGGGGCTTTGCTCAAGGGCATGCCGGAACTGTTGGAGCGGGTTACCGGCCTCAGCGTGAAACTGGCCGGCGAGCCGTTGCGCTCTGTGGCGCAGGGTGCGGGGGCGGTAACCGAGCGCTTCGATTTTTATCAACACATCTTCCTGAACTAGCAATCTTCAGTGCAATGGGGATGTCCGTTTTGCTTGGCGCAGGACGGATCTTTCTGTTCGCGAGCAGTCCATCCTGTCAGTTCTGGCCTTTGGATCTTCCCCACAATCAAGAGACTGTAACGTCTCCCTTCCATTTGAAATGTTGCCTCAGCGCTTGTTGACCCGTGCATCACCCTGAGACCTGCATGATTAGTAAACCGGCTTGACCCATCCTGTGCAATCCTCTTATTATGAGCTCCAGCATTTTGTCGTCTAGCATGACAAGCCGGGAGCGATCTTGTACCAAGTTCACAGCCGCTCCGAGGGGTGCGGGTGACCTTGGTTGTTGCTGGGTATCACGGCCACGTTAACGAAACTCGGTAGACTTAGCGCCGCGTTGCAGGTGTCTGTGTGGTGGTGGTGAGGATCGATCACCGGCAAATGGAAAGGATGAAACATGGGATCAGTACTTTCTGCAGGGGATTTGCGCAAAGGCCTCAAATTGGAGATCGACGGCGATCCCTATATCATTGTGGATTTCTCCTTCACCAAGCCCGGCAAGGGTCAGGCGCTTTACCGCTGCCGTCTGCGCAACATGATCAATGGTACGCAGTTTGACCGTACCTATCGATCCGGTGACAAATTCAACGAAGCCGACCTGCAAGATCAGGAGATGGAATTCCTCTACCGTGAGGGAAAACAGTATTGTTTCATGAACACCAGCAGCTACGAACAGGTCTATCTAGCCGAGGAACAGGTGGGGGATGCAGTCAACTATTTGACTGAAAATCTGGTGGTGGACATGCTGTTTTTCCAGGGGCGCCCGATTGGTCTCACCTTTCCCAACTTCGTCGAACTCAAGGTAACTCAAGCAGATCCAGGGATCAAAGGTGATACCGCCTCGGGGGCCACCAAACCGGTCACCATGGAGACTGGACTGGTGTTGCAGGTGCCGTTGTTCATCGAAGAAGGCGAGATGTTGCGTTTGGATACACGCACCGGTGCTTATGTGGAACGAGTAAAGTAAAGCCTCTTGGGCCGGAACCATCATGTCGATGGAACAGACAGTCCTGGCGGCCAAGCGGCCCTATTTGGAGCTCAGTTGCCGGGTTGCACAGATTATCCGTAGTTTTTTCCTCGAAGCAGGTTTCCTAGAGGTCCACACGCCGGTGCGGACGCCTGCGCCGGCTCCCGAATTGCACATCGATGCTGTTCCTTGCTCCGACGAGTTCCTGTCCACCAGCCCCGAATTGTACATGAAGCGGTTGTTGGCAGCCGGCTACGAGAAGATTTTTCAGTTGGGTCCGGCGTTTCGGGCTGGAGAACAGGGACGCCTGCATCATCCTGAGTTCATGCTGCTTGAATGGTATCGTCTGGGGGCAGATTATGGGGCCTTGCAGGCCGACTGCATCGAGCTTCTGCAGGCGATCTGCCATCGGTTGGGGAAAGGCGACGGTTTCCATAGTCAGGGTAAGTGGCTGGAAACCGGCGGAGACTGGCAAAAACTGACGGTGCGGGATGCCTTTCGGCGGTTCGCGGGCTGGGAGCCGGGGTCGGATGCCGATGCTGACCGTTTTGACATAGATTTGGTTGAAAAGATTGAGCCCAACTTGGGTAGTGCCACACCGACATTTCTGGTGGATTACCCTGCCGGCCAGGCCGCTCTGGCACGGCTCAAGACTGATGATCCAACCGTTGCGGAACGCTTTGAGCTCTATTGGGCGGGGATCGAACTAGCCAACGGCTTCAGCGAACTGACCGAACCCAGGGAACAGCGGAAGCGCTTCCATGAAACCAACGAAACCAGACGCTTGGCAGGACGGACCGTGTACCCGGTTGCGGAAGCATTCCTGCAGTGCCTCCATCACCTTCAGCCCTGCGCCGGCATCGCCCTAGGCGTTGACCGGCTTGTGTTGATTCTAGCCGATGCCGCTGATCTGGATCAGGTTGTTGCCTTTTCCCCGGAGATGGCCTAGATTTCCTTTGGCCCAAATAGCGGTTGTTGCATTCGCTGAGAGAAGCCCGCTACTTCCGCCGTTTTCTACCGTCGATCAACCACGTTCATCAAGAATTCCACAGCCCTTTTTTCCGACCAGTAGTCGCCATCTTCGGACCAGTTCATAAACCCAACATGGCCACCAAAGGGCGGGATTTCAAAAACTAAATGTCTATGGTTGCGAGCAGCCTCAAGGGGATAACAAGCAGGGGCAAGAAAGGGGTCGTCGGCTGCATTCACCAACAGGGTGGGAACGGAGATTCCTGCAAGGAATGGCAAGGAACTGGCTTTCTGATAATAATCTGCAGCGCTTAAGAACCCATGTAGCGGTGCTATGTAGCGTTCATCGAACTGGTAAAAAGTGCGGATGCCTTGGTAATGGCGGTCATCAATAGCCCCAGGAAATTGCTGCATTTTCCAGCGGATCTTGACGTGCAGCATGTGCAGGAAACGCTTCATGTAGACAGTGTTGCGGGAACGGCTCATAGCAACGGCTGCCGATGTCAGATCGCATGGGACGGAGAAGGCAACGGCTGCCGTGATTCGCGGATCTAACGAGGCCCGGAGTTCCCCAAGGTACTTGAGGGTGATGTTGCCGCCCAGGCTGAAACCGATAAGGACCACCTGGGAATGGCGAGCCTCAGTCAGGATGTGCGACACCACGGTATCGAGATCCTCAGTGTCACCACTGTGATAGAAACGCAACTGACGATTGGGCTCGCCGCTGCAGCCACGAAAATTCCAGGCTAGCGCATCCCAGCCAGCGCGGTTGAGAGCTCGAACCATCCCCAGTATGTAAGGGCGCTCGGAACTGCCCTCCAACCCATGGCTCACAACCACAATGCGATCTGCTCCCACACGAGAGAAATCCAGGTCCAGAAAGTCATCATCGGGGGTTGCAATGCGCTGTCGCTGATATGTGACGCCAGTCACGCGACGGCATAGGACCGGCAGGATGGATTGCACATGGCCGTTACGAAGAATCCACGGAGGATTGTAACTGGAGCGGGCTACGATTGGCATGGCACGTTCCCTCGGTCCGAAGATGATTCTTCCAGGGCTCGCCGAAGTGCGGCATTGTGAACATCGCCGGCAAAATGCACCGGGCTCTTTCCGAATAGGGGATCCCACCCTGCCGGATTGGCTGTGCAGAAATACTGGGTTTCCAGACCAATGCGGGTGAGCGCCTCGCCAACGGACCATCCCACCACCCGCGAAGCGGCATCCCAAGTAGCTCCACAGGGAGCACCACGACGCACCTGGAGACCAACGATGCGCGCATCCACCACCTGCACAACCAATTCAGGAGCACCGAAACGGTCACCGTAAAAGCCCAGGCCTGCCTGCCTGGGAAGGCCACATCAGGTCGGGGGGGTGAATACACCAGGATATCGAGCTTTCTTCCCCGAAGCAATGAGCGGGAGTCCCCGGGACGAACAGAGTCGGGCCAATTCGTCGGACAGATCCGGATGCTTGAGATAGTCCAGGACGAGTGCGGCCGCCAGGTCGGACGGGAAATAGTCGCCGGCATCATCCAAAATTGCCGGTAAGACCTCATCGATGGAAATCATCGTGAGGGCGATTCCAGCCCCCCCAAATCTGCGGATACCCTCGATTTTACTAAGAGCGCTTCCGTCTTGTTGAAAGACTACAACTTGTTGGACGGTCGTGGATCGCCCGCATTGGCCTGTTTCGCTTTGCAAATAGTCGGAATGCTCAGCATGACCTTTCATGGATGCGCCCCCCGTGAATTGCAGTTATGGGATTGAGATTCGATGGCTTGGCAGTGTGGTCTGAGCCTCATGTTTCCTTATGTATACCACAACCTTCCGTGGAATGGGCTAGTACAGCGCGGCAGAAAACAGGAACCTGTCATAGGCTCGTGAATTCCCCCCTTTGACAGAAGAGTGCCAGGGGGGATTTCTAAAGGCTGCGATCTAAAATCCCCCTCAATCCCCCTTTGGAAAGGGGGGAGGTGGGAGGTTGTTCGACGGGTATGAAAATTCTGGCAGCGAGTACTAGAGCTGAAAATTGACCAGTCGAAGCAGGTGTAATCACGTTTTGCGCTTGATTTCTTAAACAAAATAATTATTATGATAAGATGTTGGGGAATGGTTCGGAATTTTGGGTTATGCAGGATGATAGGTCTTTCGTCTTTTGGAAGCGCTTCCGAAGTAACTCTGAGTAACGTACCAGGGAGTCCAGTAACATTAGAAACAGAACAGCAAAACTCATTAAGAAGAGAAGGAAAGTAAGTCATGGCGGAAGGTCGAGTCAAATGGTTCAATGACAAGAAGGGGTATGGCTTTATTGAAACTGCCAATGGACCCGATGTTTTTGTGCACTTCTCAGCCATTGAAAAATCGGGCTTCAAGTCCCTCAGTGAAGGGGAACGGGTGAGCTTCGATGTGGAAAACGGTGACAAAGGGCCCCAGGCCGTAAAGGTCAAACCCATATGAGGTGTTACTGGAACCTGATCATCTAAGGCACCAAAGCCGAGCCGGGGTGAATACTCCGGCTTTTTTATTACCAGCAGATGAGCCTCCTGCAAAAGCCCTTTTCACCCTTCGAAATGAACCGTCACCCCGGCGCATCCTGCCTGCGGCACATGGGCGTCAACTTAACGGTTCAGCGTTGGGTGCGGTGCCGGGGCAGACACTGAACATTAACCACGAAGAGCACGAAGGACACGAAGACAAAATTTGATGAGGTGTCGAATCTGGCTCTGCAACCCGAAGCGACATGAAACGGCACCCGGCTGAATAATTCCCTTGTTCGTGACCTTCGTCTCCTTCGTGGTAAGAAAAGCCTTAAGTTTACGCCAATGCGCATTTCGCGGGATTAAAAAGGCTGGATACCGGCTTGCGCCGGAATGACGAACGCCAGGTCATGGACACTCAATTGCGTGAAGCTGCCCTGAGTCTGGAAGGGGAGATCCTTTGACGGATAGACCAGTCAGCAACGTGGTGACGGACGATCATGAGGACTTATCATCTTCATCGACGAACATAGACGGCATTGTGATCAATGAAGTTCAGTTGCTGCTGGCTGAGAAACGCACCTCGCTGGCGACGATGCGAACTGGAATCGCGGTTTTCACTTTGCCTCTGTCGGTACTAAGTATTCTCATAGCCACGTCACGATACTACGACATCAGTCAAGTGATGCCATTATTGTTGCCGCTCCTGGTGATCAGCACGGCCTTGGTCTTTCTTGGCGGCTACCTGGTGGGGCGGGCTACTTGTGCGCATCCGTCATCAAGAGCATCTTATCTTGGCGATCAAACGCAAGAACGGCTGGATTGCGGAGTTTCTGTGAAGCGTATTGGAAAGCGGGATGCCGAGTTACAACATAAGCGGGTTGTGAGACAGCATGGTCCGGTCTCCCTCCCCCGCGTTGAGGATTCGGCTGTGGAAAGGCTCCTGGATGGTCATGGGGATCGCGAAGCTCCTCCAACCGGTTTTTGGGACGCATTCGGCGAGTAGGCTACCAAGGGAGTGGTGCTGGGAATAATGGGACGGATTGCCGTTCTTTCTGATGTTCATGGTAACCAGGAAGCCTTTGAAGCGGTTCTCAAAGCCCTTTCTGCAGAAGATGTGGAGCGAATCATCCACTTGGGAGATCTTGTGGGTTACAATGCTAATCCTCGCGAATGCCTGCAATTGGCTCAGCGACATGGATTCACCTCAGTTCTCGGCAACCATGATCTGGCCATCCTCGAGCCGCAGACAGCGGAGGGCTTCAACGTCCTTGCCTATCAAGCGATAAAGTATGCCCAAGCTCAACTCAATGAACAGGACCTGCAATACTTGCGTACGCTTCCACGCGCTCAAGTGCTTAATGATCGGTACTTGATCTGTCACGGCACACCTGAGAGCGTTGACAATTATGTTCTTACCCTGTTTCAGGCCAAGCGCACCTTTAACCTGCTCCGTAGCCGTTTCAGTGGTATTCGCATTTGTTTTTTCGGTCATACCCACGTACAGAAACTCTGGTTCCGAGACGTCCGCGGCAAAGTGTCCGCTCCAGCCCTTGGTTCCCACTTTTTCAGCCTCGATCCTGAATGCATGTATCTCATCAATCCTGGAAGCGTCGGCCAACCCCGCCAATATGACAATCGTGCCCATTTCCTGATTTTTGACTCCAATAACGAGAGCGTCTCCTTTAGAACCATGCCTTATGATATCGGCAAGGCACAGCTTAAGATTCGACAGGCCAGGTTGCCGGATTATCTGGCCGCCCGTTTACAGGATGGCATCTAGCGGGGAGGAGGTCACCGATGTTTGGGACTAAGACTGGAAAGCTGAAGGACGGTACCGAGGTTACTCTGCGCCCTATGGTGGCGAGCGATGAAGAGGCACTCTTCCGGTTCTTTAGAGACCTTCCGGATGATCTCGTAGTTTTCATTCGACACAATGTCAAGGAGGAGCGCGTCATTCACGAATGGGTCCAGCGCCTCAACTACAAACGGGTATTGCCGCTGCTGGCTTTCGTGGGCGATGATATCGTAGCTGATGTCACCTTGCATCAAGTTCGCCATGGGTGGAAACGGCACATTGGGCGCGTGCGGATCGTGGTGGATCCGGCCTACCAGCACCAAGGGCTGGCTACGCTGATGCTCAATGAACTGGTGGAGTTGGCTGGGGAATTGGGGCTCGAGAAGCTTTGGGCAGAAGTCCCCCTGGATTCGCGGGGCGCTATAGCGGCTTTCCGCAATGCCGGCTACGTTTGCAAGGCAGTAATTGAGGGATTGGTCAAGAACACTAGTGGGGAGAACATGGATGTCCTCATCATGATTTGCGACATTGCCACCTATTTCGATCAACGTTGGGCGCGGGGAAAGCGTTTCTGAAGGGCACGTCGCATTGAGAATACGCTAATTAGGTTCATCAGCATAGGGCGGCAGGACTCCCCCACCACCAAAGGCAGGAAAGACGGTCATCAAGTGTTCACGCAGCGCTGTGGCATCTGGGTAGCGCTTGGTGAGATCCTTTTCCAGGCACCTCAAGATGATGCCTTCCAAAGCTTCGGGCAGGTCAGGTTCCAGCTGGCTTGGCCTTTCCGGCTCCACTTCCAAAATCATATCCATGAGTTGTTTCTCGTTTTCGTCAAAAAACGGCAGGCAATCTGTAGCGAGGGCATAAAGGATCACGCCCAGAGCCCAGACATCACTGGCCAAGCGGCTCTTGCCAAGGATCTGCTCCGGTGCCATATACGGTCGCGAGCCGATTACGGTGTTGCTGACGCTGCGTCGAGTGAGATCCTTGGCCGTGCCGAAATCAAGCAGCTTAAGCCGGCCTTTGGGCATCAGAATGATGTTTTCCGGTTTGATGTCGCGATGCATGATCTTTTGCTGGTGCGCAAACGCCATGACCGCAACCAACTGAAGGAAGGCCCGCTCTTTAGTGGGACCGTCCATGCCCTGTTCAAAGTGAACCTGAAGACTCTGACCCTCAACATACTCTTGAATGAGGACCACCAGGCCTGATTCCTTAACGATTTCCTTTAGTTGCACGGCGTTCTCATGTCCAGCCAGACGACGGAGGATGGTGGCTTCGCGCAGGCATTTGGTGTTCATCTTGCCATCATGAGGGATCTTGGCGACAGCCAGATCTTCGCCCGTGTTTCCCACTGCGGATCGCACCAGCCACACTTCCCCAAAGCTCCCGAAACCCAACCGCCGTATTTTCTCCCACTTACCGGCAATCAGAGTACTATGTTCACCGCGCGTTGCGGCTCCCATGTGGGGCGTAGCTGAGCCAAACAAGCGATGTATTCGTTCCAGTAGATGACGCCCCAAGGACTTGATGCTGATTTGAGCGCGAGGTTTTGCCTGTGGGGGCTGCGCTTCCGGCCGCATCATGGCACGGCCCCATTCAAGCACTACCTGGAAGCGAGGCGGAAAGGCGATATCATCAAGTGGCAGGAGCCAGAAGTCATCGGCACCGGCCCGAACAAAAGCGCTGACCCGCGATGCTTGTTCTTGAGGGACCAGAAGAAAAATAGATGCAGCTGCGCCCAACCGACTTTTTGAGGCGGCGAATGTCCTGGTCGGGACGAGGTCGGTCCTGGCTTATGCGTAGCACGACCAAACGAACGTTGCCATGCGCTAGGGCCTCAAGCGCTTCCGCCACAGTGGAGTAAAATTGTGGCAAAGCATCATGGTCGAGTTGTGGCAGCAAGCGTTCCAAGTGCTTCTGCTCATCGGGGGTTAGGCTAATGAAAAGAACTCGTTCTAGAGGCATGGCAAAGGCTGGCGTCGCTTCTCCCGGTGTTCGCTATGGCCTTTGGTATTTGGACTTCTACACGCAACCACCGAGTCAAGGGGCGGCTTGGATCTGAATCATCTCCGCCAAGGACCGGACCAGAGGAGCCAGGGTCGAAATTAGAAAATTCCATCCGGCCAGCCGATCGATGGCAACCAAAGCGAGTATTACAAACGGGCCAATGCGTTCAAGGTTTGGCTGCAAACTGCCGCCTTTGGGAAGGCCCAGGGATGTCAGAACTTCCCCTGCCGCCAGCGGTGGAATGGGTATCAGGTTGGCGACCGCCACCATCAAATTAACTCCCATGAGCATTTGGAATACCCGGGGATCGGTCTTCATAATGCTAAATAGCCAGGCGACACTACTGGCGATATTGGCCATGAGGAAATTCGCGAAGGGGCCGGCGAGGCGGGTCAAGGCCGAATACACACGAGGGTGCTGAAACTTGCTGTCGTCCACGCCGATGCGGCGCGGCCATCCGAAGCCGCCGAGAAGAAAACAAAGACCGCCAAGGATATCGATGTGTAGAAAAGCGTTGAAATGGAGGCGATCTTTGCTTTCCGTCCGGGCGTCGCCGAAAAACGTGGCGGCAAATGCTTGCGCTTCCGCATTGACGGTGATCGCGACCAGGGCTGAGACCACAAAGGATACCGCGCTGTCGATTGCAAACTGGCCAGGGGTTAGCAGGAAAGGGATATCGAAAGAGGATTGCATAGGCATTGTCACAAACACTTTCTCCTTAATGGGAATGAAAAAGGCAGGAAGATGAGAATCCTCCTGCCTTTGAGTATACCGTGCCTGAGGAAGTTCACGCCGGCAGGCGAGGTTTCCGCTCTTCACCTGCCGGCGACTTCAACCATTACGAATCAATGGCTCAGGCTTTCTCTCCCACCACTTGCGGCCGCTTGGTGACGGCGCACACGATCACGGCGATGATCAGGACGACTGCGGACAGATAGAACGCATAGTCATAGGTCCCGACCTTGTCTTTGATCATACCGGCGATACGGGCCATGAAGAAGCCGAGACCCCAGCCGATGAACACACAACCGTAGTTGAAGCCAAGGTTCTTGGCACCGAAAAAGTCAGCGGTGAAGCTCGGCATCAGCGCCAAACCGCCACCGTACTGCCAATAGGCAATACCAACTGCCACGAACAGGAAGAGCAGGTTCTTGGAACCCACGATGGTGGGCATCAGGAACAGACAAAGAGCGGACACGATGCAGTTCAGATTATACGCATTGGAACGGCCGATCTTGTCGGAGTACATGCCGGTACCCACACGGCCCAGGGCGTTTATGAGACCGCCAAAGGACGCCAAGAGCCAGGCATTATCGGTAAAGAACTGCACGCCCTTGGCGGCGCCGGCTAGAAGCGGGGCGGCGATGGAAATGATCATCAAGCCCGACTGGGTGGTGCCGATGAACATGAGTACCAGGGCATAGAATTGCCAGGTCTTTATCATATCGCCGGCAACCCAATCCACCTTGGTCAGGACAGGAGCTGGCGCCGCGCCAGCTTTAGCCACGGCCGCAGGCGGGACGTAGCCCGGCTCCGGCCAGGCCAGCAACGACCCGGCAATGATGGTTACCGCGGCGAACAGAATGCCCAAGAAAACGAAGCTATAGGTGATACCGCCACTCTTGAGGAGATAAGCACCCAAGGGGCTGACGTAGAGCGCCGCGCCGCCGTAGCCACCGACCACCAGACCGGCAATCAAGCCGCGCTTGTGGGGTCCGAACCACTTCAGGGCTGCCGGGGTAGGGGCCGCATAGCCGATGCCCATGCCGATGCCGCCGAAGATGCCAAAACCAACGATCAAGCCGGTGTAGCTCTTCATCAAACCGGCAATGATGCAGCCGAGAGCCAGGAAGAGACCGCCGGTGATGGCGCCCACCTTGGGGCCGTACTTATCTTGAATGCGACCGCCGGGAATCATCAGCAACGCAAAAATGATAACGCACAGAGAAAAGGGCGTTGCCGCATCGGCGTTGGTCAGATACGTCCACCCTGCGTTCAGGGGGTCCGTCATCACTTGGCCGGCTTTCTCCACATTGATGAGGGCCTTGCTCCACACACTCCAGGCATACAGGATGCCCAGACAAAGATTGACGGCCGTACCCGCGAATACAACTACCCACGCTTTTCCTGGGACTTTGTCGAGTGGTTGTGCCATGAATCACTCCTTGTATCCAGTATGAGCTGCGTGCCAATCCCCGAGTGCCGACGATGAACCGGTGTGGTGGTTGCTTGTAGCCGATCACCGCAATGCCATCCGCCCTGGCGTGCTGCACAGGAGGTGGCTGACCCGAGGAAACCATGAAGAACCAGTAATAATGTCAAAAGAAGGTTTCCGGTTGAATGACTTAAGTATTGAGCCATGATTGCCGTGTCCGTCGGCTATAGCTCATGACGTGCGGCCAACGGTTGACCATCTTCGCAAGATGATCGATTAGGAAGACCAAACGTACACGCACTGGTAGTTTCGCGGGAATGGAAGCACCTGATTGACTGGTGCATCTTGAAAACCGACTCATGTTGCGTCGGTTGCCCCAGGATCATCAGGTAAGCGAGGGGGACCTAGGAGAATCAACAGGAGGAATAAGGACGAAAAACTTGGCAAGAAGCGACGGTGCGTCGTTGCACCTCCTTTCCGGGTGATCAGAATACCACCCTCACTTGGTGTACAGTAACCTGACATCCACCTGCGACCAATTGGTACTACGCACACTATGGCTTCCCTATGCCACAGGGAATTGTGGGCTGTCAAGGGGAAAAGTCTTTTGTTTTTAGATTGTTACGAAAGGCACAAGGTCCCCTGTCTTAGCCGGAGTGTTCAAAGGGCCGTATATGTAGATGCTCGATCCCCGGTTTTAGAAAAAACCGGCTCTCCTGTACTTTTTTTTCTAAAGCCCCAGTGGTTACGATGAGCTTCTGTTGAGCTTCAAAACTACTCAGGCTTTTGACCGCGGCCAGAGTCACCACGGTGTCAATGCAAATGGCGCAACTGAGCTCACGTTTGTCATTCAATGCAATAACATCCACGGGTCGTTCTTGAATGCGTGGCGGCATGTAGTCGGCCACTACTACATACCCCTGCAGGCGAAGCCAGCGATACAGGCAACATTGCAGCGTGGCATGGATGGATCGCTCGCTGCGAAAAGGTTTGGGGATTTGGCGCCAGGCTTCTTCCATCTCCTTTTGAAGGGTGCTCCAGTCGACGTTCAATCCGGTGGTCTCCATGCCATGCAACTCCTCTGTGCCTGCCTTGATGGTGCAACGAACTCAGCCAAACGTGATCCTGTCGTGCTTGTAACACAGGTACCATGGTCCCGCAATTGACTCTCGATATCAGCTTTGTTAGGCTGCAGATCGCTACGACAAAATGCTGCTCAGAACTCGATAAGGTTTTGCCATACACACTGAGGAGAATCAGCAATGCACATGGATCGAGCCATTTTTGATCTCAAAGTCAGCATAGAGGCCACATCGGCCTACATTCTGATATGCTCCCTGATGGATGAAGGCCACCCCCCTGCTTTGGTCACAATCCGATCGCTTTGGAATGGGAATGAAGGAAGTCTCCAAGCAGCTATCAATGAATTGATGGCACGGCGGGTCTTGCAACCGTGCCGAGAACTCACTCCGGATACTCCGGTCGCGGCCAACCCCGCTGACAAATGGCAATGGGATCTGCACAAGATCCTTGAATAGACTGCGGTGATCGCGAACTGTCCACTTCCAAGTGGGAACCGATAGCGTGGTGCAGGTATGATCCCCTTGTGCCGGGGCCTTGACGTCTGCATCTCAGCGCAGGAACCCGCGAACCTTCGGTTGGTGGTCTTTATGTCCCGGTGACAGGTACTCAGCTGCCAGATCCACGTAGTGAAGAGCGCTCAGCCGAATCAGCTCCCTTTCGGCAGCTTCCACCGTTTTGTGAGTGCGAGCAGGCGTGCCCATCACCAGGGAATCGGGCGGCACCACGTGCCCGGGGGGCACCAGCGCTCCAGCCGCCACCAGCGATCCTTTGCCGATTACGGCACCGTCCATGACAATAGCGCCCATGCCAATGAGGCAATCATCTTCCACGGTGCAACCATGGACGATGGCCCGATGGCCGACGGTGACCCGGTTGCCGATAACCAGAGGAAAGTGCTCGGCGGTCACATGCAAAGTAGCATTGTCCTGAACGTTGGTTTCACTGCCGATGCGGATGTAGTGCATATCACCGCGAATCACCGTGTTGAACCACACGCTGGTTCGCGCCCCGATTTCCACATCGCCAATTACCCAAGCCCCTGGAGCAATGTAGACGTCTTCAGCCAATGTGGGGAATATGCCTCGGTAGGGCAGAACATTTGCCATGGGATCACCTTCATTGTTTGTTGAGTGGTTTGATCTTCTGCCTCAGGCAATCTGAGGGGCCCCGTTGTACTTGAGAAGGATTGATAGCTGAATCTTTTTTCATCACGGAAAGACGCCAACCCCGCCAAGAATTTGCGAAACATGCCCTTTGCTTTTTCTGCGGCCTTGCGTGTGAATGCCGATTTCTCACCCTCAACAGCAAGCCGTTGATGGGGTCCGGCATCCAGCCGAGGGGCGTCGTATGACTTCAAGGGAGAGTCTTTAACTGTGGTGCTTACAGCCAGCAATGTTCAGTCCGAAGGAAGTTTACCAGCATCGACCGACAACCCTAGATGTTCCGCCACCGCCCCAGCGGTAAAACGAACAAAGGCGTGGAACTCTTCCTCGCTCAGTGGCTTAAGATCTGGACGCGGCACACCGGCAGGGATATTCACCAGATGGGGGGCGTTCTGCAACTCCCGCCTGGGAATCACTTCGAATTCGGGTTCAAAACTATCGGAAAAGTATTTCTCTTGGAAAATGGCGAACTTCAATGCGTGAGCCGTGGCATCGAGGATGGCCACGCGACTCGGTGGAATCTTTTCGGTGCCGACGGCCTTGTGAATCCCGGCCAGGCATTCACCGCCCTGAGTACAGGCGATATGGCCATTGCGGTTGGCCATGAGCATGGCATCCATGATCTCCTGTTCGCTCACCTCCACTACTTGAACGGCATGTTCACCCGCGATCTGCCGGTACTCATCCACCAACCGGATAACTCGAGGCATGGACACCGGGTTGCCTATCATGGCGGCTTGAGCCACGCTGGGGCGAACCGAAACCGGGCGGTACCGCCGTTTTGCCGGATCCGCCTGCAAATAGTAGAGAAAGACCGGATTGGCGTGTTCCGATTGAACGCCAAGGATCATGGGAAGCCCGGTGATGATCTGCAAATCATGGAGCTTGAGGAAACCTTGCAGGACGGCGGTAATGTTGCCGGCATTGCCGATGGGGACCACCACCACTAGGTCCGTAACGTCATAATCGAACGTTTGGGCGATTTCGTAGCTGTATGATTCCTGGCCCAGGATCCGCCAGGCGTTCTTGGAATTCATCAATGCCACCGGATAATTTTCGGCGAGGAATTCCACCACCTTCATGCAATCATCAAAAACACCAGGAATTTCAATAACTTTAGCTCCACTTCCGAGCGGTTGGCTGAGTTGCTGGGGCGTGACCTTCCCGTGAGGGAGAAGTACCGCGGAGGTGACGCCATCCACCAGATAGGACGCATAGAGCGCGGCAGCGGCGGAGGTGTCGCCGGTGGAAGCGCATACTGCCAAAACATTGCCCACGCCCTGGTGCTGAAGGAGCTGTTTGAGGTAGCTGAAGGCACTGGCCATGCCGCGATCCTTGAAGGATGCACTGGGGTTTTGGCCGTCGTTTTTGAAATAAAACGGGATCCCGGCCCATTGACGCAGCCGGTCGTTGGCGGCCACTACCGGCGTATGCCCTTCTCCCAAGTACACCACGGAATCAAGTGATATGATGCTGCCCAATAGTTCATGGAACCGATAGATCCCACGGAGAGCGGGTAAATTGAGCATGCTGCGATAGTCAAAGATCTTCCGCCACATAGATCCCGGGATGTGTTTCAGTTGTTGCCATTCCGTGTCCTTAATGAGAAGGACACTGCGACATTGGGGGCAGGTGTAAAGGAGTCGGTCGATGCCGTATTCGGCTTGGCATGAGATGCAATGGTACCGATACTTGCCGCTGGGTTGCGGCAATAGATAGGGTTGAATCTCCGGTGGGAAGTCAACCTGTTTCATGATCGTCGTTGCCTCCTTGTGGTTTTGTGAAGAACCACTTCAGGTCGATTTGGCCAAGCCATGGAACATGCGGAGCGGCATGTGATGATCGCCCTGCGTCGCATTCGAGGGCTTGCTGTTATTGCCGGGTTTCATCGACTGCCCGCTCTCAGCCAAACAAATCCTTGATCACCGTCATGACAGAAACAGTGACAGGTGCCAAAACCAGAGCCGGGAGAAAACTGGCAAGCCTTATATCCCTGATATTGAGAAGCTTGATTCCAATGCCAACAATGAGAATGCCGCCGGTGGCGGTCATCTCCAACACCATGGGTTCGGTCAAAAGCTTCTCCAACACTCTGGCTAGCAACGTGATGGCTCCTTGATAGACAAGGACGCTTATGGCCGCACAGCCCACGCCCCATCCAAGGCTGGCGGCAAAGGCGATGGAAGCGAAACCATCGAGGATGGACTTTACCGCCAACAACTGATAGTCGCCGGTCAAGCCGTCCTGAATGGAACCGAGGATGGCCATGGGACCAATACAAAACAGCAGGCTCGCGGTCACAAACCCTTCGCTGAATCGGTTTGAACCACCCCGTGTCAGTAACGACTGGAAAAAACCTCCCAATCGTTCCAGTCCGTCACCGATTCGGAGCAACTCGCCGGTAATCCCACCAACCAAGACGGCGCCCAGCACAACCAAGATATTTTTGGTCTGTAGAGCCATTTGCAGACCGATGACCGTGGTGACCAGGCCGAGTCCCTGAAGGACCGTGGTCCGCATCCTGTCCGACAAGCGATTGCCGACTGCCGCCCCGATCAAAGATCCGCCGACGACCGCAGTCACATTGATGGTGGTACCGATCATGAACGGCTCTCCTGGGTATGGTGCTGCAAATTATCAATGGCCGTATCGCTCGATGGAACCTTAAGTTCCCTGGGTGTCCGCCACATTCGCCCAACCGCTTGCCAGGCGGCTGTGGGGAAGGCAGGATAATCCACCAACGGCTCCATGGGAAGGGAAAAGGATCTTCATGGTCGCATTATCAAGCATGAGAAATACTTGAGCTTCATCCCACGCCGACGGCCCCTTCTTGCATGTATCGTCGGGTTGCCTTTTGCTGCTGGCTACGTTATGCTAAACGATAAAGTGCGAGGCGGGCGCTCTTCCAATGCCCCTGCCGTCTCGCTTCAATCGGAAGAAACCACAGTTGACAACTAGGAGGAATCGAATGGCTGTTTTCAAATGCAACAAGTGTGGCAATACCATTGATGTCCAGACCCCCCCCAACATCTGCCCATCCTGCAAGCAATCCTGTGAATTTGTCGATGTGTCCTGTTATATTCCGGAATGCGGGGGGCCAGATTCGGGCAACATCAATCCGCAAGTCTACGAGGAAAGCTACAAATCCGAAAAATAGGTTCTCATTCGGAGGCCTGGATAAGCCGGGCCTCCACAGCAAGACCACAGATTGCTCCCCCACATTGCATTGCTTCCCTCCCGTGCCGTGATGGTATCCCGAAGGTGCCCCGAAAGCTCGTTCGTCATTGTAGATAGCGCACACGTCGCTGCCTTTCGGCCGGATCTGTTGAGTTGTCGGTCACCGTGTCTGTGTGTCTGGTGCTTCAAAAGCCTGCTGGGTTGTCGGAAGATGCAGGACGAAAATCGTTTGGCCCCGCCAGCGCGATTGCCTGACGCCGGTTGGGTTTGATCACTGAGGAATAGGGAGAAGAGACAGGGTGACGAGTTGAGCCGCAGTTGTCCACTATGCTCAATGTCAATGGTGACTGAGGCGCCTCCAAGTTGGCGGCCCAATCCCCTGCATTTGTGGTCTTTCCGGAGGTCGCTAAACTTTTTCTCGGGAAATCAAGGGATCTTAAGCGTTTGGCCAACGGAGACTTTGTTTCCCTTGAGATGGTTCGCCTGACGAAGTTTGTCGGCACCGACCTTGAACTTGTGAGCAATTGCCACCAAACTGTCACCCTTCTTGACCGTGTAGGTGCGGGTGCCGCTCGTTTTGGGCTCTCCCTTGACGGGTGTCGGTTTGCTGCTGGAGATGTTGTTCTGAGGTTCCGCTGCTGGGGCATCAGCTTCAGCTGAAGCCGGTTGCGTCTTTACGCTGTCAATCTTGGTCTGGAAGTTCTGAGCGCTCCCCTCCGGTAGTTTGATTTCAAATGTTCCTGCAGGAATCTGGTCGCTACGGAAAGTGGGATTGAGTCGTTTGAATTCACGATAATTGATTCCCGCGGCGGAAGCCATGGAATGAACGGAGACAGGGCGGCTTAGAGAGATGTTGACCCGATCCACCTGAAGTTGGGGATAGCCCATGCCTTTGGGGAGGTTGTAGCCATAGCGCGCGGGATTGCGCAGGACTGCCTTGATCGCCAGAATCCGCATGATGTAACGCTCGGTTTCCAGTGGCAGTTTCAACTGGTAGTAATCAGATGCGCCGTGGGCCTGAATGGCTTCCTGAACGCGCCGCTCACCGCAGTTATAGGCTGCGATTGCCAACGTCCAGTTCTTGAAGAGTTTGTTGAGATCTCCCAGGTAGCGAAAGGCACTTTCGGTGGCCTTCTCAAAATCGTAGCGTTGATCAAATGAGCCTTGCTGATCCAGGCCATAGCGGCTGCCGGTACTCGGTATGAACTGCCACGGACCGGCTGCTCCCTTGGGGGAAGCGGCATTCGGCAGCAAGTCACTCTCAGCAATGGCTACATACTTCAGATCATCCGGAAGACCGAGAGTTCGCAGGCGTCCCTCGATGGTCGGAAAGTAACGCTCCATGCGCTTCAACCACAAATACACCTGAGCGTGATTATACACGATGATGGTGAATTCTCGATCGAAGCGTTCCAGTACTTCCTGCGTATGAAGTGGTGCTGCTTCACCGCAGAGATCAATCCGGTCCGGTGGTGGATGGTAAGGTACCGGAAAGGGTGACGCCTCGGATTCGATCCGGTTGACCTTGGCTGATTCAAGACCGGTTGTCTCCTTGGGCGCGGATGCGGCAGGAGTTGTTGCCGAAGAGCTGGCAGGCAACCAGTTGGTGGCACAACTGGAACAACTCAGGAATAGCAATATGCCGATCAATGCGAGTTCAAGGACTCCGGTACGGACGTTTTTCTCCATGACTCTAACTCCACCCTATGCGCTACATAGCTCCAGCGCACTGAAGAAAAAACCGATCTCGGTCACCGCAGACTGGGGACTGTCGGAACCATGGACAATGTTCTTCTCGATGTCTCTCGCGAAATCGTGGCGAATGGTGCCAGGGGCTGCATCCTTGAAGTTGGTGGCACCCATGAGATTTCGGTTCTGCTGGATCACATCGTCCCCTTCGAGAACCATCACCACAATCGGACCGGAAGACATAAACTGGGTGAGGCTCTCGTAAAACGGCCGTTCTTTGTGCACCACGTAAAAGGCTTTGGCCTGCTCCCTGCTCAAGCATACCATCTTCATAGCCACAATCCGTATCTGTGACTGTTCGAAACGCTTTATCACTTCTCCGACTAGCCCTCTCTGGACTCCATCTGGTTTTACGATGGATAGGGTTCGTTCCACCATCTTAATTCCTCCTCATTGGATCCCCACTGTAGCATCGAACTGATCGAGCATTTCACCGGCACTGTCCGCTCAGCCGTCGGGTGGGAATGCCGCCCTTGGCGTTCACCTCGAAGATTGCTCATAATAGCCGAAAAAGGGTAAGAGCGAAACAACAATCATCCGCGACCGACATGGGGTTCGGCTTAGCTTGATGCCCCAGTTTCAGCTAAACTCTTGGGGCCCGACGATCCCATTTGAGCCTTGACACCCATCAAGGGATTCGTTAGGTTTAAACTCGGTCTATACTTTTTGGTCAGTAATTCTCATTGCTTATAGCCAGTTCACAGATATCCTCCTACTGCCCACGACGGATTCTGCCATGACCGAACAAGAAATCAGAGAGAAAATTCAATGCTATAGTCACTTCGCGCCCCCCGCCAAACTCAAGATGGTGACCGATACGAGCGAATTCATGAGTATCCAGGCCGGGGATGTCCTGGAACTTAAAGACCGATTGTATCTGGTACGCGGAGAGGAAACCGAGGGGCGTTTTGGTTTGGACGGTGAACCGAAGTTCTGGGTAAAGAAGGCCATTGATCTGGAAAGCGGCCAACCCAAGGTCATCAAGCTGGTGTTCCACGAAACCTTCCTGATGCGTCTCGGCGAACATGATATTCGTTGTCTGCGGAGTCCCACCAAAGAAGCCCGTATTCTCGATAAGGTCCGTTACCATCCTCATTTTATGCAGGGTTTCACAGTCCCTGATCAGGTTGGGAACCCAGTACGCGTTATTGATAAAGTCCAAGGCACTCGTTTTTATGACTATATTCATGACATTGATATGGGTCATGAGCAATATTTTCATGATCTATTTCCGTCTGTTTTTTCAAATGTGGTTAGTTGTATTTCTGCTATTAGAGACTTGCACAATCTTGGTGATGTTCATGGAGATATTCGTAATGACCATATTATTATTGAAAGGGACACCAAAACGTATAAGTGGATCGATTTCGATTATACGTATGAGTGGGCTGAAAACCCATTCGGGGTAGATTTGTTTGGGCTGGGCAATATATTACTGTTTACTATTGGTAAAGGTTTTCATAATGTGCCTGAATTGAGTAAGAAAAATGCATTTTATCGCGATATCTTAGCCATACTTACACTAGATGACCTATCACTTTTTTTTAGCCATCGCATAATTAATTTGCGAAAATTATTTCCATACATTCCGCAAGATCTGAATGAAGTGCTCATGCATTTTTCGCAAGGAGCGGAAGTTTTCTATGAAAAGACTTCCGAGCTGCTGGAAGACTTGCAGACGTGTGGGTATGATGGTCATGTAAAATAAACTGTGGAACCCTGGACCTGAACGGGTAACCATTCTGGTTCCACTCATGGGGTCCACGTTGCCGATGTTCGCGGGAAAGAGGAGCGAGACCATGGATATCAGAGTATTGCTAGCCATTGATCACTCGGATAATGCGCTAAAAGCGGTAGACTATGTTGGCAAGATCCTTGGTTGTCAGCCGGAAGCCGATATCACCATGCTCTATGTCATTAACGAACCATCGCCCGATATCATGCCTGACAATGAGGAACGCGAACGATATGTGGAGCAGATGAAGGAAAAAACCCTGGAATTTGTTGGGAGTATTGGTAATCATTTGAGTAATTGGGGCATTCCCAAGAAGAATATTCATCTTAAGATCTTGAGTTGTAGCAAGGTTACCAGTGTCGCTGAAGCAATTCTCCAGGAACTGCGCCAGGGTGAATATGAAACGGTGGTAGTGGGTCGCCGGGGGGTGAGTAAACGCGAGGAATTCTTGTTTGGCAGTGTGTCCAACAAGATCGTTCGGGAAGCCAAGGATTGTACCGTCTGGGTGGTGGAATAGCCGCCTTTCTAACTGGAAGGTTCGGCAATCACAAAGGGAGACTGCTCATGAGCGAATGTCACATCAAGATCTACACGCTGAGTACCTGTGGTCACTGCAAAAGCACCAAGAAGCTCCTCGACAGTTGTGGGATCGAATACGAATGCATCGACGTGGACAAATTGCAGGGTGAAGCCCAGTCATCCGTTCTCGAAGAGGTCAAGAAGCTGAATCCGGATTGCTCTTTCCCGACCATTCTAATCGGCGACAAGATCATAGTGGGATACCGTGAGAAGGAGATCAAGGAGGCACTCGGCAATGATGGAAACGCATAAGCTTTACGAGATGCTTAGAGAGGCGCACGAGAAGAAGGGCTATTTTTTCAATATTGACAAGGACCTCGTGTTTGAACTGTTGGATGGCTTGATCACCAACAAGGAACGCTACGGCTATATGAGTTGTCCCTGCCGTCTGGCCAAAGGGGAACGCCAACGCGACCAGGACATCATCTGTCCCTGCATCTATCGAACGCCGGATGTGGCTGAGTACGGCAGTTGTTACTGCAACCTCTATGTTTCCAAGGATTGGAATGAGGGCCGGATTCCTCATGTCTATGTACCGGAACGGCGCCCGCCGGAGAAATCCTTTGGGTAGCGGGGTTCCTCTTCGACGAACTCTGATACCACAGCGAGACAACCGTATTGAACCAAGAGCCTCAGGACCTTTAACGCTCGTTTTGGTGTGAAGCACGATGTCCTTGGATAAAAGAAGATCCCGCTGAGGCGTTTGCCCTGGCCGACCTGACAAGGTAGACCTGAGGTCCTGTCCGGTGAATACTCAGTGAGCGTCGGCGAACTGCTCAATCCGTAAATCATCCAAACCTGGGAGCGATTCGCCGCCACCGAGATCCGAGACTTCTATGGACAGAGCGAATCCACGGTTATGATCGGAAATCCAACGTGGTCCAGAGGAAAGATCGTCCCCGGTGCTTTCGGCAGTCCCCATTTCCCCTATGACATCGCCATCCTCGACTACGACGGCCAGGAAATCAGGAAATTTGACGAAGTTGGCCACATTCGGGCGACTCGAAGTGCGCACCATTGGGCTATCTTCGAGTACCACGGGAACCCCGAGAAAATGAAGCGAAACATTCGAAGGAGTATCATGAACGAGCTGTATTCTGTGCGGAATCTGTCGCAGTCATTGGAGTTTCAGAGTCCGAGGACAATCTCGGCAGAAATATTCTGACAAACCTGGTCAACTTCGACTACCAGGGAAAGATCTATGCGGTCGGCCCCCGAGGAGGGGAAGCTTCTCGGACACCGGATCTATCCTTCCGTCACCGAGCTGCCGGGAACGCCGGAGCTTGCCGTTATCCTCACTCCGGCGCGCTTCGTTCCCGAAATACTCAACCAGTGCGGAGAGAAGGGGACACGGTGGGCGGTGATCCAGTCGGGGGGCTTTCGGGAGCTCGGGGCCGAAGGCGAAGAGCTTGAAGAAAGAATTGTGGAAGTCAGTAAGCGGTATGGCCTGCGTTTTATGGGCCCCAACTGCATCGGCGCGGTGAACACCGCCAACAGTCTCTACACGCCGTTTGTTGCTTTGCCGAACCCATACCGGCGCGGGTCCGTCGCGGTCTTTGCCCAGAGTGGCGGTGTTGGGCTATCACTTGCCGAGAGGCTCTGTGCTTCAGGAATGGGTATCAGCAAGCTTGTCAGCATGGGAAACAAGCTCAATATCGACGAAGCGGACTACCTGGCCTATCTCAAGGACGATCCCGACACGGCCGTCATCTACCTCTACCTGGAAGACTTCAAGAGAGGTCGCGTTTTCGCCGAGACGGCCCGCCAATGCTCCAAGCCCATCGTCTTGCACAAGTCCAACACCAGCTCTCTGAGCAGCACCATTGCGCAATCACACACGGCGGCCCTGGCGGCGGATGACCAGATTGTCGATGCCGTTTGCCGTGAGAGCGGCATTGTGCGGGTTCGTACGGTAGCTGAAGCCATCAACGCGGTGAAGGGTCTGTCCCTCCCGCAGCTCAAAGGCAAGAATCTCGCCGTCATATCCCGATCCGGCGGCCATGCCGTGGTCGCCGCTGACGCTTGTGCCAGGTATGGATTCCGCCTTCCGCCCCTGGGGCGGGACCTTCTCGATGAAGCCCAAAGCCGGGCTCGTGCGGGGGTCATCCGCTCGGGAAATCCACTGGACCTTGGCGATATCTACGATCTCTCCTTCTATTTCAATGTGGTCGAACGGGCACTTCTACAGGATGATATCGACGGGGTCGTTTTCATACACGTCTCGCATATGATGACTGAGCGGGAGGCGGCCAGGCAACTGATAGGAAGGCTTGCGGAGCTTTCCCTGCGATTCGGCAAACCGGTTGCCGTGGTGATCGAAGTTCCTCTGGAGGAACGGGTGCTTCTGGAAAAAACCTCGGATTTTCCGTTTTTTCTGGAACCTACCGAAGCCGTCCAGGCCATGGCCGTCCAGGTTCAACGAGGCAAATCCCATCGAGCATACGCTGCCGAGATCCCGCAAGACGCGGCGGCCCTACCTCTCGATACTGTTGAGGCATGGTTCGGCGCCATCGAGAAGGAAAAACGGCAGCCGTTGCTTCATGAGGTGCTGGAGCTGCTCGACCGAATTGGGGTCCCGGCCGTTCCCTGGCTCATGGCGAAGGGCATGGACGAGGCTTACGAGGCAGCTGCGAATCTGGGTTTTCCGGTGGCGCTCAAGGCGGTTGCCCCCTCGCTTTTGCACAAGAGCGACCAGGGCGGCCTGGCACTAAACGTGGGCGGGCTGAAGCTCCTCGGGAGTGAATGGCAGCGGCTGCAGGGAGTCTCGCATGATATTTCGGGCATCGTGGTGCAGAAGATGGCCCCGGCATCGAGGGAGCTCATCATCGGCGCCAAAAGGGACCCGTCCTTCGGCCCGGTCGTGCTGGTCGGCCTCGGCGGGATCATGGTCGAGGTCATGAAAGACGTCAGTACGCGGCTGGCTCCAATCAATATGGGGACGGCCTGGGAGATGCTTGGGGAGCTCTCCGGGAGTCGCATTCTGGGCCAATTCCGTGGCATGCAGGCAGCCGATCTCGAGTCCGCAGCCGACATCCTGGTGCGGGTCTCACGGCTCATGCATCACTTCCCCCAAATCCAGGAACTCGATCTCAACCCGGTGAGCCTCGACGATAACGGCAGAGGGGCCGTTGCCCTCGACGCCCGCCTGCTGCTCTCCATTTAGGACTGCATCGCAAAATTCCCTTCCCGTCCGATAGGTCCCCCTTTCTAAGGGGCGTTTGTGGGGGAGACGCCGATCCAGCAGCGCTAACCATGGTGGGGGAATTTACAACCATCAAGCGGGGGAATCTCGGTTGCCGTTACGAGCTAGTCGTCCTCTCGATAAGGTAGCCGCACTCAGGCGACTTGATAGATGACCGGACGATAGCGAGGCTTCGGGATCAGGCTTCCCATGTTCCCGAGCTGCCTCAAGCCAGCCTCTCTGGCTTTGAGCACTTCCCGGAGTGCTACCTCTGGGCTTGTCCCGAAAGGCAGAACAGTGCTTCAAATCGGGTATGTTTGCAATGTACCCTTCATCTTCTTCACTGTAGAATAGGTTGATTGAAGTCTTTCATTCCTCATCCTCCAGTTGGAGATTGTATCGTTGCAATGCAGCTCCAGTAGCTGCTTAACCCGGCATGGCATGACTTTCCCGCTCAACATCTTGGAGATTCACCAGCTCGGGTACTTGGATGCACGTAGATTTGCCATGATCGCCGGTGATCCGTGCACAAGTTGGACCAAATGCTTTGGCGCAGGCGGCTTCAGGAGAGTGCGCCAGCCAGCTGGACTTGGAAACTTCAGCGCAGAGGCCAACGTATTCGGCATCTTGCTTCGGACCAGGTAACCGATAGTGTATACTTGTCAAGTGTTGTCTGTGGCATGCTCGATCTCCAAGCGCTGCAATGGCCCTGAGTCAGCCTCGCCTGACGGCTGGTAGGCTTTTGCGTAGCCGCTTTACTGCCGATCACGCCTTGTCTTTGATCCGTGGAACAACCTGGACCTTGAGCATGACCTCACCGTATCCGTAGCAATCAACGCCACTGTCCGGGCAGCGGAGATAGCGCATGAAATGGAAGTCATTCGGCTCGAGACCTTCGCTGAGTCTCTCATTGATCAGGGCCACCGGGATGGTAAGTTGCGATATCAGATACACGCACATTTTGTTTGGACAGAGCTTGGTGATGAAATTGCCGTCCACATCGAGAATGAACGTTTGTCCAACGATGTGACCGGAGTTGCAGTTCTTTGAGCTAACCACCTCCGCCTGAATCGAATACTTGGCGGCCGCCCGGGATAGGCGTGACACCTGCCTGATCCGGTGGCCTCCTTCATGGAAGCGTTCCAGTTGGTCTTCGGTATACCCAACTCTTTCCCCGTACTTCTGTATGAGCTTCTCTGTCATCTCTATCCTCTTGGAAATGCCGGCTTGCGCGGGCATCACCGGCGCGCAAACACGCGGGCAAGGGACTGTGCCCGAAAAACATCGCCTGTGGTGGCGGTCGGCTCGAATGATTTGTTGGCTTATGCCATTGTTGTCTTGGCAGATTTGACGTTGTACAAGGCTTGATTCTCAGATACATGAAGACGGCCAGATTGATCGGAACTGAGCGTTTCAAAAGACAAATGGGCTTTGTAGAACATATTCAAGTTGGCTGTCTCCGCCTTAAGATAACGTGCAGTCGCACGGCAGTACTGATCGTCTATTTCTATGCCAACACTATTACGGGCAGACCGTAGGGCTGCAATTAACGTAGTGCCAGTGCCGCAGAAAGGATCGAGAACTGTGTCGCCTACGAAGGAGAACATCCTAACCAACCGTGAAGCAAGTTCCAACGGAAATGGTGCTGGGTGGTTCTTTGTGGAAGCGCCAGTAATATTCCAAATTTGCCTAAACCAACTATCGAAGTCTTCTTTCTTGATTCTACTGAGCTGCCTTTGCTTTTCAGTAGGTTGCCTATACCCACCCGGTTTTCTTTGCATGAGGATGAATTCTATATCGTTCTTAATTATCGCGTTTGGCTCGTAAGGCTTGCCAAGGAATTTGCAGCCGTTTGCGACTTCAAAAGTGGCATTCGAGATTTTGTGCCAGATGATGGGATTCAAATTGTCAAAACCAATCTTCCTGCATGATACGCTAATATCCGAATGAAGCGGGAACACAAGATGTCGGCCAAATCGTTTACGGGAAACACACACATCGCCAACAACACACACTAAACGTCCTCCAGGGACTAAAATACGGAAGAGGTGACGCCATATCTTCTCGAGTTCAGTCAGAAACGATTCATAATCCTCGATATGCCCCAATTGATCCGGATGTTCGTTGTAGCGCTTAAGATTCCAATAAGGAGGCGATGTAACAACCAGATGAATTGATTCGTCCTGGAGAAACGACAGATCCCTCGCATCAGCATTAATCAGGCGATGCCATGTTTCGCTTACTTGACTCATTGTGTGAATGCTCCAACGTGGGACGCGATGGATTTCGCGAACTTCGCGAAAGAAAGATCGTTAGCAGGTTCTTTATACTCACCTCTAAGACCTGCGTCACTATTGGAAGTCAAGAAGCAGGCGGAGGTGTAATGACGTTCCAGAATCAGCTTCCGACAAAGCAACTCATACCTTCTCGTATAGGAAGCGCCGATAAATTCGGGGAACACCTTGAAGTGCGGTTCCTTGACTTTTACTGGCCTATTTGACGCTGGGCAATCTTCAAGCATGAAGAAATACCCCAAGAATGGCTGTAATCCTGCATTGAAGGCCCCCTCTCTGAAAGCTGTCCAAAGATCAAGTGCGCTTCCAATGGCTTCCTCAGTTCTGTTGTTGAAATTGTTACCAAATGAAGGCCCGACTTGTGACTTGGCTTCTATCGCCGCAATCAGATTCCCATTCTTAACAACGATAAGGTCCCATTCTTTAGTCGGTCGGAAATAGCCTGGCAACTCTAGAGATGTTTTACGAAAGATGAATTCGCCTGAGATTCCCGCTTCTATGATGAGCGCAGTAAACAAATCGATAAAACCATCCATCTGTGCCCCGCCAGTCACGGCACTTCTCAATCCCGCATCCGACACGCCACGTGACTCTTGTTTCTTTTTTTGTGTTTCTCTGGTGGCCCAATAGTGAGCAACTGCTTTTGCCATCTTGCCTGCAAGTTCCTTGTGTATTCTTTCCACTAGACCCTTTCTTTCGTTTTTTTGGGATTGTCCCCAAGTGCGCCTCCGAACCCGCAGGTCCCACGAGTTTTTCAAGGGCATCCGTTTGCTTGGCTGCGGGCGCTGTCATACGGGCCGGGTGGCGGTCAGGAATTGGCGGATTCAGGGGAAGCGAAAGTTAGTGGGCAACGGGGATGGCCACCAGGTTGGGCATATTATGAAAGCATAGCTGGCGGGAGTCAAGATGAGTGATGAATGATGAGTGATGAGCATAAGCGTGAAGAGTGAAGAGGGAAGGGGCAAGGGAAGAAGCAGCGATGCGGGGTGAAGGGTGCGGGGAACAGGTGCGGCTCCCATGACCGGGTGTGCCAGTCGCCGGCTGAAGATCTTTTGAGATTTCTCTTGAAGAATGTGACGCAGTATTCTATAAAATGACGTTCTATTCATATTTCGCACAACGTCTAGCAAGAGGTGAAGCGATGGAAAACGGAAAGCTCCCCAGGCGGGAAAGAGAGAAATTGCGGCAACGTCAAGAGATGCTCGCGGTCGCGCTCGATCTTTTTTCGGAGAAGGGCTACCACAACGTCTCTATGCACCAGGTCGCCGAGAAGGCCGAGTTCGCCATCGGAACCCTCTACAAGTTCTTCCAGAACAAGGAGGACCTCTACAAGGCCCTGGTTTTGGAGCAATGCGACAAGTTCCACGATGCCTTTGTGCGAGCGGTTGATGAGGTCGATGACGAGGTTGAAAAGTTGCGAAATTATGTCCGGACCAAAAGCGAAATGTTTCGCGGCAATCTTCCCTTCATTCGCCTGTATCTTGCCGAGAGCCGAGGCGTGAGCTTCAACATCAAGGCGGGCCTGGATGAGGAGGTACGAAAGGGATACTTCGATTTCCTGGAAAGACTCACCTCGATTTTTGAGAGCGGCATCAAAAACAAACGGTTCAAGAACATCGCCGGCCCCTATTATCTCGCCGTCGCTCTCGACAGCGCTGTCAATGCTTTTCACCTTCTCTGGCTCGATGCGCCCGAGCGCCATCCTTACCCGGAAGACCCGGACGCCATTCTGGATATTTTCTTCAAAGGACTGCTTGATTCATGATTCCGTGTCGGGCCTTTGTAACTGAATACGCTCATTATCGACATTTTGGAGGTCTTTGATGCAACGGAAGAAGAACGGTTGTGAATCACTTAGATGGTCTGTCGCGTTGCTGGCTCTGGCGAGCCTGCTCTTGCTGGGGGGGTGCGAAAAGGGGCAAGGGCAGCAAGCCGCGCAGCCTCCGGTCCCGGAAGTCGCCACGGTGACCATCGAGCCGCGACAGATCGAGCTCACCACCGAGTTGCCGGGTCGTACCTCTGCCTACCTGATCGCGGAAATCCGGCCGCAGGTCAATGGCATCATCCAGAAGCGCCAGTTCCGGGAGGGCTCCGATGTTCAAGCCGGCCAACTCCTGTACCAGATCGATCCCGCTCCTTTTCAGGTGGCCCATGATTCCGCCAAGGCCTCCCTGGGCAAGGCGCAGGCCAATCTGCCGTCGATCCGGTCGAGGGCCGAACGCTACAAGGAACTCCTGGCCGACAAAGGGGTCAGCCGGCAGGACTACGATGACGCCACCGCCGCCGTGGGACAGGCCCTGGCCGAAATTGAATATTGGAAAACCTCGGTGGAAGCGGCCCGCATCAATTTGGGCTACACCCGGGTCCCTGCGCCTATTTCCGGTCGCATCGGCAAGTCCAGCGTGACCGACGGGGCGTTGGTGACCGCCTATCAGCCCACCTCCCTGGCGACCATTCAACAACTGGATCCCATATACGTCGACGTGACCCAATCGTCGGCCGAGCTGCTGCGCTTGAAACGCAGCCTGGAAACCGGGCAGCTGAGCGCCGACGGGAAGAACGGGAAGAAAGTCCGCATTCTCCTCGAGGACGGAACACCCTATCCCCTGGAAGGCATCCTGGAGTTCCGCGACGTCACGGTGGACCCGACGACCGGGTCTTTCACTCTGCGGATCGTGGTTCCTAATCCGGAGCATCTGCTCCTGCCGGGCATGTTCGTGCGGGCCGTCGTCCAGGAAGGTATCGCTGAGCAGGCCATCCTTGTCCCTCAGCAGGGGGTGAATCGCAATCCGAAGGGCGAGCCCTTCGCGTTGGTTGTGGATGACACCGGCACCGTCCAGCAGCGGATGCTGGCGCTCAATCGCGCCATGGGCGACAAGTGGCTGGTCTCTTCCGGCCTTTCCGCCGGAGATCGAGTGGTCGTCGAGGGCATGCTGAACGTTCGGCCCGGAGCGGCGGTCAAAGCTGTTCCCTTGAATGGCCCGAAGGACGGTGTGGCAGCTCCGAATCCGAACCTCGCGCCCGCGGCGTCCAAATAACGGAGGACAGTGATGTTATCCAACTTCTTTCTGGATCGCCCGGTGTTTGCCTGGGTTATCGCCATCATCATGATGTTGGCGGGCGCGCTGGCGATCCACAACTTGCCCATCTCCCAGTATCCGCCCATCGCCCCTCCCTCCATTGCCATTGATGCCTTCTACCCCGGGGCATCCGCTCAGACCGTGGAAGACAGCGTGATCCAGATCATCGAGCAGAAGATGACCGGATTTGACAAGCTGCTGTACATGTCCGGCACCAGCGATGCGTCCGGGGCCGGGAGAATCGAGCTCACCTTTGCTCCCGGGACCGACCCGGATCTTGCCTGGGCGCAGGTGCAGAACAAGCTTCAGCTCGCCATGGCGAGCTTGCCGGCGGTGGTCCAAAACGCGGGTGTCAAGGTCAGCAAGTCCACCCGCAACTGGCTCATCATTGTGGGTCTGACTTCGGATGACGACAGCTTGGACGAATTTGACCTGTCGGACTACGCCCAGTCCAGCATCCAGCAGGTCTTGGCGCGGGTGCCGGGGGTGGGGGAAGTTGAAACCTTCGGTTCCCAATATGCCATGCGGGTCTGGCTCAATCCGGACAGACTGACCGACTACCGAATGACCGTGGACGAAGTCGTCCGGGCCCTTCAGGCCTACAACGTGGAGGTTTCCGCCGGCCAGTTCGGCGGCGCGCCGTCAGTGCAAGGCCAGCGATTGAATGCTTCCGTCATTGTCCAGACCCTGCTCAAAACCCCGGAGGAATTTGCCGCGATTCCGCTGCGCACTAATCCTGACGGATCCGTGGTACACGTGCGCGATGTCGGCCGAACCGAGCTGGGTACCGAGAGATACGGCACCCGGACTTTGTATAACGGCCACCCGGCGGCCGGTTTGGCGGTCCGGCAGGCCCCCGGGGCCAAC
>CAWDJT010000051.1:0-15782 GCA_963802715.1 uncultured delta proteobacterium
CAAAACCGCAAGCTCGAAAGTGGGAATCATCCACAATGGTGTACCGTACCCCTGCTTCAGCGAAGGGTTTGGGCAGATACGGTTCCCAGACGCGCTCGGTGAGCCAGGATCCCCTCGGTGTGGTACCCAATTCCGTTTCGATGGTCTGGATGTGTTTCTTGATTTGGTAAACCTTGTCGACGTCGGACAGCATCGGAAGGATCGGCTCATAATAGCCGGCGGTCAGAATTTCCATCTGGCCGCGTTCCACCAATATCCGAATCAATTCCAGGTAATCGGGGTGGGTTTCGCGAAGCCAATCCCAGAGACAACCGCTGATGTGAAAACCAACCTGAAGGGACGGGTGACGGTCGATGGCCCCCAGGAGCGGTTTGTACGCTCGCTCATAGGCTTTCTCAAAGACCCAGGCGAAGTTACCCACAGGTTGATGCAAATGAAACACCAGTGATAGATAAAGCGGTTGCTCCATGACTTCCCTCCGGCCTCTCTTATCCCAGGTACGCCTTCTGGATTTCAGGGTTTTTGGCGAGGTCCCGACAGGGACCTTCCATGACGATACGGCCCGCCTCCAACACATAGGCTCGATGTGCATATTGTAGAGCCAATCGAGCGTTTTGTTCCACCACCAGAATGGTGGTTCCACCCTGGTTGAGCTCCCTGAGGACGCGGAAAAGTTCCTGCATGAGCAAAGGGGCAAGCCCCATGGACGGTTCATCGAGAAGGATGAAGCGAACCCCGCTCATAAAGGCACGTCCCATGGCCAGCATTTGCTGTTCACCACCGCTCAAGGTGTCGCTGCGTTGGGGTCGGCGGTCGGCCAGACGTGGGAATAGGGCGAATACCCGCTGGTAATCCCGGGCGATCTGGGCATGGTCGCGTCGGGCGTAAGTGGCCAGCTTGAGGTTTTCGGCAACGGTCAGATTGCCGAAGATATGGCGGCCCTCCGGGACCAAACCCATGCCATGTTCCGCCACCACGGTGTGCGTAGCGACACCCAGCAGATCAACGCCATTGTAGACAATACGCCCCTTGGACACCGTAGGGCCTTCCGGAGGGGGCAGTCGCATGATACTCATCAGCGAAGTGGATTTGCCGGCGCCGTTGGCACCCAACAAGGCCACCATCTCCCCAGGCTTGACGGCAAAAGACACCCCGTGGAGAGCTTCAATGTTACCGTAGCGAACGTGCAGATTCTCGACCTCAAGCATGGACCAATCCCTCATCGCCCAGGTACGCTTGAACCACCCTCGGGTTCTGGCGGACCTGATCAGGGGTACCTTCGGCGATGGTTTCTCCGAAATCGAGCACTTTGATCCATTCGCAAACCCCCATCACCACCCGCATCTGGTGTTCAATCAACCACACGGTCAATTTGAACTGCTGGCGAATCCAGCGGATCAAGTCAATGAGCTGTTCCGCTTCACTAGGGTTCATTCCGGCGGCTGGTTCGTCCAACAGCAACATCTTGGGGCGAACCGCCAGGGCTCGACCAATCTCCACCCGGCGCTGCAACCCGTAGGGTAGATTCTTGGGGTACTCATCCGCACAGTGACTGCAGACCGAGCAGTTCAAGCAGCTCTTCACTGGCTCGGTAGACCTGCCTCTCATGGGTGCGATAGGATCGGCTGTGCAGAATAGCATCCAAAAAGCCGTATCCCAGCCGGTTGTGTTGGGCGATGCAGAGGTTCTGGAGCACTGTCAGGTTGTTCCAAAGCCGAATACTCTGAAAGGTGCGGGCAATCCCCAAAGCGGTCACTTGATGGGTAGCGAGTCCGGCGATGGTGTGACCGTCAAAAATGATCTCACCGGCGGTTGGCCGGTAGAACCCGCAAACCATGTTAAATACCGTGGTCTTACCGGCTCCGTTGGGACCGATGAGACCAAGAAGTTCCCCACCTTCCAGGGTCACGTTGAGGTCATGGACAGCGCGGAGGCCGCCGAAATATATCTCAACATGTCGAATCTCCAGAAGTGCCATTCAGACTTGTTTCTCCCTGGATAACGTAAGCCGGCGCAGCTTGGGAAAGAAGTCGGTAAGTTCACGATGTCCCATGATGCCTTCAGGTCGAAACAGCATCAAGATGATGAGCAGAAAGGGGATGGCCACCCATTTGTACAACAGCAGGGGCCGCATCAGTTCGAGGATGAAGGTAAAGCCGATGGCGCTCAGTACCGAGCCGCTAAGCGATCCCATACCGCCAAGATAGACCATCACCATAACCTCGGTGGATTTCATAATGGTGAAAGTGCCCGGGTTGATGTAGCCCAGCACATGCGCGAATAAACCGCCGGCGATGCCGGCCAGCCCCGATGACAGCATGAAAGCGATCATCTTGAGACGACGGGAATCGACGCCCATAATTTCCGCAGCGATTTCATCGTCGCGGATAGCCACCACCCCTTGTCCGTAGGTGGAGTGCACGAAGCGTTTCAGGACCACGATGGTGAACACGGCAGCCACCAGGGTCCAGATCATCACCCAGGGGAGGTTGAGGCTATTGGTCATGGCGTCGATCACTTTGCGCATACCCATGAAACCACGGGCACCACCGATGGCCTGGATATTCTCAATGGAGCTCTTGACAATGTAGTTCACCGCCAGGGTGATGATGGCCAGGTAGTCGCCGCGCGTGCGAAAGGATGGAATGGCCACGAGAAGACTGACCAGAGCGGCGCCTATTCCTCCCAGCAGCAGGGTGATCGGGAACAGATAGACGGCCGCTGACGCCGGCAGAATTTGACCGCTTAGTGGCTGATCGGAGGTGAACAGCCAGATGTTAAGGATCGAGGTGATATAGGCACCAACCGCCATGAATCCGGCATGACCGCAGGAAAACTCTCCCATGTAGCCATTGACCAGGTTGAGGGAGCTGGAAAGAATCACGTTG
Organism: uncultured delta proteobacterium; assembly: GCA_963802715.1. Taxonomy (GTDB): domain Bacteria; phylum Desulfobacterota; class Syntrophobacteria; order Syntrophobacterales; family Syntrophobacteraceae; genus CAWDJT01. The sequence goes on from CAWDJT010000051.1 coordinate 2,889, forward strand.
ATCCCCATGTACATGAGCACCAACTGTACGTACTGGTTGATCCAACCGTAGTGAGAGGCGGCCACGACGCCGACGGCTAGAACTGTGAAGAGAGAGATCGAAGAATAGCGCTGCATGACAATCACCGGGTTATATCTTGGTTCGGCGAGCGACGCCGAATATGCCGGTCGGCTTGATGCTCAGAAAGATCAGCAAGGCACTGAAAGCGATGAGGTCCCTGAGCGTTGAGGGAAATACAGCGGTAGCGAAAATCTCCACAAACCCCAGGAGAAACCCGCCGACAAAGGCGCCACGGATTTCGCCGATGCCGCCGATGACCGCGGCGATGAAAGCTTTCCAGCCGATGAGTGCGCCCATGTAGGGTTCCAGCACCGGATAGGCGCTGGCAAAAAGTACACCGGCCAGAGCCGCCATGGAAGATCCCAGCACGAAAGTGAACACAATGACGGTGTCTACAGGTATGCCCATGAGAGGAACCGCCATAGGATCGTAGGAGATGGCTCGCATGGCCATGCCCAGCTTGGTCTTGCGGACGATGGTTTCCAAGAGAGCGAATACACCGAAGGCGACCACGATAACCAGGACCTTGATGTTGGTGAAGGTAACTCCACCCCAGGTGTAGGTCACTTTTTCCAGCAATTCAGGAAAACCACGACGGCTGGCGCCCAAGAGCGCCAGGTTGCCGTTTTCCAGGAGCAGGCCGCACATCAGGGCGGTGATCACCACGTAGAGCCGAGAAGCCCCTTTCCTGCGAAGCGGCCGGTAGGCCACCCGCTCAATGGTGACCCCCACCATGGCGGTAATCACCATGGCCAGCACCAGGGTAATGACAAACACCGCACCATGAGGCAGGACCAGCGGCAGCTTGAAAGCATAGGCACCCAGGAGAAAGGTGGCGAGAAAAAAGCCGATGTAGGCACCGACCATGAAAATATCGCCGTGGGCGAAGTTGATCAGCAGCAGCACCCCATAGACCAGGGTGTAGCCCAATGCGATGAGGGCGTAAAAACTCCCCCATTGCAGGGCATTCAGGAAATTCTGCAGGAAGGTTTCCAGAGACAATGATGGGGCTCCTTGGACTGAAGCGATGGCTCATAAGAACGTGCAAAGGCGGGAAGGGACTTCCCGCCTTTCAATCCGTCAGCACTTCGTTGGCAAGAGCAACGGTTCTGCGAGACTGCGCAAAAACCCCGATCCCTGTTCGCCAAAGGGGGACCATAGGGAATCTCCGGGTCTCGTCGCCATCGGCAGGTCACGCAAGTTACGGGCAAACCGACTTATAGAACTCGAATTCGCCCTTGTCGCTGATCTTCACGATCACCGCACACTTGGTGGGATTGCCGCCGGGAGTAAAGGTCATCTTGCCGGTAATGCCTTCGAAATCCTTGATCTGGGTCAGCTGGTCCTTGACGGCATCGCGGTCTTTGTCGAGGTTGCCGGTCAATCCCTTGGTGTTCTGCAGGGCCTGGGACAGCAGCAGAATGGCGTCCCAGGTGAGCGCCGCAACGTCATCGGGCACATAGCCGTACTTGGCCTGATAGTTGTCGATGAACTCCTTGGTGGCGCCCTTGGCTCCGGCAGCCGCGTAATGGGTGCTGAAGAACAATCCCTTGCAGTCATCACCACAAAGCTTCATCAGTTCCGCCGAACCCCAACTGTCGCTGCCCATGATGGGCTTTTTCCAGCCTTGTTCGTGGGCCTGCTTCACGATAAGAGCCACTTCGGCATAGTACTGCGGCAGAAACAACACATCGGCATCGGATTTCACGATCTTGGTCAATTGCGCACTGAAATCACTGTCCTTGGTGGTGAAGGTTTCAAAAGCCACTACCGATCCAGCGCCGTGCAATTTCTCGAAGGCGCTCTTGAAGAACTCCGCCAGACCCTTGGGGTAGTCGCTGGCGATGTCATAGAGCACGGCGGCCTTCTTGGCTTTGAATTCCTCGCTGACGAAATTGGCAGCCACCGGTCCCTGGAAAGGATCCAGAAAACACGCCCGGAAAACGTAGGGGCGGTTCTCGGTGGTCTTTGGGTTGGTGGACCAGGGGGAGATCATCGGGGTCTTGCTGTTGTTGCAGATTTCACCTGCCGGAATGGCCTGCTTGCTGGATTGCGGGCCGATGATGGCCAGCACCTGATCCTGGGTAATGAGCTTCAGCGCCGCGGCTGTAGCCGATTCAGCCTTGGATTCATTGTCTTCATACAGGAATTCAAGTTGGTAGGTTTCGGCGCCAATCTTGAGGCCACCGGCCTTGTTGATCTCGGCTTTGAGGATTTCGGCGGCGAATTTGGAGCTTTCCCCGACCTTGGGGATGTCGCCGGTAAGCGGGATGTTGAATCCGATTTTGAGCGTTTTGGCGCTCCAAGCGAAGGGACAACACAACAACACAGCAACCACACTGGCCAACAAAACGACTGTCACTTTCCGCATTGGTGCTTCCTCCTTTCCCGTACCATGAGATTGGTAGAAAGATGCCTTGATCCACTACGCACCGCGATGTTGACAACGGCAATCTGCATCGACTCTAAGGGAACCCCCTGGTTTCGTTGGGACAGCCTGGAGGTTGTGAAAGGGTAACAGAGGATCAGAGCGTGCTTGTCAATGCCGCTCGCTAGGCCTTTCGTTGCTTCACCGCGGCGTTCCCCTTGGAGCAAACAGGGTAGGGGTGTGACGGACCGGGCACGCTCCCGTAGCGAGTGTTGTATAGCACAGGAAAGCCCGGCGGTTCAACGACAGATCGAAGCCGTGGCGTCAACAATAGACCGCGGCACCTCAACTGTTCGCTAATATGGATTGTGGTCACTGTGATGCTCCGGGCATATCGCTCGCAACCATAAACTCCAATACCCGTTCATAGTGATCGGGCTTGACGGACGCTTCGCCCAAAAAGGGATGATCGAGTTCCATGACGACGAAGATCATCGTGGCCAGCATGGCCGCGAGCAGCGCCGTCATGATCACTTGGGCCCAGGTGTTTTCCGAACCGAAGAAGAAGGTGAAAGAAATGGTGATCAGGGCTCCCACAATAATAGTCAGCCACATAACGCTGGGCAATTCGTTTTGGGCAGCTTCCAGCCGTTCCAGCCGGAATTTCTCCAGGCGATTCATGTCTTCCAGGATTTCTTGGTAGACGATCTGCGAATGGCCATCCTCTGGCTGAAGCTCGCGAAGGCTGATCCAGACCCGGTTCAAGGCTTCTCTCGCGGCAACACTGCGTTGCATGCGGGCCATGGCCGGAAACTCGTCGTGGATCACCAAACGGGTAAAGTCGATGAGTTGTGCCTGAATGCCTTGCGCCGTCTGGCCATCGGGATACAAGGCCAGGTCTTGGTGGATTCCGACGATCTCGCCACATTCGAGGGCAACCGTTTTCTTGGTGGCGTTGAAATCCGACCACACCATATAGGTGGCGAATCCCAGGATCACGCCGTACATGACGCCGATGGTCGCAAAAATGAATCCCGCAACATCGTTGTGAGATTTCATGACGTGATGAGGGATGCGACGGTTGACAAGGCGCAGACCCACCAGGGACAGGCCGACAGCGACCACGATCAGGATCGTCAACAACAGCCAGGACGGAAGCAAGAGCATTCGAGCAGCCAGGGACATGCGTCACCCCTTCGAAAATCCCGTTAGCACGAAATCAGGATCGTTCTTCCCAGTACACCCACAACGCCGCTACCAATCCCCAGACAGCGTTGTAACCGAAGACGAACAGGGGGGTGAGTTTTCCGAGTGCCAGCCCCATGTACCCCTTCCCCATCAGCTTGGGAAAAACGTAGAAAAGCTGGAAGGCTGTCGGGGCCAGGCTGAAAAGGATGCCGCGGCTGAATACCCCTACCCAGAAAGTTCCACGCCAGACGGGCAGCGCGAACAATAGACCCCACAGTCCGCCCCAAATCAGGCGGGGATAAAGGAAGGCCAGACTCCATTTGGGAGCAAGGCTCACGCCGAACATGTGCGGTATGCCGCGCTGGCCAAGATAGCAAACCAGCCAGGAGTTGACCAGAGCTCCCAGGCACCCGGCAGCAAAGCCGACGCTCAGGCGACCAATGCCGTTTCGCATGTTGCCTTGCCCTTCAAAGTCTTGTCTTTCTGTACGTGCAGTCGTGCCACCGTGTTCACCGGTTGGGAGCGCGAGCGCTCCAGCGTCGATCACGGCAATCCTTGCATTGCCAAAAACGCTCTCCTAGTGCTCAGTCAAGATAGTTTTGCTGGGTATAGAACGTCACCCCCACGGAGGCGGGGGTCCAGTAAACCCTAAAAATTCCTGGATTCCCGCCTGCGCGGGAATGACGGCCTAGTCACCCGGCCTGCAAAGCAAAGTTGACAGAGCACTATATTAGGACTGAAAGCAGTTGATAACATAGCAGGAAGATTTTATAAACACTTGTCTCATAATCATCTCTGGAGAGGAGTCCCTGTGAAAATCGTCTGCCCGAGCTGTGACTATGTTGGAGAAGCGGTGGAACTGCCCAAAGGTTCTCGCAAGAAGGAAATCATCCTGTGGTGCTGTCTGCTGGTACCAGGCCTGCTGTACAGCATGTGGCGTCAGTCCCGTGATGGCCGCTATCTGGGCTGTCCGCAGTGCCGCGAAGCCAATATTCGCGCGTTAAAACGCAAAGAATGGAAAGATTATGAACGTGGTGGGCAGGTGCCCAGGTAGCTGGGGAGACTGTGAAGCGATAGCGATCTGCAACTAGAGCACCCCCCCCCAGTGGTAGTGCATCAGCGGAGACCAGCATGCCACCAGCACCCGTTTACTTGGATTACAACGCCACCACTCCCATCGACCCGGCAGTGGCCGCGGCGATGTTGCCATACCTGCACGAGCACTTTGGCAACCCATCCAGCAGCCACGCCTATGGGCAGATAGCTCGCCAGGCGGTGGAGCATGCGCGCTCCCAAGTGGCTACGCTCTTGGGTTGTCAGGCGCAGGAAGTGACTTTCACCAGTGGTGGGACCGAATCCAACAATCACGCGTTGTTCGGCATCGCTGCCGCTTTGAAAGACCGCGGTAACCATCTGATTACCACCCGCGTCGAACACCCGGCCATTCTTGAGCCGTGTTTGGCATTGTTGGAGCAAGGGCTGGATGTGACCTTCCTGCCGGTGGATGCCCATGGTCAAGTGCAGGTTGCCGAGGTAGCGGCAGCGATCAGACCGGACACCATTCTCGTTTCCATAATGCATGCCAACAATGAAGTTGGCACCATCCAGCCCATCGCTGATATCGCTGAGATCACGCGCAAGCATCGGGTGCTGTTGCATACCGATGCCGCCCAAAGCGTCGGCAAGATTCCGACTCGGGTTGACGACTTGGGGGTGGATTTGTTGACGATTGCCGGCCACAAGCTCTATGCCCCCAAGGGCACCGGTGCTTTGTACGTGCGGACAGGGGTGCCGCTCCGGCGCTGGTTCCACGGTGCCGGGCAGGAGCGGGGGTTGCGCCCCGGTACGGAAAACGTGCTCGAAATCGTGGGTTTGGGGGCGGCCGCGGCACTGATCCTGGATCGCGGAGCGCAGGAAACGTTCCACTTGCAGCGACTCCGCGATCGTCTTCAGAGCAGTCTCCAGGAGGCTATCCCGGATGCGATTGTCCATGGCCATCCTGATGAGCGCTTGCCCAATACCCTGAGCATGGCCTTCCCGAGTTGTCGGACCGACGAGCTTCTCGGTGAGTTGCGTGGCGTCGCCGTCTCTGCTGGGGCTGCCTGTCACTCCGACACCGTCAAGGTCTCCCATGTGCTCGAAGCCATGCAGGTGCCCAGGGCATTGGCCCGAGGAACCCTGCGTTTCTCAGTGGGAAGATATACCACGGAAGCTGAGATTGATCAGGCCGTGGCCGAGATCGTTCCGGTGGTCCAACGCATCCGCATGGCACCAGCCAGCAAATGAGCTGCGCGACGTTTGAGGTTCCTGTTGAGGGCCGGTTTGATTCTATGGATGATAAGGATGCAACGGATCCAGCCAGGCAGCTGTGGAGGCGCCCTTGATTCCCGTAACCCGAAAAGAGTTTCAGGATCTGTTGGAGCGGCTGACTGGGCTGGAACAGCAGCTGTTGCAGCGACTTGACCTGTCCCAAGAGAACGAGCAACTGCGCTCGGCACTGCGAACCGCTGAACAAGAGCTGGCGGCCAAGATCCTCGAAGTGGAACGGCTCAAGAACGAGCTTCTCTTGCAGAAGCGTGTTTGGGAAAAGGAGGTGGAGCGAGTTCAGCAATCCGCAGTGGAACGTGAATCCATGCTGCGCCAGGGAGCGGTGGAAAAGCTCGCTCTGGCACAGCAGTTTTTCGACCGCCAGGTACAGGTCGAGAAGGAACGCTATCTGGAACGCTCGCTTCGGGAAAGGGAAAAGCTCGACCACCGATTGGATGCCTACCACCAGGACGAAAGCTGGTGGTCGCGGCTTATGCGACTCCTCACCTGGAGTTGAAGACCCCCTCGGGGTACCGGTCGCTGTTTGAGTGCGGCCGACTGCCTCTGCACCAGGCCCTCAAGGGCGCGACTCCCCGCTGGGTAAGCTCCCCGCTGCCCGCCATAATTACCGCAGCTCATGACCTCTCCAACCATTGGAATTTCCATTTCTATCGGTATCGCGACAAGGGACTTGCAAGACCATTTAATGTGGCATAATCTGACAAAAGGAGAATCGCCCTTCGATGAAAAAGCGCTTGCACCAGTTGATTCTGGACCATGCCTTTCAATATGCGGACACCCCCACGTTCAAGCTGGTTAGTGGGGGAATGAGCCAATTCTATTTCAATTGCAAGAAGGTGACCCTGGACCCCGAAGGACAATACCTCATTGGCAATCTGGTGTTCCAGGCAGTCCGTGGTCTTGGCATTCAGGCCATCGGTGGCCTGACCCTGGGCGCCGATCCCATTGCCCACGCCGTAGCCTATACCTCATGGTTGGAACGCCAACCGATCCAGGCCTTTGTCGTCCGCAAACAGGCCAAGGACCATGGCACCATGGCGCCCATTGAAGGCAAGGTGAATCCTGGAGACCGCGTGGTGGTGGTGGATGATGTGATCACCACCGGGGGTTCCACGCTCAAAGCCATCCAGGCCTGTCGCCATGCAGGTTTAGAAGTGGTTAAGGTGGTGGTGTTGGTGGATCGCCAGGAGATGAACGGGCGCGCCAACATCTTGGCAGAGGTACCGGAGGTGGAAGCGCTGGCAACCCGTGACGAGTTGATGGAGATCTACAAGCTCCACATCCTGTCATGACCGTGCGGGTGGCCCAAATCGTTGCCATGGCGTCCAACTGCGGCAATCGATCAAGACGGCGTTGTTCACATACTGGAAGGGGGTGGTCAGGGTCCTGTAAACGGTTGGGCTAGGTTTTGATCTGGTTTGCATGTGGCGTATTTTATTCATTCATTTATGCAATGCGATACAGTTTGGGGCACACAGTGGATGTGCCAGGCGATACCGCCAGGGAGGTGCCGGATCATGGCTGAAAATGGTCGAATCGATTGGACAAGTTTATGGAAAAAGGAAGACTGGGTGGCTGTCTGGATCGGCTTCATTATTATTCTTGCGATCCTGGTCGGGCTAAAGGTCACCACACCGAAATTCAAATGGACCACGGAGCCTGAATTCAAGTCCTTTGCCAAGGAAGCAACGGTGATGGTGGAGAAGCTGGCCAAACAAGCCGGCGACGGTGGTGAAGCAGCCCTCCAGGAACAGATCACGGCTCTCAAAGGGACTTCTGGCTGCCGGCGACCGCAAGGCGATTGGCGCGGCTGCCAAGAAAATGGAGGAAGCGTGTAAGGACGTCAAGAATGAGGGACTCAAGAAGAAGGCTATCAAGCTCGCCAAGGATATCTCGGGGGAGTCGGGCAATCTGGCCGGTAAAGTGTTCTCATCGGATAACGTACTCAATGCGATCATACATTGGAATTGCCTTCCTGATTTTGAGCATCATCGCCATGCTGCTGATGGGTGAAAAGGCATTCCAATTCATTGCCGGCTTTCCTTTTGTGTTCTTGATTGCCTGGGCTGCCCAGTTCATTGCCGGCAACTATACCGTTCTTTACTACGGGGTGGAGTATGTCCTGTGGTGCCTGTTCCTCGGGTTGCTGCTGAGCAATACCATAGGTGTTCCCGGGTGGTTGATGCAGGCAGTGCGTACCGAGTATTACATCAAGACTGGTTTGGTGATCCTGGGCACCGGAATGTTGTTTACCGAAATCGTCCAGGCTGGGGCCTATGGTATCGTGCAGGCCGTTTTGGTGGTTCTGGCAGTATGGTATCTTACCTTCTGGGTAGCCAAGAAGCTGGATGTGGATGATGAGTTTGCCGCCATCCTTTCCAGTGCAGTTTCCATTTGCGGGGTGTCGGCAGCTATAGCGACATCAGGTGCGGTTCAAGGCGATCCCAAGAAGCTCAGCTACACGACCTCCATCGTCTTGATCTGCGCGGTCCCGATGTTGATCTTCCAACCTATCATTTCCAAGGCCGTGGGAATTCCTGATGTGGTTGCCGGAGCCTGGCTCGGCGGCACTTTGGACACCAGCGGGTCGGTGGTGGCTGCGGGGGCGCTGATCAGTGAGACTGCCATGAAAACTGGCGTGATCGTAAAGATGTCCCAAAACGTGCTCATTGGTTTCGCCGCTTTTATCCTCGCGGTGGTTTGGTCCTTTAAGGGAAAAACCGGCCCGGGCGTGGAAAAACCGGGCTTACTCGACATCTGGTTCCGTTTCCCAAAATTCGTGTTGGGCTATCTGATTGCGTCCGTGGTTTTTTCTTTCTTGATTTCCCCCAACACGGTGGCGGCCACCAAGGGAATGCTGGGGAGTCTGCGCACCTGGTGGTTTGCCTTGGCTTTCACCAGTATCGGGCTGGAGACCAAGTTCAGTGATTTGGCCACGTTGGGCGGTGGACGTCCAGCATTGGCTTTTCTGATCGGCCAGACCTTCAACATCTTCTGGACTTTGCTTCTGGCCTATCTCATCTTCGGTGGCTATTTCTTCCCGGCACCAAAGCTGTAAAAACTACGGCACGTCAAACCCAGGACTCGATTGTTCCTATCACCCCCTCCCTCGGTGCTAGAAACCCGGGGGAGGGGCCTATATGATTCGCAAAGGCAGTCGCCGTAGGGCTCTGCGGGAGTGACAGACATGGTGCTTGCGGCGGGCACCGGCATCACCATTCAAAGAACCAGTGAGAAGCCCGTCAAATCCCTTTCCCCACCGGCATATACCTCCGCACCAACGCTTTGATGACCTCCATGGAGCAGAACACCAAAACACTGAAGCCCAAGATGATCGCCAAACCATTCACCGTGGGTAGCTGGATCCCAAAGGCTTCTCTGATGGGATCAAACTGGATCAAAACGGCGACCAGCACTATCTCCCAGACGATCGCCAGCAGCAGCCATTTGTGGGGAGGCAGCTTGAAGACGCTATATCGCATCGACCGAAAGTTCACGGCGATCACCAATTCGACGATCACAAACAGGAAAAAGATGTCCGTTCTGGCTTGGGTTATGTCCGAAAGCTCATGGAAAAAGAGATAGAAAAAGAAAGGAATTTCGATAAAGAGTGCCAGGGCGATGAATGCTATGACATCCTTGGTGAACACGCTTTCATTGGGGTCCCTGGGCGGTCTTTGCATGATGTCCGGATCCGGCGGAGCCACCCCCAAGGCCAGTGCTGGAAGCCCGTCGGTAGCCAGGTTGATGTACAAGATGGCTGCGGGTAGCAGTGGCAGGTATTCCGGCCCCATCAACAGCACCACTCCCCCGATCACAACGACCTCCGTGATGTTGCAACGAAGAAGGTAGGTCAGATACTTCTTGATGTTGTCGTAGATCCATCTGCCGCGCTCAATGGCGCTGACAATGGTGGCGAAATTGTCGTCACTCAGCACCATGTCCGCGGCTTCCTTGGCCACATCGGTTCCGGTGATCCCCATGGCGATCCCAATGTCGGCATGCTTCAGGGCCGGCGCATCATTGACGCCATCGCCGGTCATGGCGACCACCTCACCTTTCTTCTTCCAGGCCCTGACGATTTTGAGCTTGTCCGTTGGCGAGACTCGAGCATACACCGTCACCGTATCCACAATCCGTTCGAGCTCTTCGGCGGGCATTCCCTCCATTTCGTCCCCGGTAAGGACCCGATCCCCTTCCTGATAGATGCCAATTTCCCTGGCAATGGCGACAGCGGTGAGTTGATGGTCCCCGGTGATCATGATGGTTCTTATGTGGATGTTTTTGCAGACCTTGATGGCTTCGACGGCTTCTTCTCGTGGTGGATCCATCATTCCCACCAGGCCGATGAAGACCAGTTCCTGTTCCACCTCCTCGTCAAGGCCTGCATGGGCATGCGGAGAGCTCCCGATAGGCAAGCCCCAGAACTCTCAAAGCCCCCTGGGCCATCTGCTCGTTGACCTCCAAGATCCGCTCGCGTTCCTCAGACGTTAGCGGCTTGGCACGGCCGTCAGCAAACACATAGGGGCACCTTTCCAAAACCAGTTCCGAAGCCCCTTTCGTGAAAGCGACCGTCCTGCCATCTCCCATCCGGTGAATGGTGGTCATGCGCTTTCTTTCAGAGCTGAAGGGTATTTCCTCGATCCTGGGGTTTTCCACCCTGGCTTCAGCCTGATCGATGTGAGCCTTCCCCGCGGCCACAACCATGGCCCCTTCAGTGGGATCTCCCTTGACCAGCCATCGTCCTTCTCTTTGTTCCAAAGCCGCGTCGTTGCAAAGCAGCCCACCCAGAAGCAGCAGTCGCAGCCCTTGATTTGCATCCCCTGGTGACGAATCACTCCAATGGAACTCGCCATCGGGAACATAGCCTGCACCGGTGACTTCCACCGTGTTGCCATCCACGAACATCTTGCGAATGGTCATCTCTCCCTTGGTGAGAGTTCCCGTCTTGTCGCTGCAGATGACTGTGGTGCAACCAAGGGTTTCCACCGCGGGCATTTTTCGGATAAGAGCATTTCTCTTGGCCATCTGATGCATGCCGATGGCCAGGGCCCCGGTAACGATGGCGGCCAGAGCTTCCGGGACCGCTGCAACCGCCAGGGCGATCGCAAACATAACAATGGTCACGACGAATTGCAGATCGACTTTGCCTCCCAAGGCCTCTCTCACCACGCTGATGCCGGCAACCAGAAAACAAATGCCGAGCGCCATGAATCCGAGCCATTTGCCTATCTCCTCGGTCCTCTTTTCCAGAGGCGTTTTCTCAGCCCTGATGGTAATGACTTGCTCGGCAATCTTGCCGAATTCCGTTGTCATTCCGGTGGCCACCACCACCGCTCTTCCTCTGCCATAACTCACCGTCGTGCCTGCATAAACGATATTCTTCCGGTCCGCCACGCGTACCTCTTCGGCCATGGTTTCCGCGTGTTTCCCCACTGGGACAGACTCCCCCGTTAGCGCGGCCTCATCGCACTTCATCGAAAAAGCTTGAATCAGCCTGGCATCCGCAGGGATTTTGTCTCCAGCCTCAAGTATCATGATGTCGCCTGGCACCAGGTCCTTGGAGAGAATCTCCTCTTCTTTGCCGGCACGAAGGACCGTGATAGTGGGTGCAAGCATGCCTTTGAGAGCTTCGAGAGCCCGTTCCGCACGATATTCCTGAATGAAACCCAGGACCGCGCAGAAAACCACAATGACTAGAATGAGGATGGCGTCAAGAGCTTCTCCCACCACGATCGACAACACTGAAGTGAAGAGCAGAATAATGATAAGAATGTTCTTGAACTGGTTGAGGAAGAGGGTTAGCGGCGAAATCTGCTCTTCGCGTCTGAGCTCGTTATAGCCGTATTTCTCAATGCGGGTCGAAGCTTCCGTGTCACTGAGACCCGCGGATAGGATCAGTGTCCAACTCTTTCAGAACGATATCGGCTGCCGTTGCATGCCACTCTTTTCCCGCCATTAGGCATCTCCCTCCATACTTACGACCCGCTTCCATCAACCTTGAGCCTTAATGGCTCGCCGACTGTTCGTTGGCGCAAGGGGTTGGGGCGGTACCGTGCCGTGGTGTTTCGGCGTGCACGTGCCGATGTTCCCCTTGTCAGGTGTGCTCTCGTACAAAGTGAGTGTCGAACATCCCTTGCCGCCCTCGCGAAAAGATGCTGAGTCCTTGCCCCATCAGTTCTGCAAATGGTCCGGGCGATCAATCTTCGACCCTATATATCCGATTCGGCATGCGTTCAAAAGAGATTTCATCTTGTGGATTCGGGTTCTATGATCCTTCTGAAGGTTGGGTTTCGCCCCACTCCAGACTATTTTTGGAAATCACACCCCGAGAATCTTGTGGCAAGTGCGGCAAGGTTCGGGAGGGTAGGGCAGGCTGGCTGCGAAGAGACGCCCCCGATGCTGTCGATCGTGGGTGAAGCTATAGCGGTATGGGGCCAGCCTGCGGATTGAGGGCTTTCTTGCGTTCATTAAAAAGTCGTCGAAACTCGATGTAGTCCGGACGGTTCCAGATTTCTTCAAGAGGCGTTTCAAAGCAATTTCCAAAGCTCAGTTTTTCCAGCGTGTGGCGAGTACCGCAAAAGACCCGATGAAACGGTGATCTCGCAGGTGGATAGAGATATACGCAGGGAGAGACCTCACCTGAGACGGAGATATAGAAGTTGTCGAGCGGGTTTTCGGCGCAGACGGCTATCTGCTGGGGTGCCACGGCCTCACGCCGTAGCCGAATCCCCAGCCTTGGCCGCGATAACATCCGCTTCCCGAAGGATGGCTTCATCCTCGTGTTGCTCGCAGTGAAAGATCTTCTGTTGTTCCTGCCATGGCGTAGTCACATGAATCAGATGGATCAGCACTACATCGGCAATACCTATGTGGTGTGCAGTTTCAAGGAGAAGCGGGATTTCATGGAGGTTATCTCGAAGCATCAGATAGACAATGTGAATCTGCGG
>CAWDJT010000052.1:0-102110 GCA_963802715.1 uncultured delta proteobacterium
TCCCTCAAAACTAAATAGTGAGCGGGTTCGTTGGCACTTCCTTAGAAAGGAGGTGATCCAGCCGCAGGTTCCCCTACGGCTACCTTGTTACGACTTCACCCCAATTACCAACCATACCTTAGGACGCTGCCTTCCCGAAGGATTAGCCCACGCACTTCTGGTACAGCCAACTTTCGTGGTGTGACGGGCGGTGTGTACAAGGCCCGGGAACGTATTCACCCCGCCATGCTGATGCGGGATTACTAGCGATTCCAACTTCACGGAGTCGAGTTGCAGACTCCGATCCGAACTGTGAACGGCTTTTTGGGATTGGCTCCCCCTCGCGGGATTGCTTCCCTTTGTACCGCCCATTGTAGCACGTGTGTAGCCCTGGACATAAAGGCCATGAGGACTTGACGTCATCCCCACCTTCCTCCGGTTTCACACCGGCAGTCCCTCTAGAGTGCCCAACTCAATGCTGGCAACTAAAGGCAGGGGTTGCGCTCGTTGCGGGACTTAACCCAACATCTCACGACACGAGCTGACGACAGCCATGCAGCACCTGTCTCCCGGTCCCCCGAAGGGGAAGACCCTGTTTCCAGGGCGGGCCGGGGATGTCAAACCCAGGTAAGGTTCTTCGCGTTGCGTCGAATTAAACCACATACTCCACCGCTTGTGCGGGCCCCCGTCAATTCCTTTGAGTTTTAGTCTTGCGACCGTAATCCCCAGGCGGAGCACTTAATGCGTTAGCTGCGGCACAGCAGGGGTCAATACCCGCTACACCTAGTGCTCATCGTTTACAGCGTGGACTACCAGGGTATCTAATCCTGTTTGCTCCCCACGCTTTCGCGTCTCAGCGTCAGTATCCGTCCAGATGGGCGCCTTCGCCACTGGTATTCCTCCCGATCTCTACGAATTTCACCTCTACACCGGGAATTCCCCCATCCTCTCCAGTACTCAAGTCGGACAGTTTCCAATGCACTTCCCGGGTTGAGCCCCGGGCTTTCACATCAGACTTACCCTCCCGCCTACACGCGCTTTACGCCCAGTAATTCCGAACAACGCTCGCACCCTCCGTATTACCGCGGCTGCTGGCACGGAGTTAGCCGGTGCTTCCTCTGGTGGTACCGTCAACTCCCAAGGCTATTCACCCCAGGACATTTCTTCCCACCTGACAGGGCTTTACGACCCGAAGGCCTTCTTCACCCACGCGGCGTTGCTGCGTCAGGATTGCTCCCATTGCGCAAAATTCCTCACTGCTGCCTCCCGTAGGAGTCTGGCCCGTGTTCCAGTGCCAGTGTGGCTGATCATCCTCTCAGACCAGCTACCCGTCGTCGCCTTGGTAGGCCGTTACCCTACCAACTAGCTGATAGGACGCAGGCCCATCCCCGAACATCAGCTTCTTCGAGAGGCCGACTTTCATCCCATACCTCGCCGGCAGGATCGTATCCGGTATTAGCACCACTTTCGCACTGTTATCCCGGACCCAAGGGTAGGTTACCTACGCGTTACTCACCCGTGCGCCACTTTACTCGGCCACCGAAATCAGCCTTTCTCGTGCGACTTGCATGTGTTAGGCACGCCGCCAGCGTTCATTCTGAGCCAGGATCAAACTCTCCAGTTCAATCCCTGCACCCTACACCTAATTACCAAAAGCGTAGCGCGCAAAACTAGAACCAATCAAACCCAACTTCCTCACTATTTAGTTTTCAAAGAACAGTCATCTTCCTGCAAGGCTAACTTTAAGCGTAGCGTCAAAGTCAAGGCTGAGTTTTGCCGTCACGCCGAAAGCTCTGGCTATGCTATCAGAAGGTTCTTTTCGGGTCAAGGAAACAGTCAACCGCTCAAGCGTCACACGATGGATTTTTTTCTTACCCGCCTTCAGGAGCACCCCTCCGACCAGCCATATCTGCATCCGGACCAAAGCGCTCTCAACATCACCTATCCGCTCGTCATTGACGTACGCTCCACCTTGCTGCGATCAAGCCGCCTGGCGCGCACTCTTCGAGACGCACAGCCCCGTTTCCACCAACAAGTCAAATACCGAAATCCCGGTGCGCACCCTGGTCAGCATCCAGCACCGTGGTAGGGATTGCGCCTGCACTCGTCGATCTCCCCATCCCGGGGGATACAACTTGATGGTAAGCAGATCAGGTGGCGATCGTCTTCGGCCCAAACAACCGGCTAGCCGCCTCGATATGCTGCCAAGGCCTGTTCAATCCCGTGGGTCAAGGCTGTTACTTCGTAGGCCAGGATGGTCTTGCACGCGTTTAGTTCCTGACCCTCGAGCCCTCGAACCGCGTCTATCTCGGTTAATGGTAGGAAGGTGTACAGCGCCAGGAAACGAACCACATCCTGATCATCGGTATTGACCCAGTACTGGTAGAAGTCGAAAGGGCTGGTCTTCGCAGCACTCAACCAGACGGCTCCGGCAGCAGTCTTCCCCATCTTGGCCCCCGAGGCCGTGGTCAGAGCGGAAAGGTGATGGCCAAAAGCGGTCTTACCCATTTTCCGCCGAATCAGGTCGGTCCCAGCAACAATATTGCCCCACTGGTCGTTGCCGCCCATTTGGAGAAAGCAATCGTGTGCTCTGCGCCAGGTAATAGAAGTCATAGGCCTGAAGCAGCATGTAGTTGAATTCAATGAAATTGAGTCCGGTTTCCAGTCTGATCTTGTAGCTCTCCGCAGTCAGCATGCGGTTGACACTGAAGTGCTGCCCGATATCCCGCAGGAAATCGATGTAGCGCAAGGTCCACCAGCCAGTCTGCGTTGTTAACAAGCAGGGCCGCACCATCCGAGAAATCCAAGAAACATGACAACTGCCTTTGCAGGGCCAAGCATTGCGGCCTGATCTGCTCCAGAGTGAGGAGCTGACGCATCTCGGTCTTGCCACTGGGATCTCCCACCAAACCGGTCCCTCCGCCCACCAAGACGATGGGACGATGTCCATGCCGCTGCATGTGCATCAGCGCCATTATGGGCACCAGGCTCCCCACATGAAGGCTATCGGCTGTGGGATCAAAGCCGATGTAGCACGTCACCGGCTTCTCCAGCAGAGCCGTCAAACCGGCCTCATCCGTTACTTGAGCGACAAAGCCGCGCTCCTTGAGTACATCCAAGACGTTTCTGCCCTCTGGCACGCATACCCTCCATGGTGTCTATGGCAACCATTTGAACAGCACAGGAACCTTGCCCCATCATCAACCAGGCCTACTTGGCATAGTCTACGGCCCTGGTCTCTCGAATGACAGTCACTTTGATCTGACCGGGATAAGTCAGCTCGCTTTCGATTTTTCTCGCAATGTCTCGACTCAGCAGCACGATATCGGCATCGGACACGTGGCCGCTTTCCACGATGATTCGAAGTTCCCGTCCCGCCTGAATGGCGTATGATTTCTCCACACCTTGGAAGGAATTGCAAATTTTCTCCAAGTCTTCCAGGCGCTTCAAATAGGTCTCAAGAGCTCCTTGCGCGCTCCAGGCCGAGCGCCCGACAACGCATCGGCAGCTTGAACCAGAATGGCCAGAACGTCCTCGGCTGGAACGTCTTCGTGATGGGCCGCAATGGCATGCACAACCCTGCGACTCTCCCCATATCGTTTGGCCAGATCCGCCCCAATGGCGGCATGCGGTCCTTCCATCTCATGGTCCACGGCCTTGCCAATGTCGTGCAGCAAACCGGCCCGCTTGGCCTGTTTTTCGTTCAAACCCAGTTCGGCTGCCATGATCCCGCACAGAAAGGCCACTTCAATGGAGTGTTGCAGCACGTTCTGCGCATAACTCGTTCGATACTTGAGCTTTCCCAGCAATTTGATGAGTTCTGGGTTGATACCATGGACTCCGATGTCGAACGCCGCCTGCTCGCCGGCTTCTCGTATGCGTGTTCTCGATTTCCACACCGACTTTCTCCACCATTTCCTCAATCCGGGCTGGATGGATTCTGCCATCTGAGATGAGGCGCTCCAGTGAGATTCGAGCCACTTCCCGCCGGATCGGATTGAATCCAGACAGAATAACGGCTTCCGGTGTATCATCAATGATCAGATCGATCCCGGTGCTTGCTTCAATGGCCCTGATATTTCTCCCCTCCCGGCCAATGATTCGACCCTTCATCTCCTCATTGGGAAGATTCACCACCGAGACCGTCTTCTCTGCCACATAATCGCCCGCATAGCGTTGCACTGCCGAGGAAATGATGTCTTTGGCCTTCTTGTCAGCAGTCTCTCGCGCTTCAGTTTCGATCTTCTTGACCAGCATGGCCGCTTCGTGCCGCGCTTCGTTTTCAATGGAGCTAATGAGCATGTCCTTGGCTTCCTGGGATGATATCCCCGAGAGACTTTCCAGCTTCAGTCTTTGCTCTTCAATCAGCGCCTGTAAGCTCTTATTCTTCTCGCTAATGTCATTTTCTTGCTGAAGGATGTTTTTTTCACGGCGGCCGATATTATTTTCTCGTTTGTCAAGCATCTCTGATTTCTTATCGAGGTTTTCCTCTTTCTGCAGCAGTCTCTTTTCTAGGCTCTGCAATTCTTTCTTAGTTTCTTTAGTCTCCTTTTCGAACTCGGTCTTCATTTGAAACAGAGTGTCCTTGGCCTGGAGGATTGCTTCTTTCTTGAGGGCCTCGACCTCTTTATGGGCTTCATTCAATATGCCAGCAGCACGTTCATGGAACTTTGCAGATCGCCTCTCCAACCAATAGCGCCGGACAAGAACCCCTATGGCGATACCAGCAAGAAAGCCAAGTATTGTAAGCACAACACCGATCAGATAGCTCATCATCCATTGTTCCTTCCCTTTTGCTATTGACCTAATCAGCAGGGTTGCACATAACATGAAAAAACCCAGTGTGGTGAAGGAAATACTAGCTAAAGGAGAGCAGTTAGGTTGGCCAAATATGGGCTGAAAAAGCAGGCTCCCACCAATCCCGAACAATGCAGACGGCGGAATACATCAAGGCAGGGTCATAGAGAGAGAAGAAAAAGTCTTTTATTCTATGGTACTACCGCCAATGGCATGGTTACTCAAGACCAACATCTTTGCTATGGAATGAGCGCGTTCATGAATCGGGGCATTGCAGTCGCTGCATCCAAACAGCAGCCAACCCCATTGCTGCAAAATCACCCCCGCGAAATGCCGTGTCAGCCGTCGGTCTTGAACCGATCTGGCTAAGTGGGTGCCTCGTTGCCCCTTTAGGCAATTCACCATCGTGAATCGCACACCAGAGCAAGAGGAGGCTCCCTCGATGAGTCTGTTGGCACAGGAGCGCTCGACTGATCACGCGCACCACAGGGGCCCCCTGAAATCAAGTCTTGAGTGTAGCCATAGCCTCGTCCAGAGTCTTGACACGCAGATCTATTTGTCCGAGCAAGGCTTCGTGGTCTTCTTTCAATTTCAGATACTGGTGAGCAAGGTGCAGGGCAACGAGTGTCAATATCGTTAACGAGGGTGCTCCAGGACGCTGATTTCGTGCTTCCGCACACCACTTTTCCAAGAAACTCGCAACCTCGGTTGCGCGTTGCTCATCTTCCTTTGTTTCAATGGTATACTCGCAGCCCAGTATGGTGATCTTCACCTGCCCCATCAACGAGTTGCCTTTCTCTGGTCTTCTACTTTCTCTTCTATGTGGCTTATCAGTCTTTCTACCCGTTTCCTGACTTCGTCTCTCTCCGCCTTGAGTTGCTCGATCAGTAGCGTCTGCTGTTGGAACTGCCTTTCCTTTTCCTGCAGCTGACTCTCTAACTGTCGTTGACTTTCCTGGAATTGCCTGGTATGGGATAAAAGCTCGTCGATTTTCTGTTCCAGCATCTCATACAGGCCGATCCCTTCCATCATTCGATCTCCCTACCAGTAAGTCCTTCACAAATACTAGTAATTGCATCTATTTTAGTCGGAAGCCTCGAATCAAGTCAAGTTTATTCTGGCCTCCACGGATATCCTCCGGTCCCTGGCTGCTATTCGACGGTGACGCTTTTGGCCAGGTTTCGCGGCTGGTCGACATCGGTCCCGCGTAACACCGCAACGTGGTATGCCAAAAGCTGCAATGGCAATACAAACAGAGCGGGGGCCAGCCACTGGTTGGTCTTTGGGATCACAAACTGGCAGTCTTTCGGGCCAATCCGCTCATCAAACGATTCCTCAATCACTGCCAGTATTTTGCCACCGCGTGATTTTACTTCTTCAATGTTGCTGAGCATTTTCTCGAAGGTCGGCCCCCGCTGAACAAGAACCACCACCGGCATGTTCTCGTCGATGAGAGCAATCGGGCCATGCTTCATTTCACCGGCGGCATAGCCTTCTGCATGAATGTAGGAGATTTCCTTCAGTTTCAGCGCCCCTTCCAGAGCAATCGGATAGAGGATGCCGCGAGCCAGGTAGAGAAAGTCCCTTGCCTTCCCATAGGTCTTGGCCCAAGCGAGAAGTTGTTCATTTCCTGACAGGATCTCCTCCATTTTACCCGGCAACTCCACCAGATCCTGCACGGCCAGGGCCAGCTCCCGCTCCGGAATGAGTCTGGATGCCTTAGCCCAATAGAGGCTGAACAGGTAGAGGGCGACCAACTGGGTGGTAAAGGCTTTGGTGGAAGCAACGCCGATTTCCGGGCCAGCATGGGTGTAAATCACTCCCTTAGCCATTCGCGCCAGACTACTACCCACGACATTGACAATTGCGCGACAGGGGGCACCATGGTCCATGCCTTCAAGCAGCGCAGCCCGGGTATCGGCAGTTTCGCCTGATTGGCTGATGACCACCAGGAGCGTCTTGTTTCCCAATATTGGCTGCCGATACCGAAACTCGGAACCGAGATCCACTTCAACCGGTATGCGACATAGTCCTTCGAGCATGTACTTGCCAACCATGCAGGCATGGTAAGACGTCCCGCAGGCAACCAAGAAGATCTTCTCCAGATCTGAAATCTGCTCTTGCTCAGCTGCATGTCTGGGAACAAGACATCCTGCCTATCAAGGACAATCTCACTGCGAAAGGTATCGATGACGGCACGTGGCTGTTCGTGGATTTCCTTGAGCATGAAATGCTTGTAGCCTGCCTTTTCAGCCATCACCGGGTTCCAATCAATCCATTGCGGCTGGAGCTTCCTTTCGTCACCTTCAAAGGTTTGAACTCGTACTCCACTGCGGCTGATGCAAGCGATTTCATCGTCCTCCAAAAAGACAACCTTGCGGGTGTAGGGCAGAATGGCGGGCACGTCCGATGCGACGTAGACGGCATCGTCACTTAATCCGAGGATCAATGGGCTTTCTTTGCGAGCGGCAATGAGCTCCTCCGGGTTCTTTTCGCACAGAAAGACCAGGGCGTAACTGCCTCGTAGCTCCCGTAGAGTTGTAACGACGCTGTTTAAGAAATCCAAACCACTCCGCATCGCTCTCTCGGCAAGTTTGACCATCACCTCGGTATCGGTCTCCGAAGAGAACTCAAAACCTTCTTGCTCCAAATTCTTCTTGAAGACCGCATAGTTCTCTATGATGCCATTGTGTACCACCGCCAATGGCCCAGAATGGTGGGGATGGGCATTGCGGTCGGACGGTCTGCCATGTGTGGCCCAGCGAGTGTGCCCAATACCGACAGTCCCTTTCAGTTTCTCTGATCGCAGCTTTTCCTCCAGCGCCATGATCTTGCCCTGACTGCGTACCACCTGCATTCTGCCGTCCACGGCCATAACGGCCATGCCAGCACTGTCATAGCCGCGATATTCGAGCCGCTTCAACCCTCCAGCAGAATCTCGACGCAATCCTCGGTCCCAACATATCCAACAATTCCACACATTCCTAATCTCCATCAATTGCCACTTCGAGACATCCACTTCCCTTACACCCAACACTTATCGCCATACTTTGGCCGCGACAAAAAGCCAATCTGCTCCAATCAAGATTGGACCTACCCTGATTGTCCCCGGCCATTCCTGGCAAAGAACCCCTGGTTCTGTAGAAGATACGAAGGCACCATGTAAAGCATAACTCTCGTCTTCAGGGTAAGATCTGGCCCCAGAAAAGGAAAAGGCCCTTCCCTTGGGGAAGGGCCCGTAGGTTGAAGCATCCTTTTTCAGGCTAACCACGTCTTTCAGCAACCTTCAAACGGGTAATGGCTCTCTGCAGGGCGGCCTCCGCTCGGACAAAGGCGATCCGGTCACGGGTTTCGCGCATACGTTGCTCAGCTCTTTCGCGAGCGGCCCTGGCACGAATCACATCGATCTCGACAGCCTCTTCGGCAGCAGTCGCCAGAATCGTGACGTGATCCGGCAGCACTTCGGCATAGCCACCCATGATGGCGACATACCGCGTGGTGCGCCCACCCGGAAGCGCAATTCACCGACTTTGAGCTTGCACAGGAAGGGAATGTGATGGGCAAGCACGCCGAACTCACCCTCTTCCCCGGGCCACCACGACATCCACCATCTCGCTCAGGACCGTTTTTTCCGGTGTTACAATCTCTAGAAGTATTTTATCGGCCATATGCTCACCATTCTCTTGGTTATGCTGCAGCCATCTTCTTGGCCTTCTCAACCGCTTCCTCGATGCCACCAACCATGTAGAAGGCCTGCTCGGGAATATCGTCGTGCTTGCCGTCACAGATCTCCTTGAAACCTCGGATGGTGTCTTCCATCTTCACGTATTTGCCGGGAACGCCGGTGAACGGTCTCGGCCACGTGGAAGGGCTGAGACAGGAAGCGCTGGATCTTCCGGGCCCGGGCCACTACCAGCTTGTCTTCGTCGGAGAGTTCGTCCATACCAAGAATGGCGATGATGTCCTGAAGATCCTTGTATTTCTGCAGGATCTGCTGGACCTCGGCGAGCGGTGTAGTAGTGCTCTTCACCGAGAACGTTGGGATCCAGGATGCGCGAGGTGGAATCCAGCGGGTCCACAGCGGGATAGATACCAAGCTCAGCGATCTGCCGGGAAAGAACGACGGTTCCGTCCAAGTGAGCAAAGGTCGTTGCCGGGGCCGGGTCGGTCAAGTCGTCGGCGGGCACGTAAACACACTGAACCGAGGTGATCGATCCCTTGGTGGTCGAGGTGATTCGTTCCTGCAGCGCACCGAGGTCGGTACCCAGAGTCGGCTGATAACCTACGGCTGAAGGCATGCGGCCAAGAAGGGCGGAAACCTCGGCGCCGGCCTGAGTGAAACGGAAGATGTTGTCAACAAAGAGCAGCACGTCCTGACCTTCGACATCGCGGAAGTATTCCGCAACGGTCAGAGCCGACAGGGCCACCCGAGCACGCGCTCCGGGCGGTTCGGTCATCTGACCGTAGACCAGACCGGCACGTGGCAGAACCCCGGAATCTCTTCATTTCGTGGTAGAGGTCATTGCCTTCACGGGTTCTCTCGCCCACACCGGCAAAAACCGAAATACCACCGTGCTGCATGGCGATGTTGTGGATCATTTCCATCATAACGACGGTCTTGCCCACGCCCGGCACCGCCGAACATCCCCATCTTGCCGCCGCGCGGGAAGGGCACCAGCAGGTCGATAACCTTGACACCGGTTTCCAGAACCTTGACCGACTGGTATCCTGCTCGATAAACTCCGGAGCCGGCCGGTGAATCGGCATGTACAGGTCCGCCTTAACCGGCCCCAAACCATCCACGGGTCGCCCCACCACGTTCAGAATGCGGCCCAGCACGGCTTTACCGACCGGCATCATGATCGGGTTCCCGGTGTCCTTGCACGGCATCCCGCGGACCAAACCGTCGGTCAGGTCCATGCCGACGGTACGAACCACGTTATCACCAAGGTGTTGAGCAATCTCCAGCACGAGGTTGTCTTCTTGGTCGTCGAGACCGGGATTGCTCACGAGCAAAGCGGTCATGAGCGGGGGCAGCTTCCCTTCCTCAAACTCGACGTCCACAACGTTTCCAATGACCTGTACGATTTTTCCCATGTTCATGGGCCATTGCCTCCTTAAACCAAGCAAATTCTCAAAGCTACTATTTCAAGGCTTCCGCACCGCCAACAATGTCCATGAGTTCCTTGGTGATGCCTGCCTGCCTTGCCTTGTTGTACGTCAGCGTCAAGACTGCGAACCAGTTCCTTACAGTTGCTGGTGGCATTTTCCATGGCAGCCATCCGCGCTGCATGCTCACTCACCGCAGTCTGGTAGAGGCATTCCAAGAATCTGAATGTAGACGTAGTTCGGCAGCAGATCGTTCAGCAGTTCCACATGGGATGGTTCGAACAGATACTCGAAGTACCCACGCCGTAGCTTCTGCCGGCATCCGCGACGGGTTCAATGGGAAGCAGCTTGATCAGCGTCGGCAGCTGCTTAGCCACGCTCACAAACCTGCTGTAGATCACATAGACCTCATCCGCCTGCCCCGTTTCGAAGAGCTCGATGAGCTCCATGCCCAAGCGTCGAAGCATCACCGTAGTTGGGTTTGTTCAGCAGCCCCAGCAAGCGCTTGCGGACTTCGTAATTGCGCCGACGGAAGTAGTCGGCTCCTTTTCGTCCAGCGGCTGTCAACGATACCTCCAGCCCTGCAGCCCGCTTCGCGCTTGATGAATCTTTCCGCGGCCAGGATCAGGTTGTTGTTGAAACTGCCGCAAAGACCTCTGTCCGCGGTGATCAAGACCAGCTCGATCTTCTTCACTTCTTCACGAGGTGTGAGCAAGGCGAAGGTCCCGTCGCTCTTCCACACCGGCCGCAAGCCGACCGATCACTTCGTCGAAACTTGGTGGCATACGGATGGAACTTCTCCATGTCCTGCTGCGCACCGCGCAACTTGGCGGCAGCAACCATATTCATGGCCGGTGATCTGTGAGGTCTTCTTGACGGCGTCAATCTTTCTTTTGATGTCCCTTAGGGTCGCCATACCTTACGCTCTCTCAATGGGTTGATGACTCACTTAGACTCTCGACGCCTATTACGCCTGGAAGATCTCTGCAAACTCCTTCAGTGCCGCGGCCATCTTCTCGTCCAGCTCGTCACTGATGAAATTCTTTTCCTTGAGTTCAGCAAGAATATCCGGGTACTTACGTTCGACAAAAGCCAGCATCTGCTGTTTCGTACTCGGGCACATTGTCGACCGGAATGTTGTCCAGATAGCCTCTGGTTCCGGAATAGAGTGACATGACCATCTTTTCCGCCGACATCGGCTCATATTGCGGTTGCTTGAGCAGTTCCACCAGGCGCACACCGCGATTCAGCTGCTGCTGGGTGGACTTGTCCAGGTCGCTACCGAACTTGGCGAAGGCTTCCAGCTCGCGATACTGAGCCAGATCCAGGCGCAACCGGCCGGCCACCTGCTTCATGGCTTTGGTCTGAGCCGCGCCACCTACGCGCGAAACCGAAAGACCGACGTTGATCGCCGGACGTACACCGGCAAAAGAACAGGCTCGGTTCCAGGTAGATCTGACCATCGGTAATGGAAATAACGTTGGTCGGAATATAACGCGGATACGTCACCGGCCTGGGTTTCAATGATCGGCAGAGCGGTCAAGGACCCTGCTCCCAGTTCGTCATTGAGCTTGGCAGACCGTTCCAGCAACCGGGAGTGGTTGTAGAAAATGTCACCGGGATAGGCTTCGCGTGCCGGCGGACGACGCAGCAGCAGAGACACCTGGCGGTAGGCGGTTGCCTGCTTGGAAAGGTCATCGTAGATGATCAGAGCGTGCCGGCCACGATCACGGTAGTATTCACCCATGGCGCGTCCCGGAGTAGGGCGCGATGAACTGGAGCGTGGCCGGGTCACTGGCACAGGCGGAAACCACGATGGTGTATTCCATGGCGCCATGCCTTGCGAAGCACTTCTACCACCTGCGCCACCGTGGACTTCTTCTGACCGATGGCCACGTAGATACAGATGATGCCGCTGTCCTTCTGGTTGATGATGGCATCCACGGCAATGGCCGTCTTACCGATCTGGCGGTCGCCAATGATCAGCTCGCGCTGACCGCGACCGACGGGAGTCATCGCGTCGATGGCCTTGAGCCCGGTGTACATGGGCTCGTTTACCGACTGGCGGCAATAACACCCGGGGCAATTCTCTCGATTCGGGCAAATTCCTTGGCTTCAATGGGACCCTTGCCGTCCAGCGGATTGCCCACTGAATCGACGACACGACCGATCACCGCATCGCCCACCGGAACTTCGGCAATGCGCCCGGTGCGCTTGACCACATCGCCCTCTTTGATCTGAGTGTCATCGCCCATGATGGCGACACCCACGTTGTCCTCTTCGAGGTTGAGGGCTAGTCCAAAAATGGTTCCCTTTTCGGTAGGGAACTCAAGCAATTCCATGGACATGCACTTCTCGACGCCGTAGACGCGGGCAATACCGTCACCGACGGAGAGCACACGACCGGTTTCGCTGAGCTCAACCTTCTTCTCGTAATCCTTGATTTGCTCCCTGATAATCTGGCTGATTTCTTCTGCTCTGATTTCCATTAACCTAGCTCACCCCTCTTCAAGGTTTCTCTGATATTGAACAGCTGCGTCCGCACACTACCATCTAAAACCAAATCGCCGATCCTGGCCACCACGCCCACCGATCAAGCTCTGGATCTTGCTGGAAACTCGACGACGATCTTCTTTCCGGTCATCTTTTCGAGGGACTTGAGCAATCTCCTGGATCACTTTCTCGTCCAGTTGCCACCGCTGCGCTGATCCTTGGCCCGAGCGACGTTGGCATGCTCGTCGATCAGCTCCGTGGTAATAGTCCTCGATCTCCGCAAGATTGTGCACACGCTTCTTTTCGATGAGCAGATTCATGAAGCTCTTCATGATGGGCGTCAGGTTTGTCGCTAGCGATGATCGACGAAAAAATTGCTTTTCGTGCGGCTTCCGGATACAAGGGATTTTGAATGACAGTTGGCCAGATCCGGATTAGCTTCGAAGAGCTGCACCAACCCCTCCAGCTCCTCCCCATATTGTTCAATCTTGCCTTCTTCCTGGGCCAGATTGAACAACGCCTTGGCATAACGTTTGGCTATGATTAGATTTTTCACTTCGCCTCCACCACCTTTGCCATGAACTCCCGCACCAAACGATCCTGATCCTTGGCCTTAATGTTCTTGCGCAGGAGCTCTTCCGCCGCTGCCACGGTGAGCTCTGCGATTTCTTCCTGAAGACTTTCCCGGGCACTCTTGATTTCCTGCTGGATGGCGAGCTGCGCCTGCTGCTTGAGGTATTCTGCTTGCTTCTCGGCAGCCTCAATGATCTTGCGTTTTTCCGTCTCACCCTCCTGGATATACTCGGCTAGGATCTGCCCCACTTCCTGGTCCAGGGTGGCCAGTTTTGCCTGGTACTCGGCGCACTTCCTATCAGCTTCCAGCTTCTTGGCCTCCAAGTTCAGCCAAGGTGTTCTGGATGTTCTCGCGCCGCGATACAAAAAAGCTGCTCAGGGGCTTCTTGAGCAAGGTACACTAATAGTCCCAGCATAATGGCAAAGTTCATCAGCCGCAGGGTGAAATCCCACCAGTTGAGCTCGTGGTGTCCCCCTCCCTCTCCTGACGCCCATGCCAGCGTACTCACAACGGCTGTCAGCATGACGGTCGTCACAAGCCCGAGATAAGTTCCTCGCATCCTCATAAGCCCAAAGCCTTTCCTGTCAGGAATAATTAGATAGCTGCGTCCCAATACCTTTTGCGCCACCTCAACCGAGAAGGCCTGTATCTGCGCCCGGAGACGCTTGCGCGCCGCCGCCAGATCTTTTTTGATCTTTTCGCGAACCTGTGCAACTTCGCTTGCAGAGAGCTCAGCCGCTTCCCGCAGAAGATCCTTCTCCTTTTCGTAGCCGGCGTCCTTAAGCCCCTGTACCTTCTGCCGGCCCTGGATGCGGGCTTCATGGACCTTGTCTTCAAACTCGCGGACCGCCGCCGCGGCATCAGCATCGGCTCGTTCTATGCCTTGCTCGCGCTCCGCTATCACCTGGTTTCTCTTGGCGATCATATTGCGGATGGGTCGATAAAGGATGGTGTTAAGAAGGAACACCAGAAGAAGGACGTTGACCATTTGAATGACGAGGGTAATGTTGATATCAATCATTGTTTTTCATCACCTCACTGCCTTAGACTTGGAAGATCGCAACCATGCTCATGTGACTTCTTTCCCAAAGCTATACCCGAACTACACCGCGCGAATTGCCCCGCGTGGTGCTGTCAGCCTCACCAGCCATTGCGAATACGAATTGTGGAAACGCCCGATAGGCGGGGTTTCTAGCACAAGTCCAAAGGCTTGGCAAGCAAAAACGTAAAAAAAATCACAATGACTGAACCGTCCAGATCAGCGGTGATGAAATACATACTTGCGCATGCTCACATTCTGTACGACACCGATCGCAAGGCACAGAGATCACCAGCGAAGAACCCCCATAGCTCACGAACGGCAAGGTGATACCAACCACCGGCAGCACCCCGATCACCATCCCCATGTTGATGACCACCTGCCAGAGAATCAGACCGCCCATGCCGATCACCAGCAGTGACCCAAACCGGTCCTTGGACCGCAGTGCTACTCGTAGGATCAGGAGTATGAGCACAACAAACAGAACGAGCAGAATGAGACAGCCCAAAAAGCCCCATTCCTCAGCCCATACGGAGAAAATGAAATCGGTGTGCTTCTCTGGAAGAAAGTGCAGCTTGTTCTGGGTCCCGTTGAGAAACCCCTTTCCCCAAAACATCCCTGAGCCGATGGCGATTTTGGACTGGCGGATGTGATACCCCGCTCCAAGTGGATCCAGATCGGGATTGAGTAAAATGAGCACACGCCGCTTCTGGTATGGTTTCAGCAGGTGCATCCACACTGGCGGGATCATGGCCACGCCCGACAGCAAGGCTCCCAAGATGTAGCGCCAGCGAACCCCCATGAAGAAGATCATGGTGGCGGCAGTGGCCAGAACACAGATGGCCGTTCCCAAGTCAGGCTCAAGCAGGATCAAGAACACAGCTATCAACGTCAATGCCACCGGGACGACGAACTGTCTGAGTGAGGGATAGAAGGTGATATCTTGGGACGAAAAATGACTGGCCAACTTAAGTACAATGGCTATTTTCATCAACTCCGACGGTTGGAATTGCAGCCCCAGAAGACTGATCCACCGCCTTGACCCGTTGATTTCTTTCCCGACAACCAACACCAACGTCAGTAATACAACACTCAACAAAAAAATCCAGGTGCTGGCTGTCTGCATTCGGTCGTAGTTGATCAATAAAGCACAGAACATGGACACCAATCCAACCCCCAGCCAACCCAATTGTCGTACGAACAGGTTGTGTGTGGGATTGGCCTGAATCTGTGGATAGACCGCACTGTACAGACTGACCAGCCCAATCCCAATGATTGGAAGAAGCGTCATGAGGATCGCCCAGTCGAAATTTTCAATCAAACGTCTGTCAATCATTTCGGTGTTCGCATTCGTTCAGATTGGCTCTAACCGGGTATTCCCATGGCAGCTCCGAGCAAATCGATTCGGAACTCCGTGGACTACGGTTCTGGAATGGTGGCCTTTCGTTCTCCGGTTCGCGTCTTGGGATCGGCGGTCGGCCCGGATTCTCTTTCCAAGTAGTTAAGAATCAACTGCTGCACCAGGGGCGCTGCCGCCGATGCCCCATGGCCACCGTGCTCCACCAGGGCGGTCACCACGATCTTGGGATCTTGGGCCGGAGCATATCCCACAAACCAGGCGTGGTCCTTTTCCTTGTGTTTGGCCGCTGCAGCCGTTTTCTTTCGGTCGGCACCTTCAGCCAGCTTCACAACCTGCGCGGTCCCGGTTTTGCCGGCGATCTGGATGGATTTGTGCCTTATTCCGTGGGCAGTACCGCGGGCTTCCTCAACTACTCCCAGGAGACCCGCCTTGACCAGCTCAATGGCATTGCGGTTCACAGCCGCCTGCCAACGCAGCCTGCCCGTAACTTCCTTTGCTTCGTCCGGCCGCTCTCCTTCAATCCGGCCCACCACATAAGGTTGCCACACCTTGCCCCCGTTGGCAATGGCAGCATAGGCTACCGCCATTTGCAGCGGCGTGGTCAAATCAAACCCCTGGCCGATGGATATCGAGAGCGTCTCTCCTTTCTGCCAAGGCACACCTGTAGCATTCTTCTTCCACAGGGAAGTCGGAATCAGTCCTGGATGCTCTCGGTCCAACCCTATCTCCGTCTTAGCCCCCAACCCCATCATCTTGGCGTATTTGGCAATGCGATCGACTCCCAAGCGCATGCCGACGGTATAGAAGTAAACATCGCAGGATTGCACCAGCGCCTGGTGGAGGTCCACGGGGCCGTGACCTCGATCCCGCCAGCAACGGTAGTCACGACCAGCAAAACTGTAGTAGCCCGGGCAGGTGATCTTGACGTTGGGCTTAATGATCTCTTCCTGGAGTGCGGCCAAAGCCAGTATCGGCTTATATGTGGAACCGGGCGGGTAGGCTGCGCCGAGCACCCGATTCAACAGAGGATGTCCCGGATCCTCGGTGAGAGTTTTCCATTCCTGGGCGGTAAAGCCTCTGACAAACCGTTCCTGATCGAAGGACGGATTGGTCGCCATGGCCAACACCGCTCCATTCTGCGGGTCCAGAGCCACGATGGCACCGGCGCGATCTCTTAGGCAGGCTTCTGCCGCCTTCTGTAGTTCGATATCGATGGTCAACCACAAGTTTCTTCCAGCTACCGGTGGGACTTCATCCAGCAGTCGCAATCGTCGGCCCACCGCATCCACTTCCAGCTGACGCCCCCCGCGCTTGCCGTGCAGAACCTTTTCAAAGGCTTTCTCGACGCCAACTTTGCCAACCGCCTCCCCCCGCATGTAGCCCCGGTAGCTTTCGCTCTTCAGCTCTGCTTCGGAGACCTCACTCATGTACCCCATGAGGTGAGCCGCAACCCCATTCCATTTGTACTCGCGCTTGGGTTCCACCTGGACGAAAACCCCCGGAAGCCGGAACAACTGCGCTTCGATCCGCGCCAGGCTGTCTCGGTCGACATCAACCGCCAAGCGAATGGGAATAAAGCGCGGCAGGCCTTCATTCGCTTCCAGAATGTCGTAAAACGGTGCCGTGTCAACGTGGCACAACTCGGCAAGGCTTTTCACGGTTTCATCAATATCCGATACATCCTCTCGAATGAGCATGAGGTGGAAGGCGGGGCGGTTCTCCACCAAGACCGTACCTGATCGGTCAAAGACGACGCCTCGAGGGGCCTGAATCTCTTCAAGCCGAATCCGGTTGTTTTCTGAATAGTAGCGATATTGAGCGCCATGCAGAAGTTGCAGGTACCACAAGCGGAATGTGTAACCTAGAAGAACGATCATGAGAAACACCACGGCAACCAGATAGGGTCTCTGGAAGGCAGGGGATTCAGATACCTCCCAGTGTACCAAATGGAGCCATTCGGTACCTGCACGGCCTTGGTTTCTCAGTGAAGCTTCCCGTGTCTGCATCGATCCATCAACCTAGAATCATCTACTCAGATTGCTGATTCGTTCCATACGCAGCTCGGCCATTAACCACTCGCGTCGACCTGAATGCCCTAGGCAACCAACAGCGTACCACCATGATACGAGGCTGATCAGCCCAAATGCCCGTTGCTGGTCTCCAACCTAAGTCTCACTCCAAACACCAACCAGAGCATGAATCACAATCGGTGCCACTACCATCATCACTAGCGATCGTACCACCAGGCTCGCTATCATGGTATAGCTCAGCGCTGCGCTTTGCTGATCCATCCAGAAGAAGGTCACTAACAGGCATCCTTGGAGCAGGCCACAGCAGCCCGCTACGACCATTTGGTACAATGGATTCTGCATCTCAAAGCGGAGTAGCACCTTGCTTACCACCACCACCGTAATGACGTAGGAGGTCACATGCAAACCCCAGAACCGACCGCTACAGACGTCGACCACAAAACCCACACAGATGGCTGCAGTGATGCTGACCACAAATGGGAGTTCCACCGTTAGAGCCACAATTAGCAGGAGCAAAAGATCGATGCGCAAGCTCTGATAGGGCAGCCGGGATACAAGGTGAATCTGTAGCAACAACAGACCGATAGCATACATTATCACTTTGCACAGGCCGACGACATGCCGAACGCTAAACATGGCTGGATCGATCCCAATTCGCATCTCTCTGAGAGCTTATCAAATACTCGACATTCGCCACTGCGGCGTGTGCTTGGGGCTCCTCACGAAGCAAGCGGGGCACCACCATCGAATCCCGGTGCAGACAATCCACCTACCCTACATCGCCCAACCGGAAATGAGACACGCTTTGCACCGTGGCAAGAATGGGAAGTACAGCACCGTAGTGACACGGAGATACAGCGAGAGGCGTGGTCATCCCCATGGAGCACTGCCTGTCCAGTGCCCACAGTAGCACCCCGATAATATTCATTCTCCATCCCTGGAGTCTTCCTCGTCGTATGGCATCGCGACTTGTTACCGCCGCCGTGTCACTGTGGCTTCCCCTCTCGCCGTCACACCCCGGTGTCCTATGAGGCCAACAGAGATTGTACAGGGGAACAATCGATCCGGGATCCGGACCTAAGACAGCCGTTGCCCTACTCCTTGGGCAAGTCGATAACGCGTTTTAACACCAGCACCTCTTCCAGCGCGCCAAGTCGCACCGTCGGCTCAACCTCAATGATTTGAAACAACGCTACCGGGTCCTTGCGCACCCCCTTCACACGGCCAAGACGGAGTCCCTTGGGAAAGACCCCGTCTTTGCCGGAGGTAATGATCAGATCACCCATTTGCACATCAAAATTGCCACGAACATATTTCAGGAAACAACTGGAGGCATCCTTGCCGGCGAGCACACCGCGCATCCGGTTGCGTTCGATCATGCCATCGATGGCACTGGCTGGATCGGTGATAAGCACCACCCGCGCATAGCGCTCGGAGACATCCATCACTCGACCCACCACCCCTTCATCATTCACCACGGGCATATCGGCTCCAACCCCATCCAACGCCCCTTTGTCCACAATCAGTGTTTGGAACCAACCCGAGGGGTCGTGGACGACCACCTGAGCAGGCATGGCTTCAGCCTTGACGGCGTTCTTGAAATCCAGAAGACGCCGCAAACGTAGGTTTTCTAGATACGCTTCGTGGTATTCGGTCAGTTGTGTTTGCAGACGGGTGATCTCTTGGCGTAATTGGACATTCCCTTCGCGGGTTTTGCGAAGCGCCAGATATTCTTCATAGACCCCCTTGACCGCCCGAACGGTCAACTGGAAGCTCTTGGAAACCGGGGCAACGGCTTCCAAGATCCCTCGCTGCAGGTAGTCCATTCGAGTGGCCGGTCTAAAATTCAGGGAGAATATGTACAGAAGAGCTGCCAGGAAGGTAATCCAAGGCAAGATGTTGAGAAGGCGGCGGAAAAATCCCTTCATCGGTTCGCAATCCCATGCAAGCCATCAACCCTCAAGAACCTGGCCGCGATCCCCATGCCATCCGCATGCAACACAAGCTCTCTCGATGCAAGGGACACACGCCTTATACCAGGACTTCCTTGAGCACGTCGATTTCGTCGAGGGCCTTGCCCGAACCCAAAACCACTGTAGTCAGAGGATCCTCCGTGATCGTAATGGGCAAACCAGTCTCAAGGCGAAGCAGATGATCCAAGTTCTTCAACAGTGCCCCTCCACCAGTCAAAACGATCCCACGATCGACGATGTCCGACGCTAGTTCGGGAGGGGTTTGCTCCAACGCAATTTTGATGGTTTCGACAATGGCGTCGATCTGTTCCTGGATCGACTCACGGATCTCATCGGAATCAATTTCTATGGTTTTGGGGATGCCGCTGACCAGATCACGCCCTTTGATCAGCATGGTTTCCACCTGGCCCGTGGGATAGGCATTGCCGATTGTGGTTTTGATGAGTTCCGCGGTGGGTTCGCCGATAAGGAGGTTGTAGCGTCTCTTGATATGTTGCAGGATGGCCACATCCATTTTATCTCCAGCAATCCGTACCGACTTGCTGTAAACGATGCCGGCAAGAGAAATGACGGCCACCTCTGTCGTCCCGCCACCAATATCCACCACCATGTTACACACCGGCTCGGTGATCGGCAGGCCGGCGCCAATCGCTGCTGCCATCGGCTCTTCAATCAAATACACCTCCCGAGCCCCTGCCGATTCCGCAGACTCCTTGACAGCCCGCTTTTCCACCTGGGTAATCCCTGAAGGTACTGCCACGACTATTCGGGGTCGCACCAGGCTGCGACGGTTGTGCGCTTTCCTGATAAAATAGCGCAGCATCGCTTCCGCCACTTCAAAATCGGCGATGACCCCTTCCTTCATGGGACGAATAGCAACGATGTTGCCTGGGGTCTTGCCCAGCATGAGCTTGGCATCTTTACCCACGGCCAACACCCGCTTGGTACCACGATCTTCCTTCCGGACAGCCACAACCGAAGGCTCCGTAAGAACGATCCCCTTACCTTTCACATAAACGAGCGAGTTAGCCGTCCCCAGATCGATGGCCAAGTCGTTGGAAAACCATCCTAAGATGCGATTAAATAATCCCATTGCAAGGATTCTCCTTTCCATTCCATTATCATGCGGATTGCGAGAGTGAGTTCTATAGCATGCTGCTGTATCGCCTACAATCCAAAAACTCCATCTCGATCACGCGCACTTGTCCCCTGGAGAGTTAGGGGAAAACACCTTCTCTGCACCATGAGCACACCGGATAGCGCGGAAGATAGCAGAAGCCGACTGCCAGCGCAACCTAATCCAGGTTACGTGGAACCTCACTTAGCAGCTTGGGCAACAGTTCGGGAGCGACCCAGCTCCCCATTGCTTGCAACGCTCAAGTTTCCAGTTCGACTGTTCCACGGATC
The DNA here is from genome assembly GCA_963802715.1 of uncultured delta proteobacterium. Classification (GTDB taxonomy): domain Bacteria; phylum Desulfobacterota; class Syntrophobacteria; order Syntrophobacterales; family Syntrophobacteraceae; genus CAWDJT01. Next base: position 20,762 of record CAWDJT010000052.1, read on the forward strand.
AAGGCTGCACCCACATCCCAACCCCTATGAAACTTTCAACCTTGACAAGAAAAACAGTTTTTGATTACAAGTTCAAATTTGTATTGCCCGTATGGATGTTTTGCTTACATCTCATTATGATCTAGTGAGGGTGTTTCCCAACCAGGCATGAAAAGGACCGGGCCATGCGTTAACACAAACCAGCTGAAGGAATCTACAACATTTCGAATAGTGAGGTCTAGACGCCAATGAAGATGACTTTCCAACCCAGCAATTTGCGTAGAAAACGCACTCACGGCTTCCTTGCACGGATGGCTGATAAATCCGGACGTTTGGTGTTGAAACGCAGACGCGCCAAGGGTCGCAAGAGGCTGGCGGTTTAGAGGCCGCCACATCCCTATTCTTAAAGAAGTAGCCCTCGGCCCGAGTATGCAATAGCATCGCCACGCCCTGCACTCACGGGCACTGCAGCTCAGGATTAGGCCCAGCCGCTGGAGGGGCTTATGCGCTCACTAACGTTGCGGGCTCACGAGAGGCTGCGACATCCTTCGGATTTCAGCCGTGTCAAGGACCATGGTAGACGTTGCCGAACCCGCCATTTTCTGGTCAATTGGTGGGAAAACGGGCTCACCTCGCACCGTCTTGGCATGGTGGTGCAGAAACGCTTCTGGAAGGCGGTGCAGCGCAATCGCATCAAGCGCTGTTTGCGGGAGTTTTTTCGTCACGCTAAGGAGAACTTGCCGCCACCGGCCCTGGATATCGTAGTCGTTGCCTTACCAGGCGCGGAAAAGCTCCAGCCGCAGGATATCGCCGGCGAAATCAACGCTGTTCTGGCCAGGAAGGAAGGCCGCAATTCATGGTAAAGACTGTATTGCTTGGTGCCATCCGTTTTTATCAAATGGTCTTGTCACCCGTTAAGGGGCCCTCTTGCCGTTTCGTCCCCACCTGCTCGGAGTATGCCCTCGATGCCATTGAGCATTTTGGTCCCGCCAAGGGGTTATGGATGGGGTTACGGCGCCTGTTGCGGTGCCACCCCTTTCATCCGGGCGGATATGACCCGGTCATTAAGAATCCTATACCGTAGCTACACGGAGTCTATTGTTCATGGAAAAACGCACGCTTCTTGCCTTCGTTCTGTCCATTGCGGTACTCTTGCTTTGGGAAGTATTTATTTCGCCTGAATCGTCATGGTTCAAGAAGGCATTGCCACCATCCACCAGCCAAGCCCCCAAGCAACCCGTCGAAACTAAGACAACCCCGCCCTCTGTCCCCGCGGACAAGCCCGCTGCGCCCAGCTCTCTGCCCCATAGCAAAGCGGCGACAACCAAGGAGTATCAGGATACCTGGACTATTCAAACACCACTCTACGAAACCCAGCTCACGGCCTCGGGCGCACGCATTCACTATTTCAGACTCAAGCACTATCGGCGAAGCGCTGATCCACAAGCTCCTTTAATGGACTTGATCACTTCGCAGGCTAGCGGTTTTTTGCCGATGGCGATCGACCTTATTCAGAATGCTGACTGGGAGCTGTCTACTCGGGCCTTCCAGTCCGCCGACACCCGATCTGTTGCCTTGACTGAGGGCGGTACCAAACAGGACATTAGTTTTTCAGCCGAAGTGCCCGACCGTTTGAAGGTGATCAAGACCTACACATTTTCACCCAACGACTATTCGCTGGACATCGTCGTTCAGCTTCAAAACCTTGGCCAGGAAAGTCTCTCGGATCAGATGGGAATCAGCTTCTACTATGAACCTTACATCGACAAGGAAGCCTCCTCCTACAACAAATCACAGTTTCTATACTATCAGGATCGTTCCAGCAACATTCTGGAAATCAAGGAAATGCTCAAGAAGGAACCGAACCTGGCTTCACCTTTGAGTTGGTTTGGTTACGAAGACAACTATTTCCTTCAGGCTGTCATCCCTGTAGAAACGGGTGGCTATCAAGTAGCGCCGAGGGTCTTGGATGAAGCCAGCGGCCGGATACGTGCGGTGTATCTAACCGAACCTTTCCAGATCGAAGCAGGCAAGGAAAGAACCTTCCGTTTAAAGCTTTATCTGGGACCCAAGGATATCGCTTTCCTCAAGTCGCGCCGGCAATGATCTTGCCGCGGCAGTCGACTACGGCTGGTTTGACTTCCTTGCCAAACCGATGCTCTATGTGCTCAAGTGGTTTTACACCTACACCCACAACTACGGTGTGGCCATTATCCTGATCACGATCATCATCAAGATCATTTTCTGGCCACTCACCCATAAGAGCTATAAATCCATGCAAGGCATGAAAAAACTCCAACCGAAATTGAATGCCTTGCGCGAAAAATATAAAGACAACCGAGAAAAGCTCAATGAAGAACTCATGGGACTGTACCGCACCCACAAAGTGAATCCGATGGGAGGTTGCCTCCCCATGGTGCTTCAAATTCCGGTCTTTTTTGCTCTGTACAAGATGCTGTACAGCTCGGTGGACCTGCTGCATCAGCCGTTTATGCTGTGGATGAACGACTTGACCGCGCCCGACCGCTTACCCATCGGCTTCAGCATTCCCTATGTCGGAAACGGCTTGCCGGTCCTGACTTTGCTCATGGGCGCTTCCATGTTTATCCAGCAAAAGATGACCCCTTCCACGGGGGACCCCCGTCAGGAAAAGATGATGCTCATGATGCCGGTCATCTTCACCGTGATGTTCATTAACTTCCCTTCCGGCCTGGTGCTTTACTGGCTGGTCAACAACGTTTTGTCCGTCGCGCAGCAGTACTGGATCAATCGTCAGGCCTAGCAATGACTCCCGCGATGCTCATCGGCGCCACCACCAAATGACCGCGGCCGGTTTGGAAGACGAGCGGAGGAAAGCATGTCAACAATGGAATTTGAAGAAAAGACGGTAGAAGAGGCGATTGCGGTCGCCTGTGAGACACTCGATCTGCCCCGGGAAAGACTGGAAATAGAGGTCATCTCACGAGAATCATCAGGAATTTTTGGGATATTTGGCTCCAAGAAGGCAAAGATCCGGGTCACACCCAAGGTAGTCCCGATTCAGAGTACAGCCCAACAGGCCAAGGACATCCTCACCCATATCCTGGAGCACATTCACGTCCCCACCGTGGTGGAAGCAGAATCCACGGGAGATCAGATCACCTTGAACATCATCAGTAACGGTTCAGGGTTGCTCATTGGCAAACGCGGAAAGACCCTGCAGGCACTTCAGTACCTGGTCAGTAAGATTTGTCAACGAGAGGTGGGGGAAAACGTTTCGGTGGTGGTTGACACCGAAAACTACCGCTCCAAACGCGAGACCGGTTTGGTGGAATTGGCCCAGCAATTGAGCGAGAAGGTCAAGAAAGCACGCCGTCCATTCACCACCGGACCGCTCAATGCCCATGATCGGCGGGTGATTCATTTGGCCCTCAAGGATGACCAGAACGTCCGCACCAAGAGCAAGGGGGATGGCAATCTCCGGAAGGTGGTCATCTACCCCATGAAAAAAAACAAGAATCAGACCAAAGACCAAGAACAGACCAAGGCTGAAATCGATTGATGCCTGCTGGAGGTGGAGCGGAACCGCCTCTCAAGGCTGACAACCAAGCCCATCCAACCGGGTGGTTGCACGTGCCATCATTACCTTCCTTTGATACCATCTGCGCCATTGCCACTCCTCTTGGGGAGGGTGGCGTCGGCATCATCAAGATTAGCGGCCCCGAGGCTCGCTCTATCATCTCTGGTTTGTTCCAGTCCCGGTCGACCGATCACACGCTGCGGCCTTTCCGATTGCACTACGGCTGGATAACCAACCCCGCTACCGGCCAATGCCTGGATGAAGTCCTGGTCGCTTACATGGCCGCGCCCTACAGCTACACCCGTGAAGACGTCATCGAGATCAACTGCCACAGCGGTTTTGCTGTCTTGCAGCGCATCTTGGACTTGGTGGTGTCCGCCGGAGCTCGCCTGGCTGAACCGGGGGAATTCACCCGCAGAGCCTTCCTCAACGGCCGGATCGATCTCAGTCAGGCCGAAGCGGTCATTGACATTATTCGCTCCCAATCGGATCAGAGCCTCGTTCTAGCCAACCGACAGCTCCGCGGGGGTCTCAGTGATCAAGTGAAAAGCTGGCTCACGGCGTTGACCGAACTACACGCGCATCTGGAAGCGTCCATCGATTTTGCTGATGATCTGGGTGACGAGGTCACCCTTCCCGGATCCGCTCTGGCTGATTTGATGGAAACCAGACTGCGACGACCGGTGGCGGAAATGCTGCTCCAATACGATAATGGTCGTATTGTCCGCGAAGGACTGACCCTGGTGTTGGTGGGGCGTCCCAATGTGGGTAAGTCCTCGCTTCTCAATGCCTTGCTGGTGAGAGATCGGGCCATCGTTACCGCGTTTCCCGGCACGACCCGTGATGTCATCGAAGACAGTTTCCTGCTGGCGGGGGTTCTAGGTTCGGATTCTGGACACCGCCGGCATTCGCCAACAGCCGGACACTATTGAATCCCTGGGCATCGAGCGCACCCTTCAGGCGGTCGATCAGGCGGATCTAGTGCTCTGGCTCCTGGACCAAAGTCAGCCGCTTACCCCGGAAGACGACCACGTCTACCAAAGCATCATTCACAAGCGGCGGGTGGCTCTACTCAATAAAGCGGACTTGCAACCGGTCACGACCGTGGCGGGGATCACCGCCCGCTATGGCGATCAGGCGCCAATCTTTACACTCTCGGTTCTCAACCCTCAAGACGTCGAGCAACTGCGCCAATGGCTGGCGGCCCAGTATCTCCGGAAGCCATTGGAAACGGCCCGCTCCGGGATGATTCCCAACCTGCGCCACCACCAAGCCCTGCAACAGGCCCAGGCAGCTCTGGGCCAAGCGCAGCAACTCCTTCGTCAAGGGGGTTATCCGGAGTTGGTCAGTGTCGAATTCCAGTCCGCCCGCCATGCCTTGGAAAGCATCGTGGGCCGCGCTGACGATGAATCACTGCTGGACCGGATCTTCACTCAATTCTGTGTGGGTAAGTGAGACACCGGGACCTGTGAAGGATGGTGAACGAAGCGGAGGATGCTTCACTAGGCGCCGGCCTGCCGCGCGTTGTTGCAGTGGACCGCAGCGTTGCTTGGACACGCAAACCATGCTTCGCCAAGCCCCAGGGGTGATCGGATGCATAAGAGCGATTCCTTGACAAGCTTCGACGAGCCTTCGTTCAGCAACAAACTCCAGGAACTCTGTCACACCGAGGCTCTGAACTTGACCGAGGATCAGGCAGGCTTGTGCACTCGGCATGTGGGACTCATGCTAGCCTGGAACCAACGGCACAATCTTACCCGCATCACCCGGCCCGAAGACATCCTCATCAAACACCTGTTGGACTCGTTGTTGCCCGCGCGATGGCTCCCCCGCCAGGGTCTGGCCATCGACATCGGTACTGGTGCCGGTTTCCCAGGAGTGCCGTTGAAGATCCTGTGCCCGGAGCTTCATATGTACTTGGTGGAGAGTCACGGCAAGAAGGTCAGTTTTCTCAAGGTGCTGCTGGGGAAGTTGCAGTTGGATCGGCTGACCGCCCTGGCCACCAGGTGGGAAGACTTGGCCAAGGCTGATAGCCCGATCAAACCGGCCTCGGTCGCACTCATCACGATGCGCGCCCTGAAACTTCCGGTCAAAGGGTTCGCGGAGTTCGCCGCGAGGACCCTTCAACCGGGCGGCATGCTGGCCTATTGGAAAGGATCTGAGCACCCTGAGGGCTCTTCGTCGGCAGGGATGTCTGACTTCGACCTGACTGCACAGTCGGGCGGGGTGCTCGCATTCATCGGCAGCCATGAATACCACCTGCCGCGCGAATACGGTGCACGCCGCCTGGCAGTGTGGCGCTCTCAGCATACCACCGGCGCCCCAATCTCCCTTTCGTAACCGCGGCGCGGCGACCAACTCTCCCCCCAATTCCTCTCGTTGCCTCTGGTGAGTAACATCCTCCTGAAGTTTCTCCAATTCGTCGCTTGTTCTGAACGGAAATTCTTCCTGAGGGTAGATGACACGGTACGCTTCAGGCAGAGTCTCCCACTCTCGCCGGAACCGTCGGCGGATGTCGTCGAGGTTTTCGGCCGAGCGCCGCCGGTATCCGTCCTGCCATGAATACCTCGAGAAGAGGACGGGCATCCGACACAAATTCGCCTTCGAGGCTCATCACGTCATGAGACATCTTCCCGTGCAGCTCCATAGAACCGATGGATTTGTTTTCGGCCCACCCAGGTTGTTTTTCCGGGGCTTAGTTTGAGGATCGGTCGGCCGTCATATTCGACGAGTTTGTAGGCCATATCCAGGTAGGGAGCATCGGCCGACACCACCAGGTGGGTGCCGACTCCCGCCAGGTCAAATTCGGCCCCCTGGCGCAGCAATTCCTCAAGACGGTACTCATCCAGATTCCCGCTCACCATGATCCGGACCTCGGGAAACCCCTCACGGCGCAGGAGATCCCGTACGGCGCGGCTCAAAGCGGCCAGGTCGCCGCTGTCCAGCCGCACCCCGCGCAGAGTGTGGCCACGCGCCCGAAGTTCCCGTGCCACCTCCACGGCTTTTTGGGCACCGGTGAGGGTATCGTACGTATCCACCAAAAACACCGTGCCGTCAGGAAAAGCCCGTGCATAGGCTCGAAAGGCATCCATCTCATGGGGGAAACTAGTCACATAGGAATGGGCCATGGTGCCGTAAACGGGTATGCCATAGATCTTTCCCGCCAAAACGTTGCTGGTGCCGAGAAAACCGGTGAGGTAGCTGGTGCGGGCCGCCTTGAGACCGGCATCGATCCCCTGGGTACGGCGCAGTCCGAAATCCACCAGCCCCCGGCCCTGAGCCGCGTGCATGCAGCGGGCCGCCTTGGTTGCCAGCAGCGTTTCCAGGTGGATGACGTTGATCACCACGGTCTCGACAAGCTGCGCTTCAAGAATGGGCCCGGTCACTTCGACGATGGGTTCATTGGCAAAAAACAGGGTCCCCTCGGGGAGGGCACGAACGCTGCCCGAAAACCGGAACTTGGCGAGGTAATTCAAGAAATCAGGGGTAAACTGGTCGGTAGTGGCCAGGTAGTCCAAAGACTCGCTGCTAAACCGGAAGCTCTCGATGATGTCCACCAGGTGTTCCACCCCCGCTGCCACAAAATAGGCCCGGTTCACCGGGTATTTGCGGATGAAGAGACTGAAGGTGGCTTCGCCCTTCATGCCTTCCGCATAGTAGCTGGCAGCCATGGTGAATTCATAAAGATCGGCGACGAGTTCGGATCGATACTGTTCCCAGAGGTTCATAGGGGACCCTTTGCAATTATGGGAGTTGGTGATTCGATAGCCCGGTTCGGTTCTCCCTTGCTCATCCTCTTATAACAGCTCTAAACTACTGGCTGCAACCTGTCGCGTCGTCGTATGCGCAGGTGGGTTGCCGCAGGCTTGTTTTGTCAGTCATGGTCAGGTGTGGAAGTTGGCTCCCAGGACTATCGTCACAAGATTGTGAAATCGGAATATGAGATTCGAACGCATCACGGTGAGCTGCCGCGAGCAATATCGGGCCCAGCAGGAACCGACAGTCTTTCGCTGGCGGGGAGGGGAATACCGCATCCGGACCATCCTGGACCGTTGGTATGAGGGGTACCTTTCCCGACAGCGGGTACCGCAGCGTTACTACCGAGTGCTGACGGAGGACGGTCGGCGCTTTGTCGTCCGCTACAGTGAGCTGTTCGACGCCTGGGGATTGCTGGTCCCCGAAGGCCAAGAACCAGGTCCGCACCAGGAGGACCCTTCCTGACGGCCGGTTACCTCGAGCAACGAGCAAGTGCCCACCATGGTAGCAGATTTGAATTGCAAACGGTGGTGACATGAGATAGGAACGGTCGATGGTAAGGCGGCAAGGTACGGGCGAGGTCTCACGCGGATCGGAGCGAGGACAGGCCGCCATACACGATCTAGAACTCAAGTTGAGCGATTCCAATTCTTGAAAAGCCCTTTCGTCATTCTGGCGCATGTTAAGGAGTTCAAAAGACCCACTGCATGCCTGCTTTCTCAGGCATGACAAGAGATTACGAACGTTGTCGCTCAGATTGGGAAGAACCCCCTGCTGGTTCCCATCACGAGGCTCCGCGAAAAAAAATCAATGTCACGCATCATCGCCATAGCCAATCAAAAAGGAGGGGTCGGTAAGACCACCACCGCCATCAATCTGGCTACGGCCTTGGCCCAGCGCGGCCAGACGGTCCTGGTGGTGGACTGCGACCCTCAGGGGAACGCCTCCAGCGGCTTTGGCACGCACCTTACCAGTCAGGACCCGGGCCTGTTTCAGTTTCTCTTCGAGGACCACCAGCCGGCGCCCATCGTCAAGCCCCTGGCCGCTTTGCCGCTGGCGCTGCTGCCGGCCAATTCGCATCTGGTTGCCGCCGAATTTGAACTGCTCTCCCACGAGCAGCGGGAAACCTTGCTCAGGGAGCGGCTCGCCGGGCTGCAAAATGGATTCGCCTATATCCTCCTGGATTGTCCGCCGTCTCTGGGGCTTGTCACCGTCAACGCGCTGACCGCCGCCCAGGCGGTGCTTATTCCGCTGCAGTGCGAGTATTTCGCCTTGGAAGGCCTGAGTCTCCTTCTGGATACCATCCGCCGCATCAAGATCCGGCTCAATCCGACGCTTCTCATTGAAGGGATACTGCTAACCATGTTTGACCGGCGGAATAACTTGTCTCATCAGGTGGCCAACGAAATCCGCGGGCATCTTCGGTTCAACGTTTTTAAGACCATGATTCCGCGCAATGTCCGCTTGAGTGAAAGTCCGAGCCACGGGCTACCGGTCCTGCTCTATGATGCCCAGTGCGTAGGGTCCAAGGCATACCTGGCCCTGGCGGACGAGATACTGGCCAAGACCAGACAGGTTCAGTGATCTACCCGCAGTGACCCGCAGTGGGTAAGGGGTGGTGAGAACCAAAGCCGGGTCACCAGCGGCAAGCAACGCGGAATTGCGGCGCGGGGATTGTGCCACGTAACCGATGCTGAGATCGAACCATAGAGTTTGACATGAGCGAGAAGAAACGCGGTTTGGGCCGCGGATTGCAGGAACTTTTGGCCACCAGCGACTGGCTGCGGCGCGATGACATCCAGCTGTTCTATTGCCCCGTCGAACGCCTGATTCCCAATCCCTTCCAGCCGCGACAAAAGATTCAGGATCAGGGATTCCGGGAACTGGTGAGTTCTATTTCCCAAAAGGGCGTGCTGCAACCCATTCTCGCCACCAAGACCGATACCCCCGACCAGTACCAGATCCTGGCCGGAGAACGGCGCTGGCAAGCAGCCAAAGCTGCGGGGCTCGCGGAAGTCCCGGTGCTGCTCCGCGAGACCACACCCGCCGAAGCCTTGGAATTGGCGCTGATCGAGAACATCCAGCGGCGTGACCTCAACTGCATCGAAGAAGCCATGGCCTATCGGCGCCTCCACGACGAATTTCACCTCACCCAGCAAGAACTGGCGGAGCGGGTGGGCAAAGACCGGTCCACCATAGCTAATCTGTTGCGGCTGCTGCAACTCCCGGCCGATATCCAGAGCGATGTGGTCAACGAACGCATCACCATGGGACACGCACGCGCCCTGCTGAGCGTACTTGACCCGCAAACCCAGCGCCAGGTGCGGGAGCTCATCATTGAACGCCAGTTATCGGTCCGAGAAACTGAGAAGCTGCTGGCACGCCAAGCCAAACCCGCCAAGGCCGCCAAAGCTCGCGATGCCGGCGCCCACTATCGTTATCTGGAGGAATCCCTCCAGGCTCGACTGGGTACCCGTGTTAGCCTCAAACGACGCGGCCAACGCGGTTCCATCACCATCACCTTTGTCTCCGACGACGACCTGCAGCGCCTCCTCGAACTGTTGGGAGTGGCTGCGCCGACCGTCGACTAAGATCAATTCCTTCATCAAGGGGGCGACCGTGCGCATTGCGGTAATCGATGGCCAAGGTGGCGGGATCGGCTCCTCCATCATCAAAAAGATCAAGGAGATGCATGGAGAAACCGTTGAGGTCTGGGCCCTGGGCACCAACGCCATCGCCACTGCGCAGATGATGAAAGCCCGGGCCAACCGCGGCGCCACTGGAGAAAACGCCATCTGCCACTGTGTGCAGCGAGCAGATGTGATCATCGGTCCGATTTCACTGCTGATTGCCCATGCGATGATGGGCGAAGTGACCCCGGCCATGGTGCATGCCATTGGCGCGGCGCATGCCCCCAAACTGCTGCTGCCGCTGACTCAGGAACCGGTTACGGTTGTGGGCACAATCCGTGAACCTTTGCCCCACCTTGTCGATAGACTGGTGAACGAGTATCTGCCTGCACTTTTCCCCGCCGCCCCCGGGAAGGATGGCCCATGACCAATGGCTTCACGGGTTTTCCCGGCGTTCCCCATTTGGTGCTGGGCGGTGCCAAGAGCGGCAAGAGCCGTTTTGCCGAAGAGCTCATACAGCGTTTCCCCTCGCCCTATGTCTATGTGGCCACCGCTCAGGCGCTGGATGACGAAATGCGTGACCGGGTTAGGGACCATCAGCGCCGGAGAGGAGCGCTTTGGCAAACCATGGAGGTACCATTGGCCCTTGTCGAGCATCTGGATGCACTCCGTGGGAAGGGCCGACCGGTACTGGTGGATTGCCTGACCCTGTGGCTCACCAATCTGATGCTGCAATCACCCAGTTCCCATGAGCCGCCCACTGGCAAGGTTGACCGGCTATGCGCCGCCATCGGTGCGGCCGATTACCCGTTGGTGCTGGTATCCAACGAGGTGGGTGGGGGAATCGTCCCGGAAAACACCCTGGCACGTACCTTCCGCGATTTGGCCGGAAGAACCAACCAACAGGTGGCTGCCGTATGCGTCGCCGTGACCTTAGTGGTAGCGGGTCTCCCTTTAGTCCTCAAGGGAACCCCCAAGCCGTTGCTGTCCTAGAGAACTCTGATGCTGCACTCCTTCGCCCTGGCCCTGTCATTCCTGACCATCTTGCGCGTACCGTTGCTGCCGGCCCGGTTGGCTGGCCCTACGGAGCTGGCCGCAAGCTTCACCTTCTTCCCCCTGGTAGGAGTTATTCTGGGAGGGTTCTGGGTACTGCTTGCCGCCGCTTTGAAGCCAGTGCTGCCACCGGCAGTGGTTGCGGTGCTCTTGACGTTGGTGATGGCGCTACTTACCCGCGGTCTCCATTTGGATGGACTGGCTGATCTGACAGATGGTGTAGGTGGTGGCTATACCCCCGAAAAGCGACTGGCCATTATGAAGGATAGCCGTATCGGCACTTTTGGGGCTACCGCCCTGATCCTGGTTCTAGCCCTGAAGATCGCTGCGTTGCACGCTCTGGTCCAAACCGGCCAGTGGCGGGCGCTCCTGATGGTACCCATGTTAAGCCGCCTGGGCATGGTTTTGGGAGCTTACCGGAGCGTCTACCCACGGCCCGAAGGCGGTCTCGGCAAGACCTTCTGCGAGCAACTGCATATGGGCCACCTATTGGCAGCCATGGCGATGGCATTCATCGCCGTAGTCCTCATCGCGCCACTGGCGGGCACAGTCCTGCTGATCCTACTGCTGGGCTCTGTAGGGCTACTGCGGATCATGGCGCAGCGCTGGCTGGGAGGGGTTACCGGGGACGTGCTGGGAGCGCTCAACGAAATTGCCGAAGCGCTGCTGCTTACCGTTGCAGTTCCCACCACCACGATGCTGCCCGGCCTGTAACCCTGGAGTGTCTCGATGATATCCACACCATCCACCGGCAAACAACTCCTGGAACTCCTGCGGGCGCATCAGGGACAGTATTTGTCGGGAGCCGCGCTGGCAGCCGAACTCGGCATAACCCGAACCGCCATCTGGAAGCATATCCATGCGCTCAAGGGCCGGGGCTACCCGATTACCAGCCATCCCAAGCAGGGCTATCAGCTCTTGGACACCCCTGACCTGCTGACGGCTGATGAAATTTTGCCTGGTCTCGAAACGCGATGGTTGGGCAAGACCTACCACTACCTGCCCCAAATCGGTTCCACTAACGATTACGCCCTGCAGTTGGCATCCCAGGGAGCGACCCACGGCACGGTAGTGGTGGCCGACCAACAGTCAGCCGGGCGCGGGCGCCTCGGGAGGCCCTGGGTCTCCCTGCCACACTGCGGGATCTACGTTTCACTGCTCCTGCGCGATGACCTGCCAAGCCGCGATGCTCCCCAGACCACACTCATTACCGGGCTAACCCTGGTGGAAGTGCTCCAGGAAGTCCACGGGCTCACGGCCCGCATCAAATGGCCCAATGATGTTCTCATCCACGACAGGAAAACCGCGGGGATTCTGACCGAAATGCAGGCCGATCAGGATGTGGCGCGGTTTCTGGTGATCGGCATCGGCATCAACGTCAACCACAGCCCTGCCCAACTAGACGCTCCTTTTCGCTATCCAGCCACCTCCATCGCCATCGAACGGCGGCAGACGGTCCGGCGCTCCGACCTGCTCCTTGCCTTCCTGAAACAGTTCGAACGCAACTACACTCGCTTCCGCAAAGACGGCCTCCCCTCTTTCCTTGCCGACCTGGAACACGCCTCCGCCGTGCTGGGCCGTACCGTGACGATCATCTGCGGATCAGAGCAAATCACCGGCGTCGCTTTGGGACTCACCTCGGAAGGGGCTCTGCGAGTGGGCCTGGCAGATGGTCAAGAACGTGTGATTTGGGTGGGGGATATCACTCGGGTGGCGGACGGCTTCTGATGGCCGACTCAGAGCGGCAGGTAGGGACCCAACAGCAGACCGCCGGACATGCAGGCGATCTTCGGCGGCGATGCAGGAATCGATCAGGCCAGTTATTGTTTTTTTATCACGGCGTCTCTAATGGATTCGGTAACCTCTCGCATCGAATTCCCGCATCCAACTCGAAGACCGATGCGCTGTGCCCAGCTCTTTCCTTTGACCTTTAACGTGTAGGTGTGAATGGTGCGGTTGGGATCGGCTTTGTACAGCTCGAATCGATGCGAACCGATGTTCATGTCGAGATCATTTTCACAGGGCCGCATATTGGAATCCTTGCAACCTGAGTCTGCAGAAGGATTGTGCACCAATGTCCAGTAGCTTTGGTAGAGATGGCCTTCAGGATCACCCAAATGCACCACACGAAGGAGATATCTAGTTTCAAATCCAAAAACACATACCTTGGTCCAGAAGTCAACGGCTTCGGTCCCGGCGTTCGCCCCATCGAGTTTAAAGCTGCGGATAATTCTACTCTCAACCGTGTAAGGCATTATTTTAGTATAATAGTTGTAGTTGGACACGACTTCTAAGCACTGTTTGGGCCTTGCGTCAATAAGACCGATACTCTGGGCCATGACCGTATCACCTTCCAGCCTTTTCATGTCAAACAGGATCTTACCCTTTTCCAATTCTGATTCATCAGGGAAGTTGATGACCTTAAAGAACGCCTGATTCCATGAAATAGGCATTACATTGGTCATAGGATCGGCCATGAAATCAGTTCTAGCTTCCACCGATATAGCAACAACTAATGAGGTCAGCACAATTCCCATCGCGACAAGTGATAAAGCTGGCTTGTTTTGTGGCATACGTACTGGTTTCCTGGCCTGCTCTGCGGGAAACGTTGTTCCCCCTCAAATCGCCGTGGAAGGCCGTCCCAAATCAGAGTTCAAACATCCCAACAGCCGCTATGCGTGCAGATCGATTCTTGTGTTGCCTCCGGTGAGAGCACCCAACGAGAGCCATTCGTTTCCTTGGAATTCGCGCAGTTGCACTTCTTTTGTTAATGTATCAATGGATACATATCCTAGCTGGTTGGGTAGACAGGCTCCTGAATTGGCATAAATACCGCTCCCAAAGCGGACACACTCGGGCTGATGGGTATGGCCCATGATCACAATGTCGTACTGGTCCAACATCAGAGCCTTTCGGGCGGCATATCTCGGTGATCCAAGAGAACGGGCCATCCGCTGGCAGGCCATGAAAAAGCGGCCCTCGATGAAATCAGCAAGCCTTTTTTGACCCAATCGACGCAATTTCCCCACCATCCAGGAAAAAATGAATGGGACAGGTCCTTGACTAATAAGAGGATCAAACTGATGACCATGGGTTAGCCATATTCTCGAGCCTTTGTCTTTCAGGAAGATCTCTTTGACCGCGCTCATTCGTCTTTCTGTTACTACATCGTGGTTCCCATAGATCATCGCGCATGATGAGGATTTCCACCGGTAGCTGATCCGAGGATATCTTTCCATTGCCGCCTCGAGCACTTCCGACCTCGAACCTGGACGGCTGCCATAGTCAGTCTGAAAGATGTCCCCCATTAAAATGATCCTATCATGAGATTCCCTCAAATGGTCGTCGAATCGCAGCAAGTGCTCCTCGTCGTTAAGGAATCGATCAGAAAGCATACTCGGGCCCAAATGCAGATCACCAAATGTCGCAATGCGCACCGATGACTCCTTCAAACGTTAGGTGGGTTGTCGGCAAGGTGGGTGGTAAGAAATTGCGTTTGAAGGTGTCCGGATAACAGGTCTTACGGAGGTGGTCAAGGATCACTTCCCGTATAGACGATAAGGCCCGTCATGATTTCCTGTTCCCGTATGTTACCCGAAAGGCGCGAAGTCCTCGCCCATAGTGCTTCGTAAAGTTGCTCTTGCATTTGATTTCAATGGGTCAGAGGCCCCCTTTTCGCTATCCGGCCACCTCTATCGTCATCGAACGGCTAGAACGCGTGCGCCGCGCCGTTGAGCAGGTAAAGTCCGCCATCGACCGGAATATCGGCACGATCACCCGGTAAAACTGTTCGTGGAATTGGAATGATTTGGAATAGCCCCGTTTCCTGTTGATGACCGGCAGCCATAGTGTCCCGCCGTTTGTTTCGAACTGCCAGATCCGTCGTGTTTTGCGTGGATATTGAGTATACTCAACTTCGGGTTCGATCCCCCGACCATGGCCAGTGGATCGATTTGGCCCGGGACAAAACCAAGACCAGCATCGTATTTTCAGAAGAAACCCGATGGCGGCAGGCGTTCCAACGGTCGGCAGGCATGCCGGGCACGCCCGATTCAGGCTGCCGCCTTGCAGAAACATCCTAGAGGTTACCATGATGACCGGAATCCTAACCGTGTTTGTAACCACCGCCAATGACGAGGAAGCATTACGGATTGCCAACAGTATTGTCGCCGAACGCTTGGCCGCCTGTGCCAATATCATGGCCGGCGTGCGTTCCATCTACCGTTGGAAAGGGGAAATCTGGGACAGCGAGGAGCGTCTGATGATGATCAAGACCCGAGCAGAGCTATTTCCCGCTCTGGAAAAACGCATCCGTCAGCTGCACAGCTACGAAGTGCCGGAAATAGTAGGCTACCCCATTGCGGTCGGCAATGCGGACTATCTGCAATGGGTACTCGATTGCACCCTGGAAGAGACTGCCCCCTAAGAGAGCATAGGCTAAATCCTAATGTTGACGCAAACGCGACATCATGGAAAGTCTGTCGAGCTCAAGATCCTGTATCGGCACACCGCTGGTGCGGAGCGCCTATCACCAACCCATCGCCGGTCGATAGGTACCATCCCCCTACTGCGGCGGTGGATACGGCCGTTCTTCACCCGGAGGTCCTGGAGGATAGGGACGATCATACCCTGAAGGCGGTGGATTGGGACGTTCATATCCCTGCGGGGGAGGGGGA
This sequence comes from uncultured delta proteobacterium, assembly GCA_963802715.1. Lineage (GTDB taxonomy): Bacteria > Desulfobacterota > Syntrophobacteria > Syntrophobacterales > Syntrophobacteraceae > CAWDJT01. The sequence goes on from CAWDJT010000052.1 coordinate 36,415, forward strand.
TACGGCCGATCTCCACCTGGAGGTCGAGGAGGATAAGGACGTTCATATCCCTGCGGGGGAGGGGGATACGGCCGATCTCCTCCTGGAGGTCGAGGAGGATAAAGACGATCATATCCCTGCGGGGGAGGGGGATAGGGGCGATCATATCCTGAAGGCGGTGGATAGGGACGTTCATCCTCGGACGGGGGCGGAGAAGGCTGCGCTTCCGACGCGGGAGGGTTGGCAAAGGCGAGGGTCGTCACCAAAATTGTCCCACAAAGGATAACGAGTAACATTTCAAGTCCGCTCATATAGCGCTTTGTGTGCCGTAGGCTCCGCGTATTCATAAGGCAACTCCTTGTCAATCCCAACACAAAAGACCTTCGGACAGTGAGGACCAAGTTGACACATAAGACCATACGCCCTTCTTTTCGCACGGTTGTTTGGAAACCGCAAGTGGTTGCATCAAGAGACCAAGCTTGTTGCACTCCCTGGCTCTCGCGCATCCGCTTGTGCCATCATCACCGGGCGAGGAATATGCACCGATAGCGTACACCTCCCAAGTCCCAACAGGGGGTTGACCAGCAATGCCTTCCTATGCCAGCATGAATCATAGGTGTGCATGACACGGTCTGCACCTGTTGAACGGTATACACGGTTAGACGTTTGGACTCGAGCACCCAAGGAGATCTATGACCATGGCACGGTTTTTTCGGATCCACTGGATTGTTGGCATACTTGCGCTGATCTGCTTGTTACCGATCGTCGACGCGCAGGCTAGAAGAAGAAACTATGGGGATGCCCCACCCGATGCCGGAGCGCTGTTTGAAGGGCGGGAGCAAGCCTCCAATGAAGCACCTTCCTCAACAAGAGGCCTTTATCGCTATCAGTATTTCCCGGAAGCTCAGGTTTACTATGACCCCTCCCGAGAACTGTTCTTTTTCAGCTACCACGGCGAATGGACCAAATCTCCGGCGCTGCCGAGAGAATTTCGCAATCGCCTGGGTGATTTCGTGATCGTTGAATTGAACGATGATGATCCCCGACGGCATCATCAAGGATCGATGACGTATCAAGCAAGGCCCGAAGAATCCCAAGAAGAACCGGATAGACTCAAGACCTACAGCGAGCCGGCGCCTTCTTCAAAGTACCGCCAATTTCACTACTATCATCAGTATCAGACCTACTTTGATCCAACTAAGAATATCTATTATCACTTTCGAGATGGACGATGGATGAAATCGTTCAATCCACCAAAGTCATTACAGCCCTACACAGACGATTATGTCATCATAGAAACAGATACGGAAACACCTTACATCTACCATGAACAAGTCCTACATATGGTTTTCAAACAGGCAAGGGAATCCAGTCTAGTGAAGACGCCCAGACCTGACTGGGAACCTCGATCCAATGAACGGGCTTTTCGATACTGGTATTATCCGGCGGCATCTGTTTACTATGACCAGGACCGTCGCCTCTATTTTTATTCCGACCATGATGAATGGATAAACTCTTCTAACCTTCCGGAGTATTTGTACAACAATCTGGGAACTCCCATCGAGTTGACGATGAATACTCCGACACCTTACCAGTACCATTCCCGCGTCTCTGAAGTGTACCCGCATCCCGGCGCATCTTCGAACCAATCCAGACCGGTTTTTCGAATCTGGTCAGGACAATAGCGGGCCCGTGGCAAGCGTTTCGCTCATCGGGGAGGATTTACCGGAGAGTTTTGAGCAGCGGCAGGAGGGTGCGAAATTCCGCCGTGCCGGCGCGCTGGAGAAGTTCGTAAGTCATCATTTCGGTGGAGCTGATGACGGCGCCGGCCTTACCCAATCGGTTGATACCAATCTGTCGGTTGGCGGCGCTGCGGGACGATACCGCATCCGCCGCAAGGTGCACCCGGTAACCGGCACGGAGCGCGTGGACGCCGGTGTGAAACACGCATACATGGGATTCGATGCCAATCAGAAGCAGGGTGCGCCGCCCGGACTGCCTGACCGCTTCCGCGATGGCGGGATTCTCCAAACCGCTGAATTCCACCTTGTTCATGACCTGGGCCGACGGTGCTCTGTTCAGCAACTCCGGCAGGGCTCCGCCGAGCTTGTCGGCGTTGTGTACCGTGAACAGGACGGGCAGACCAAATACCTTAGCCACATCAAGCAATGCCACGGCGTTCTTGCGCACCCCGTCGGCATCCACGCATGGGTCCAGCAACACTTTTTGAATGTCGATAAGCACCAGCAGGCAGTCGTCCCGTCGCAGGTTCTCCAGATCATTGTTCATGGCTGTCTCGGCATCGAAATCGGCTTTACCGCGCCGGGTTTCCTTGGTTTGTCTATGGGAAATCAGATTTTCTTGGCGGTCACCAGCCGGGCGAAGTGTTCAAAGGAACGGTCGTAGGTCCTTTCAGCATCCGCCGGAAAGCAGCAGGCCGGGAGCTCGCGGCTCTTGACGTGATAGGCCAGGCACTCGCAACAGCTCCCTTTGCGTGCGCAGGGGTCGTAGCTGCAGTTGCACCGATCGAGGTTTTTTTCCTTGTTACACTCCATGGCTGCTCCCCGCTCGATGCCCCTTGAGGAGAAACAGGCACAGCAGAAAAAGCAGCACGACTTGCCAAACGATGATTGCAGTCCATTTTTCAAAGATGTCCCACAGTATGCCACTCCCGACAATGCTCGGCACCCCGGCTAGAATCAACATCCCCAAACGCCAACCCCATTTTTCCATCTGCATTCTCCTTGCTCGCCCAACACTGACAACCAGCCCCAGCCAAACCGCACTCCTCCGGCACCACAGGCCGTGAAACCTACGGCATCATAACCTTTACCACAACAGCCAACGGCCACACAACCATCTCATGCACCCCCCCCTGCAGCCATACTGTTAGCGGATGCGCAAGGATTCGTCGAGGATTCCCGACTTGGCCTTGAGGAGCACCAGGCCGGGGCTCGAATGGTAATACATATGGGGGGTTTGTAGGCCCATTCGGCCAAAGCTCCGGTCCAGATCATCGAAAAGCACCGGCTTGTCCGGATGGGTGAACTCCTTCTCGCGCCGGCGGAATGCCTCGAAAACCGCGGCGGCATCCGGCACCTCCTGCCAAACAGCACTTTTCGCCTGATCGCAATAGAACATGGCACAGGAGATCGGTGGTAACCGCCACAGGCAACCGTTATCCCCGAGGAACACGCATTTTCGCGTGGTATTGGGACACTCCAGGTTTGGATGAGGACTTCCAGGTCGGCCGGTTCAGAAAGGAGGCAGGAGATAAGCTGATCAGCGAACAGGGTGATGATGCTTTCAAACCCGCAGCAAGCGCTCAGTCCCGTCTCATAGCAGGCTTTTTGGCAATGCTCGTCAAAATGACGGAGATGAAAGTCGGCCAACTCCTGACGAAAGGTGAGGTAGCCCGACAGACTCGCCCGCAGGGACTCCCGTTCAGCTTCGCAGATCTGCTCCAGAGCACCCCGGATGGCGGTCAGGCTGAGCCATTGATCGCGTTGGTATTCACTCATCAAAGGAGGTGTGCTAGACATTGGTCATGGCTCCTCTGAGTTCAACTCCCAATCATCACCGGGAGGAGTCATGTTGCAAGCGCCCTTCCACTGGTGGAAGCCGCTCACAATCGTTCTGTCCCGGCGCCGACGGTCGGTCACCCGCACGGACGGTGGTGGGACCGCGGCCAGGGACGTGACACTCCACCGAGTGTGTCTCATTGTCAGCTGTCGGTGGGAGGGACCGGGCCAGGAGGACCACCGGCCAGTTTCACCCAAATAGGAATCCGATCCTCAGGGTACACCCAACCACCCCATCACAAGGATGTGCAACCGTGACGCCAGCACCCTCCCCAACAAGAGACACCCGCATTTTGGTGATCGATGATGAAGCCACTCAGGGCCGCCTACTGGCCGAGACCCTTCAGCGCGAAGGTTTTACCGCCCAGCCCTTCACTGATCCGAACCAGGCGCTGGCCCAACTCAAGCGGGAACACTTCGACATTCTCATCACCGATCAGCGCATGCCGGGCATGTCCGGGATCGACTGCATTCAGGCAGCGCGCGGGATCGATCCCGACATCACCGCCATTATCGTGACAGCGTACGCTACCATAGAAACCGCGGTCAAGGCCATGAAATTGGGGGCTTTCGATTTCCTTACCAAGCCCATCGATGTGGAACACCTGCTGGTGCTGCTGGCCAAGGCCGAAGAACAGCGCCAACTCATCCGGGAAAACCGGCTTTTGCGGGAGCAACTCCAGGAACGCCAGGCGTTCCCCGGCATGATTGGGCAGAGCCCCGCCATGCAGGAGGTTTTTAGCATCGTCCACCGAGTGGCACCCACCACGGCCACTGTCCTGATTCGTGGCGAGAGCGGAACCGGCAAGGAACTCATCGCCAAGGCCCTGCATTATCATAGTCCGCGTCGCGACCGCCCGTTAATCACGGTCCACAGTGCAGCTCTGCCGGAAACCCTTCTCGAAAGCGAACTGTTCGGCCATGAAAAGGGCGCTTTTACCGGCGCGGCCCGCTCTCGGGACGGCAAGTTCCAGGCAGCTCACAGCGGCACTCTGTTCCTGGATGAAATCGGGGAACTCTCACCACCGGTGCAAGTGAAGCTGCTTCGCTTCCTGCAGGAAAAGACCTTCGAGCGAGTAGGAAGCAATCACCCTCAACAGGTGGACGTGCGGTTAGTAGCCGCGACCCATCGCGACTTGGAGCAGGCCATTCGCGACGGCCACTTCCGCGAAGACCTCTACTACCGCCTCAACGTTGTGACCATTCGGGTCCCGCCGCTGCGTGAGAGGCGTCCGGACCTGACAGCGCTCATCGATCATTTCCTAAAACACTTCACCGAGGCCAATCAGCGCGACATCCAAGGATATTCGCGCGAATTCTACGACGCCTTGTTGCGTTACGATTTCCCGGGAAACGTTCGGGAACTGGAGAATCTCGTGGAAAACGCCGTGGTTCTTAGCCGCGGCAACCATCTCACCGTGGCCGATCTTCCGCCCCACCTTCGGTCCTCATCGCCCGGCGGGTTCTCGATCTCCCCTACGGAACAGGAGACTCTCCCGGATCTGGTGGCTCGCATCGAGAAGGAAAAGATCCTGGAAGCCCTGGAGCGGCACGACTATGTGCAGACCCGTGCGGCTGAGAACTTGGGGATCCACGAACGGGTATTGCGCTACAAGATGAAAAAATACGGTCTCGAAGCCCCCCATGGAAGGCCGCGATGACGAACCCAGAGGAGATTCCAGGGAGGCTGTCTTAATACGACAACGGGATATCGATTCCTCATGCCTGGTGTCATTCCGAGCGAAGCGAGGAATCTGGGGAGTCCCCTCATTGGCTTTGCGATTTCTCGCTCCGCTCGAAATGACAGGCCTGACCCAAACCTCGTTGTAGTATTAATGCGGCTCCTTTCTGCCGAGAGCCTCGTTGGCAGCAAGAAATCCATGGAGTTCCAAGGCACCTCATAGACCTGGTTCGTATCGGCCTGAGCGCAGCACTCGTTGACACCACCATTCGCGCCCCATATAATCCGATTCTCATCATGCACCTGCTCAAATATACTTGCCTCGACCTCATGCTCATAGCGTTTTAGGGTCGTTTACACTAATCCGGTGCCACCGGGTGCAGCACACTTAGTGGGTGTCAAGTAAGGCTCCGAATCCTGTCACCCCGGCACACGCCGAGGCACAGAAAGCATTGAAAAGCATGGATTCCCCCCTGCCCGCGAATGACGACTTGCATGCATCGTTGTGGCCCGTAAGGCTATGGTGGTTCTCAGGAATGACAAGAAATGGTGATTTCCGGCTTTTTGCAGGATCATCAACATTGGAGGTCTTTAAAAAAGCATCACCTTTGATCACTTCATGTTGACAGTATGGGAGGATTAACATGAAACGCTCAATTGCATGTTTATTTTTATTGTTATTTGCTCTAGCCATTCCGACCTATGCAGAAGATGTCAAATCTATTGATACGAAACTTTACAAGAGCATTGGGTATGTTGTTAAGAAAAAGTCCATCGAGAAAGCAACCAAGTGGGAAATGGAATCATTTAATTTATTGGACAAAAGTGTTGTGCGCATTAAGAGTATAAAACCTGTCAAGAAATGGAATAGAACCCGTTATCGTTTTGTTGTTTATATCGAACGCTATGCCACACCCGATGAAGCCTTGAAACGCCTCCCAAAAATCCTCGAAATGCCGCCAGGACTTCGCCCCGAAGAGCAGAAGGCCTTTCCGCTACGCAAGGGTTTCCGTCATGACACGCAAGTCTATCTTGTGACCACCGATGTCGCTTTGTTCGAACTGGACGGGGAACTTGAGCGGGTCCTCTCCAAGCTCCAAAAAGCCGTTGAAAAGCAGCCTTAGAGGATGTCCAAAAAGCTCCAAGACCCAAGAGCAGAATTCTAGTGTTGTGTCCCGCTAATGGATCCATACTTTATCGTTCATGCTGAGGTATCGAAGCATGAGCGGTCAGAGGTGAATTGCCCTTCGATACCTTGCTCAGGGCGAACGGTTTTTTGACTCTACGAACTTAAGGGACGCAACACTAGCACACCCCGGTACCGGGATTGCCCCCCTCTCCTGACGGCATAAAAACTCCCGCTCACGCTTGCCCGCGGTAAACACCACCAAGCTACGAGTTGCGGTCCTTGGCTCGCTCCAGCAGCCCGGTGATCAGGGGAACCAGCAGCAGCATGGCGCCAAGCCCGGCCACGCCGGGCCAGCCGGCATGAAGGTAGGCGTAGCCGCTCAGAGTGATGCCCGCAGCACCCCCCAGATAGTAGAAGAGCACATAAAGTGAATTGGCGCGGCCCCTGCTGGAAGTAAGTTTACGGTTGAGCGAACCCGCGGCTGCGGCATGGATTGCAAAAAAACCGGCGCAGACCCCCATAAGACTGGCCACAATGGCAAGCATGGACTTGATGAGGGTGACCCCGATGGACACAGCGAAGATGACCGCCCCAAGGGCCATGGTGGTGCCGTTGCCGATGCGATTGCTGAGCTTCCCCGCCAGCGGACCGACCATGATCCCGATTACATAGGAAAGGTACATGAACGTGATCACTTCGGTCCGCGCTGCAAACGGCGGTCCGCTCAAATAGAAGGGAAGAAAATTGAACACCGACGAGAACACAAAGAAAGCCCCGAAAGCAACCAGGTAGATGCGCAGCAGATCTCCCCGGGTGACCAACTCCAGAAATGTAACTGGCTTGGGCTCCCCTCCCAGCGGGTGTTCCTCCTGCGGCAACCACCTCGCTGTTACCGCAGTCGCCGCAAGCACCAACATACTGGCACTCACAAACGCAAATCGCCAATGCAGTGGCGGATGGATCCAACCCCCCAGCAGGCGCCCCCCCAGACCTCCGGCAACGGTCGCGGATACGTAGGAACCCATGACCACATTGAGTCGCTCCGCCGGGAGTCTTCTCGCCAAGTGGGCGGCAAGGCAGGTGGTCAGAGAAGGAATGAACAGACCCTGAACGAATCGGGAAGCGATCAAGAGACCTAGATTTGTGGTCAGGGCACAGAGGAAACCGCAAGCCGCAACCACCAAACCGCCGACCAAAATGATCGGCCTGATCGGATACCGGTCCGAGATAATGCCAAAAGGCAGATTGGCAAGAGCAATGCCGAGGATGACCATGGAAATCGTCAGGGAAGCCCTGGCTTCATTGACTCCGAATTCCGTCTGCAGGATCGGCAGTACCGGCTGCGTAATGTAGATCGTGGTGAAGGCGGCTCCAACCAGGAAAAACACGAGAAATTGCAGGATGGAAGAATGGTTGTTCTTCATAATCTGAGAAGCGAGGCTCTCCTTTGTGGGTACCATCCGGTCGGGAACCGCCACGCGGAGTAACCCAGTCCAGTTGGAGAAGCTTCTTCCGGTATTGTCCTTTACGCCTCCCCATTGCCTTGACTCGATTGTACCCCATGACCAATCCCGACTAAAACCCGAAAGTCTTGGGCACTCCCCGCCTTGTGAAAAAGCCTTACGACTGCCCCATCGAGGCATTGCATTTCCTCCGGGGCCTTTCCTCTTTGAAGGCTGGAAAACACGGCCTTAAAGCAGCGGCGTAATTGTTCGGGATTGACCCCGTCGAGAATGGTGCGCATTTGGGTGTCACAGGGAATCTTCAGGATGTGGTAGATGGCCCTGAGATTGTGTTCTTCTTGCTGACGTTGTTTATCAAAGGCCAGGAGACTGGGAGCCTTTAAAGAAAATACGGCATAGCCTGACATCAAGGCATCGCGAAGGGTAATATCTGGACAGTCCGTTCGATGGTCGGCGACTTTGTTAAAGCAACTGCCCACCGTCCGCAACAAGGCGTCGGCACTCAGATGCTTTCGGACTCTGGCCCGGATCGGCGGGAGCCGCTCAGGACCACTGATTTTGGGTGCGCCGGGAGTCTTCACGGGAGCTTACGCTACCAGAAAGCTGCGTGGATGTCCCGCTCAAAGTGACTTGATGCCAAAAAAAATCCATGCCCCCGTCAGGTGCCTGCAAATGGTCGCTAAAGTTTACCAAAAGCTATGGACGGATGGTAGGCCCGCTGTGGCTTTTGAGGAGGTCCGGGAATTGCTCGCAGAGAAGGATCTTTCAGAGAAAACATGGCGAAAGCCGACATCAGTGCATCCGGGAGGCAAATCTGCGGCTTGCCATTGCGCGGGTCGGTGATGGTTTCGAACCGCTCGCGGATGGCTCCAATGAGAGCATCCGCGCTCAGGTGCTTGCGCACTGCAGTCCTGAGCAGTTTCTGCTCCTTGATTCATTGCTGTCGTTGAAATTGTCTCCTGTTCATGGAGACTCAACATAGACGACTCCGATCGGCTTATCCAGGGAAACCTGAAGGCCCGGTGACATTTCGCCAGCGGCTGGCCGGGCCCTCAGATTTGAAGTTGCGATTACGAAAACTCAAATCCCAATAACCCACTCAGAGCCGGTTTTCAGACTCTGCGGGAATTGCTGAGGATTACTCGGGATTCGCCGAACGATAAGGATAACCCGCGAGCAGCCACGGCCAAGGACAGGCGGATAACACCTAAAAACCCGCCCCGTAGTTGCTCGTCGGGTTCATTCGCTGGTTAGCACCAGCGATGTAGATTGATGGGCATCATCGTCGATGGTTGCGCCAAGAGAAAACCCCGCCCGCTTTATCACATCTTTGACCTTATCGGACGGCACATCGGTCAGATATTCGTACTTGTGAGCCAGGCCCAGTAGTGTAGATCTGGATTCCTGTCGCGTGCCGTGCGATTTCCGGTTTGCTTTTTCGTCCTGAGCATGATGCATTTTGACCACAAAATGCGCCAATTCGTATAGGTCATTCTCAAAGAGAATAGAAATCCCCATAAGCTCACTCGTCTTTATCCTCTCTTCATGGTGTGGCATTTTCATATGAATGGTCCTCAGGTACTCACCTTATGGATTTCTCCACTTCGACCTACTCCTCCCCGAAATAGTCGGTGTCGATGCGTTTCAGCTGATAGGATGCCAGCGCAGTGACCCCAATATTGAAATCGATCATGAGTTCTGCAAGATGTCGCCCCGCGATAAGAACGATCTTTGGGTCTATTCTGGAAACATAGTCTATCGCCTCAGGGGAAAAGGAGCCAGTTGTGATGAAGACACCCTTGCGGGCTCGCTTGCCTTGCAGAGCGCCGACAAATTTCTGCAACTCCGGGCGCCCAACCGTGCCCTCCCATTTCTTGGCCTGCAAATAGATGACATCCAGGCCAAGCCTGTCCTCATTGATTATACCATCGATACCTTCGTCTCCAGACTTGCCGATTGCCTCGCCTGCCTCCTTCCGAGAGCCGCCGTAACCCATCGCAAGAAGCAATTCCACTACAAGCCGCTCAAAGAACTGGGGGGCGGCGGCCTTTACTCGGGTGAGCAGTTCTGTGGCAAGTGCTGTGCGCAGACTCTGGTACGCTGCTTCAAGTGCTTCCTCTGGGGTTTCGGGCTCTGGACCAGAGATTGCTGAAGGTTCTGTCTCCGCATGGTTCTTCTTGCCAGAGGTACGGAACTCCACAAATTCAGGGAATCGGTCCAAAAACTTGATGTCTATTCTCTCCGGTTTCTGCCGGAGTACCTCGATGCCCCTCTGTGATATCTTCAGAAAACCCCGCTTTGGTGAGGTCAATAAGCCGGCTTGACCGAGATAGACCTTACTCCATGCCACCCGGTTTGCGAAAATGCGTTGTCGGCCGCTCGGCAGAAGAGCAGTCTTCTCTTCCTCTGAGAGCCCAAACTCTTCCGCTAAAAGCTGCCTCATGTCCCGAAGAGCATATTCCTTCCCATCAGAAGCCGCTCTGAGCATCGGAAGCATGATGGTCTGAAAATCCGGTATTGGCATTCGAGCTCCTCTGGTCTTAGGGGGCCTTGCGTGCCGCTAACAGAAAGCTAACCGGCGGCGCGAGAGTCCGATGAACTCTGAAGATGGGCGACTTGCGTTGAAGCGCCCACGGATTGCGCCGTCCGGTTGAGCGAGGGGTTAGCGAAGTAATCGGCCCGCTGCCGCAAATCGCGCCGAAGAAACACTGGCGTGCGTTCGTTGTGGCAAGGTGGAATGCGGCGCCGCGGAAGACCGATGTAGCAATGGTGCGTATTGCCCGCGGGTTAGCGTGGTCCTGGGTGACGTCATCGACATTGGTGAATCGGCCTGGCGGTTCGCAGCCGCTGGGTCGATATCCCGTTTGAGAGAGTGAGCAAGACGACGTACCCGATGCGGCGCCACATTCCACAACGAATGATGGAGCAAGCCATGGCCCAACGCAATCGCAAGCGTCAGCCTCAAGCCCGGCAAGTCCCGAGCGGCCCTGACGATCACCCACCCCAACGCCGCCGGCATCGACATCGGCAGTGCGTCGCCACTTCGTGGCCGTGCCGCCGGATCGAGACGACGAGCCGGTGCGCGAGTTCCCCAGCTTCACGGTCGACCTCAACGCCATGGCCGACTGGCTCAAGGCCTGCGGGGTCGACACCGTGGCCATGGAATCCACCGGCGTGTACTGGATCCCCTTGTTCGAGCTGCTGGAGTCGCGCGGCTTCACCGTGCTGCTGGTCAATGCGCGCCACGTCAAGAACGTCTCGGGCCGCAAGTCCGACGTGCTGGACTGCCAGTGGCTGCAGCAGCTCATGACCTACGGCCTGCTCAGCGGGGCGTTCCGCCCGGCCGAGCAGGTGTGCGTGCTGCGCTCGCTGTGGCGCCAGCGCGCGATGCTGCTGCAGCAGCCAGGCACGCCATGTCCAGCACATGCAGAAGGCCCTGACCCAGATGAACGTCCAGCTCGCCAACGTCATCTCCGACGTGGTGGGCGAGACGGGCCAGAAGATCCTGCGCGCCATCGTGGCCGGCGAGCGCGACGGCCAGGTGCTGGGCTCGATGAAGAACGTGCGCATCCACGCCAGCGTCGATGAGATCGCCAAGAGCCTGCAAGGCAACTGGCGCGCCGAGCACCTGTTCGCGCTCAAGCAGGCGCTGGACGCGTTCGACTTCATCGGCACGCAACTGGCCGAGTGCGACCGCGAGATCGAGCAGCAGTTGCAAAGCCTGCAGGTTCACGAGGGCGAACCGGCCAAGGGCAAGAAGCGCGGCCGGGCCCGCAATGCGCCGAAGTTCGATCTGCGCACGCAGCTGTTCAAGATGTGCGGCGTGGACCTCACGCGCATCGACGGCATCGATGTGACCACGGCGCTGGCGGTGGTCTCGCGAGATCGGCGCGGACATGTCGCGCTTTCCCACCGTCAAGCACTTCACTCACTGGCTGGGCTTGTGCCCGGGCACCAAGATCACCGGCGGCAAGGTGATGAGCGGCAAGACCAAGCGCTGCGCCAACCGCGCGGCCCAGGCCCTGCGCCTGGCCGCCGCGGCGCTGCGCAGCAGCCAAGTCGGCGCTGGGCGCGTACTTCCGACGCATGTGCTCGCGCATGGACAAACCCAAGGCCGTCACCGCCGCCGCCCACAAGCTCGCTCGGCTGATCTACACGATGCTGACCAAGGGCGAGGAGTACACCGACCAAGGTCAGGACTACTACGAGGAGCGCTACCGCGAACGCGTGCTGCGAGCACTGTCCCAGCGCGCCGCCAAGCTCGGCATGAAAATGGTTGCCATCGAGCAAACCACCTGAAAACTTCGTCCCAGATCAGTCACTTGTGAGGAGTTTCTTGAGAGCCGCCTTCAGTCTCTCAAGAGACGTTGCCTTATTCTGCGCGGATATGGCCTATCCAAGAGACTTTGCATGCTCGCAAACAGCAGAACGTAATAATTCGCAAGCCCGTTCATCCCCAAGTTGTTCTCGCAATCGATGGAAGAGCGGCAGGAGGATTTCACTCTGAATCTTGACCCTTTCCAAGTAGGTCAGTTGGTTCATGGTTCCTCTCCTTTATAAAATAGTCGCTAACCGGTATTCATTTACCAGTTTCATCAACACGGAAAATGCTTGCCCAGAACCTCGAAACATCATTGTAAAGAATGCCTTAGAGCGATCTTTTCAAACATCCTCACCAACCCGGTACCAAGTGCATAGATTGATTCAATATTGAGATGATCCTCCACAGTGGAGTCGAAGAAGAGATTGAGGCTGGATTCAAGATCGTCTTCCTGCTTCGAGTAGCAAATCAGGATCGGCACTTTGGGCAAAGGCAAGAGGACAAGTGAAACATCTGATTCGTAATGGTTTTCCACCTGTTTGCCATTGAATACATGGATCATGTCCTCAAAGAGGTCGGTATGCGTATCGGCCACCCGTTTCAAGGGTATTTCGCATCTTTGCTCAAAAAGCCTATACCACGTCTTTCCATTTTTCAATTCCCTGAACGGTACCCATTTTCCTGAAACAGCTGTTCCTTTGCTTTGGATTATGTAGTTCAGAACAGGTATCATCACCCACTGATGAATGTGGATGTCAGAGCTAAGATTGCCTTTGGAGTCCACAGTCAAGTTCTTACCGAGAATCCTGATCGTCAATTTAGATTCGGAAAAACTAGCCCCCAATCTAGTCGCTGCTGAACGAAGGTCAACAGAGGCAACCTGGGTCTTCAGCTGTTCCAACGTGGATTCCAGTACCTGTTGGCTGGTCACACGCCCTTCACTCTTGTCACCAGAGTGTTCAACGACGTAGCTCTCCAGTTGAGGGCATTCAATGAGCTGTCTTTGTCCCTTGAACACAGCGGCGGCAAAAGCCATGCATGTCAGTTCGTTGCATTTTCTGCAATTGGATCTGTCGAGCAGCTTTAAAATCTCTATCGGGTTGGTCGATTGGGTCATGGGGCACTCCTCCTTGTCTGGGGTTGCTAAAATCGTAAACACACAAAACTCAGACTGCCTCATGATTCCAAAGCATATCATGAACTGCAACACATCCCCCAGTTGGGGGATAAGTGGTACTTTTTTCACCAATTCAGAACTTCAGAACAAGTGATGCCTGGCTGCCCAGACAGCCACCTGGATTCGATTATTTACGCCGAGCTTGTTGAAAAGATGGATGACGTGGCTCTTAACCGTATGGGGACTGATGTCAAGGAGACGCGAGATTTCGACATTGTTGGCACCTTCAGAGAGCAAACGGAGCACCTCAAGTTCTCTTTGGGTAAGGCGCGTGGGTAAGGAAGCGTTGGCTTCCATTCTCGCTTGCTCCCTGTCTTGTGACAGGGCGTTTAGTTGTTCTTCCAAATATCCACTTCTGCGTTGAAGAGCACGGACGGTTTGGATGGTATCGATTTCGATCCGCACCGTCGAGCGAATACTGCCGTCACTGTCGTAAACGGGATAGTCTGCCTGTGCCGATAGAGGAAATCCCATATGGGGACACAGGTCTGGGAGGACCTGCTGCTGACTGAGATTCGCAGCAAAAGCCATACAGGAAACAAATCCACATTCACGGCAGTTCGTTTGGGGCAAAAGCCTTAAGATTTCGATGACCGATACCCTTCGAAATGTTCTGTGCTTTGGCTTGATCTTCTCCGAGCGCCTATGAATATCATTAAGAAAAGCAAACAGGCGCTCCATGAAGGCCATAGCTTGAGTACGACCGCCAAAGGGCGTAGCAAGGCCATGCGTGGGATAAAGAACACAGAAAGTTTGATCTAATGGAAACCTGATCATTTTCGGCCTCTCGTATAACTCAGCCCGCTCGGCAAGAGCGTTGATGAAAGGGAACAGGGGTGCGATGTCAACATTCAACTCAAAGGATGCCATCATGGCTACCCTGTGATACCGAGCCCGGCTTCGCCATCGGTCCCCTGCTGCAAAGCGTCAACTCACAATAAGCCAGAGGTCCTTTTTCGCTCTCCATTTCGATACCCTTACAAGTCCTGAATACTTTGTCAGTTATACACAAAGACATTCGAGTCTATGTGTGACCCCGGTTCCCCGCCTTCAACCCCCAAAGCCCAGCCTGCATATAATTCGAGAGCCTTGGGCGACCGCATAACGTTGCTGGTAACCGGCCTGCCGGAGGCAGGTCCGGTTGAGCAGCGGGTTCGGTGCGCCTCCCAGTAACCGTCTTTGCGACCTGCACACTGCGCGCAGTTACCACCCGGGGTCGGCAACCGCGACCGGCCTATCGCCCAACGTATACCACACCGCTGTTCCCGTCGCCTGTTCGTTTCGGCCACGGCTTGGACGGCACTGCCTTACCGCCCATGGTGGACATGGTTGGAGGCATCAGAGGCACGAGTTGTATGGCCTGCGCCGCGTCTTTTACGATTCGAAATCCATTGAGACGGACGGATTCGTTCCGATGCCGAAGTAGTCGGAGGGTTTGTAGTCCAACAGCGGTAGGACCCGTAGAGAGCTAGCTAGCGCTCGCGCAAGCAACACCAGTGGCTGGGAAGTGGGGTCGTCGGCCGACGGCTTGAACAGGAACAAGCCATCACTCTCATGTGTGTCCGTCCAAGTCAGTACATGGCGCATGCCCTCAGGTGTCTCTTCTGGCTTCCGGTGAATGACCGCAAAGCGGGATGAATCAACATACAGATTCGGCCAGTACCTCCTGTGAGTTTTGTCGCAGAACATCGCAATTCGGTCCATTACTACCTCTGGCCGGCTAATTGACTCCCCCGCGACGACGGCTCCCAGGACTTGATGGCGGGGGCTGTCGCGATTTACAGCAGCACCCTTCCTCGTGCCGTCTACTTCGTAGTTCTGCCCGGCGCTTGACCGGTCGAGAGCTTTGACGGACTTGATGTTCTCGAGTGCCATCCTCAGTTCCCGCTTGCCAACTGTCGCTTTGTTCTCTAGCACCGCAACGACGGACTCGACCATGAAGTGCTTGACTCCGCCAATCTCGAAAACGGGATGGTAGCCGGTGCGATGAATGATGACGTCCACTTGTCTGCTGATCGCTCCCTGGCCATCGATAACGAATCCTGTGGAGATCCCATAGCCCTCGGGAAGGAGCTTGCGGAGGAAGATGCGAATTGCATCTTCGCGTGCTCTTCCGCTCTCCCCAGGATGAGCGATCGCTGAGGCCAGCCTCAAGTTGCTCAGGACCTCCTCGTTGAGGGACTCTAGGATTCTTTTCGTGAGCTCACAGGTCATTGAGTCCCGCTCCCCATAGCTCGTACCGTCTATGCTCCGACACGCGCCAGTGCTCGCCACGCTTTGCGGCCATGAACTACCCTCTGCACGGTTGTCCAGCTAGGTTGCATGCAGCGCCGTAGACCTTTGGAGATCGCCCAACGACTGAATGTCGCAAGGGCTCCTTCTGTGTCACACCGAACATGAAAATCACCGGTTCATCCGGTGCATTTCATTGTTGGAATTAAGTATCATGTCCCCGGATTTACGCGCGGACAGCCATTATCCGCGCAGTGCGTCGAAGTGCAATGTGCTCAACGCGGCCACACCGAAACCGGAATTACTCAAGCCCAAAACGGGAAACACCCATGTTAGAGCGCGCATGGCCAGCTATCGACTCGCCTCTTCGCGCTTGATCCACCAAGATGTGTAGCGCCCGCCATAGAGATAATCAAGGAGGAAGAGCTGCGGATCCGTACCCTCTCGTATTTGCCGGCCCTGCAGCCGAATTTTCCCTCCCTGTACGGTGAAGGAGTAGGTGCCGTAGGGCTTGCCGTCGATGCTGACGGACACGCGGTAAAGACCGTCCGTACTCAATACTTCTTCGGCCTTGAAATAGCTGTTTTGATCTCCGCCCATCGATTTGAACAAGAGATCGGCTTGCTGCCATTGTGGCGCTAAGCGCAATGTACCCGCATCCGTTGCGAGGACGCGATTATCTTGCATGCGTACGATTTTTGCTTCGTAGGGCGCGGCTCGTTTACTTTCATGGCCGACCTTTTCGCGCACCCAAGTCGTGAAGCGCAGCGACGATTTCGGATCATTACGCTGATAGAAAACGTTGCCGTAGTCGTTCCACGGCCCATCTATAAAGTAACGCGTGCCCTCCGGCTGGTAGGGGTCGTCGGCAGGTATCCGTGTCGATACTGAACGGAAAGCGATAAAACGGTTTATCCTCAAGCTGAAATTCGATCACGTAGTCGCCCGCAGTGAGCGGCCGGATCGACGCCTCGCCGCCGAGCACTTTGTAGCGACTCAATTCCCAAAGCCCCGCGATGTTCTCGCCGTACCAAATATAGGTGTTGAGTACCTGCCCATCTGCCCGTTTCACTACACTAGCGAGCTTGCCGCCCCCGTCTGGGCTGTACGCATAGTTCGAATTATCGGCACGAACCGGTTGCGGCAAGCAAACAGCGTACAACTTGTTAACGACCAACCGACCGTCAATGTAATCTACGCCAACCGCACCCAAGAGACTCCAATAGCTAATACCTGGCGTACACGACACCTGCGTCTGCTCCCCCAGCGCGACGCCACTGCCGGCGCAAAACAGCAATGCGCATAAGAGCAATTTAAGTTTACTTGTCTTCATCATTACGCCTCCACTGTTTTCGCATCATCTATGACGGCCAAACGTTTGACATAACGGGCCGGCTTTAGCCGGTCCCGGTTGATGGAAGTGTTGGGCAGGTCACGGTTGCCTGTCGCGGGCCGCCCTACTTGACGGTAATCCAAAGAGCGATCAGAGGAACTAAATTGAGCAGCAGGACACCCACTTTGTAAATTGCCATGCCTGCATAGTGGATGGCATCGAACGTTTCGACCGACAACTTGAACCAGCGAACGTGCAATCGGTAGAGCGCGTTGTGCGCGACTAAGAAGACACCAAACCAGATAACGAGGATTCCATAGTTGATGGCGAGGCTCCAGAGCAGAAGTTCTTTGATTTCAGTGGTGGTCATGAGGTGCCTCCAAGGGTGAAGAAAACAATGACTGTATGGCATCGAAGCACAACTGTTCTTGGGCTCAACACCAAACTAAGCCGCGCCGCAACGGACGACAGGTAACGCACCGATGGGGCCCGGCGTCGGCTTGAGTGGCTTGTTGGAGCGTCGGAAGCCTTTCAGGGTGATCGTGCCCCAATGCGATATGGCTTCGCTGCCTACCCCGGAATCCAGGCCCTGGACCAAATGCATCAGGGCTTCCTGCACCGGCAAGACCCGCCAGTCCCCTGACTGGCAACTGCCTCCGGCTGGCGGCAGGGGAGCGCCCCTCGCCCGCGACCTTCCTCGCCGAACTGCGGCCACGGGGTGTCCGTGGCTGGAGACCGCCAACGTCAGGTTTCGGGGGCCGGCGCGTAGAGCCAGCCCCCTAGAAGTACCAGTTAGCGCCGGTTACAACTACTAAGGGCATTGTCTTCATCACAGGGAATGATGCCTTCTAGCACATGCAAATTTGACGTAACATTTTCAGTGCATTTAAACTCCGTTTCTTTACCCTCGGAGTTTTTTTCCCAGACACGCACGCCGCGTAGGTAATAAGGTTTTTTGTGTTCGTTGTCTCCCTCGTAATAGTCAAAAACAGTGTAGTTATATTTACCTATAGCAAATGACACTTCTGTTCTGTCAGTTTGATATCTAAAGTAATGCGCATAGCGAAACTGGCTTAAAGATTCATTAGTTGACGTTGGATATGCCAACTCAACCTTATTTGGGGCGCCAAACCGATAGAATAGGCTACCATGGCTCTTGCTGAGGTTCTTAGATGCGCAGAGGGAAACTATTTTTGCTTTATTTCTGATGGAGCAAGAAAATATAACCTGCTCTTGACTAGAGCAGTGACTCTCTAAAGCTAAAGCGCTGTGGGCATAGAAAACAAACAATAACGACAGAATATAGACTGACTTCATAACTTTCACCTCCAACGATTTGTTTGGGTAGAAGAATTTCTGTTTATCCCCTTTACGGTGGATATTGCAGAAAATTTTCCTTAATCGACCGTTCTGCAATATCCGATATTATCGACAAAGGCAGAACATCCCATTGAATGGACGGTACCTGGTCGCAGGAGGTTGAAAAGAATTTCCGCTTGGAGGCTCGCCGAAGCCTTTCGGCCATTTGCATGCATGGTGTGAACGCGAACGGGACAATGACTACCGGCACAGGGCTTGTGGTAATGGTATCAGGTTCTTGGAGGGATTATGGAGGACCAGGGTGCAAAAGTCAACGATCCAGGGCGACAGGTCCACCCACCGGAGGCAGGCCCCAAACCAAAGAAGCTCCTGGACCGTGCTCGTGAGGTGCTGCGGCTCAAACACTACAGCATCCGAACCGAAGCGGCCTACATCGGCTGGATGAGACGCTACATTCTGTTTCACAACAAACGCCACCCGAAAGACATGGGACCAACCGAGATCGAAGCTTTTCTCTCCCACTTGGCCATCGAAGCGAATGTCTCTTCCTCGACTCAGAATCAGGCCTTCAATGCCCTGCTCTTTTTGTACCGCAATGTCTTGAACATTTCCCTTGAGGGTGAGACCATCGATGCCGTCCGTGCACAGAAGAGAAGGAGGATTGCGGTCGTGCTCACCAAAGAATCGGAAACGTGCCCAAGAAGCTGCTCAAACCCATTTTTCCGGATGGCTGACCACTTCGGAGAGGACTTGGTAATATAGCTCGGCGGCGAGGCAAACCTGCTGAAAGGACAGCCATTCGCCGGGGGCGTGGGCCTGTTCCAGTTGCCCCGGACCGATGAGGATGGGTTTGACGCCGGCAGCCCACAGCAGGTTGGCGTCGGAATGGCTGCGGAAAGGGAGCGGTTCCCAGGGTAGGGCGAGGCGGCCATACAAGAGTCCGGAGCGTTTCCACCAGGGGCCCTTTCTGGGGGATCTCATAACCGGCGTGGATGGTGGCGAAATCGCAGCGCGGCATCCAGCCGGGGATTGTGCTTCGCGTTCCTGGTGCAGCAGCTCTTCGAGTTCCAGCATGATTTCGCCGACCGGCGCGGTCGGCGGCACATGGTTGTCGAGCCAGGCTTCGCAGCGGTCGGGCACGACGAAACCGGCCTGGGAGCTGAATAGTTCACGGATGTTGTAGACTGCTTCCGGACGGCAATGTTCCAGGTAGTGCGAGACCTTGAGAAGCAGGTGGAGCATGGCTTTGATGGGGTTTTCCCCCATGTTGGCCAGCGATGCGTGCATCCGCTGTCCCCGCGTGGTCAGGTGGATTTCCAGGTAGCCATAGTGGCTGAGGCAGGGCTTAAGATCGGTGGGTTCACCGATGATCGCCCAGGGGAAATGGAGTTCCTTGACCAGGCGTTGCGCTCCATCGCCGTCCTGTTCTTCGCCCACCACCAGCGCCAGCGCCACCTTGCCGCTGGCGGCCGCCTGCGGGTGCGTCTCCCAAAGGGCTCAGGAAGGCTTCCACCATGGCGGCGCAGCCGCCCTTCATATCGGCCGCACCCAGACCGATCATCCGGTCGCCGTCTTCCTCAAAAGCGTAGTCTTCCAGGTCATGAGCGGTCACGGTATCCAGATGGCCGATAAGCGCCACATGGATATCGCCGTGTGCCGGCATCACCACCAGATTGTCCCGGTCCTCATCGACTTCCTGGCGCACCACGGCAAGCCCGTGACGTTTCAGATAGCCGTGGAGGTAGTCCACCAACTCCTCTTCCTTGCCGGAAGGGCTGTAGATGTCGATGAGACGGCGCAGTAGATGGCGCAACCGTTGCGGTTGGATGGCGAGATCCATGTCAGGCGGGATGTGCCGGTGTGGCGCGGGCAGCCGCTCGGCCGTTGGTTTTGCGGTCGCGATGATGGCGTTTCTGCTGATCCAGGTTGAGCGACAGGTAGATGTGCTGCTGGGGGTTGCCGAAACCCATTTTGCGGAAGAAATGGAGCGCCGGCAGATTGTCCGCCTCGGAATCCACCAGCAGCATGCGCACGCCTTCTTCCAGCATCAGGTCGCGGAAACTGGTGAAAGAGTTTCTCCGCCACCCCCAGGCCCTGATAGTCGGGATCCACGCCCAGCCACACCAGGTAACCGTACTTCCACGCCGAACGTGACTTGGTGATGGTGGTACCCGATGCGAAGCCGACGATCTTGTCATCGATTTCGGCCACCAGGCAGAATTCAGCATCGCTTTGAAACAAGCTGATCAGTTCGTATTCGTCCCAGGTGCGGTACAGGTTGGGGACTTCGCGGGCGGTGAACAGTTGTTCACCCAGGTGAAACACGGTGGCGATGTCATCGATTTCCATCTGGCGAATGACTGATGTTCGCCCGTTTCTTCTTATGATCGGGGTCTTCCGTAGCAACTCATAGACAATACATGAACCTCTCGGCACGTCTGTGCCGTCTTCTCATGGGTAATTGGCATCGTATCCCACTCTGTGGCTGTTGCCCTCGATGAGGATACCATCTGATTGCTGATAATCTAAAAGCAATTCTGGTTGCTTGTCAACTGGTCGGCGCGCCCGGAAGACCACAGGGGTAGGATTGGCCACCGATGAACACGGATGAACCTCTACGACTTTTCTGTTGCAGGTCTTGGTGGCCATATGCTAATATGCGGAAACTCTTAAAGAAATTGCCACAAACCAGAATTGATGCGGGATTCGTTCACAATCGGGTCCTGCCGCCCGGGGAGGACATTGTTCATGCGTTATTCGAGGTCCTTCATCCACACCTTGTTCGAAGTTCCCAAAGAAGCTGAGACTCCATCGCACATTCTATTGCTGCGCGGCTGTTACATGGCGCCGGTAGCGGCCGGGCTGTATTCGCTGCTGCCGCTGGGCCACCGCGTCGTCGAGAAGGTCAAGACCATCATCCGTGAAGAAATGGACGGCATCGGCGGCCTGGAACTCACCATGCCGGTGCTCAACCCGGCGGAGCTGTGGAAGAAGACCAACCGTTACTACGACATTGGTCAGGAGTTGATCCGGTTCAACGACCGCAAGCAGCGCGAATTCGTGCTGGCCATGACCCACGAGGAAGTGGTGACCGATATCGCCAAGCAATTCCTGCAATCCTACCGGGACCTGCCGGTGATGCTCTATCAGATTCAGACGAAAATCCGTGATGAAGCCCGGCCGCGAGCAGGGCTTTTGCGGGTGCGGGAATTTTTCATGAAGGATGCCTACAGTTTCCATCCCGACTTTGCCGATCTGGATGTCTACTATCCCAAGATCTACAACGCCTACCTGCGGGTGTTTGCCCGCTGCGGGCTGCAAGCCCTGCCCATCGAAGCCGATTCCGGGATCATGGGGGGCACCGGCTCCCATGAATTCATGCTGGAATCGGTCAATGGCGAAGATCACTTCGTGATGTGCAGCGGGTGTGGCTATTGTGCCAACACCGAGAAGGCGGTGGGGCGAAAGCCGGCGGTGCACGACCTGCCCTCCCCGGCCCCCGCCATGGAAAAAGTCGCTACCCCCAATGTCAAGACTATCCCGCAGTTGATGGAATTCTTCGGCAGCTGCTGAAGACCATTTCCTCAAGACGGTGGCCTATGAAGCCGACGGCAATTGGTCCTGGCTGTTACCCGTGGAGATTTTGCCATTTCCGCCACCAAGCTTACTAACCACCTCAAGGCGATCCGGCTGGAAATGGCATCGGAAGAGACCCTCACCAGCAACGGCTTGCACCCTGGGTTCCTGTCTCCCATCGGGATTCAAGACATCCGCGTGGTGCTGGATGATTGCATTGATGACCGGGCCTCGTTGGTGGCCGGCGCCAACCAACCGGATAGCTCACTACCGGCAGGTACTCTACGGTCGCGATTTTGCTGTGAAAGAGCGAGTAGACATTTCGGAAGTGCGCGAAGGCGACGGCTGCCTGCAATGTCAGGACGGTACACTGGCCATCCGCCGTGGGATCGAATTGGGGCATACCTTCAAACTGGGAGTCAAGTACACCGACGCCAACAGCATGGACGTCACTTATCTGGACGCTGACAGCGGCAACAGCGGGTGGTCATGGGTTGTTACGGTATCGGCGTGGAGCGGCTGATGGCTTCCGCGGTGGAACAATGGCACGATGACGCCGGCATCGTCTGGCCGGTGACCATCGCTCCCTTCCAGGTGATCCTCACCGCCGTGGGCAAGAACCCGGAAGTGGCCAGCTGCCGCCGATGCGCTCTACGCCCAGCTCAGCGCCCGCTGGCAGGTCCTTTACGACGACCGCGACCTGTCGCCCGGGGTCAAATTCAAGGACGCGGATCTGCTCGGCATCCCCATCCGCGTGGTGATCAGCCCCAAGCTGCTGCAGAAAGACCAGCTGGAAATCAAGGTGCGCCGCAGTGGCGAAGTGCTCTTCTGTGCCACCGCCGATGTGACGACGACGGTGGAAAAGCTCATCGCAGAGCCTGCAGCCGTCCCTGGATGGACTTCCGTACCTGCCGGAGTAGATGCTGGACCACGGGGCCAATCGCCATTGCCATGGTTGGTCGCCAGATTCAACCTCATCGGCCTATCTCTCAGACGGAGGTGCTAGCTGTGTCCACCCCATCACCTTTGGACGACTGGACGTCGGGTTGGTGGCCTCCACCGAGGAAAGCCAGGGTTGGCAAGGCGGAACCGGAAACCCCGTTCAAGATTGCGGTCCTCGGGGATTTCAGCGGGCGGCAGAACCGTGGGGTTGCGTAAAAGTCGCGAGGCCGGCGCTTCCACCAGATTGACCGGGACAACTTCGACGAGATCCTTGGAAAGGTGCGCTCCTCAGCTCACCCTCCCGATCCTGGGCAAGGATTCGCCTCCGATCACGGTTGGCTTTCGGAACTCGATGATTTCCATCCTGACCGCCTTTACCAAAGGATCGAGATCTTCCAGGCTCTGCGGGACACCCGCGAGGCACTGCAAAGATCCCGAAGATCCTTGCCGCGCTTGCCAAACAGGTCCATGGTGGCGAGAGTTGCTCAGGACGAACCCCCACGGGAAGCAGGAAAGTCTCTGGAGGAAATAGACCGCCAACAGGTGGCGGCTTGCTGGATCAGGTTCTTGAGGTGACCGAGTCGAAGACGCCGAATGTGGAGGCTTCCTTGCCGTCTTCGGAGTGGGATCGGTTCTTGCGTGATCTGGTGAGTCCTCATTTCGAGCCCGATACCCCTCCCCAGCAGCGGGAATTGGTGGAAACGACCGACGCCGCAACCGGGGAGTTGATGCGAAGGATTCTGCACCATCCCGATTTCCAGGCTCTTGAGGCGGCCTGGCGGGGACTAAAGTTGTTGGTGTCGAGACTGGAAACGGATGAACAGCTCAGAGCTGTTCATCCTGGATGTCTCCAAGGCGGAGTTGGCTGAAGACCTGCTGGCCACGGATGATCTCCGACAGCTCGGGGCTCTACAGCTCTTGGTCGAACAGAACGGTCGGGACTCCCGGGGGCGAACCATGGGCGGTGGTGGCCGGTGATTATACCTTTGATCAGACCCGTGAAGACCTGGAAGTGCTGGGACGCGTCGCCAAGATTATGCGGCCGGCCGGTGCACCGTTCATTGCCGGTGCGCATCCGCATCTGATCGGGTGTGAATCCTTGGCGGCAACCCCGGACCCGCGCACCTGGCGCTGGCTGCCGGAACCGGAGCTTGCTCGGTTATGGCGGATGTTACGGGTGATGCCTGAGGCGTCTTATCTTGGTCTCGCCCTGCCCCGGTTGCTGTCTGCGTCTTCCCTATGGCAGTGATACCGAGCCGGCGGAACGATTCGAGTTCGAAGAAATGCCGAAAGGTGCTGAACATGGTCCTGTACTTGTGGGGTAATCCGGCCTTTGCCTGCGTTTGTCTGCTGGGTCAGGACTTCAGTGAGCAGGGCTGGGATTTTCAGGTGGGGGACAGGCTCGATGTGGAAGATCTGCCCCTCCACACCTACAAACAAGATGGGGAGTCCCGGATCACGCCCTGCGCCGAAGTACTCCTTACCGTGGACGCTGCCGAAAGGATCATCGATAAGGGGATCATGCCCCTGGTCTCCTTCAAGAATCAGGACCGGGCGCGGCTGGCCCGATTCCAGTCGATCGCCGATCCTTTGACGAACCTGGCCGGCCGCTGGCAGTGATGTTTCCCTCGTAACGGCTTCACCCAGGAACGATCTAACCACGAAGGACACGAAGGGCACGAAAGAGTTCTATGAAAAAATTCCATCCCCTTCGTGTGCTTCGTGCTCATCGTGGTAGGATAATAGCCTTTCTTTCCGAATAGATCTTAGGCCGGTGCTCCCGGGTTCTGGCTGTGCCACTGGATGGCGAGAATTCGATGGGTTTGTTGGGTGATCTTGACCCGGTCGTCCAGCCTCCAGCCCATCACCCAACAGATTTTTTCCTGATCGCACAAAACCGGAATGCGCCACCGCTGTTCGCGGGGAATTCGGGCGTTGGTAAAGAAATCCTGGAGTTTCATGGTGCCGTGAAGGCCGAGAGGTTGAAAACGGTCCCCCGGCTGCCAGGAACGCACCATCAGCGGCCAGCGAATCCGGTCGGTATCCAGCCAGGCGCGTTCGGGTGTGCGCGGCCAGGCAGCGGGATAGGTCGAGGTTTCATCCGATGCCAGGAACCGGCAGGTCAATTCCAGATTGAACCCCGGGATGTTGTATGTGCCAGGTTGAGGAATGGTGGTTGGCGTAAAAGGAACGGCTTGTTCCGCGTCTCTGGTCTGGATGACCAGCCGGTCCGCATCACGCAGTCCGTGTAACCCGCCTGGTAGGTGGATCTGCTTGCCGCGGGCGGCCGGTTTAAGCAACCGAAGCAGCGCCTCAATATGGACCGCCTGGATGCGTTGCAGATGGCCACGCACCCTTTCCAGGGCGCGCCGCAGCAGGCGACGCCGGATCGCCACCGGCAGCCGGTTCATGGCGGCAACCGCGAGAGCCACCTGATTCTCCCCTTCCTCCAGCACCACTCCCGGCCAGAATCCTTCCAGGATCTCCTTCCAGGCCTCTTCTTCGTCGCGAACCAGGTTGGCGTGTCGGCCAAGGATCCTGAGTCAGGCGAGGCTGCATATGGTTTCGAAGAAGCGGTAGGATTTCCAGGCGCAGCGCGTTTCGTTGGCAGAACGATGTGAGGTTTGAGGAATCCTGCCGATAGGGACAGGTGGTGGTCGTGGGCGTATTGAAGGATCTCTTCGCGAGTGGCAAACAGCATCGGGCGGATCAGGCCCGCGGGGGTTTTGGGTGTCATCCCGGCCAGTCCTCCAGGTCCGGAACCACGAAACAGGCGCAGGAGGAGTTCTTCGGCCTGGTCATCGGCGTGGTGGCCTAACGCCACACGGTGCGCCCCGAAGTCACGCAGTGCTCGCTGGAAGAAGCGCTGGCGACATTCGCGCGCTGCCATTTCCAGGGAGAGGCGCTGGGTTTCGCGGTAGCCCTCCACGGAGACTTTCGTCACAGCGGCAGGGAAGATTCCACTGCGCCGCCAGATCCCGTACGAATTGAGCATCCTGGCGTGATTCCTCACCCCGCAGTTGATGATCCAGGTGCACCGTGGTAAGCTGCACCATTTCCAGGACGGGCTGGAGGGCCCGCAGCACGTGGAGCAGGACCACCGAATCGGGCCGCCGGAAACCGCCACCAGCACGTGGTCACCGGAAGCGATCAGGTGCGTGGTCCTGGATGAAACGCAGGACCCGCTTTTGAAATGGGTCAGGAGCTGGCATATGGTTGTTTGCCGCCTACGGAGCGGGCTTTGCCGCTAGGTAATTGATGGATTGACGCCGAGAGATTTTGGCATGAGGCTCAAGAAGACCCTCTTATCAGACGATTTCCTGCACATCCATGGGGAATCATCCTTGCTGGAAAGCTTGTCACGATGTTGGTAAATGGTCAACACTATCGCACCATCTGGCTTGATACGGAAGATCCACACGTAGTCCGGATCATCGATCAGCGTTTGCTTCCCTTCGAATTTGTCGTTGAAAGCCTGTCTACCGTGGAGGATGTGGCACGCGCGATTCGCGACATGCATGTGCGCGGCGCCGGGCTGATCGGTGCCACGGCGGCCTTTGGGATGTACCTCGGGGTGCATCGAGGCGGCCACCACCCAGAAAGGGAGTTTCTGGGTTTCGCTTCACAACAGCGCCGCGATCCTGCAGCAGACCCGGCCCACCGCCGCCAATCTTCAATGGGCGATTCAGCGCATGCTCGGAACGGCTGCTGCTGGCAGCAGGCGGTCGCAATGCACGCCGGCGTTCCCACGGAACCCTCCGATGGCGGACATTCGCTGATTTCGGTGGCGCGCGCGGAAGCGCAACGGATCGCCGATGAGGATGCCCAGTGGTGCCGGCAGATCGGCGAACATGGCTGTGGCATCATCGAAGCCCTGGCTGCCGAAAAGCGACGGGCAGCCGGTGCGGGTGCTGACCCACTGCAATGCCGGCTGGCTGGCCTTCGTGGATTATGGCACGGCCACCGCCCCCATCTATGCCGCCAAACGCAAGGGCATACCGGTACACGTCTGGGTGGATGAAACCCGGCCATGGAACCAGGGAGCGCGCCTCACCGCCTGGGAGCTTCTCCAGGAAGGCATTTCCCACAGCATCATCACCGACAATAGCGGTGGGCATCTGATGCAGCGCGGGCTGGTGGACCTGGTGCTGGTGGGATCTGACCGGACCACGGCGGCCGGGGATGTGGCCAATAAGATCGGCACCTATCTCAAGGCCCTGGCAGCCTGCGACAACGGCATCCCCTTCTACGTCGCCCTGCCTTCTTCGACCATTGATTGGAAACTGCGCGATGGTGTGCGGGAAATTCCCATCGAGGAACGTTCCGCCGACGAGGTCAAACTGGTGCGGGGCTGGTCGGCAGGGCGGCTGGGTCGAAGTGGCCATTGCACCCGCTGAAAGCCCGGCCAGCAACCCGGTCTTCGATGTGACTCCGGCACGCTTGGTGACCGGTCTCATCACCGAAAGAGGGGTGTGCCCGCCAGCGAAGCCGGGCTGCGTGGTCTCTATCCGGAGCGATTCCGAACTTTAGTATTCGCCACAGGTCACACACGGGTAATACGGATAGACTTCAAAAGCGTCCTGCCTTCGTTCTACCCGAAGGCGCACCCGTCGTGGGATGGTCGTGATCCGCGGCAAGTCAGATCAACCTTGCCGCCCTATACTCAGTGCTTGATTTCATGCGGCCGGGGCAGGGTAGCGGCTGGCTCTTCGGGGCAGAGTTGTCCCTGGTGATGGCCGGCAGGAGGGCCACGGTATCTTTCCATTTCTTGCCCTGGATGAGCAGCTTGCCTTCGCTGTTGATGACGGTGTTGTCTTCCAGGATGAGCAGCCCGAAACGCTGCCCCATTTCGGTCTTGTACTGGTACTCCATGGATTTCTTGCGGAGCTTGTAACTGAGCAGGATGAGCACGAGCGACAAACACCGACCACCAAGGTCACCAGCACCCCTATCGAGATCAGCAGGATGCGTACGGAAGTCTCGCCCACCGCACCGACAAAGGCCAGGATCGTGTCCAGCTTGGAAAAGATGCCCACAGCCACTGGCCAGCAAGCAGCAGCAGGGAAAGAAACGGCAGGCGCTGGAACTGATGCACCACGTCGTGGAACTTCTGCATGCGGCTGGCGGAATGCAGGCCGGCGGCCGCACTGGCAGCTCCAGCCGTGGCTGCGGCGGTGCTAAGCCGATGGTCTCTCTCGGATATGGTCAGGATCGGTGAAGTATTTGTTGAACCCGACAATGATCACCCCAATGAGAAACGTGATCGCCACCGGGTGTCAGGAAGGAAATGACGAAATACATCTTCCAGGGAAAAGGAATGGGAATGGGTCCATTCTGGTCATAGCCCTGGTTGCCGAGCTGGTACAGGACGGTGATCACCAGGATGGCCACTTCCACCCAGCCCAGGAAGAACAGGTACTTGCGGAAGAGCTGTTTGCGTTCGGTGTCGTCAAAGAGAGTGGCGATACCTTTGATGGTTCGTCTGGTTGCGGTGCTGGTCGAACCTTTCATGGTCTCTTGTCGATTGCTCCTGTATCAGCGTTTTTTATTCCATGATATGGAAAAAGCTTGCTAAAATTGATGCGTTGGAGGATAGCAAAAGCCCTATAGTGGGTCAACCCGGATTTCAACCGGCTCTTGCCCACTAGCTGGACGCTACTGTATTCTGCCAGATCCAGGCACACTAGCGAACCCGTGATTCACAGACATCAGCCACGAAGGCCTTGCCTGGGCGAAGGTCCCTGGTGGCTGCGCAATGGAAACGAACGTCCGAACAACCCGACGAGGATTTGCCAGATGCGATCTCAGATCTCCTGTTTTCACCACCGATTTCCCCAGTCTGCATGTTGCGTTCCCGAGGAAAGGTGCGCGACATCTATGACTTGGGTGATTCCCTGCTGATTGTTGCCACCGATCGTGTTTCGGCCTTCGATGTGGTCATGCCCACCCCCATTCCCGACAAAGGAAAGATCCTCACCCAGGTTTCGGCGTTCTGGTTCGAGTTTTTCGCCGATCTGGTGGACCACCATGTCATCAGCACGCGCGTCGAAGATTTCCCGGCGGTTTGCCGACCCTACTGCGGCGGAGCTTACGGGCCGCACCATGTGGGTAAAAAAGACCCAGCCGCTGCCGGTGGAATGCATTGTCCGCGGTTACCTGGCCGGATCGGGCTGGAAGGACTACCAGAAAACCGGGATGGTATGCGGGATTCGCACTGCCGGCCGGGTTGCGTGAGGCGGAACGGCTGCCGGAGGCGATCTTTACGCCGTCCACCAAGGCCGAAAAAGGTGACCACGACGAAAATATCTCCTGCGCCGCCATGGCGACCCTGGTGGGTGAGCAACGTACCGCCCAGGTGCAGGATCTGAGCCTCAAGATCTACCAGAAAGGGGCTGTCTTATGCGGCCCAGCGCGGCATCCTCCTGGCCGACACCAAATTTGAATTCGGTCTGCTCGGCGACCAGTTGTTGCTGATCGATGAAGTGCTCACCCCGGATTCCAGCCGTTTCTGGCCCGCCGACCAGTACCAGGTGGGATGCAGTCCGGCCAGTTTCGACAAACAATACCTGCGCGACTACCTGATCAACTCCGGTTGGAAAGTGTCCGATCCAGCACCGGTTCTTCCCCCGGAGGTGGTGGCCAATACCCGCAAGCGCTACCTGGAAGCCCTGGAACGCCTCACCGGACAGGGGTTGGAGAGCTAATGGCCATGAAGCGCTGCCTGGCCGCCGTGCGCCTCGACGACCTGAACTGGCAGGACCGAAGCTTTGCCATCGACAGCTTGGTACGTCCCGCTTTCCTGTTGGAGTCCCTTGAGAGACATGGGGTGCTCGCTCCACCGTGGCTGCTGCAAACCGGGGACGGCCGTCCGGTGGTTGTAGACGGTTTCAAGCGGCTCAAATGGTTGCAGGAAAACGGGACGGTCGAGGTGGAGTGCCTGCTGTATGAGGCGGACAACGATCGGCGCAGCCTCATGCTTCAGCGCCTGGAAGCAAAAATGGGGGGCGCCGCGCTCAATCTCGCCGAAAAAGCCCAGATTGTCGCCAAACTGGCGGAGTTGATGCCGGCCGGGCAGATTCGGTCCGAGTACTTTCCGGTCTTGAACTTGGCCCTGCGTCCCAAGGCGGTGGAGCGCTGGAGCCGAGTGGCGGCCGCCGAGGACCTCCTGCTGTCGGCGCTGGCCAATGACCGTCTGGGCGAACGTGTGGTTCTGGAATTGATCGATTGGCCTGAGATCGAGCGCCGGAAAATGATCGCCCTTTTTTGCGAACTACGGTGCAGTGCCAGCATCCAGATGGAGATCGTGGAACGAATCAGTGAAATTGCGCTGAACCAGGGAAAGAGCCGGGCCGAGATCGAGGCTTCGCCCGAGGTACAGGACATTCTGCAAGGATGCCGACCGCCATCATCGTCGCAAGACTCAGGCTCTGCGTGATCTGTTGCAGCGCTGGCGGTTTCCCCGGTGGTGGGCGCGGCAGGAACGATTCCAGCGGAACCTGAGTACCTGCGGGTTGCCGGCCCCGATCGGGATCCAGCCACCGCCCGCATTTGAAGGCAACTCCTGGCAGTTGCAGATCCGGTTCTCGTCGCGGGAAGAGCTTTCCCAAGTTGCTTACTTCTGCTCAGAGCCTGGCTGTCTTCGCCCGAACTCCACCAACTGCTGGAACAGCCCGATGCTGGACCAAGCAACGGTGACCAAAGGAAAGGAAAACCCTGACCATCGGAACGCATTCCCATGCTCGCACTCTTGCTCCCCCAGCCACCACCAACCGCGGTTCCATCAGATGTCTTTTCATCGCCGGGAAGCATCGCCTGCGGTCCGTCATGATCCGTCGCCCTCCGCAGAAAATAATCGTGGAAAATGAAGTCGCGGCCAGTCCTATGATGCAGACCCTGCGCCGGCGGCTCCCGCAGATCCAGGTAACCGTGGTGGACCGGATTCCGGACAATACGCCCGTTCGATCCGGACGTGCTCGAGGTGGTCTCGTTCAAAGGCCGATTCATCCGGCGATGCCCCGGCACGCGTCACTATTTCTGCTGTGGCTACCAGATCCTGCACGGCGGCACCCAGTGCAATCTGGATTGCAGCTACTGTATCCTGCAGGCCTACCTGAATCAGCCCAATTTGCGAGTGTTCGGCAATACCGAAGACGCTTTTGGCCGAACTCGATGCCCATCTGCGCGCCATCCCCGACCAACTTCACCGGATCGGCACCGGGGAATTCACCGATTCCCTGCTGTTGGATCCCATGGACCGAATTCTCACGCCAATTGGTGCCTTTCTTTGCGCGGACAGCCCCACGCGGTGCTGGAGCTGAAAACCAAGACCGATTTCATTGACAATCTGGTCGGACCTGCCCCACGAGGGCCACACCATCGTGGCCTGGTCACTCAATGCCGGCCCCATTCGAAGTCGGGAGGAGTCGCGGGCGGCTTCCATCGGGCAGCGGCTGACGGCGGCGCGGCGCTGTGCCGAATGGGGTTACTGGCTGGCTTTTCATTTTGATCCGTTGCTGGAACATCCGAATTGGGAAAGCAATTACCGTGAGGTGGTGGCCCAGCTCTTCGACCAGATCGATCCCGCCCAGGTGGTGTGGATCAGCCTGGGCGCGTTTCGTTTCATGCCCGAGTTGAAACCGATCATCCAGCAGCGCCATCCCCAGAGCCGGATTGTCTACGGCGAGTTTATCCGCGGATTGGATGGCAAGATGCGCTATTTCCGAGATATCCGTGTGGAGCTTTACCGGGTGGTGGCCGATGCCATCCGCCAGGCCGCTCCCGATGTCTGTGTGTACCTGTGCATGGAAAGTGAGGACATCTGGCGCGCGGCCTTGGGTTTTTCCCCGGAAGACCGGGGTGGTTTGCCGACCATGCTGGACGGGGCGGTGCGGCAGCGTATGGGCGTGGGAGCGTGAAACCGTGAGGGCGCTAGGGCGCGGAGGAGGGGGTTGATAATGCAAAGCCGCGGAGACAGGATGATGATGTAGTTGCGGAGAGATTGGGGGGCTTCCACGAGGCTCGCTGGGCGGGGGCATTTCGCGCTCGCGCCTTGCGCTCTCACGTTTTCACGGGTTTTCAAGGAGTTGCTGAAATGCTGTTTGACCAACGCGACCAGGAACGCATCCGGATCTTTAACGATGAACTGCACGGCGAGCACACGATTCGTTTACGTATCAACGATGACCCTCGATCGGCTCAGTTCGTGGCCTTCGCCGCAGGATTTCGCGGCGCTTGCCCCCAAGCTCGGCCTGGTCTCGTGAAGTCTCGGCTGAAGCCGGTCCACTGGCGATGTTCGTGGACGAAGCCTGGTGTTACCAGGCCATCCCGATTTCGGCGGAATTGGACCCTTTCCTGCATCTGTTGCAGCTTCTCGATGGCAGTGCCGATTTATCCGTTCAGAACCTGCGTCAGCAGCTTCAATCGGTCAGAATCCCCGGGGTCTTGCAGGTCTTCATTGCGCCCCATTGCCCCTTCTGTCCCCAGGTGGTCAAACAGGTGTTGGTGCTGCCTCTGGCCGCTCCCCTGCTTCAAGTCACGCGTCATTGATGGGACGCTTTTTCCGGAGATGACCGACGAGGCCAAAGTGAGATCGGCTCCCACCGTGATCCTGGATGGAGAATTCCGCTGGGCCGGCCAGATTCGTCTGGAGGAGTTGGTGGACACTCTGATCTCACGGGATGCGGCCCAACTGGATCAGCAGGCTCTGGTGGGAATGCTCAGGGAAGGCAATGCCACCCAACTGGCCCAGATGATGCTCCGGCGCCGGCAGATTTTCCCGGCATTTATGCCACTTCTGGGGCACGCGGAATGGTCCGTGCGCATGGGCGCCATGGTCACCCTGGAGGAAATCGCCGACCAGGAGCCTCAGGTGGCCCAACAGGCCATCGGATCCGTGAGGGAATTTCTTGATTCCGCCCCGGAGTCCGTCCGGGGCGATGTCATCTACTTGCTAGGGCGGCTAGGGGATGTGGGCAGTGTAGAGCGATTGCGACAGATGCTCACCAAGGAAACCAATGAGGAACTCCGTGATGTCCTGGCAGAGGCCCTGGATGCTCTGGGAAGCCGGCACCAACGCTAATTGGCTTCCAACATGGTTTGCAAGCCTGACTGGATCACCGACCAGTTCTTCGCCACCTCATCGTAGGACCACTTCTGATGGAAGTCCTTGGTGCGCATTCTGGGATCTTGAGGATGGTAGAAACGATAGCGCAGAACCACCATCCCCGAACGGGCCTTCTGGTTGAAGTCCATCTGCTGAACCTGATAGTCGGAAACGCGAATGTATTCGTTTAGAGCATCGGCCAGCTTCCAATAGGCGTCCAGTTGCTGCGGCGCTACAAACGCTGCCGCGGCATTAAATTCACGCCAACGGATGGCATCGTTGAAGCTCTCTACTGCTCGTCGATACTCATCGGCATTGAGCTTCCTATGGGTGAAGGTAGTGGTAAAGCTCTCGGAGCAGCCACCTGCGATCATGAGCGACAACACAATCAGCCCTAGGCTCCAGACTCTATGGCTAGTTTTGAACGATGCCGTCTGCACCACGTCAACTCCTCCATATATTACATGTTTCCGCCACGGCCAAATCGACCAGTTTGAGAGTGCTGCTGCTTGCATCAGCTCAAAAGCAGTGGGATTCTCAAGAGTGGTAGGTCATAACCGGTGCCGTCCGGTCTCAAAAACCGTCGCCCCATGCCCATTTGATAAGTCTCTTGTACTTCACCTGAAGGGGCAGTTCAAGAGACAATCTCCAGGGCATTCTGGTCACTTGGCATTTCAATGGGGCTGCTTCGAGCCCGCGGGGATACCACTCGACCTTACCCTTGACGGATTCGGTGCCTGCGGATCGCCGGCGTGCTGGTATACTCTGGAACCGTTGCGCCAGACCTCACACAAGACTTCTTGTTGCAGAATACGGCTGAACACAATGCCGCCATTGGTATTCAAATGGTGAGTATCGTGGAAGAGGTCGTCGGAAAGCCGGTTGCGGTAGTCAACGAAGCGGCAACCGTAGTTTCGGCACAAAAGGTTCATGTAGTCGAGGAACTTCTGATTGATCTCGGTGGAATAGCATTCGAAATGCACTTTGGCCACGGGCACGCCGGCCAATATGGCCACTACATTATGAGCGCGGAGATACGCCAGCATGGATTCCAGATGTCGGGGGTTCTGTCCGCTGATCCGGTAGTTTTTAAGCCATTTCTGAACATTCGGGATGGTTGATTGGATTCGTCTCACGGCGGCATCTTGTTCCTCGTGGGAGAAGACCTGAAACTCCGGGGCCGGAGGGACGGCCGCTGGCGCGCCGATATTGGCCGAAGCAGGATGTGGCTCGGTACCGCCAGTGAGAGATAGATACGGTGGGGATAAGCCCACCAGATAGGTCAACAATTCCTGGCGATACAGAAAAAACGGAATGAGACGCGAGGAGAGCAAACGCGAGTACTGTCTCCCCGCGATCAGGTCGGATGCGGCTTCCGGCATCTCCTTCCAGGTGAGGATTCGGGTCACTTGGAGAGGCTGAAAAACCCCGGCCAGCTTAACCGTCTCCGGGCTGACTTCGACGACCACTGCCCCGGGTGTAATCCCGCGATCTGCAAGGATCCGGAGCAAGAAGTGCATGGAATACGGATCGGCTCCAGGAAAGGCGGCATTCACAATCAGCGGATTTTGCTCACCGCAGGTCAAGTGCATGAGCCTACTGAGTTCGACCGTGTTGACGGCATTTCCAAACCGCGAACTACCCAGAAACAAAATGTCCGGAGGCTTGGACAGGCTTGTTACAGCCTTCACGATGGCATCGGCAGCCATGAACCGAACCTTGAGGGGGTCATGATCCAACAGGAGGCCAACCCCTAGTTGGCCGGCAATCACCAGGATTCCAGCCAGGAGCAGAATCCGTTTGTTGCGTCTCCGTCGGCTATGCCCTCGGTTTCCTTTACCAACACTTTTCATGCTGCTTCTCAAATCCCCGTTAGAGCGCAAGGCGGCGGAGCATAAGGGAGGTATTCCTCTCCCACTAACGTCCTTAAGCTTTCGCACCCTCTCCATGAACGGCTCAGTCTGCTGGCGAGGCCATTGGGGGCTTCGGTGTTTTCTATCATGAGCGGTTGCGGCGCAGGTCATCACCGTTAGGTTGGCACCTAGCAGAAATGAGAGGAGGTGTCAATCGCGTTACACCGTGTTGTCTTGACTTTTTGCGGAGATTCCGCATAATTGCAGCGAGTGATGGCCAACAAAACACGATATGGCCAAATCGCTGGCGGCCTGTGATGGTTTCTGATTGAGGGAGAATGACAACCATGGCCCCCTTGCTCTCCATCTGCATACCCAACTGGAACGGGAGGGAGATGCTGCGCAACCTGCTGCAGTCCATCGATGCCTACCGTGAGGGGCTTGAGCTGGAAGTGATCGTGGTGGATAATGCTTCCACGGACGGTGCGCAGCAGATGGTCACCCAGGAGTTCCCGGGGGTCTTGTTGGTCAGCAACGAGGAAAACCTGGGTTTTGCTCGGGCGAGCAACCAGTGCGTCGAGCATGCCGAGGGGCAGGTGCTGCTGTTCCTGAACAACGATACGCTGATAGGGGCTGGAACGCTACAAGGGATGGTTCGGGTCCTCGAAGACCATCCGGAGATCGTGGCGGTGGGTCCGCAACTGATTGGTGGTGATGGCAAACCCCAGCGCAGCCCGCGCACGCAACCGGGTTTGAGGGCTCTGTTGCACCGAGTTTCATTTCTCAAATGGACGCGTCTGTTCAAGGCCGAATATGAACGGCACCGGCGCAGCGGTTGGGACCCGGAGCGCTCCTGCGCGGTGGACCACCTGCCGGGTGCGGCGCTTCTGGTGCGAAGGGGGGCCTTTGCCGCCTGTGGCGGATGGGATGAGATGTTCCCGTTCGGGATCGAGGATGTGGATTTGTGTGCCCGGCTCGGCCGCTTGGGGAAGCTGTTCTACCTGGCCGATGTGAAGATTGACCACCTGGGCCGGATCAGCTCCCGCGCCAACCGGGGGTTCGTCTACACCGGCTACGAATGCGGATATGCCCGGTATCTGTGCAAACACCGCGGGCGTGGAGCGGCCGTCCTCTATAAGGTTTTGGTGACGATGGATATGCCTCTACGCGTGGCAAGCCTGGCAATCCAGTTTGCGGCTCAGCGTCTGTTCGGCAAGCCCGATCGGGTGCAGCGGTGCGGTGAGCGCCTGTCCGCGGCCAGCGAGTTTCTCTGCCGCGGCATGCCGTCATTCTGGAGGGTCTGAGATGGTTGATTGCGCGGCCGCACGCGCGTGCTCAAACTCCGTGGGCATGACTCGCCTCCTAGGGCTTTTCCTGTGAAGAATATTGTCAGCTTCGGTCGACATCTCGCGGTCCCGCTCATAGGGGTCGTGTTCTTCTTCCTGCAGGGACCGCGCCTCATACGTTACCCGACGACGTGATTGGTCGATGCTATCGACGCGCTGCTCAATGCGTGGATCATGGCCTGGGACACCCAGGCCCTGATTGAGGAACCGAGCCGTATCTGTTGCTCTTTCATGGTCTCCCCAGGGCGCAGGGGTTACTTGTTCCGGCGCGTTGTGAGCCCTTGGAGCCATTGCGCCAAACCTCACGCAGGACCTCTTCTTGAAAAATCCGACTGAACTCAGTGCCGCCATCAAAGGTCATGTGATGGTGATCGTAGAAGAGATCATCGGGAAAGCGGTTGCGGTAGTCCACAAAGCGGCAGCCGTAAGTACGGGTCAGAGTACTCATGTAGTCAAGGAACTTCTGATTGATTTCGTCGGAGTAGCATTCGAAGTGCGTTGTGGAGACCGGTATCCCCACCAGAATGGTCGTGATACCATGGGCTTGGAAGTACGCCAGCATGGATTCCAGATGTCTGGCGTTGAGCCCTTGAATCCGGAAGCGGCGGAGCCATTTCTGAACACGAGGGCGAGCGGATTGTATCCGACTGTGGGCGGCTTCTCTCTCCGCTTGGGGGCTATTCTGGGGATGCACCCGGGGCGGATCGGGTGCTTCCGCTTTGGCTGCCACGGGAGCAGGCTGTTGCTGGGGACCGTCAGGGAGCGCCTGGTTCTTTTGGTTCGGGTTGATCTGGGGCTCAACCTTGGGAGGAGGGGGTGCGTCGACTTCTTCAGCCGCGTTGCGAGCAAGTTGTTGCTGAGTGCCGGTAGGAAGCGCCAGGTACGGTGGTGAGTGCCCAAACAGGTAGAGGCTAGCAGTTCCATTCGAAACAGAAAAATGGGAATCAGACGCGAGGACATCAGACGCGAGAATTTTCCAGCCGCGATCAGGTCTACCGCAGCGTCCGGCATGTCCTTCCAGGTCAAAATTCGAGTCACCTGTCCGCCCTGAAACGGGCCGGCTAACATTACCGTTTCCGGACTGATCTCCATGACCACCATGCCGGGCGTTATCCCGCGATCGAGCAGATGTCGGAACAAGAAATCCATGGAATAAGGATCGGCCCCAGGAAACCAACCATTGAACATCAGCGGTACTTCTTGACCGAAGGTCTCCTGCATGTTTTTTTGAAGCTCACCGATGTTGACGGCGCTTCCAAACCTTGAACTGCCCATGAACAAGATGTCCGGGCGGTGTGGAAGACTAGCCACGCCGTTGATGGCGATGTTGGCAGCGATAAAACGAACCTTAAGCACGTTCTGATCCAGCAGGAGGCCGGCTCCCAGCTGGCCAGCCATCACCAGCAAACCCACAAGCAGCAAGATCCGCTTGTTTCGCTTCTGTCGGTTGTTTCCTCGCTTCACCTTGGGCGCACTTCCCCTGTTGTTTCGTTAGAATTGGAAATAGATAAATGCCCCACCGGTATCGGGCATCAGGACCTGGACCAGGAGGAAACCCACAGCCATGACTGCCGCCACCAATGACAGCGGCATGCGCTGTTCAAGCTTCTCCCAATTGACCAGCGTGCCGAGAATGTGGGCCACAAACACCAATGCCAGGACTGCCGCCACCAGGATGACAACGTGTGGGGCCAAAACCAAACCCTCGGTTGGTACCAACATCCGCCGGAGGATGAGCCAGGCGTCGGAGAAGTTCTGAGCTCGAAAGAACACCCAGCCAATGCACACGCAAAGAAAGGTCACAGCCCATCGCAGGGGGACGAAAATCTTCTTCGCCAACCAGGAAGGCCAGGGAATGGCACGGTGCACGGCGAGCAAGAGGCCGTGATAGAAGCCCCAGAAAACAAAGGTCCATCCGGCTCCGTGCCACAGTCCACCGAGGAGCATGGTCAGGATCAGGTTGCGATACGTTTTGGCTGTGCCGTGGCGATTGCCTCCCAGGGGGATGTAGAGGTAGTCACGCAGCCAGGTGGACGAGCGAAATGTGCCAGCGTCGCCAGAAATCAGCGATGTTGAGCGAAAAATACGGCATGTTGAAGTTTGTCCGGCAGGTCATAACCCAGGACATGGGCAGTCCCGATGGCCATGTCGGAGTAGCCGGAGAAATCGCAATAGATCTGCACCGCATAACAGAGCACCGCTGCCCAGATGGCTGCGCTTGAAAAGGTTGCCGGATTGGTAAAAATCGGGTCGACCAAAAGGGCGACCTGGTCGGCGATCACCGCCTTCTTGAGCAGGCCAAGGAGAAACAGGCGCGCGCCCAATTGCACCCGCTCCCAGTTGAGAAACTTGCGACGCTTCACCTGGGGCAGGAAGTGGCCAGGTCGAACGATCGGGCCGGCAATCAGGTGTGGGAAGAACATCAAGAAAAGGGCGTAATCCAAGGCGTTTCGCTCTGCTTTGACGCGCCCCAGATAGACGTCCACCACGTAGCTAATGGTTTCAAAAGTATAGAAAGAGATACCCAGCGGCAAGACGATCTTAAGCATGGTCTTGGGCGGTTGGAAGCCGAACCAATGCAGCAAGGACGAGCCGGTATCGAGTAGGAAGTTGGTGTACTTGAAGAAAGCCAGCAGACTCAGACTGACCACAAGACTCACAACCAACAGCAGCTTGCGCCTACGCGGCGAGGTTGCTGCTTCAATGCGTTGCGCGATGAAGAAGTCAAAAGCAGCAGTGAAGAGGATAAGGGAGACCAGCCATGGGTTCCAATTGGCGTAGAAAACAATGCTGGCCAGCACCAACCAGAGAACCCGCTTGGGTTCGTTCTTCATGGACCAGTACACCACGGAGGTGATGGTGAACAGAAGAAAAAACGCGTATGAGTGAAACAACATGGGTTCGTTCCTCGATCATGTGGAAACGACGACACGTCTCTCCGTGTCCTGGTCCGCAAAGCGACCTACGGCATGGCGGGGCCTGATATTCTCCCCGGGGACCATTGCTGTTGACTCAGGAGGCGACACCGAGAGGAGCTGTCTGGGAGATGCGGTTAAAAGGGTTTTGCTCCCTTTACTCCGCGTCTCCCTCGCCCCGAGCCCCCATCTCACAGAACCCTCGCAAGAAATATCAAGAGCTCGAACAAACATCATCATCCATAGTACCCAAGGGTTGTAAGACCAAGTTGGCAAATAACAGAAACGGCAGGAGGTGTCAATCGTGGCGCGTCTATTGTGGTCTTGACTTTTCACGGAGATTCCGGATAATTACCATGTGTAAATAGGCCCTCGCCGTGGTGTGTTTGGTGGAGCCCGGGAAAGGAAGTGATCAAGCATGCAAAAGGTGGTGATATCCGTTTTGGGGACAGACCGGCCGGGGATCGTTGCCGCAGTCTCCCGAGTCCTGTTCGAACACGGCTGCAACATCGAGGATGTGAATCAGACCATTCTTCAAACGGAATTTGCCGGGGTGTTTGTCGCTTCCGTACCACCGGATCTGGACGCGGTAACGCTCCAAGAGCATCTGCAGAAAAGTGTCCAACACATGGGGGTACAGGTGTTGGTAAAGGATCTGGAATCTCATACCCACATGGCCACAGCCCCGAGTGAACCCTTCGTGGTGACCACGGTCGGCCCCGACCGACTGGGGCTTGTCGCTGGTATTACGGAAGTGATGGCCCGTTTCGGTGTCAATATCACCAGCCTCAAAGCCGTTTTTCGTGGCGGCGATCTTCCCCATCATAACATTATGATCTACGAAGTGGACGTCCCCCTGGAGACCGATCAGATTGCCTTTCGTCACGCATTGCGACGGCGTGCCGACGAACTGGGGTTGGATCTCAGCCTGCAACATCGCGACGTTTTTCAGGCCTCGCAACGGATTTGAAAGCCCGACGAGGACCGCTCAAGGGCACCGCACCACCCATCCGCATTGCCTTCGCTCCCAATATAAGCATGGACCTCCGGCCCCGTCCCTTCCCCGGACTGTGGTTTCGATCTCCAGACTCAAGGATGATCGCTTTCCTCCCCCAGGCTTAGAAAACTGGACCACTTGGCAACGGTTCTAGGACCAACGCCAGGGATCTCTTGGAGTTCATCGAGCTGCCGCCAGTGTTGGCGGTTGCGCCGGGACACGATGGCCTCTACCCAAAGGGGCTTCATGCCCGGAATAATGGCCAGGTCCGCGGGACTCGCCTGGTTGAGGTCCAGCCGCAGACCCAGGGCAAGACGGGCGGCGGCAGGCATGGGCTCGATCACAATATGCGGGCTTCCGTGACCGGTGCAGGCTACCTGCAGCCGTTGGCCGGTTCTGAGCTGCTGGTCACGAGAAATTGGTGTTGTCGGGAGCAATGACGGCCCGGCACGGCAGCCCCCGGCGGCATCCAGGGCCTGCGAAGCCGTCACCGGCGATTCCAGGATGAATGTTCCGGGATGATGCACATCACCGAGAATTTCCACTACGACCGATGGAGGAATGACAATCTGTGCCGCCTGTCGATGCTGCGTCCAGCGCCAGCCGAGGGCAATCAGCGCAGCGGTGGCGGCAACGGCAATTGCGCACCACTGGCTTTTCGGGAGGGAACCAAGGAGAAATCGCCGAAACACCGTCTACAACCTGTGATAATGCGGGATCAGAGCGTCACTGGGGTTGCCGGGCGCGGGGCGGGCCGCAAGGAAACCACCCTCTATGGTGACCATCATTTCCAAGGTGAAGATAACCAACGGCTATTCCGGTTTGTTCTTCTTCTCTTCGGAGTACATCTTATAGTCAATACTGTCCACCAGTGCCTGCCAGCTGGCCTCGATGATGTCGTGGGAAACCCCCACGGTCCGCCAGCTGTTGGTTGCATCCTGGGATTCGATCAGTACTCGAACTTGGGAAGCGGTTCCGGGAGTGCCGGGAAGCACGCGCACCTTGTAATCGCTCAGTTCCATTTCCTTGAGTTGTGGATAGAATTTCTCCAGGGCCTTACGCAGTGCTTTGTCCAGGGCGTTGACCGGACCCTGTCCGAGAGCTGCCGTGTGCTCGACCGTTCCCCCGACCTTAATGCGGATCGTGGCTTCGGCCACCGGTTCTTTGTCTTCCTTGCAGCTTCTGGTCCATGACCCGGAAACCAAGCAGTTCAAAGTATTGTTTCCTGCGCCCCATGGCTTTGTTCAACAGCAGCTCAAAACTGGCTTCGGCTGCTTCGAACTGGAAACCCTTGGTTCTCCAAGTCCTTGAGTTCCTCCAGAACTTGCAGAGCCACCGGATCGGATGCTGAAAGCTCAATACCATAATCCTGGGCCTTGCGTTTGATGGCGGCTCGACCAGACAGGTCGGAAACCAGAATTCGACGCCGATTACCCACCAACTCGGGGTGGACATGTTCATAGGTTTCGGGATTCCGTTCCACCGCGCTGATGTGAACGCCGCCCTTGTGGGCAAAGGCACTGCGTCCCACATAGGGCTGATACCGATTGGGCTGAACATTAGCCAGTTCCATGACAAAACGGCTGGTTTCGCGCAGTTTCTGGAGCTTGTCGGGGGCGAGGCAGGGCGTTCCATCTTCAGGCAAAGGTTGGCGATGATGGAACAAAGGTTGGCGTTGCCGCAACGTTCTCCCACTCCGTTGATGGTCCCCTGCACTTGGACCGCCCCCATCTCCACCGCTACCAGGGAATTGGCCACGGCCACGTCGGCATCGTTGTGCGCGTGGATACCCAGGGGAACCCCGGGGAACCGATCCTTCACCACCGCCATCGCCTCGCGAATGGTATTGGGGATGTTGCCACCGTTGGTATCACAGAGGACCAGGCAGTCAGCCCGGCCTTCGATGGCCTTGCCAAGGGTGGCCAGCGCATATTCCGGATCCGCTCGAAACCCATCGAAGAAATGCTCGGCATCATAAAACAGCGTCTCGACATGGGGACGCAGATAGGCCAGGCTGTCATGGATCAATTCCAGGTTGTGTTCCAGGGTGGTGTGCAAGGCGTCACGGACGTGGATCGTCCAGCTCTTGCCGAAGATGGTTACCACTGGAGTCTTGGCAGCAATCAGGGCCTGCAGGTTGGCATCCGCCCCCGCGGTTTTACGAGGGTGGTGCGTGGCGCCGAAAGCGGCAATCTTGGCGGTCTTGAGCTGATAATGCTGAATCTCTTCAAAGAAACCCACATCCCTGGGGTTGGACCCAGGCCAACCGCCTTCGATGTAATGGATCCCCAAGTCATCCAACTTTAGGGCGATGCGGATCTTGTCTTCCAGGGAAAGATTGAAATCTTCCGCCTGGGTACCGTCTCTCAGGGTCGTGTCATAGATTTGGACGGGTTGCATAAGCACCTTTTCTAAGAGCTGTCGAAAAAGCTTTGAGTCACTTACGTCATTCCGGCAGCTGCGAATCAGGACAGGGTTCCGGGCCCCGCTTTCACGGGGGTGACGGCATGCGGCAAGCTGCCATCGGACCTTTCGGATACGCCTAAGAGCGTTGGTAACTGTCAATGCGCTGCCTGGTTACCGTCGCTGGCTACTTTTCCTCGGCAATAGTGATGAAGCCATTGGGTTCCTTATCGAGTTGAAAGGCATCGTGGAGCACCCTTACCGCCAGTTCCGTGTATTTCTCATCGATCACACAGGAGATCTTGATTTCGGATGTGCTGATCATCTTCAGGTTGATATTCTCGCGCGCCAGGGTTTCAAACATGAGTTTGGCGACGCCGCTGTGACTTCGCATACCCACGCCGATCACGGAAATCTTGGCGATCTGCGGGTTGCTGTGGACCTTGCCGGCACCAATCTGCGTCGCTATGGTTCTCACTCAGTGCGACGGCCTTTTCGATAGTCCACGCGGGGCACCGTGAAGGA
Organism: uncultured delta proteobacterium; assembly: GCA_963802715.1. GTDB lineage: Bacteria > Desulfobacterota > Syntrophobacteria > Syntrophobacterales > Syntrophobacteraceae > CAWDJT01. Next base: position 79,290 of record CAWDJT010000052.1, read on the forward strand.
GACATTGGCCTTTCCAAGTAACGCTGCCACGGCCCTGGATGATCATGTCCACGTTGATCCTGGCATCGGCAATGGGCGAGAAGATCGCGGCCACCATTCCCGGGATGTCAGGCACGTCCGGGATGGTGATCCGAGCTTCGTTCTTGCTGTAGGTGATTCCTGACACCAACACCTTCTCCATGTCCTGCATCCTCCTTGGTGACCAGCGTTCCGGGAGCATCGGTAAAAGAAGAACGCACCAGAATGGGCACGTTGTACTTCATGCCAAACTCAACGGAGCGAATATGCAGAACCTTGGCGCCCATACTGGCCATTTCCAGCATTTCTTCATAGCTGATCTTTTTCAGCTTGCGGGCCTTGGAGTGCACATTGGGATCGGTGGTGTAGACCCCTTCGACATCGGTATAGATTTCGCAGATGTCGGCGTTGAGCGCGGCCGCCAGGGCCACGGCGGTGGTGTCCGAGCCGCCGCGCCCCAGCGTGGTGATGTTGCCTTCGTCATCGTAGCCCTGGAAACCGGCCACCACGACGATCTTACCCTCGGCCAAGCGCTCCTTGATCGGGCAGGGTTTCGATCCAGTTGATTCGGGCCCGGCCGTAAGCATGATCGGTGATGATGCCGGCCTGATAGCCGGTCATCGACACCGCTTGAAACCCCATGTCCTTCACCGCCATGCTAAAGAGCGCGATCGTGATTTGTTCGCCGGTGGCCAACAACACGTCCAGTTCGCGAGGGTCGGGACTTGGGCTCATCTGATGCCCAAGCTTCAGCAGGCTATCGGTATCCCCCGCCCGGGCCGATAGCACCACCACCAGATCGTGGCCGGCGCTTTTCTGGTCTATCACACGTTTGGCGACCGAACGAATCCGTTCAATGTCCGCCACCGATGTGCCGCCGTATTTCTGCACGATAAGACCCATCGTTTCCTCCCACACGGGCGGGATTGGTAATGTTGATCCGGTCAAAGCCAACACACACCACGGACACCTGGCCCAGCGTCCCTCCCGATCCCGCCGGAATCATTGCCACGATAGCGGGCATCATCCACCATTCCTCGCGCGAATCGGCGATGCCCCAGTTCACATTCCCGGCCCCGAGGTTCACCTTGGCATGATGCCTCTTGCCGCCTTATGCTCAGGGAATCCACCAACTAACACAAATTCGGAACAATTTGGAGAGCAAAATTGAAGAGATGGGTATTGCAGCCTGCTTCTGCCTGACTATGAGCTTTATAGAATTCCAATAAAAAAAGCCCGGGGCGAACCCCGGGCTGGGTGGAACCATTGGTCAGACTAGCTGACTAGAAATTCCACTGCAGGACGAAACCGGTTTCCCAGGAGTCGCCATCATTGTTGTAAATGGTGTAGCCATCGTTAGCCCACAGGTAGGCAAACACCAGCCGCAGGTTGAGCCCGTCGACGATCCCCTGATCCACGTAGAAGTCGACTTCGTGGCCGATGTTGGAGCTGTACTCACCATACCACCGATGATCGACAGTATTGAACCAGGTGCCGGACAGTACTTCGGCCTGAGTCCCGATGTAGTAGTAGTTGAGGGTCAGCTTGGTTTTTTCCAGGGCCTGGTAGGCAGCACCGAGATTGACCATCCACAAGTTGGACGGAACGTCGGCGCCCTGGTATCCATAGTCGCCCGGAAGCCGCTTGGAGGCGTCGCTCAGGGTGTCGGTGGCACCGCTGGAAACCGCTGTGGTCCTAACCGAATTGAGGTTGCTGCTACCGAGGATACTATCCAGGGAACCCATGCCCAGGATTTCAGACCAGTAGTGAGAAGCACCACGCGGATAGCGGAAGTTGCCGTCACTGCCGATGTCGAAATCGTTGTACATGTTGTCACCGCTGGCCAGGAAGCCGTTTACGGTAAAGGTGAACGGACCGGTGTAGAAATTGACTCCGACATCGATCATGTAACCGGTGTAGTCGACGTCTTGGTCAAGCGTCCCCGGCAGGAACGTGAAGCCGCCAAAGTTCTTGACAAAGTTGATATAGGCCTTGATCCAGTCAAGCTTGTACTCGAAGTTGAGGCCCAGATCAAACAGTTGGTTATTACCCGCTACCGGCACATTGAAACCATAGGTCCACGCGCTAGTCCTCTCGAAGTATGTAGGAGTAGTAGTGGTCACACCAGTAGTCCCTACGAAGCCCAACGCGCCCAAACTGGGGGTCTCAACCCTGTTGATGGTTACAGTGTTGACGCCGGCAGTGGTGAAGGTGCTGGCGGCAGTACCGGTGGGAGAGACCGATCCCCAACCCGCTTGCGCCATGTTGATGGTAGCGGTGCTTCCAACCGAAGTGGTGGCCATGGAGGGATACAACGTAGCTCCAGTCCCACCGGTCGGAGTGCGCTCGGTGATACCTTGCCAGATCTGAACCGTGTTAAGGTTGTTGGCGGCAACGCCACCACCAGCGGAACCCGTGGCCATTCTTGGGTTCATGAAGGTGCTTGCGTCGGTGTCGTGAGCGTTTTGAAAGAAACCGACCAAGGCGGCCTTAAAGGGCCCCTGGGCATAATCCAGGCTGAAGAACCAGTCGTCGATGTTGTTGGTGGAGTCGCTCACATTAGCGTTCACCCCAGCGATGTAGCCGACGGTTACGGTGATCGGGTCAAACTTGGCGCTGAACTTGGCCGCCGAGAAATCATCGTCGATGATCCAGCCGGTCATCAACCCAACGGTCTGAACACCGAGGGTAGCACGCACCGGGGTGTAAGGGACGTTGAAATCCACGTACACGTTCTTGACTTCGATGTTGATGGCGTCAGCACCAACCCCGCCACCGCCGCTGAACTTATCAGGCTGAAAGCCCCAGATGTTGTCGATTTCGAACTTGCTCACCACCTGCAGGTTCTCGCTGGCCACAAAGGTAAAATACATCCTGAGGCGTTGGTCCATGTAGTTCTGACTGTCGTTCAGGTCGTCTTGCCTTAGGTTGACCGTGCGATTGGATCCCCACGGAAAGTAATTGTTGGTATTGTTCAAATACTCACCATAGCCACCGCCATCCGCGAGGTTATCGTTGGACTGCCAGCGCAAGCGGTACATACCACCATACTTGAACTCCACCGCAAATGCCGGCACCGCAATGGCAACCACTGCCAGCAGCGCTACGAGCATAACTAAGCGCTTTTTCATCTCTTTTCTCCTCAGAGTTGCGTTCAACCAGATTCTCCTAAAACAGTTACCAAACTAACTAACGATCCGCTTCATTTAGATGTTTTTTCTGCGCCGACTGTCACCCCCCTTGGCTGGAGCACCGGAGCACCCCTTGTGAATTTGACCCCCTGAGAAGCATTGCGCTGTTTCCAAAACGAACCGCCCGCCTAGCCTCGGCAGACCATCCGCCGCACCAGCGCAGCCGCGCTTCCTGGCCCCGGAAGCATTGGCTGCAGGCTTGGTGCCCATCATCGCGATACTTCTACACTTGTGCCAGCTAGTACAGCACAGAAAATCTTGTTGTCAAGAAAAAAATGGTCAGAAAAATGGTTGGTGCCAGCTAATTGCGAGGTCTGCACGGAGAGAGGCGGTTGTCGGCGCGGTCAAAACGTAAGCGTTCAGCAGTTAGCCATTAGCCGTTGGCCGCAAAGGGAAATTCAATGGCTTATGCAACAAGCCATGTCACCACCATAGGAGGTTTCGCGCATGGGTGCCAGTTATTGCTGGTCCCGCTCCAAGCGGGACCAGCAATAACGGTTCAATGCTTAGGTCAAAAGGACGCTACCAACCGTATCCCGCCAAACACGTGGGAGCCCTGCCCATCCCATGAATTGGCCCTGATGTTGTCCTCGCCATCCCCGGTCAGAGGAAAGGCGAACCCTACCCTGGGCGAGATGGTGATGTATTTGTTGATGGGGATGTTCAGGGCCGCCAGGAGCGTACCGGAGTGAAAATCGGCGAAATGCTGCGTTTCCCCATCCAGGTAACCGAAGGAAGCGCCCACATCCACGCTCATGTCGTACCAAGGCAACTTGAAATTCCGGGAAAGGTCAATCTGCATCCACCATCCGGGATACGCATGAAACTCACGGTAGGCCGTGACCCCAACGGTGAGCCAAGGGAAGGCATAGGACAAACCAAAGAAGAACTCATTGGAATCATCGGAGGCATTGACAAGCGAGTACCAGATGTAACCGACGGTGCCGTTCAGATTCTCTACGATCTCCCGACTGTAGGAGAAGGTCAAGTCGGTTTCGTTCCACCGCGCATGCCGGCTGTAAAGTTTTTCGCTGGTGTCGAAGTTACCCCAGACGGCGAGGGAAAGCCCCTTGTATCCATAGGTTGCCGTGGGCTGCATGACGACACTATCAGCGCTATACGCAACGCCGCGAAAAATATACTGACTGAGGACATCGACGGATAGACTCGCGGTAGGTTTGTCCTCCGCCGCCGGCGCCGTATCCAGTGGTGGGGCCGGCTTCTCTTGGTCCGCAAGCGCCTGGGTGAAGCTCATCAAGAGGACCATGCTGATGATCACAGCCAGTACTCGCAGTCTTGAAGCAGTCACAACCAGTCTCTTCTTCTCCATATCAACCCTTGCCATACTCGTTCCCCCTTCTTTCTCGCAACATGACTTCTCATTTTTTCAGTGTTCCGCAAAATGGAGTGCCCCATGCGGATCGACGACCATGGTGACTAGGCCCCCTATTGGGTCGGTCTATCGTGATAACGCAGGTTTTGTTTGAGCAAGAAGTGAGCCAGACTCGGCAAGGCAGCATTTCGGCCACGTCATTGTGCTATGGTCGCGCCATAAGTCCGTTCTCCCGCAGGTGCGACTGCCCGGTCCTTGACTTTTAAGGATGGGAAGCTGTTGCAGAACTCCCAAATCCTGTTACACCGGCGAACCGGCACGACCCTATGGGGCACAACGATGCCCGGAAGTCGCCATGCCCGCGCAAGCGGAAATCCTGAAAAATCGCCTGGATATCCGCTTTCGCGGGCATGATGGACAGGCTTTCATGCATAAGCCGGTGTCCATGAGGAACCAATAAGAAGAGGAGCCAATAAGAAATTAAGGTTCCTAAAAATATCTCGGATTCTTACAAGATCATCTAATAATGATCTTTTAAGGATATTTGGATTTCCAGATTCCGTGGACCTGTAGGTGGCTCCCGATCCTTTGGCCTCACGGAACATATTTGAACCGCTGATCACCCCAAGATCCGTTCGCTTCATCAAGCTTTGCCATGGTCGGGTCATTTCTCGGCCATGGGTGATGGTGTTCCCCTTGCCCTATCAAACCCAGTCAAAGATGTGGAAATTGGGCACGGACAGATCGTTGCCGGAAAGATCCGCATGCTGCCGGGGTAAGCTTGGTTGTTGTTGGGTCAACTGATTGTGGGGTGCGAGAATCGCCTTTCTCAATTGGCACAATTTTGTTTCAGAACTTGCCGGTGAATCACTCATTCCCTCGCGGTCCGCTTTATATGAAATTCCCCCCACCCCCCACCTTTACAAAGGGGGCAGGGGGATTTGCATGCTTCGTTGTGACCCACCAGGTCATGACGGTTCGCAGGAGTTTGACGATTCAAACGGTCCGCAAGATATTGGGGTGCTACCATTGGGCTATCTGAGCGTCACTAATGCAGCTCGGCAAGAGATTACCTGAACATCACCAGCGACGCTTTCCGCGAGGGCTCGAACCCATGATTTGCGCTTGCCATCCCGTTTGTATTGCGAGTATTGTTGCGAGGGTTCGGAACCCATCTTCGATGTTCCGCTTCCTCCCCGGCTAGAGGGTGCAGGCGGGCTGAGGCCATTGGCTGGACGGGTGGGTGCCACACAGTTGATTATGCCCCGGGCAAATTCCCGGTTGCGGGTGTTTGGAAGCGTGATGTAGCCGGGCACAAGTGGTGCAAACAGCGAGGAGAATCATCAATGACAACCGTTAGGACCAAAGCAAGGATTTTTGCGGCCATCCTGGTGTGCCTGTGGGTTTCAATAGCCCTGGCACAACAACCGCCAACCGTATCGAAGGTCGCAATTCTGCCCTTCACCATGAACGCTCCCAATGACCTGGCCTATATGAAGGACAGTATCCGGGATATGCTCACATCCCGGTTGGCCTGGCAGGGAAAGGTCCAGGTGATCGATCGTGCTGCCGTGGAACAGGCCATGCGCGGCAAGAAAACCGCCTTGACCCCCGAAGAGGCGGTGGCTATCGGCAAGGGGCTGAAAGCGGACTATGTTCTTTTTGGCGCGGTGACGGCCATTGGCAAAGCTGTCAGCATCGACGCTAAGATGGTACCGATCAAGGGTGGTGCTGAACCGGTCGACCTTTTCAGCCAGGCCAACAGCCTGGATGAGGTCATCCCGAAGATCAATCAGTTCGCCGAATTGGTCAACCGCAAGGCTTTCGGGCGCTCCACCGACATGGCGCAGCAGAGCACCGAGATCGATACTTCGGCGACCATGAACCCCGAGTTCCTCATTCCCCAAATGATGATGCCCGGCGGCAAGATATCCTATCTCAACCCCAATTTCCTGGAGATTACGCCCGATGGCGCCATCCGCCAGCCTGGATTGTGGCGAAGCCAGACCTTCAATTGGGGCATCCTGGGCATGGATGTCGGGGACCTGGATGGCGACGGTCGACAGGAACTGGTGACCGTGAGCCATGACAAGATCATCGTTTACCAGCGCATTGAAGGGGGACTCAAATCGGCCGCAACATACCAAGGGGACAAATTGGACCGGTTTGCGTGGGTGGCTGTGCTTGATGCGAACAAGGACGGCAAAAGCGAGATCTTCGTCACCAACCTGCGACGTCACAGCCTGCCTGGAAAACAAACCGATAAGGGAGGACTGACCGCCAATGTCGATTGGGACCCGTCCTCGCTGGTTTTGTCTTACAGTTCCGGGAAGCTAACTGTGGTCGCGGACAGACTACCTTACTTTCTAAGCACCGTGGAGCTTTCCCAGAGGGGCAAGATATTGATTGGACAGAGCAAGGGATCGGACAATGCATTTCGCTCCGAGATCTTCGAGATGCAGTTCGTGGGAAAAACCCTGAAGCCACTGGTTTCGCTTCCCGTTCCCAAGCGCTGTAACGTCTTCAATTTTGCCAAGTGGGACCTCAATGGCGATGGTTCGGAAGAAGTTGTCGTCATCGATGAGGAGAATCGGCTGCTGGTATTGAGCTCCCAGGGAGACCAGCTCTGGAAGAGTGACAGTCGCTACGGCGCCACCACCAACCTCGTTGAGGCCAAGGTTGTGGACCGGCAATACAACCAGATCGACTACGTCAGCATCGGTTCGCCCATTCTGATCACGGACTTGAACAAGGACGGCATCCCGGAGATCATTGTCAACGACAATCTCGGCCAGGGGCGTTTCATGCCCGAAGGCTTCAAGTACTATGACAAGAGCCAAATTACATCGCTTTCCTGGAATCAGCTGGGATTGGTGGAGAACTGGAAAACCATGGAAGTCGGCGGGATGGTGACCGCCTTTCGGATAGGCGATCTGACCAAGGCAGGCGTTCCCCAGTTGATCGGCAGCATGGTGCTGGCGAAGGATCTCCTCAAGATGTGGGATTCAAAAAGCATGGTTTTCAGCTACGACCTGAACATTGCCCCGACCCCAGCCGACAAGAAAGCCGACAAGAAAATGTAGACGCCTCGGAAGGGAGTCAGCTGAAACGGGCAAGGGCTCTGCCGGTCGAACTGGGGTGGTTCCGCCCAACGCATTGGCTGGATGACCAGCGGCGAACACGGCGCACGAGATCGATTTGAACGGCGCGGAAGCCGACCGACAAGTGCGATCCTCAGACCAAATACGAATAAAGAAGGCGGTGCAAGAACACCGCCTTCTTTATTGTCTCGGGGTAGTCGTTCATCTCATGGCTGGCTCCACGGGGGTCCCTGTGCTTGAGATGGACTGCTTGGCAAGCTACATCTCGTAGTCCCCTTCGATATCCAGTCTGAATTCTCGAGGTTGGAGCCCCGCTTTGACGGTGAAGGTCCCGCTGCCTTTGAGGTTGGCCAGTTTGCCGGTTCCGCGGTAAACCTTCCAGGTCCCGGCGGTGAGCTTGGTGGCTCCCTCACGGTTCCCTTCAAAAATGCTATAAATGGAGCCATCCATGAAGGTGGTAATGGCATACCCCTTCATGGGACCATTGCCACTGATACGATCATGGAAAGTCACACTTCGGCGGGAAATGAATTCACCGGCAACTCCCACCTGATACTCAATGGGTTCCCCTTCCATCTCCACCAGACTCAAGGCGTGGTCGAAATCATCATGAACATAGAGCATTTCACGGCGAGTGACCATCAGTCGATACGATGCTTTGCGCTTCATAGCTTTCTCCTTGTCGTTTTCGAATGACCATGTTACCTCTCCCAGCCCCAAAAGCATGTGGCTACGGAACACTGCCCCGCATCGCTGGCGCTGAACAAAGGGTCCATGCGGACTCGGCATTGCTCAGCCAAAGACGCACTTGCAACTTACTGTAGCACAGAAAAAAACCCCTTGAAAAGAGCTTTGTGAAACTTGGCGCAAAAAACGCTCCCTGAAAGAGCCAAAAAGGGACTTTCTGGTTTGGCTCCCAAAGGCTCTGGGCCGACGGCAGAAATCACCGTTGCGGTCAAGTGAATCCCAGACGGGATTCTGGGGATGGGAGAGGCATACGGATTTGATTTGACACCTGGCCGGGCTATTTGGTTAACTAGAACAGGAAAAGAATGGTTAACGATCGGCGGTTGTTCCGGCTCATGATGGAATTCCCGGTGCGCGCTGGAGCTGAAAGGAGATGATTCATGCAGGAAGTACCTTTGATACAGTTGCGGAATCTTGTACTGGCGTCGTTGATGGCTGCTTTGACAGCCGTGGGAGCCTACATTCACATTCCTCTGGGGCCGGTTCCCATTGTGCTGCAGAACCTGTTTGTGTTGCTGGCGGGCCTGTTGCTGGGGCCGCGCTGGGGAGCGGCCAGCATCGGAGTCTATGTCCTGGTCGGCGCCTGCGGTCTACCCGTTTTTGCCGGAGGCAAAGGTGGATTGGCGACTTTGGCCGGCCCCACGGGTGGCTACCTGGCAGGTTTCGTCATGGGTGCCCTGGTGGTTGGATGGATTGCCCACCATGGACCGCGCCGCATGGTTTGGGATGTTGTGGCTGTGGTCTTGGGGTCGCTGGTCATCTATGGATTTGGAATTTCTTGGCTCAAGCTGGTTACTGCCTGGCCTTGGGACAAAGCCTTGACGGTGGGCTTGGCCCCCTTTGTCTTTGGTGATGCCGTCAAGGCCGCCGTTGCCGTCATGCTGTCCAAAGTTCTTCGACCGATGATGGATCGGAATGACCCCCAACAGGTCTATGCATGATCGTCATCGAAGACCTGGAATACCGTTATCCCGATGGCACCATGGCCTTGCAGGGGATCACGTTTTCCGTTGATCCCGGGGAATTCTTGGTCATCTGTGGACCCAACGGCAGCGGCAAGACTACGCTGCTGCGTCATCTTAACGGGCTGCTGATTCCCACCCGCGGTAGCGTCAAGGTTGCCGGACTGGATACGACCCGGCATGGTGTCTCAAGTCCGACAATTGGTGGGCATGGTCTTTCAGGATGCCGACTGCCAGATCGTCGCCGAAACCGTGGCGGAAGACGTCGCCTTCGGACCGGAGAACTTGGGGTTGACAAACAGCCAGGTGGCTGCCCGGGTGGAGGCGGCGCTGTTGGCCATGGGCATTGAGCACCTCGCACGCAAGCCCATCCACCATCTGTCCGGGGGGGAAAAGCGTCGCGTGGCCATCGCCGGAGTGCTGGCCATGGAACCCCAGGTGATCGTCTTTGACGAACCTTTTGCCAACCTGGATTATTGCCGGCGTCCAACAGGTGCTTCGCGAGATCCTCAAATTGCATCACCGCGGACATACCGTTGTGGTCACCACCCATGATCTGGAAAAGGTGGTTGCCCACGCGCAGCGTTTGGCCATCCTTTTTCAAGGTTCGCTATGGGCGTTGGGGAACCCTCAGGATTTATTGGACGAACTGCCTAAGGTGGGCATGCGCCCACCCTGCTATGCCATCCTTGGAGCTCGGGTGTTGTCATGGCTGAGCGACTGATCCTCCACTTCATCCCTGGAGACAGCGTCGTGCACCGCTGGGATGCCCGAGGCAAGCTGCTCGCCCTGGTGGTGCTGAGCGCTCTGATCTTACAGAATCGAGCTCCGGTCTTGTTAGGGTTGTCGGCGTTCTTGCCACTGGGTCTGATGCTCGCCCGTCTTCCCGCAGGCCGGCTGTTTCGGGAAATCCGGCAAGGGCTGGTGTTTTTCGTCATGATTGTGTTGGCTTACGGCATCTTTTCCCACGAAGGGGAAGCCCCCCCGATTTCCTGGATGCCGCTCAGTGCTTCCGGCCTTCGCCAAGGGCTGTGGGTCTGCTGGCGGCTGTTTCTCCTTATGGCTTATGCCGCGCTGTTCAGTTCGGTCACCAGCCCCCGGGAGTTGCGCCATGCGATTCTGTGGTTCTTGACCCCCTTGCGCTTTCTTCCCCGTCAGCGCATCGCTTTTATGGCGGGACTGACCTTGCGTTTCATCCCATTGATTATGGACGAACTTGACGAGATTCGGGATGCCCACCGGGCGCGGATGGCCGAACGTTGCCGGAATCCTTTGCGACGTGCCAGGTATGTGGTTTTGCCGTCTGTTTCGGCGAATCCTTCAGCGTAGTGATGATTTGGCCCTGGCCCTGGCAGCGCGCGGCTACCGGGAGGACCTCCGATTGCAGGCGCCGCATCTTCCCATGAGCCATCTAATACCGGTGGTTTTGCTGGTTGGTCTGTGGCTTTCCGGTTCGGTGCGCTAGACACCGAGCGCGTGGCAAATCTGTGTTTGCCGCCTGGAGATCAGGACGCACGGCAGTGACTGGGGTGCTTGTGGGAGGCGTTTGCCGGCCGCTGGGGGCCGCTTAGTACTACTTTGTCATTTCGAGCGAAGCGAGAATCTAGTGTGGACTCATGCAAAGATCTCTCCCTGCCGTAGGCAGGGTCGAGATGACAGCATTCCGCTGAAGCCGTCCGCCGACCTTGTAACAAAGTAGTATCGGTTGGGTATGGGTTCATTCGTCCTGAGCTGTGTAGCCTTTGGGCAATTGAAAAAGGGCTTCGTCGATGGCTTCTTCAGCAATCTTGTCGATCACGATGATGGATTTGAGGTTTCCCGCTGCGCTTTCCAACAGTTGCTCCTGTTTCATGGCAAACCCGCCGACTTGTGAAAGCACTTCGGCCCAGAGGTACCAGTCTTCCATCCCTTCTCGGTGCATGGTGCGCTTGGCGAGCTCTCGGAAAAACGCCTGATCCTCAGGGGTTATGGCAAGCTGGTTGGTTACCCAAAGGGTGGCTTGAAGGTTACGATAGCGCGCCTTGATCTTCTGGCATGAGTACCCCGATATTACTTCGGTCTCCGTACCGGGAACTACCTTAACCAAGTCCGCTTGTTGGGTTGCCGATCGCGAGGGCAGGTACTGCTCCAGGAGTTGCCGTTCTTCCGGCGATAATTGCGCCAGGGCGTCATCCAACTCGCGTGGCAGGCTGCCCGAACCTTTGACTACGGGCACCAAAGCTGACTGTCGATAAGTCTTGAAGGCTGGTTCCACTTCATAGTAAGTGTCTTTGTCGAGCCTCAGGATATCCACTGAGCCATCGCCATTTTCCCGGCGCAGCTTCATCCCTTGCCAGTAGATGGTCGCCTTTTCGCGGGAGAGGACTTTCTGTTTGTTGTAGAAGGTGGTGCTTTCTTGGTAATGCCAGCCCGCCCAAACATCGACACTGCTCATCGAGACCAATCCGACGGCAAACCAAAGCACCAGGCGATGGAAGATGGTTCTCATCATTGGGGGGCTAATCATCCGTTTCGAGTCATGTCCAACCGAAGGTCGTTTTCTTGTACCGCCATGCCCGCATTCGTTCTGCCAAAGTCGGCACAGCTTCGAGAATGTTCGGGGACAGAGGATAGAACCCAAACCGGCTGGGCCTTCAAAACCATTGTTTCCATTATCACAATCGGATCGACCATGGCAATACTTGTTGAAAATGGCCAATGAACCCCTAACTGGATTGACTCTTGTTGAGTTCAGTCAGCGCCTGTTCAATTTTGCCGATCAGTTCCACCTTTACGTGCACGGCAACGGGCTTGGCGTCACCGCCAGCCAACAGCCATGCGGGAAGCAGCGAACCGTCAGGGGATGAGGGTTTCGCCCAGCAGAAGGCACCAAGCTTTTCTTCTGTACCCCAGAATTCCAGATAACCTTGTGCTTCCGGTGGGGGATCGGAAGCGGTTGCGTCGCGGTTTTCATATTCCGCATCGCCAATGGTCCAGAGGAGCGAACGAATCGGCCACGATTGGGGAAGCCCTTTGTTCTTGCCGTCAGCGGATTGCCACATCCATTGGGTTCCATCCGAGTACACCAGATGGCCTTGTCGTCCGCCGAATTTCCAAATGACCTGGGTCACCCGGTCGCTGTTGAAGGTCAGCAAGCTGCGATCTTCCAGGCTCCGAAGATCCTTGGGTATCTGGTTGAGAGCATCACCCACCACTTGAACCGGGCCGGCCATTTGTGATGCTACGGCCGCCACTCTCCTGGTATTGGCGTCTTCTGGCGAGAGTCGGAGGGTGACCTCTTGACCTTCCTTCAGGTGGAGTTTTACGGTGACCAGGGGTGGATCCAAACCATAGGATTTTCATGTCTTGCGAATTCTCAGCCAGAAAATCCACGGCTCGCAACCAGTGGACCTGGTCCAACACACGATCCACCTTGGATTTCTTGATCACCTTATCGGCATGATCGGGTGATTTCCAGGTGCCTGCGGCATCCTTGGTCACCAGGATGTGCTCGCCGCCCTGCCAATTGATGTCCAGAGCCGTAACCGATCGAGGATCGAAACTAAAAAGCTGGCGACGTCGCAATTCGTTGGCCTGCTTGTCGAAGATCGACCAGTTGCCGCGAGCCATCAAGAAGACGGCGTTGCTATCACCCGTCTTGGCGTAATGCGCATCTCCCACCGGGTTGAGATCGCCGACAATGAGTTCGCGCCAGGTATCGCCGATCTTGAAGCGGAGCACCAGCGCCGGTTCCTGCAGACCGAATTCGCGAAGATTGTCGTCGGTGGCTTCCGTCAGTTGCTTATCGCGCTGCAAGGTCTCCAGGGCATATGAGGACGCCGTTGAGAGACGCCGGATCGACCTCGGCCTGGATGGGCTCGGTGATCCGCCACTGGATCTCCTTGACGAGCCGCACCGGGGCTTTGATTCGCACCAGGATTTCCAGGGCGTTTACCTGATCCACTCTGAATTGAAAAATCCTTTTGGCTTGCTGTTCCGCTTCCTGCTTCTGGCTGGGTTTAAGGACTTCAAAGTAGGTGTAGTAGCCGCTGATGGCTGCAAGGATGATGACGTAGATGAGCGTATGGCGCGCCCGAATCATCGTTGTGCCCTCCTCACCCGATAGACTACCACGCCTATCATCAGTATCAGGCAGGGTACCAAGACCAAGGAGGTCCAGAAAATGGACCGTTCCTGGTTGAGAGTCAACACCAGTGGCTGGCCCTTCCGGTCTTTCCGGTCAATGGTGATGAGGCTCTCCTCTTCCGCCAGGAAGTTGACCATGTTCAGAATGAAATCGCCATTGCCGGACAGACTGAAATGAGTGTTGTCAGCGAAACCCGAATTGCCGCATACCAACAGATAAGCTTTCTTGGATGAACTTTGGCTGGGTTTGCTTTCCAAGTCCGCGTCTCCAGCGACGGGGGATTCCGGGTTGGATTTCTTTGGATCGGCATCTTTCTGGGTGATCTCCACCAAGGCCACAATGGGCACCGGCCCGGGCAGATCAGTCTTGTCATCGTAGCCGGCCTGGCCTTGTTTGAGCAACTGCTGGTCCATTTCCGACCAGGCTTCCTGAGAAGTGGAAGCCAGGGCCACCAACTGGGCTCCCGCTGGCACTTCCTTGGCCGGACGGATAGAGCGGGCTTCCGGGTAGAAGGTGGCGATGTTGAAACCATCGGTGATCTTGTGCAAGCCATACTGGGTCACCACCGGCATCAGGTAACTGCCGCCGAATACCCGACTGAGCTTGTCGACCACGATGTCATTGTGCAGCATTAATCCGTAGCTTTCGACCAGTTCCTTGAGACCCGCATCGTTGTGTGGGTCCAGCATCAGAAAGAGTTTCCCGTTTTTCCGAAGGTAGTCCTTGAGACTGGTGATTTCGGGTTCCATGAGCGGTTTTCGGGGGCCACCCACCACCACTACGGCAGCATCTTCAGGCACGTGTTCCCGCTGAAGCAGGTTCAAATCGGCAACCTCATAGTTCTCTCCAGCCAGGGCAGCACGCAACGCCGAAAACCCATCCTTGCCGTTATCTGCTAGTGAATGTTCACCGTGGCCCATGAGGAAGTAGATTTTCTTGACCTGCTTTTGCGTCAGTTTGAAAATAGCATTGGTAAGGCTTTCCTCATCAGCTCTGGGGACATTCTGTTTCTTGCTGAACCCTTCCAAGACCAAGCTACCGTATGTGCGCACTTCATACTGCCGCGCCAGTTCCGGCATCAGATCGGGGTCAATGAATTGGTAGGTCAACTTGTCGTTGTAGTAGGCAAAAGTATCCAAGAGGTCTTTGGCGGCGGCGCGTTCCTGCTCGACACCGCGGAAAAACGCCTTGATGGTGACAGGTTCCTTGATGGAATCGAGGATGTTGCGGGTCTGCTGAGACAGGGTGTACTTGCCCGATTCGGTCAGATCCTTTCGCCAGGGATGTTTTTCGACAATGAGTATCACAACCGTCAGAATAGCAAAAAAGACCACAGAGGTCGCAATGGTGTTGGATCCATAGGACCAGAGCCGGCGATATCGATTCGTGGCTGGCATGTTCACTTGCCTCCATTGTTGTTGCTATAGATACGGCGGAAAACCATCGACCTCTTGGGCAACACTCACCCGCGCCAGCGGTAAGATTCGATTTGACGCAGTGTCAAGAACAGGAAAATGAGAATGAACGCGAAATAGAATACCAGGTCGCGAAGATCCAGCACCCCTTTGGAGAAGCTTTCAAAATGCTTGGTGATCGAGATGTAACCGATCACATTACCGGCCGTGACCCCCACAAAGGACTTCAACCAACCGATGACCCAGAACATGAGCAAGGCCCCAAAGGACAGGACGGCTGCAACGATCTGGTTTTGGGTCATGGCTGAGGTAAATGCCCCCAGGGACAGAAACGCTCCGCCCAGGAGCAGTACCCCCAAGTAGCCGCAAAAAACCGCTGCCCAGTTGGGTTTGCCGATAAAGCCCAACAACAGGATGCTGGGGACAGTTCCCAATAGAATCACCCCCAGAGTAGTGCTGACCGCCGCAAATTTGGCCAGCAGCGTAGCCCGGTCGGACACCGGATAGGTGAACAGCAGTTCCATGGTGCCGGATTTGCGTTCTTCGGCGTACATTCTCATGGTGAGCAGCGGCGCGATGAGCAACAATACTATGCTGATGTCCATGAAGAATGGGCGCAAGACCATCTCGGTCACGTTGAGATAACTCATCACCATGGGGTCCTGGGTCGCTTCGAAGCTGTAGCGGCTATAGAAAACCATGGCCCCATAATAGAAGTACCCGGCGATCACCAGAACGATAAAGCCCACCACGTAGAAAATCGGGGAAGCAAACAAGGAGTATAGTTCCTTGCGATATACCGACCAGAAACCTCTCATGAGGAACGCTCCTTATTCCACCGGTTCTTCGGTGACCAATTGCATGAAGATTTCTTCCAAGCTGAGATCCACCAGCTTCAGTTCCAGCAGGTCCATCCCGCGCTGCATCACCATACGGGCGATCTCAGCGCGAAGATCGCTGGATCGATCCGTTTCGATAACCAGTCGACCGCCATTCTCACTGGAAAGACTGACCGCCTGTACCCCAGCCATATTTCGGAGTGCGTCCGCCAAATCCGGCAGGTGGCCCTTGACCTGGAGAGCAATGCGCGAGGATTTTTGCAGCTGAGTGGTGAGGTTGGCGGGTGTGTCGCTGGTGATGATCTGCCCCTTGTTGATGATGATGACCCGCTGACACAACTGGGCTACTTCCGGGAGAATATGGGAACTCAACAAGATGGTGTGTTCTCCCCGAAGTTCCTGGATCAGTCGGCGGATTTCGATGATTTGCGTGGGGTCAAGCCCAATGGTGGGTTCATCGAGAATCAATACCTGGGGGCTGTTGAGCAAAGCCTGGGCCAGCCCGACTCGCTGTCGGTATCCCTTGGACAGGTGTCCAATGATGCGATTGGCCGCGTTGTCCAGGCCGCAGATCGCCAAAACCCTCCGGATTTCCTGGGTCACGCGCTTGGCCTCCACTGCCTTGGCGTCGGCGGCAAACCGCAGAAACCGTTGAACCGTCAGGTCTCTATAGAGGGGCACGTTTTCCGGAAGGTAACCGATCTTTTTACGGACCTGCAAGGATTGCTCGAAACAATCCATGCCGGCCACGCGGGCGTGACCCGTGCTGGGTGGCATGTAGCAGGTCAGAATCCGCATCGTGGTGGATTTGCCGGCCCCGTTGGGTCCCAGAAAACCCACTACTTCGCCCTGCTTGACCTCAAAGGTTACATCCCGAATGGCAGCTACCGGGCCATAGTATTTAGTCAATCTATTGGCTTCAATCATAACCTTCTGTCCTCGCTCGGCGTCTCCTGATCGGCTGCCGCAACATCTCGAACCCGTGTCCAACTTGGCAACCCATTCCCCTTCCCGGGCGTGTGGCTGCCCGACAGGTGCGGCATACTCTTTCAGAATTTCCAGCTCTTGATGTCACACAAGGTCAAGATGTGCAACTCCCAACTTCTCATGTCGGTTTTAAAATGATTTTTTCGGTGGATTTTCGAAGGACTCAGCGGAGTAAAATCTGCAGGTTTTCTGCTTGCTTGACCGTTTTGGTTCCGAGTGATGTGGCGCAAGCCTGACACAGATATTCGTGCAATTCCCCATCGGGAAGTACCAGCAGAAGACGGCTTCGTACCGGCATTGCCTGGCGGCAACGCGGACAGTAGAGAGCCGAAGCCCGAAAATCCTCGTATTGTGCCGCAGGGGCTGAGTAATGGGATCGCATGGCTATTGCCTTCATGTCCTGACGCAACCACTCAATATCAAGCCTGCATGGGGCTGCGCATCCAGCGGCAGCTGCGGCGCCGTCCCCGACTATTTACAGTGCATCCTCGCACTAGCGCCAGCAATCATAATACCACTGGTGGCGTTCCCCACCGCCGATACGGTTCTACCCGCCCATGGCCAAGCCGGATTTCCCTTCCTGCTTGGCGTTGCGCTTACTCCATGGCCATCGCCTGCTGCGCTGATGATCCTCGTGGTCCTGGGCCAATTGTTGGAACTCCCGCAACAATTCCACCTGCCTGGCGGTAGTGCGATTGGGAATGTGGACGCCGACCTCAACAAACAAATCCCCCCGGCCGTTACCTCTCAAGTGCGGCACCCCCTCGCCACCATAGCGGAGCACCGTGCCGGGTTGGGTGCCGGGAGAGACTTCCACGGTTTTCATCCCTTCCAAGGTGGAAACCTCGATGTGGTCGCCCAAAATAGCCTGCACGAAGGAAACCGTCACCTTGGTGTACAGGTCGTCGCCATCTCGCTCGAATCGTTCGTGGGGTTGCATGTGCAGGCGCACATAGAGATCCCCCGGTTGACCGCCACGATAACCCCCTTCGCCTTCGCCCCGAAGCCGCAGCCTGGTGCCGTTGTCAACCCCTGGAGGCACCTTGACCTGGACCCGCTTGCGACCTGTCACCCGTCCCTGACCGTGGCATTGGCCGCAGGGTGAGGTCAACACCAAGCCGGAGCCTTCACAGCGAGAACACGTGGTGCTGATGCGAAAGAAGCCCTGGGATTGGACCACCTGGCCCCGGCCCTGGCACAGTGGGCAGGTGCCCTCTCGGGAGCCGGGTTCCGCACCTCGGCCCTGGCATGCGTCACAGGCTATGGCAGTCTCCACGTCAATTTCTTTTTCCGTGCCAAAAACCGCTTCTTCAAAGGAAAGCACCAGATCATAACCGAGATCGTTTCCTGGGCGGGCCACGGTGCGCTGGCGAGGACGCCCACCGCCAAAACCGAAGGAGAAGAACTCCTCGAAGATGTCTCCAAAAGAGGAGAAAATATCCTCAAAACCGCGGAATCCACTGAATCCGGTGCCCTGGAGCCCTTCATGGCCGTAGGTGTCGTAGATCTGCCGTTTCTTAGGATCACTCAGGACTTCGTAGGCTTCAGCTGCTTCCTTGAAGCGCTCCTCCGCGTCCTTGTCACCAGGATTTCGATCTGGATGATATTTGAGGGCCAACTTCCGGTAGGCTTTTTTTAGTTCATCTTCGTTAACCTGGCGGGCAACGCCAAAGACTTCATAGTAATCTCGCTTTTCCATCCCGTCCTCATTGGAGTGATCTGTTCGGAATTGCTGGGGGCTGCGTTCTGGACATGTCTCAGTTGGGTAAGCATGCCACGCTCGATTGTCAAGCGTGATCGTGGAGATTCATCCGCACCCGACTAGAATGGGCCACGTTGTGCTCCACCACGGGTATCCCGGCAATGGTCAATGATCGACTGAACTTGTCGATGGAGACCGTAGAGCCTCACATCGGTCTTGCGCCCCAACGGCCTCATATCCCTTGCAGGCGAACCGCTGTTTGTGCAGGCGTTCGGCCTGTTCGGCCACAGCCAGCCACTCCTCGGACGTCGGCTCGCGCCTCAGGACTGCGCACACGCGCTGCAACAAAAAGGTATCGCCTTCCGATTTGGCTACCTCAAGGAGAGGCGGCAACGCTTCTAGCGCTCCCGCCTTTTCATAAAAACCCAGTGCATCGTGCACAAATCCCGCTTTAAGATAGCGATCTCCCCACTCCACAAGAGCATCAACCGATGCCGCGGGTTGGTTGAGAAGGTCCCGTTTTTCCACGCAGCATAAGAGGTCGTCGTTTCCCATAGGTAGTATTGAGTCCTGGTTTGAGCCGCAACCGCAAAGGTCAAATGAACGCCACAACGGCGGGTCTATTCCTCATCATCGTTGAGTTGATACGGGGCATCCTCAACCTGTTTGCCTTCAAACTCCACCTCACCGGGATAGAGGTTTGAAGCTTCCATGATCTCTTCTTCCACTTCGTGCATGATCTTCTGCGCCCGAGCCGCAGCTACCGACGCCTCGGGAAGGGCTTCCAGCTCTTCAAATTCGCGGATGTTTTCGGTGGTAACCTGGCCATCGGCGATTTCGCGCAAAGCTACCACCACCTCCTTGTTCTTCGGCGCATCCACCAATGACGTGGCTCCCCGGCGCAGCTGCAGAACTCGGCGCACCCCCAGGTGAACCAGAGCAAAGCGATTTTCCACCCGTTCCAGGCAATCTTCAACGGTGACTCGAGCCATGGTCTTCGATCCTTACGTTTCAGGTTGTTAACGGTTCCCTAACCGGGGGGCCGCTGAATGGCCCGGCATGGATGCGTAACCGCCGCCGGAGCCTCGCCGTGCAGGAAATATCTCCCCGTGAAAAAAAACAGATGGGATGTCCCATCTGAGCTGATCTTAGCCTATCGAGGTACCCTGGGGAACCTCCGTGACCCACTTGGTTTCTATTCTGTCACAGAAACCGTATTTTTCAAGCCCCAAAATGCAACGAGAGCCAACCCTGTCGATTGGCCCTCGCATGCACTTACAAATCATCTTGATTTAACTCTAGTACATATCACCCATACCACCCATACCACCCATACCACCCATGCCACCCATACCCGGGCCAGCAGGCATGGCGCTTTTCCTTTGGGGTTTTTCCGCCACCATCGCTTCGGTGGTCAGGAGCAGTGCCGCCACGCTGGCAGCATTCTGCAGGGCAAAGCGCACCACCTTGGTGGGGTCGATGACACCGGCTGCAATCAGGTCTTCGTACTGCTCGGTTTCCGCGTTGAATCCGAAGGCTCCCTCGCCGTTCTTTACATGTTCCACCACCACGGAACCCTCGTGGCCGGCGTTGTTGGCAATCTGGCGGAGCGGCTCTTCCAGCGCTCGGTTCACAATGGCCTTGCCGAAGGCTTCCTCGCCTTCCAGTTTCAGTTCTCCGCAGGCCTTCTGACAGCGCAGCAGAGCGACGCCACCACCCGGCACGATGCCTTCTTCCACCGCTGCCCGGGTGGCGTTCAAGGCATCTTCGACGCGGGCCTTCTTTTCCTTCATTTCGGTTTCGGTGGCAGCGCCCACGCGAATGACCGCCACACCGCCGACGAGTTTGGCCAGTCGTTCCTGCAGCTTTTCCCGGTCGTAATCGCTGGTGGTTTCGTCAATCTGAGCACGGATCTGTTTGACCCGGGCTTCAATGGCCACTCTCTGGCCGCCCCCATCGACGATGGTGGTGTTATCTTTGTCAATCACCACGCGTTTGGCCGTACCCAGGTCATTGAAAGTCACCGATCTCAAGCTTGACACCGATGTCTTCGGAAATCACCTGGCCGCCGGTGAGAACCGCGATATCCTCAAGAATGGCCTTGCGGCGATCTCCAAACCCGGGGGCCTTGACCGCGCACACCTTGAGAGTGCCACGCAGGCGGTTGACCACCAGAGTGGCCAGAGCTTCGCCTTCGACGTCTTCGGCAATGATCAGCAGCGGCTTGTTCATGCGGACCACCTGTTCCAGCAATGGCAAGAGGTCCTTCATCATGCTGATCTTCTTTTCGTTGCAGAGGATGTAAGGCTCTTCCAGTTCCACCACCATCTTTTCGGGGTCGGTGACAAAATAGGGGGAAATGTAGCCACGGTCGAACTGCATGCCTTCCACCACTTCCAGGGTGGTCTCCATGCTCTTGGCTTCTTCGACCGTGATGACGCCTTCCTTGCCCACCTTATTCATGGCTTCGGCAATGATGTCGCCGATGCCGATGTCGTTGTTGGCGGAGATGGTGCCCACCTGAGCGATTTCCTTCTGATCCTTGGTGGGTTTGCTCATGGCCTTGAGGGCTTCTACCGTCGCGGCCACGGTTTTTTCGATGCCGCGTTTGAGGGCCATGGGGTTATGCCCGGCGGCCACCAGCTTGGAGCCTTCACGGTAAATGGCCTGAGCCAGAATGGTTGCGGTGGTGGTGCCGTCGCCGGCCACGTCGCTGGTCTTGCTGGCCACTTCCTTGACCATCTGAGCTCCCATGTTAACGAACTTGTCTTCCAGTTCGATTTCCTTGGCAACGGTCACACCGTCCTTGGTCACGGTGGGGGAACCGAAGGTCTTGTCGATGACCACGTTGCGGCCTTTGGGACCCAGCGTCACCTTGACCGCGTTGGCCAAAGTGTCCACGCCTTCCATGATGCGTTCACGCGCTTCACCAGAATATTTGATTTCCTTGGCAGCCATTATGATCCCTTTCTCTATCCTTATGGGTAAGCTAGTTGACGATGGCCAGAATGTCATCTTCGCGCATGATGAGCAGCTCTTCACCGTCGACCTTGACGTCGGTGCCGGCATATTTTGCAAACAAGACGCGATCGCCTTCCTTGACGGTGGGAGGCACGATGTCGCCCTTTTCCAGGAGCTTGCCTTTGCCCACGGCGATCACCTGGCCTTGTTGAGGTTTTTCCTTGGCGGTATCGGGAATAATGATCCCTCCGGCGGTTTTCTCCTCCTCCTCGATCCGCTTGACAATGACTTTGTCGTGCAACGGGCGAAGTTTCATCATGATCCTCCTGTCTGATTAATGTTTTTGCCGCCTGAGGTGCTGACTCAGCGGCTGCAAGTTCATGAGGACAGTCATGGCGAATACGTTGAACACTCGTTCGTTAGCACTCTGCGTTAATGAGTGCTAACAGTTTCTAGCCCAGTTGATCATCAAAAGGCAAGGGAAAAATACTTAGGAAGCCAAGACGGTGTTGGGAAGAAGATGCCGCGGTCGAGCTTCCGGTCGGCCCGGTTCTTGTTCGGACGGATTGGGGTATTTTGAAGGCTCGCACGGGAAGGTTCGTCCGGACGGGGGGCGGCTCCATGCCAACCACCACGGCGCCGGGGCGACTTCGAGGGGTGGCATGGATTCTCAGTGAAAGACGTCAGGGGACTCCGGGGTTCTACCCTTCCTTGCCGGCATAGCGGGCCAGGGTGAATAGAAAGTCAGCGGCCCGGTTGAGATAGGCGTGGACCTCGGCGTGATCCAGCAAGCCGGCGTCCCGCATGGCCGCGGCCCGGCGTTCGGCGCGGCGGACCATGGTCCTGGCCAGGTCAACGGCCGCACTCACCAGATTGTCACCCGGCAAAATGAAGTCCCGGGGCATCGTCACCTCTTCTTGCAGGCGCTCAATCCATTCCTCCAGTCGGGTGATCATGTCGGTATCCACACTGTAGGCGGGATTGGGTCCTTCACTAGCCAGTTCTGCTCCGAGAATCATCAGATCCTGTTGGATGGTGGTAATCATTTGACGAATCGTTTCGTTATGGGTGGCGGCTTTGGCCATACCCAGGGCGGAACTGGCTTCATCCAAGGTGCCATAGGTTTCGGGACGTAAGCTCGCTTTGGAAACCCGCTCCCCGGTCAGTAGACTGGTCTCACCACCGTCGCCTTTCTTCGAGAACTTGAATACGCTCATCTTTCACCTCCGTTTGCGCGTGAACAGTCTTTCGGAACTCAGCATTGAATAGGCTTCATCGTCGCTGTCAGAAATGGCAAGGCCGGTCTTGGCCTGATCCAGATCGTTTCATGTTGTCGTCCCCATTTCGGATCATGGAGGGCGGAGATCTCGGTGATCATGACCGCGCAACAAGCTGCCGCTCCCATTTGTTTTGGTGGCTTTCTTCGCCGGGTGGATGGT
>CAWDJT010000053.1:0-73536 GCA_963802715.1 uncultured delta proteobacterium
CACAATGCTCCGGGAATTGCTGCCGAAATGACCATGCCTTTCATACGCAGCCTCCATTCGCCAGAGAGCAAACCTCCCTGCCAAATCTTGACGATCATTCATCTTCAGATCTATAGCCACAAAGAGCAAAATCATTCATTCTCAACAGAACACACCATGGCGTAGGATGGGTGCAGCGTAGCGAAACCCATCAATGGCTGAAGCAATTGAAGACACGTTGAGGATGCATAATGAGTTGCGTTCGTATTCACGTCAGTTTGCGGCAAGAAATGCTCCATGAGCTTTCCCAGGTGGTCGAGGCCAGGAAACGCAGTCGTTTCATTGCTGAGGCCGTGGCCCGGGCCCTCAAGGAGCAGCGTGAGCAACGCCTGGCCGTGGAGTACCGTGAAGCAGCGGCTCGAAATACGCCGCATCAACTGTGATTTCGCAGGGGTGAGTGCCGACGGCATCCCCTAAGTGAGGCGACGTTTTCCTGGTGGACTTCGATCCCACCATCGGGAGCGAAGCTCAGAAAGACCGGCCCGGCCGTGGTGATGATGCGGATTTCATCAAGACGGATGTCGCGCTGCTGCTCCAGAGCCCAGAGGGTTTCGGTGACCACCGCCGGGGTATTCCCTACCACCGCGGCAAGCACGTTGCGTTGAGCGACCTTCGAATGGCACCGGCTACTAACCATGAGACCTCACAGACACGCGCCGATCGTTTGACAACAGCATCGTCCGCCTTTGAGGCTGCAGCAAAGACACGCCTTGGCGGCGAAGCGCACCTCCCAACCGGCCCCAAGCCTTCGTCCCCAGTGCAAGAAGCCCCTGCGCGGAATCGCGCAATCATTATGCATGGACAATGAAATGGGCCGCAATGCGCTCAAGGATGTATTCTGCATTCAATCGAGGCCTTCCGCAAATCAAAAAGCTCGGGCCGATGTCCCCCACATCCCATGGTCACCATTCTCGGTGAGCATGTAGCATTGTACCTCTAGTGGGAATATGTTACTCTATGGTCAAAACACAGAGGCGTCACCCGCTGGTTTGGGACCGCGGCTCATCCTCTTCCACGTACCGAACCAAGCTCAAATCGAGCCGCTGATGAACCAGCGAAAACCTGAAAACCAAGTATGGAGATGTATCCTCATATGGAATAGCAAAAAGAAGAACATCGAACATGAAGGAACTAGGATAATAACAGTTTTAGACTTTTTGATGGGTTTCACTCCGCTGCACCCATCCTACAACGTAGCGTGCTATACCAAGAAAACTTAAGCAATCCATCTTTCACAAATATGGATTTTTCACTGCCTATAGAATTCTAAAATTAGGATTATAGCTATGACAAGTGAAGAACATAATAACCAAGATAATGGTAAGAAAGCTGAAGATGCATCCAGTAAAGATAAAGTGAAAAAGGCAATCGATACTTATTTTCGCCACGATAAAATTGATCTATTAAATGTTCCACTGACTGAATTGTCAACTATAGGTCCAGCCACGCTGCAAACCATTCACGCACCTCTGACTCACTCGGATAACGAGATTATCGGAAAAGCTCGTGAGCTCACTGAGACCATTGCCTTCCTTAGAGGTGAAGTTCAAGATAAAGCTTTGAAATTGCAGCATCCCGAAATTGGTGAGGAAGAAAAAGCCGCTGCCATAGCCAGACTTGAATTGGCCATCGCTCAACTCACCGAAAAGGAACGTCTCAGCTTTTTGCTGGCACGGGTCAACGAGGACGCTCAGGCCCTGCTGCTGCGTTCTGAAGGATTTCGCAAAAAATTCCTCGACCTTAGTGAGTGCGAGGCTTTTGTGATGTCCGTGGATATTCGGCGGTCCACCGAACTTATGTTGAAGGCGCGTTCCCCGGAATTGTTCGCGCAGTTCATCACGACGCTTTGCAAGGACCTGGAAGAGGTCATCAAGGCCAACTATGGCGTGTTCGACAAATTCACCGGAGATGGCGTTATGGCTTTCTTCCCGGTTTTCTTCTCCGGTGAGGATGCCGCCTACAACGTGATTTCGACCGCGGATGAGTCCCATCGCATCTTTCAAAGAAGATACCGCGAATTCCGCAGTTCTTTCACGTCGGTATTGAACGATGTGGGCCTTGGGATCGGCATCGACTACGGACCCACCCACCTGGTCCAAATGGCCGGCGGGCTCACCGTAGTGGGTGCTTCGGTGGTGTATGCCTGCCGGATGGCGGGTGGTCCAGCCGGAAGAACCTTGCTCAACCAACCTGCCTACGAGAAGGTCAGTTCACGGCTCAGCGGCTATTGCTTCCTGAATGAAACGGAATTGAGCATCAAGAACGAAGGGGCAACCCTGGCCTACGAAGTCCGATTGAACAAAAAGGAGTACCTGCCGATGCGTCCCGAGTGGGTTGTTCCCGAGGATCCGACCTAGTGTTACGTCCCTTAAGTTCGTAGAGTTATAAAACCGTTCGCCCTGAGGTATCGAAGGGCAATTCGCCTCTGACCGCTCATGCTTCGATACCTCAGCATGAACGGTAAAGAATCGATCCATTTGCGGGACACAACACTCGATATTTGGGGTGTCAATCGATGACTTACCCCCTGCCCCTGCCGCCCTGTCCTGCGGGGCAGGACGGGGAAGGGAGGCCCAGAAACAGGTTGCGGACTTTCACCCACATGTTCTAGGGATCGAAAGGCATGCCCCACTTCGTGGTGGATTAGGATGGAACCAACAAGACCGGGTGGGAAAAGCGCTGGATGCAGAGGGCTGCGCCACGTTCGCCGAAGATGGGCCACTGATACTTCAGGAGGTCCCCGCCAAGTATCACCAATCCCACTTGATGCTCGCGGGCAACTCGGATGGCAGCTGCCGGCAGGCGTCCGGGCAGCTCAACCGGTTGAATCGGCACATGGTTGCTTTCTGCTTGCTGTATGAGTTCCGTGAGAAACCGGCTGCGTTCCCATTCGTGAAAATCTTGCTGGGAAGCATTCAGTTGTTGGTCTTTCCTCGCCTGCGACGCGACTTCCGGCGACGCGATCAGCAAGCGGGCTCCATAGGCCCGAGCGAAATCCAGTGCCCGTTGCGCGGGGCGAACTGCGGTTTGGGGTTCACTGACGGCAAGCAGCACGCTCCGCCAGTCAAAGCGGGTGTCCTGAGGGAAGACCAGGACATCACATGGACTTGCGGCTATCACCGCGGGGATCACAGAACTTAAGAGCAGCCGCCAGACTGCCGGGCGGCGCTCATAGCCCAGGATGATGAGATCGCATCCGTAATCGCCGGCAACTTGTGTGATCCGTTCAGAAATACCGCCGGTGGTGGCAAGATGTTCGACCGCAACACCCTCCTCTTGAGCAATTCGCTGCGTCGCCTGAACGGCCGCGGCGCTGGGTTCATTGATGACACCGTCCAGGTTGCGGACCCCCACCAGGCTCAGGTCTCCCTCATAGGCCGGAGTCACTGTCACCGCAACCATTCGCGCCCTTTCGCCCCGACCCAACCGGCAGCCTTCGCGCAAGGCATTCAGGCTGGCCTCGGAATCATCCACCGCAATCAGGATTTTTCTAAACAATGCCATTCCATTTCCCTTAGAGCTTGCCCAAAAAGCTTCTTCAATCGTCACCCCGGCGAATCCTGTCCCGCCGTATGCAGGACAAGGCAGGACAGGGCCCAGCCGAAACCTGAAAACCTGGATTCCGGCTTCCGGAGATTCCAGTTCTTGATGCCTGACTCAAGAATCTGCCAGACCTCGGAAACCAGTCCACGCCTAAAGCCGTCCGGAAAGCTGGCTAACCTCACAAAGAATTATGCCTGTTTGTGCTGGCAGCATTCCACAACAAAGATGTGGCCTCTAGAAAAAATGAAAAGCACAATGTGTTCATAAAGGTATTGCCGGTATCTGGGACCCCGTGGCCGAATGCGATTTGGGGGCGCAAGCAGTGTTGCCAAACGATGCTGTGATTGCGCTTCGTGCTCTTGTCCATTAAGATGGGAGCACTGTTCGTAAAAAAAGGAGTTGCAATGAAATTCTTTCGCAAGACCGAAAAATCCGACGAGGAGGACAATTCGCGTTTCGGACAGGATATGGAAGACCAGCGAGCGGCCATCGAACGAGCGCAGCTTCCCGAACCGGTGACCGCGGTGGCGCTGAAGGAGTTGGAACGCCTGGGAAAAACCGAACCAGGCACTCCCGACTACTCCATCATACTCAACTACCTGGAATACCTTACCGCCCTCCCCTGGAATCATTTTACCTCAGACAATCTCGACCTGCAACGCGCCGAACGGATCCTCGATGCTCAGCACCACGGTTTGAACCACGTCAAGGAACGCATCCTCGAGTATTTGGCGGTGCGTACCCTGTGCAGCCTGAAGGCATTTCAGGTGCTGGTGGTGGATGACGAAGAGATAGCGCGCTCCAATCTGGAATACGTCATGCGCAAGGAGGGTTATCTAGTCGACACTGCCGCCAATGGACTGGAAGCCCTTGAAAAGGCAAGGGCGCGCGAGTTCGACCTGATCCTCACCGACCTCAAAATGGAGAAAATGGACG
Source organism: uncultured delta proteobacterium (assembly GCA_963802715.1). Taxonomy (GTDB): domain Bacteria; phylum Desulfobacterota; class Syntrophobacteria; order Syntrophobacterales; family Syntrophobacteraceae; genus CAWDJT01. Next base: position 4,519 of record CAWDJT010000053.1, read on the forward strand.
GGCTGCAGCTTCTGGAATCGGTTAAGGAGTTGGCGCCCCATACCGAAATCGTCATGATCACCGGTTTCGCCACGGTAACCTCGGCGGTGACGGCCCTCAAGAAAGGTGCCGCCCACTATCTTCCCAAGCCCATCAATCTGGATGAACTCCGCGCCACGGTGCGCGAGATCCTGGCACGCAAGCGCCATATGCAAACCACCCGCAGCACGGTCTTGTGTTTTTCCGGACCTCCGGGCACCGGCAAGACCAGTATCGGACGAGCTATCGCCGAAGCCTTGGAGCGGAAGTTCGTGCGCCTGTCGGTCGCCGGTTTGCGGGACGAAGCGGACCTACGCGGGCACCGGCGTACTTACGTCGGTGCCATGCCGGGGAGGATCATTAACGAGATCAAACGATTAGGCGTCAAGAATCCGGTCTTCATGCTGGATGAAATCGACAAGATCGGCCAGGATTTTCGGGGCGATGCGGCGTCCGTACTCCTGGAAGTCTTGGATCCCGAGCAGAACAGTCATTTCGTGGATCATTACCTGGATGTGCCCTTTAATCTCTCCGCGGTCATGTTCATTGCCACCGCCAATGTGGTGGAGCGTCTGCCGGACCCTTTGCTGGATCGCATGGAAGTCATTCAGTTTTCGGGCTACACCGAAAAAGACAAATTCCAGATAGCAAGCAACTACCTGATCCCGAGACAACTCCGGGAACACGGCCTGGTCCAGCCGGGGCCTCAATTCACCACCGGCGCGATTCTTAAAATCATCCGGGAACACACTCTGGAAGCCGGTTTGCGCAACCTCGAACGGGAAATCGCCACGGTTTGTCGCAAGCTGGTACGGATGCACCTGCAGCAGCAACAAGAGGGTCAGCCCCCGCCGGACGTGGATGAAGCCACGGTGGAAGCGTTGCTGGGGCCTCGCAAATTTACCCATGAAGTGGCCGAAGCCGGCCATCGAGTGGGCGTGACCACGGGGCTGGTATGGACGGAATTCGGCGGGGAGATCATCTTCGTCGAGGCCACCCGCATGAAGGGCAGTCAGCAGCTCATTCTCACCGGGTCCCTGGGCAGTGTTCTGCGCGAATCGGCGCAAACCGCGCTCAGTTACGTACGCAGCCATGCGACGGAGTTACAGGTCGATCCTGATTTCTTTCACGACAGCGACATTCACATCCATATCCCGGCCGGCTCCATTCCCAAGGATGGCCCTTCGGCGGGACTGACCATCGCCATGGCCCTGGTTTCCCTCCTCACCGGCCGTGCGGCACGCCGCGACGTGGCGTTGACCGGAGAAATAACCCTCAGTGGTCGCATTCTGCCCATTAGCGGCGTACGGGAAAAGCTCCTTGCCGCCCAGCGCGCCGGCATCACTACGGTGATCTTGCCCAAAGGCAACGAGGTGGATCTGAGCAGTCTGGAAGCCGACGTCAAGGAAGGCTGCACGATCGCGGTGGGGAGTGACATCGCCGGAGTGGTGGAGCAGGTGCTGGTGGCAGGACGGGGTCCAGAACCTTAAGAAACCTCTTATGACGAAAGGGCTCAGGCAATAGGTTGCTTATTTACGCAACCAAGCACCGACTATTCCATCTGGTAGCGCCGCAGCTTACGCCATAGCGAGACCCGGTCGATTCCCAGAATCTCCGCCGCTTTGGTCTTGTTGTCCTTGACCTGTTCCAAGACCCAGCCAATGTATTCCCGTTCGTGTTCTTCCAGGGTGAGGAAAGGGCGCGGCCGGCTGCATTGAAAGCGCACCGTCAACTGCTGCAGGTCCAACGGCAGATGATGGGTTTCGACGCTGTTGCCTTCGGCCAGAGCCACTGCACGTTCCATGATGTTTTCCAGTTCGCGGATGTTGCCGGGGAATTCGTATTCGAGCAGGATGTTGAGGACCTCTTTGGAAATAGTGTTGATACTTTTCCCCTGGGCTTTGCAGAACTTCTGCAGAAAATGCTGACACAGCAGCAGGATGTCGTCGCGGCGTTCCGCCAGGGTCGGTACCTGCAAGGCAATAACATTGAGGCGATAGTAGAGGTCCTGACGGAAGGTGCCGCGTTCCACTTCGTAGCGCAGGTCCTTGTTGGTGGCCGCCAGCACCCGAATGTCCACCGGGATCTCTTCGGTTCCACCCACCCGCATAAGGCGTTTTTCCTGGAGCACTCGCAGCAGCTTCACCTGCATCGATGCCGGCATGTCACCGATTTCATCCAGCAAAACGGTGCCACCTGAGGCCGCCTCCAGCAGACCCCGTTTGATCCCTCGCGCCCCGGTAAAAGCCTCGCGTTCATGGCCGAACAATTCGTTGGCCAGCAGTTCCTCGCTAAAAGCTCCACAGTTGATGGCCAGGAAGCGTTTTTCGGCACGGTTGCTGAGCTGGTGGACCGTCTTAGCCACCAGTTCCTTGCCGGTTCCAGTCTCCCCAAGGATCAGCACGGTGCAATCGGTGGGCGCAATCTGCGCGATGGTCTTCTTCAGAGCTTCCACCATCGGGCTGTTGCCGATGAGCAGCGCAATCCCCTGCCGGCTTTGCACTTGTCGCCGGAGTTCAGTGACTTCCTCGCGCAACCACCGCTTTTCCAGGGCCTGCCGCACCAGCACCCGCGCTTCCTCGATCTTGTAGGGTTTGGGCAGGTAGTGGTAGGCACCCCTCTGCATGGCTTCCACCGCCGTCGCCACGGTGGCATAGCCGGTGATCATGATCACCTCGGTGCCGGGATAGAGCTCCTTGGTGCGCTCCAGCACCTGCAGGCCATCCACGTGCTGCATGCGCAGATCGGTCATGACCAGATCGAATTCGCCCTTTTCCAACTCACCAATGGCTGTGGCACCGCCATCTACGGAGACCGTCTCATAACCCTCCCGGCGCAGCACGTGCTCCAAGTTCTCGCGGGCGATGGCTTCGTCATCGGCGATCAGGATACGCGCCCGTCTCTCCAAGATTTCCTCCGTATGGTTTGCGACTTCAGCCCAATCAATGGCGGCTGTTGAGCCCTCTTTGCCAGGGTCAACCCCCTGGCACTGTTCACTCATTTGTGCCGGTCACGATGCCGTTCCCATGCCACGGCCAGAATCACACCGGCAGCACTGGTTGGCAGACCAGTTCCTCGCTAGGATGCAACGGTAGCCGGATGAAAAAACGCGTGCCCTCGTTCCTGCAACTTTCAGCAACAATGGTGCCCTGGTGTTTCTGGACAATCCCATACGCGATGGAAAGCCCCAGACCGGTGCCAGTTCCCACTTCCTTGGTGGTGAAGAAGGGATCAAAAACCCTCGCCAGATCCGTTTCCTCGATCCCTAGGCCGGTATCTTCAATGGTGATGACCGCCTGTTGGTTCACATCATCCAGCCGAGCAGTGATCCGGATGAGTCCTGGGGGCGAGTCAATCGCTTGGACCGCATTCATGATCATATTCAGAAAAACCTGCTGAATCCTCTGGGCATCCATGAACAGGACCAGATCTCTGGGGATTTCCCGGATGATTTCAATACCAGGGGGCACCTGACTCGAAATCAGCCGCACGGTGCGTTCCACCAACTCGTGGAGGGAACTCGGAATGAGGGAGAATTCCTTGACTCGCGAGAATTCCAGCAACCCTCTGACAATATCCCGAGCACGATGGACTTCCTGTTCGATATTGGTGAGCATTTTTTGAGCGAATGCCGGGTCCGCTTGACCGAATTCCTCCAGCAAGATCTGACAGGAGGTGGAAATGTTGTTGAGGGGGTTGTTTAGCTGGTGGGCGATACCCGAAGTCAGGATACCGAGGGAGGACAGTTTTTTGGCTTGCACCAGCTGGTCCTGGCGTTTCTGCAATTCGGAAATCATCCGATTGAAGGCCTCCACCACCCGCTGGGTTTCATCGCGGGTATCGCGGACCGGGACCGGGACTGAAATCGCCTTGAGCAATCCTTAAAGTGGTCTTTTCGATGACTCGCAAGGGCCGGATGATCTTGCTCGCCACGATGGGGATGAGGAAACCGCCGAGGGCCAAGAAAATAAGCAATGAGGACACGAGCTGGGTCTTCAGAGCGGCGATGATCTTGATGATCCGTTCACGTTCGAAGGTGGCCAGTCGCTGCGAAAAGTCCACCAGAAGCTTGCCATGTTCGCGGAGCCCATCTTCAACTTGCTGGTCGCAGGAATGGGGTCCCTGGCGCACACAATCGGCCATCTTCTCCATGCTCTCACGATAGGTCCGAAGTCCCTGTTCCAACTGGCTGAGCTGCGGGGCCCCCTTGAGGCTTTTCATTTCCGGGGCGATCTTGGCCACTATCGCCAGGCCTTCTTCCAGATAACGGTTGTTCTCCTCCAGATCGGCCGTCAACCCATAGAGTTGATAGTTCTTTTCATAGCGTCGGATCTCCAGGATAGTGTTGCTGAGGTCATCGACGATTTCCATGATGTGTTGTTTGCGTTCGATCTCCCTCAAATGACCATAGGAAATGGCGCCAAGGAAGCCAACAACCAGCAGACAGAGGGTCAGGCTCACCACGATCTTCTGACGGATGTTCAGGTGATAGGGGATCTTCCAATCCATGGAAAAACCTCCTGGTTTTGGCCGGATTCGGCGCCGCAAACCTACACCAGCACAGCCTCCAACCCGGCAACCTCACAATGAGAACCACCGAATCAGGTAGCGCGCGGGATGGATGGGCTGTGGAGGGCCAGCGGAGAATGGATGCGGGTGGCAGCGTCAAGCGGCGTAAGCGGGAGCCGGCTTCCGCCGGGATGACGCCAAGGGGCTTTCGCAAGAAACTCACCAGCTTGACTGCAAAGCCTGTAATTGACGTTCATGGTCCCGGCGTAGATCCTCCCATTGGTGGTCCTTCTCACCGCGCACCAACACCGCGCTGCCGCTGATGCCTAGAGCTGCCAACCACTCCAGCGAGCGCTCGGTATCGGCCGTGACCACTTGTTGATGGGCTTCATCGAAACGATCCATGAGTTCTCGGCATTCCCGCAACTTTTGTTGCCCCTCGATATCCACCAGCCGCTCCAGAGCCTCAAGGCACCTGCGCCCCCGATCCTCAAGGTCCAACTCCTTCACCAAGCGCTGGATCAGTTCCTGTTGGACTGCTGGACGATGCCCTTCGGGGAGATCGGCGACAGTTCTTAGAAGATCATCCAGGTTCCAGACGTCATCGAGGAGTTTCAGCACGTATCCGGGAACCTTGCGCAGTTCCTCATCACGTTCGACCTGTTGTCTTTCCTCAGGGGAAAGAACCAGGTGCCGCGTCTTCTCCATGATGATGTCGAGCGTACTCTTGATCTCAGCCATAGTCCACTCCCAAAAAAACATTCTCATTAGCTCGTAATGTTATATAATACAAAAGCGACGGCCATTGCTACTCGGGAATGAGTCGCTCATCGGACGGCTGGATTCTGCGGGATATTGGTGTTTCGGTGGATGTGTTTTCCTGACCAATTGCACTTCTCACGATCCGCAATCCGAAATCATAGCGAAACCAACCATCCAAGTAATCAACTGGGCACCACCGGCGAAAGGATCGCTGTAGGGTGCTGGTATGGCGGTGAATCCATGGAAAAGGGTGAGGAGCGCACGATGGCGCAGAAGAACAAAAGACTTAGAATACTGCTTATATTCCTCCTGTTCGTGATGGTCGGGCTGTGGAGCCTGCGCTACTGGGCAGAAGCTAAGGACTCGAATACCGGCAATATTTTTCAGGAGTTACGGCTTTTTAGCGATGTCCTCAACATTGTTCAGGACAACTACGTGGAGAAGGTTGAGACCAAGAAGATGATTTATGGGGCGATCAGCGGCATGCTCCGGGAACTGGACCCGCACTCATCGTTTTTGAAACCTGAGGATTACAAAGAACTCCAGATTGAAACCGAGGGTAAGTTTGGTGGGATCGGCATCGAGATCACCATGCGCGACAATATTCTGACCGTGGTGGCCCCCCTGGAAGGAACTCCGGCAGATCGAGCCGGTATGCAGGCCAATGACAAGATCATCAAGATCGATGACCAACCCACCCAGGATATGTCTCTCACCGAAGCCGTTCAGAAGATGCGTGGCCCCAAGGGCTCCAAGGTCAAGCTGACCATCGCTCGCGAGGGCGAACGCAAACCCCTGGAGTTTACCTTGACCCGAGACATCATTATGATCCGCAGCGTCCGCTCGCGGGTCCTGGAAAAGGGTTACGGTTACGTTCGGGTTTCCAGTTTTCAGAGTGACACCACTCATGAATTGCGCAAGGCCCTGGACCAATTGGAGGACAAGAATGCTCCCATGCAGGGACTGGTATTGGATCTGCGCAATGATCCCGGCGGCTTGCTGGATCAAGCGGTAGAAGTGAGCGACGAGTTCTTGGAAGACGGTCTGATCGTGTACACCGGGGGGCGACTTGAAGGGCAGAACATGCGCTTCGAAGCGCGCAAGAACGCCAAACCCCACGCCTACCCCATGGTGGTACTGGTCAACGGCGGCAGTGCCAGCGCCTCGGAAATCGTCGCTGGAGCTATGCAGGATCACAAGCGTGCATTGATTGTCGGCGAACAGACCTTCGGTAAGGGTTCGGTGCAGACCGTCATCCCGTTGCGGGATGGTGCCGCCATTCGGCTGACTACGGCCATTTACTACACGCCTTCGGGGCGATCCATTCAAGCTAAGGGAATCGAGCCCGACGTGGTTGTCAAGCGAGAGAAAAAGAACGCCATCGAGGGCGGCGACGAGAAACATCCCCTTAAGGAAAAGGATCTACCCCGTCACATGGAAACACGTTCGGGAGAACCTTCCCGGGGAGGAAAGCACTCCCTGGATAAGGATTCCGAGGAAGCGCAACGGTTGCTGGCGGAAGACAATCAACTGCAACGTGCCCTGGAAATCCTCAAAAGCTACAAGATCATCTCCCAGATGCGTTACTAGTGACAGCTTGATCCTAAACCCCAGGGAGACCCTTGACACGTCAAAAAACCAATACCGGGAAGACCAGGGCACCACGTACCGCAGGGCGGCGTTCGGCCCGCCCTGCATCCCCACCATCCCGGCAACCCCGCAGATCCAAACCCAAGAAGAGGAAATCCCGGCTGTTCTCACCGCCGCTGTTTGCCTTGTGGCTGGTGGCCCTGGTGGCCCTGGTCGGCCTCCTCCTCTGGTCGAGAACCGGCCGGGAAACCGTCCAGAAACCCACCCAGGCAACGACGACCACCGCACAATCGGCGACCACGCCACCAAAAGCTTCTCCAACAACGACCAAGACAGACTCGCAGGTGACCGCCAAAGCAAGTCATGACAAGGCTTCCGGGCTTGAATCAGCTGCCACCGGACCACCCTCGCAACGGGATGGTGCCGCCACGCGTCCGAATCCATCCAACGGCATGCAAGCCAAGGTCCGTCTGCCAGAGGCGCAATCCCCTCCGCTCTTCGAAGAATATCGGTACATTCACAGGGAATCACTGTTGGATCGCCTGGACAATCTCTTCAGCGATTTTTTCAAGGCTGAGGGTATCACCCGTGACCAGGTACGGCGTCGTCAGGTAAGACACACGTCGGCCGATGGCGCCATCTGGTATGTGCGACAAATGGAAGTCCAATGCGGGCCAGACAAGGACCTCATGGGCTTGAAGAGCGCTCTGCTGCAGAAACTGACGGCACTGGGGCCGGATGTCGAGGTCAAAGCGGAAGGATCCAGTCTGCGGCGCTTTCGAATAGCCATTGACATCGGTCACCGCACTTCCCACGATGTCTGGTTCGTTGCGGCGCCGACCTCGCCCCCGTCCCTTCGTGAGAACAGCACTCCGAGCGAAGCCGCAACGGCGGACAAGATTCCTAAGGAGAAAAGCACCGCGCCTCCAGGCGCGGGTTTGCCGAAGTTGGGTAAGGTCGCCATTGTCATTGATGACCTCGGCGTGGATCTCAAGGTTGCCAAGGAGTTCATGGCACTGCCGCTGGCCCTGACTTTTTCGGTGATGCCGCGGCAGGCCCACAGCCGAGAGATCGCGCAAATGGCCCACGAGCGTGGCCGCGAGGTACTGTTGCATATGCCTATGGAACCCCATGGCTACCCGCAGGTGAATCCAGGTCCAGGGGCCCTGCTGGTGGCCATGAACGGCAGCCAGCTGCGACGCACTTTGCAGGATGCCCTGGCCAGCGTCCCGCATGCCTCGGGTGTCAACAACCACATGGGATCAACTTTCACGGAGCAGGTTGAACCTTTGAAAGGACTGTTGAGCGAACTCCACAGCCGCGGCCTGTATTTTCTGGACAGCTACACCAGCCACAATAGCGTGGCGTGCAGCGTGGCCGAACAGGTGTACGTGCCTTGCAGCCGCCGTGACATCTTTCTGGACCATGAGCTCACCGAGAATTTCGTCCGTTCCCAGTTGCAGCGCCTCATTCGCGAAGCCAAGATTCAAGGGGTCGGGGTGGCCATCGCCCATCCGCATCCCACCACTCTTAAGGTGCTGAGGCAGGAAGCCGGCCGTTTTGCCGAAGAACGGGTAGCGGTGGTACCTCTCCGCGAAGTCCTTCACCACGCCACTCCGCGGCGTGATGGTCGGCACTGAATTCGGTGTCACGCAGAACCGCCAAGGCGCGAACCGCAACCGCTAGCCGAAAGTGAACTCTGAGGATGCTCATAGATACCCACGTCCATCTGGACTTCCCGGAATTTGGCGAACTCGACCAGGTACTGGCCCGCGCCTCCGCCAACGGCGTTCACGAGATGGTAACCATCGGCATCGACCCGGACAGCAGCCGCCAGGCGGTGGCGCTAGCCCAAGGCTACGCCGAGATCCATGCTACGGTGGGGCTTCATCCCCACGGCGCCCGCATTCTCGATCAAACGATGCTGGAGGAACTCCGCCGGCTCGGTCGGCAGCCCCGGGTGGTCGCCATCGGGGAAATCGGCCTCGACTACTACCGCGACCGCCAACCTCGCGACATCCAGCAACAATGCCTGAGGCAACAGCTGGAGTTGGCTGTTGAACTGAGACTTCCGGTGGTGATTCATGTCCGAGATGCCTATGGTGACTTCCTGGAGATCATTCGCGACTATGCCCGGTTGCTGAACGGGCTGGTGCTCCACTGCTTCTCCGGCGATTGGGCCGTAGGCCGACAGTGTTTGGACTTAGGGGGGTATCTCTCGATCCCCGGAACCGTCACATATGCCAAGGCTCAGATCCAGCAAGAGGTTGTCCGCAAAGCCCCCCTGGACCGGCTGCTGCTGGAAACCGACGCCCCGTTTCTGGCGCCGGTGCCCTATCGCGGCAAGTCCAACGAACCGGCGTATCTCCTGCACACCGCGGAGAAGGTGGCCGAACTATGTGGCCTCCACGTTGCGGATGTGGCCCGGCAGACTACGGCCAACGCCCGTGCGGTGTTTCACCTGACCAACCGGCAGGGGTCTGGTTAAGAACAGCCAAGGAGCGCTAATGGAATCCTTATCGCCTCCGCAGCGACGACTGTTTCGGACCCTCGAACCCTTCATACTGGCTTCCGCTTCACCACGCCGACGTCGGTTGCTGCAATCCCTGGGACTGGAATTCGAGGTCATCGTGAGCGGGGTGGAAGAAGACCAGGGGGGTACCGGCTCCCCGCCAGGCCTGGTGCGGGGCTGGGCTCGAGCCAAAGCATTGGCCGTCGCCGCGATCCATCCCGAACGCTGGGTGCTGGCGGCCGATACCATCGTGGTGGTGGCTGGAACGATCCTGGGCAAGCCGGTGGATAGCCGGGAAGCGCGCCACATGCTGGCACAGCTGAGCGATCGCGAGCACCAGGTGATCACCGCCATTTCCCTTCGCCACCAACAGAGCCGATATGAGGAAGCAGAGGTCGTGACCACCCAGGTACGGTTCAAAAAGCTGTCGGCCGCGGAAATCGAAGCGTACGTGGCCAGCGGCGAACCGCTCGACAAGGCTGGAGCCTATGGTGTTCAAGGGCTGGGAGGCTGTTTGGTGCGTTCCATCCGGGGCTCCTATACCAATGTCGTCGGTCTGCCCCTTTGTGAAACCGTGGAGCGCCTTGCCGCCCATGGGATCATAGCGCCTTGCTGACGCTGTCACGGGCGGTGAGGAGAGAAGGATGTCGCTGATTGCGGCGAATTTGGCGGCGATTGAGGAACGCATCCGAGCGGCCTGCCACCGGGTGGGACGCGATGCTGCGGCGGTGCGGCTGGTGGCGGTGAGCAAGACCGTGGCGCCGGAACGCATTCGGGAAGCGGTGATGGCGGGGGTGACGATTTTGGGCGAGAATTATGTCCAGGAAGCCCGCCGCAAGATGGATCAACTACAGGATTTGTCCATTAGCTGGCATTTCATCGGCCACCTGCAATCCAACAAAGCCAAGTCGGCGGTGGAATCCTTCGATTGGGTGCACACTCTGGACCGCAAAAGCCTGGCTGAGGCCCTCAACCGTGAAGCCCTCAAGCGGGGCAAGCCGCTGCCGGTCTTACTTCAAGTCAATGTGGGCGAAGAACAATCGAAGAGCGGCCTGACACCGGAACGGATACCGGCGTTCTATCGATCCGTCGCCCCCTTGGAAGGTCTTCAAGTCAAGGGATTGATGGCGCTGCCGCCTTACCTGGACGACGCCGAGCTGGTGCGTCCCTACTTTCGGCAGGTGGCTCTGCTCCTGGAGCAACTCCGCCGGGCGGCGCCGCGCCCCGTAGAATTGACCGAGCTCTCCATGGGTATGAGCCATGATTTCGAAGTGGCCATCGAAGAAGGGGCCACCTTGGTGCGAGTCGGCACGGCCTTGTTCGGCGAGCGGCCAGCAGTCAGCAAATTATGAACCTCATCGCCTCCAAGCGAACCACCATTCCAGTAGTCTTTTGAAGACGGAGGTCAGCCGCGACCGGTTATAGGCATCGGCCACCTGTTTGATGGCTTCCGCCTGGGTGGGATAGGGGTGAATCACCTGGGCAATGGTCTTGAGGCCCAGGCCGCCGACCATTGCCACAGTCAATTCGTTGATCATCTCTCCCGCATGACGGGCCACGATGGTCGCTCCCAGGATCTGGTCGGTACCTTGCCTCACATGAACCTTGACAAATCCTTCGCCCTCGCCGTCTAAAACCGCCCGATCCACCTCACGCAGAGGTCGCATGAAGGTATCCACGAGCATCCCCTTTGCCTGAGCGTCCCGTTCATACAACCCCACGTGGGCAATTTCGGGATCGGTGTAGGTACACCAGGGAACCGTCAGCGAACTCAACTTCCTGCGCCCTAGAAAGAGTGCATTCTGAATCACGATTCGGGCGGTAGCATCGGCCATGTGGGTGAACTTGGTCGGCAAACAGATGTCGCCGGCGGCATAGATGCGCGAATTGCTTGTTTGGAGATAGTCGTTGACGGCAACACCGCTCTTCCGGTCGTAGTTCACACCGGCGGCCTCGAGGTTGAGACCCTCAACATTGGGTGCCCGACCCACTCCCAAAAGGATCTCATCGACCAGCACCTGTTCCTGGTGACCATCCTGCTCGTAGTGGATGGCTTTACCCTGTTCCGTGAGGGTGATCCTTCGGGGCTGTGATCCGAGCAGCAACTGCATGCCTTCCCGGACCAAGGTCTGTTGCAAGATCTCGGCGGCATCGCGGTCTTCGCGCTCCAACAAGTGGTCGCCGGATTGCAGCAGGACCACTTCCGAACCCAGCCGTTGGAAGGCCTGAGCCAACTCGCATCCGAGTGGACCGCCGCCTATGACGGCAAGACGCGGGGGACACGCAGTGAGTGAAAACACCGTCTCATTGGTGAGGTAGCCGGCTTCGGCAAGACCTTCGATGGGCAATCCCGCGGCACGTGCCCCAGTGGCGATGACCGCCCTGTTAAAGCGCAGGGTCTTACCCCCCACTTCAACCGTGTCCTGCCCGCTGAAGGACGCTTCCCCCAGGAACACGTCGACACCCAGCTCACAAAGCCGTTTCACTGAATCGTGAGCACTGATGTCTGACCTCAACCGCCGCATCCGCTCCATGACGGCGGCAAAATCCACCTTGAAACCGCCCGTTGAGCGCAGGCCATATCGCTCGATGCGGCGCATGTCGGCAGCGGCACGGGCGGAACGGATCAAGGCTTTGGATGGCACGCAACCCACATTGAGGCAATCCCCACCCATGAGATGCTTTTCGACCAAGGCTACTTTAGCACCAAGACCGGCAGCACCAACCGCGGTCACTAAACCCGCGGTGCCTGCGCCGATGACAACCAGATCGTATCTTGAAGCCGGCTCGGGATTATCCCAGTCCAGTGGTGACACATTGGCCACCAAGATCTCGTTGTATTGGTCTTGTGGCCGAAGCTTTGCCGATGTGGCCGTTTTCATGAGATCCACCTCCCTTGGCCTGGAGGGACTTAGTGAGCAAACCAGTTGCTGATGTCTCCGTGCTAAGTTAAGGTATCTTTGCATGGGGTTGCATTCAGCGTTTTTCCAATACAGCAAGTCATCACCATAACACTCCGAATTCTTTGTGCTCGTCTCGTGTTAGTGACCAGTTCATAGATTTCGGAATGTAAGGTGCGCGGGGATGAATTTGAATTCCCTTGTGCTACCTATGTACTTTTTGGCCCGAATGTGTCAATAAATCTTGTCCCGCTGGTGATTTCCCGCCTGCGTCCGGCACCGACCGCTCGAATTGCTCTTGCCGGTTCACCGTGCTCACGGCCTAGGGAGGTAAAGGCCCCTATCAATCGTCAGGAAACCTCGGCACTACGCTACCGCCGGGATGGAACATCAGCTCGCTAGAGGATCGCCGCGAGGCGCCATTTCGGTGGCTCGGCAGCCCGTCGTCACCCCTATGGGGTGACCCAATAACAACGATTTAAGATAAGGACTGTTATGAAAATTTACGTTGGGAATTTGTCGCATCAGGTCTCCGAAGACGACTTGAGTCAGGCCTTTGAAGCCTTCGGACAAGTGGCGTCAGCCATCATTATCAGAGACAAGTTTAGCCGTGAATCCAAGGGCTTTGGTTTCGTGGAAATGCCCTCGAGTCAGGAAGCTCAAGCCGCCATCACCGGCCTCAACGGCAAGGAATTGAAGGGGCGCACGCTCAACGTCAATGAAGCACGGCCGCGTGAAGAAGGTGGTCGCGATCGCGGCCATGCCGGTGGTGGAAGATTCGGCGGTGGCGGTGGTCGGCCCGGCGGTGGCGGTGGTCGGCCCGGCGGTGGCGGTGGTCGGCCCGGCGGTGGCGGTGGCGGTGGCGGTGGTGGTGGGAGACGCGGCAACCGCTAGTATTAGCCTGAAATCACACCCCGAGAGCAGCTTTTTGGATAGTTCTTGACCGCAATGGGCCGGTTTGCGCCAGGATTTTTGCCGGGCCGGCTCATGGCGTTCTCAATGCTTGAGCGTTCAGCGGTTAGCCTTTAGCCATTAGCAACGAACCTCTTGCAAAAGTCCATTTTTGCCCTTCGATACCTTAGGGCGAACGGACGGAGTTGCTTGCAAGTGGCTGATTTTCCGTTCGTGGTGAGGTATCGAACCATGAACGGAAGGACTTTTCCAAAAGGCTCGCAACATATGCCCATTCAACTGCCTATGCATGGGGTTATGCCACCCCAGCGGCTGCCCGATAGCCATAACTGATTGTTTTTCCTAACAGATAGCCAATTAAGGCTGAACGGTCACGGTTTTGGCAGTGTTGAGCTGGTCCCTCACCCGGTGACAAGGGCTTCCATCGCTGTCAACTTCTATTCCTTCAGGTTCGGCTTCAGTTGCAGCGCCCACCACCAGATTCAATGCCCAGCGGAGGGTCCCCTGGCTCGCTGCCGCTGGATTTCGGCCAGAGCAATCGCGGCAGCGGTGGCGGCGTTGAGAGACTGCAGCGGTCCATATGCCGGAATGTACAGCAGCAGGTCACAGTTTTCCCGCACCAACGGACGTAAGCCCTTGTGTTCATTCCCCACCACCAGACCGATCGGCATGGAGAGATCAGCTTCATAGAGGGATTGATCACTCTGGAGGTCCAATCCCACCACCCACAACCCCTGGTCTTTCACCTTCTTGATGGTCCTCACCAGATTGGTGACCTGGGCAACCGGAATCAGAGAAGCAGCTCCCGCGGCTACCTTGATGACGGCGCCGGTGACCGCGGCGGCTCGGTCCTTGGGCACAACCACGCCCTTGGCACCCAGATAACAACCGCTACGAAGCATCGCTCCGAGATTTTGGGGATCCTGAATGGAATCCAGCAGCAGTAGCGGCGAAAGCTCTTCAGCACCGCGGCTCAAAAAGGCGTCCTCATCGGCATAGGGAAAACCCTGACAACTCAATGCCACCCCTTGGTGGTGGCCATGTCCGACCAGCTCGGTGAGCATCTCCCGATCCAGGTGTTCCACCTGGAGGTGAAGCTCGCGGGCCTGTTTTTCCAGCTCCATCACTCGATCATCCTCGGATTTGCGTGCCAGCAGCAGCTTTCTCAAGGCCCGTTGCCCAACCCCGCAGAGCTTCATGAACTGGATTGAACCCGCAGATCCAGATGTTTTCCGTGGATTTCAATGCTTTTCGGGGAGGTTTGGCGAGCGACATATCGGATCGGCGTTTGATTCAAGAGTGAGGTTGCCGGCGGGGCTGAGCACTGCTGCCGGCAGCACCCACCTTGCAGGGCAATCAGTTATGCGGATGCGGCTGGCGTAACACTTTTAGGTGACCTGCCTGGAAGGAACTCAAGCAATGGCAGGCATCCAGGATACTGAGCAGGTTGGTGAAGGCGACTTCCAAAACATCGTTGATTACAATGAAGTCAAACCAGGGAGCCAGTAGCAGTTCCTGACGGGCCCCTTCCAGGCGCTTGGCCAGCTGCTGTTTGGATTCGGTGTTGCGCACCTCCAACCGCCGGCCCATTTCCTCCAGGGATGGCGGCACGATAAAGATGGTGTGGGCCGCCGGATGACTACAGCGCACCTGGCCGGCGCCCTTGACATCAATATCCAAGATGATGTCATGGCCCGCCGCAAGCCCTTCTTCAATCTGTCGGGCTTCGGTCCCATAGAAATTGCCATGGACCTCAGCCCATTCCAGGAAACGCTCGTTTGCAATTCCCTGCTGGAATTCTTCACGCGACACAAAATGGTAATCGCGGCCCGCTAATTCATCGGGGCGCGGGTGGCGGGTAGTATAAGACACCGAAAAGCGGATCTCGGGGCGTATTTCGCGGATTCTTCGAATCAGTGTGGTTTTGCCCGCTCCCGATGGGGCCGAGATAATGTAGAGATGTCCCCTGCATGATGGCGCCGACATGAGCTCAATCTTTATCCTTGTCCTTTTTGAGCAGATTGCCGTCCTTACCGGCGTGATCCGCCATGAGGCGCTGGGCAATGGTTTCCGCCTGGACCCCGGATAGGATCACATGGTCGCTGTCGGTGATGATGATGGCACGCGTGCGGCGCCCCATGGTGGCGTCAATCAGCTTGTTGGCTTCCTTGGCATCTTCCTTGAGGCGCTTCATGGGTGCGGACGTGGGTGAAACAATCGCCACTATCCGATTTGCGACTACCGTATTGCCAAAACCGATGTTGAGAAGTTTGGTTTCCATCCCTGGCCTCGCTATTGGTTGGTTCCATCCCCATGCTCAAATGTGGCTCCAAAATACTCCCGACAGTCTAGGAGATCCTGGGCAAAAAGCAATGGTGTTTTCTTCTTGTCCACAAAATCACAAGAAACCTGGAGATCCTGAGCAAAGATGGCGAGAATTTCCCCATCATTCCCACAATTATCCAATTATTCAATATTTTGCACCTGTTCCCGCACCTTGGCGATTTCGCTCTTCATCACCACCACCGCCTGGGAGATTATCAGGTCGTTGGCTTTGGACCCGATGGTGGTGATTTCTCGGTGGAGTTCCTGGGATAGAAAATCCAGTTTGCGCCCGGGCGCCGGTTCATCCCCCTGCAGGAGCCGCTGGAACTGTTCCAAATGGCTGCGCGCCCGAACAATCTCTTCGGTGATGTCCGAACGCTCGGCAAAGACGGCCAGTTCCATCATCAGCCGCTCCTCATCGAGCTGCACATTGCCAAGGAGTTCCTGGAGGCGTTCCCGAAGTCGTTGTTGGTATTCGCTCACGGTGTCAGTCCTGCGCGCCTCCACCGCGGCAATGGCTTCAGTCAGGGTGGCTAGGCGTTTCCGCAGATCATCCACCAACGCTTGTCCTTCGCGCAAGCGCATGTCATCCAGGGCATCCAGGGCCGACCCAACCGCGGCAGCTAGCAGCGCTGTCAGTGCTGCCGAATCCACGCTGTTGCCGCTGGTTTCAAAAATATCGGAAAACCGCAGCAGGTGTTCCAGCCCGGGAGGATTCACGCCGGACAATTCAGCACTCAGCAGTTGCAGTTGCTCCCAATAGTGTCGGGCCAGGCTTAGATTGACGCGGCCCGCCTTTTGCTCCACCGCAACCGCTTCCATCTGCACGAAGACCTCGATACGACCACGCTGGAAGCGCTCAGCGATGCGTTTTCGGGTCTGGTCCTCCAATTCCAGGCAGTTCTTGGGAAACCGCAGTGCCACATCCAGATTGCGGCTATTCAAGGCACGCACCTCGACGGTGATGCGGTGCCCCTGGTCTTCCTTCTGGTCTCGCCCGAAGGCGGTCATGCTATGAATCAAGGGTTCCTCCATGATGCGTGGGCAGGTGGCCACGGCGTTGAATCAGAAGCTTCTGTCGCAGGGCGGCGAGAAAGTGTAACAGACGCGGGCTCTGATAGTCCGGATAGGTCCAGGGAAGCGCCTGGTAGCAGCCTTTCTGGTAGATCAAAGTAAGATCCGCATAGATGCCGTCACGGAGATAGATGCGATGGGTGTAGTTCTTTCCGGTGGCCAGCACCAGCCGCTCTTCGCTCAGCAAACCGGGATCGATGTTGATGGTTCTTTTGCCACCTCGGGCAAAACGTTGTTCCAGGGCGTTGGTGGTGTGTTTCACATCAGCAAGGACATCGGCGGCCACGAGCTCAACAAAGGACACCGTCTGGCGAATCAAACCAGGCCCCATCTCCCGCTCGTAGTAGCTGGTGAAGGTAAAAGGTTCCGGCTCGGTAAGCAAATCGATGGCGCCAAAGGTCTCTTCCAGGGCTTGCAGCACCTGCCGGTGAAGATCGGCTTCGCGATACAGCAGGCCGGCAATCAGTTTAGCCGGCTGGGGAAGGCGGGGAATACTCACGGTCAATCGTCCCGGCCACGATCACATGCCATTTCGAAGGGTCTGGATGAGACGCTGGGCGGCAACCGTGGCGGTGCCCACTTCACCCACCACGATACCGGCGGCAATATTGGCGAGAACGGCGGCGTCGGTGGGCGTGAGTCCCGCCAGGAGAGCCAGGGTGATGGTGCTCACCACCGTATCACCAGCTCCGGTGACATCGTAGACCCGCTGCGCTACCGTGGGGATGGTGGTCATTGCCTGGCCGCGCTGAAACAGGGCCATGCCCGCTTCGCCACGGGTCACCAGCACCATCTGACAGTTCAGTCGTTTCAGCAGGTGTTCACCAGCTTGGAGGAGGGTCTCCGAGTCCTCGATGGGGATGCCCGCCATGGTAGAAGCCTCGGCGTTGTTGGGCGTAATCAACGTGACATGGCGATAGTGGTCGGCATTGTGCGGTTTGGGATCGACAATGATGGGCGTTCTGCTGCCGGCCGTCAGCTCTCGCAGGTTTTCCATGAGGATGTCGTCGACCATTCCCTTGCCGTAATCGGACACGATAATGCCGTCAACAGCGGGCAAAACCGTGCGGATATAAGCCATCATGGCGTCGCGCGAATCGCCCTGCGGAGTGCTCCGCCATTCCCGGTCGAAACGGACCACCTGCTGATGATGGGCAATAATGCGCGTCTTGATGGTGGTCGGACGGCCCGGCTCGCGGATGACCCCTTGAATGGGAATGTCGAGTTGCCGGAGCAAATCACACAGCCGGTTGCCGGCGCTGTCCTCGCCGATCATTCCGCTCACCAGCACTTCACCGCCCAGGTCTGCCAGATTGTGCACCACATTGGCCGCCCCGCCCAGCAGATGAGTCTCCTGTTTGACCTCCACCACCGGTACCGGAGCTTCCGGAGAAATGCGGCGCACTTGGCCCCAGATGAATACATCCAGAATGAGGTCTCCCACCACCAGGACACGTACCTTCGGGAAGCGTTCCACCGCTTCCAGTATCCGGTCCCTGGTCGGGCGATCAAGCGGCAAGGGGCGATTCACTCTGGCTATTCCCCCTGGAGAGGTTTGGCTTCTTCAATCAACATGATCGGGATGTCATCTCGGATCTCATAGAGCAACCGGCAGTGCTCACAGATCAACCCATTGTGAGTCTCGTTCAAGTGAATGCTACCCTTGCATTTGGGGCAAGCCAGAATGTCCAGCAAATCTTTGCTGATGGTCATGATTGCGATCTCCCTCAATACGGACAGAACTTCACGGCTCCAGATGCGGATCCCGCCGCGGGTTGAAGCATTCTCCACGCCCCCAGCGGCGAGCTCCATCGCTCGGGTACGTTAACGCGCTGCTCGCAAACCCATTTCCAACAGCGATGGCACCAGGAATTTCTGCAGAAACATGATGGCCAATATCACCAACCACGGCGAAAAATCGATACCACCGAAGAACACCGGGATGCGACGACGAATTGCATCCAGAACCGGATCGGTAATGCTGTAGAGAAAGCGAACGATGGGGTTGTATGGATCTGGGTTCACCCAGGACAGGACAGCTCTGGCGATGATGATCCACATGTAAAGCTGTAATACAAAATTCAACACATTGGCCAGCGCAATGAAGAGATTGCCGACGATGAACATAAATCTCCTAAATGATCTGATTCCCTAATCCAATGGGCCTTGTGTTCGGGTGCCCCGCGACCCTGAAACGAATGGCCGTGGCTTCCTCACAAGGCCCCGCTCTTGCGGGTAATCAACCGGCCCTCAGCAATTACCGTGGCAACGACTATCCAGCAAGAGTACTCTTCCAGCCAGCAGATCGTTTGGCGGAAATCTACTGATTTTCTCAGGCTGTGTCAACTTCGTAAGCATTGAGCGGTCTGGCATCAGCCATTAGCCCTACAACGACATTTCGTTCCAGGGTGTCATTTCGAGCGCAGCGAGAAATCTTGCCAATGCGTCGGCAACCGCGCAAGATTCCTCGCTACGCTTCGGAATGACAGAAGCGAATAGATGCGGAAGTGTCGTTGTAGGGTCAACCACAAGAGGAAATCCAACGACTTATGCAGCAACCCGTGTCACAACACATGGGAGTTTTCGCCCATAAGTCCCTGTTTTCGCTAAATACTAGTTGGCTAATGGCGAAACGCTCAACTTCAATGCCGGTTCACGCGCGTTGCCAGCCGGAATCCAGAGTGGATCCTCCACAGCCACGGCAGCGAGAATCACGGCAGCCAGAATTAGGATTACCATGGTTGCTTCGAGGGCTCAGCAGGTGGTTGACAAAAGACTTGACAGCGTTTTGCGAGGTGAACTATAAGATGCGATTACGAAAAAATATTGCTTTTAGGAGGTGTTGCCATGGTGAAGAGCCCATGCCTAGCCTGCGACCGCGTCGATGAAGACAAAAACAAATGCCTGGATAACTGCGAGAAGCTGCGAGAATACCAGGAAATGCTCCTGAAGCAAGGGATTTATGCCAAGATTTAGGATGGCCGGCGGTTGATCCCGCGGGGCTTTCCCCAATAGAGCCTGCGGCATCGTAATGCTAGCGCCGCAGTCGGAAGGGTGGAGGACTGTATGTACGCAGTGTTTCAGTCGGGAGGCAAGCAGTACAAGGTGGAACCTGGAACGGTGGTCAAGCTCGAGCAGCTTCCCGGCGTGGTCGGCGAGCAGGTGCAGCTGGATCAGGTGCTCCTGGTGGCCGATGGAGACCAGATCCAGGTGGGCCAACCGGTGATCGCCGACACCGTGATCAGCGGTAAGATAGTCGAGCAGGGGCGGCATCGTAAGATCTTGATCTTCAAACACAAACGCCGCAAGGATTACCGCAAGAAGCAGGGCCATCGGCAAGCGTACACCGCGGTGCTGGTGGAGGGCATTGGCCCGGCCGGCGGCGCGGCTGCCGCCGAGGCGTAACCATCCTGGTATGGCGGATAATTCAGAGGCAAGGCTCAGGGAGCACCTGGCCGGGCTCTGCTTCTGGTTGAGGAATTTTTTCAATAAATGAGGAAGTTATGTTTTTCAATAAGTTGTGGAGGTTAACCCATGGCTCATAAGAAAGCTGGAGGAAGTTCCCGCAATGGTCGCGACAGTGCCGGCCAGAGGCGTGGCGTCAAGAAATTCGGTGGTCAGCGGGTGCGCGCCGGCAACATCTTGGTGCGACAACTGGGGACTAAGTTTCATGCCGGCAACAACGTCGGTCTGGGCCGTGACTACACCCTGTTCGCTCTGGTCGATGGGGTGGTGGCCTTTGAATACCTGGACAAGAGAAGGCAGAAGATCAGTGTCTATCCCCTTCCCGCCTAGTTTCCTCCTGCATTCCCCGCCCGGCCCATGCGTTTTGTTGATGAAGTCACCATACACGTGCAGGCCGGGGAGGGGGGCCGGGGATGCGTTAGCTTTCGCCGCGAAAAATATGTCCCCAGAGGCGGCCCCGACGGCGGTGATGGCGGCAGGGGTGGCGACATTTGCCTGGAAGCCAGTGAACGCAAACACACACTGCTGGATTTCCATTACCGACACCTTTTCAAAGCACCCAGCGGTACCCACGGACGCGGCAAGAATCAGCATGGTCGAGGCGGCCGGGACCTGATCCTGGAAGTCCCGGTTGGGACGCTGATTAAGGACGCCACCAACGGTGATGTGTTGGCCGACCTTATACGGCCGGGGGATCGCTGGCGAGCTGCGAGTGGTGGCCGCGGCGGCCAGGGCAATGCCCGCTTTGTCACCGCCACCCGTCAGGCGCCGCGCTTTGCCACAGACGGCCAACCGGGTGAGAGCCGCGAGTTGCGCCTGGAGCTGAAACTCCTGGCCGACGTCGGCTCTGGTGGGTTTGCCCAACGCCGGCAAATCCACCCTGATCAGTGCGGTTTCGGCCGCTCGTCCCAAGATTGCCGACTATCCCTTCACCACCCTGGTGCCCAATCTCGGGGTAGTCGCCTACAAGGATGCGCCGCCTTTTGTCATCGCCGACATTCCTGGCTTGATCGCCGGCGCCCATACCGGTGCCGGGTTGGGAACCCGCTTCCTCAAACATATTGAACGGACCCGCATGCTGGTTCACGTAGTGGATCTGGGCTCGGTTGACCGTGAAGACCCCCTGGAACCTTATCGTCAAATCGAGCATGAACTCCAGCAGCACAGCCCCGAGCTTGCCCTCAAGGCCCGCATCATCGCCCTCAACAAGACCGACTTGGTGGTTTCCCCGGACGACCTCGAAAGCATCGCCGCCGCCTACCGTGGGCTTGGACATCCGGTAGTGCGCATTTCGGCCCTGCGCCGCGAGGGGCTGGAAGAACTTCTGCAACAGATCATTCAAATGCTTTTCCAACCCGAGCAAGACCAACCCGGATTACGCCAAACAGGCAGTCTCGATTGATGCTCCCACCTAGCTATACCCCACAATTCGCCCCCTCATGCCGGCAGGAGCCACAGGCGCAGGGATAGCGCCAAGGATCAAGTCGAGGGCATCGATGCATATTCGGGTTATTTAGAAAGATTGGAGAAAATCTCGAAAAGTATCCCCGAGCATGAACACTTACCCCCCGGCTGCGATTTTTTCCTGTTGGAGACGCTCGTGGAGCCAGAGGGCCATGAGCTGGCTGTGGGGGATGCCTTTTTGGCGGGCGATGCGTTTGATCAGGGCCAGGTCGAAGGCGTCCAAACGCACCGACACCGGCTTACGCGGGGGACGCTGGACCTCAAAGGGCTCAGCTTGATCGAGCAGGGCCTGGGTTTCAGCCAGGGTTTCCGAGTGGATGGCCTCGGCCCAGGCCGTCGACTCACTCCTCAGGCGCTTTCTTATCTCTTTCGGCAGTTTGGTCATTTCCTAATTCTCCGCAAGTAGGCCCGTTTGGTTCCCGCCGCCATCGGAAACGCGGTCACACAGCGCCCTATTCCGTATTCCGGGTAGGGGGCGACTGACGGCCTCGATGCACAACCCGGAGGCATCGGTGCCCCAGAGGCGATAGCGGTATTCCGTCACGCGGCCATACTTCCGCTTGTTCATCACCGCCAAGGTAGGGAGCGGCCCTTCGTGATAGTACAGCTCCTCGACCTGCTCCGGGCGCAATCCATGTTCGGCGATGTGAGCAACGTTATCGTCATCCCAGTCCGGTCCCAATGTTGGATCGATTCCAATCATGGCCTCAGCCTAACGTAATTTTCTGGTGACGTCAATCGGAAGAGCAAGTGGTTCTCGTGATCTTAATTCACCGGTCCGATACTGCCATGGGGCACGGCCCGAGGTCGGCGGCAGACTTGGTCGCCATCGGAAGGAAGCATATGGCAACCATGTTGCGGGTGGTGGAGACGGGCAATTTGCCTTGAGGTTTCGAGCAGATCGAGGTCGCTCAAGGAATGGCCGGCGTCGTACCGACAAGCATACCTGAAGGTGATCAATATCGAGGTTCCCGCAATCAAGCGATTGAGTTGAGAGCGGTTTTCTTGCTAAGATAGTATTCAGTCTGGACATGGAGAATATCTCAAAACTCTGTTTCTCCTACCTTGTCCTTCATGGGGCGGGAGAGTGGTGATGGGAGGAGGGTATTCCCACCAGCCAGCCCCCCTTCGAGGGGGAGGAGACACAATTAGGGATTCTGAGATAGTTATTTGTACTGCGGGGAGGAACTACGTGACGCACAAATCGCCGGATCGGATGGCCTGGCTGGAGCGTTGCCGGAGGATCATCGTCAAGGTCGGAAGTGCCGTGGTGACCGGCCCCATGGGCCTGGACCGGGTCATGATCCATCGTTTGAGCGACCAGGTGGCCGAACTCCGCCAGCAGCAGCGCGAAGTGGTGATCGTGTCCTCCGGGGCGATCGCCTCGGGAGTTCGCAAAGTCGGACTTCATGAGCGTCCTCGCACCATTCCCCATAAGCAGGCCGCCGCCGCCGTTGGCCAGAGCATTCTCATGCAGGCCTGGGAAGAAGCCTTCGACAAATACGATTTGCTGGTGGCGCAGGTGCTCTTGACCGGCGAGGACCTGGCCCAGCGCCATCGTTACCTCAATGCTCGCAACACCCTGGAAACTCTGCTGGAATGGTCCATTGTCCCGATCATCAACGAAAACGACACGGTTGCCGTGGACGAGATCAAGTTCGGTGACAACGACCAACTATCGGCCTTGATGGCGGGACTGATGGCCGCCGACCTGGTGGTGAATCTGACCGACACGGAAGGGCTCTACGACCGGGACCCGAGGCTCCATCCCGAGGCCCGGCTCATTCCCCTGGTCCAGCGGTTGGATGCGCAGGTTCTGGATTACGCTTCACCGGAATCGGGGGCGGTGGGTACCGGGGGGATGCTGAGTAAACTCCAGTGCGGCGAAGAAATGCGCCGCATCGGGAATCCCCATGATCATTGCTCCGGGTAAGGAACGTGACGTGCTCCTGCGCCTGTTTGCCGGCGAGCATCTCGGTACCTTTTTTGTGCCCCGGCAGCGTGCTCTATCATGGCCGCAAAGTCTGGCTGGCGCATCTTCCCAAACCGGCCGGGGACCTGGTCCTCGATGCCGGTGCCACGGCCGCACTGGAAGAAGGCGGGAAATCGCTGCTCCCCATCGGCATTCGCGAGGTCCGCGGATCTTTCGGGGTGGGGGCCGCGGTCCGTTGCCTGGCCGAAGACGGTCATACCGTCGGTGTGGGCCTAAGCAACTACAAATCCGGTGAAATCGATCAGATCAAAGGCCATCGCAGTGAAGAAATCGAAGCCTTGATCGGGTACAAGCATTCCGACGAAGTCATCCATCGCAACAATTTCGTGCTGGCCGGCGAACACCTGGCCGGCGAAGCGGAGTAGGAGACGGACGCCATGAATCACTCAGCAGATGGTCCAGGAGATGGGCAAGCGCGCACCGTCTGGCTTCAAACCGCATGGGCCGCGCCGGACAGTGTCGCCAAGCGGGAAGCCCTGGAACGCATGGCCGATATGCTGGAGCAGGAACGGCCGCACATTGCCGCCGCCAATGCCAAGGACCTCCAGGCGGCCGCCGAAAAAGGCTTGTCGGGAGCCAAGTTGGACCGTCTGCGGTTGAGCGACAAGGTGCTGGCGAAATGATGGCCGGGCTTCGGGAAGTGGCCCAGCTGCCCGATCCCGTTGGCGAGATCACCCGCATGTGGGTACGCCCCAACGGGCTGCGCGTTGGGCGGATGCGTATCCCTCTCGGGGTGATCGGCATCATTTACGAATCTCGGCCCAATGTTACGGTGGATGCCGCCGCTCTGTGCATCAAGGCCGGCAATGCGGTGATGCTCCGCGGCGGTTCCGAAGCCATTCATTCCAATCAGTGTCTGGCGCGAGGTCCTGCGGAGCGCACTGGAAGGCTGCGATCTCCCGCAGATGCCGTCCAGCTCGTCCCCACCACCGAGCGCGAAGCCGTGCTGGAGATGCTCAAACTGGAAGATTACATCGACGTCATGATCCCACGCGGGGGCGAGGAACTGATCCGCTTCGTGGCTGAACACGCCCGCATGCCGGTCCTCAAGCACTACAAGGGGGTCTGCCATATTTACGTGGATGCCGAAGCCGATCTCGAGATGGCCGTGACCCTGTGTCTGAATGCCAAGGTGCAGCGTCCCGGCGTGTGCAATGCCATGGAAACCCTGCTGGTGCATCGCGACGTGGCTGCGGAGTTTCTTCCAAAGTGGCCGCGGCCCTGCGCAGACGCGGGTGTGGAGCTGCGCGGTTGTGACCGTACGCGGGCGCTGCTGCCGGATTGTCTGCCCGCCACTGAAGACGATTGGTACGCCGAATACCTGGACCTGATCCTGGCGGTGCGGGTCGTCGACGACATGGATGCCGCCATCGAGCATATCAGCACTTTTGGCTCGCAACACACTGAAGCCATTGTCACCAACAATTTCCAGCGCGCCCACCGCTTCCTGCAGGAGGTGCAATCGTCCCTGGTGCTGGTCAATGCCTCGACCCGGTTCAATGACGGCTACCAGCTGGGGCTCGGGGCCGAAATCGGCATTTCCACATCGCGGCTCCACGCTTTCGGGCCCATGGGGGTCGAAGAACTGACCGGGACCAAGTTCATCGCCTTGGGTGACGGACAGGTGCGAACGTGAAGAGCTGAAGGAGCGACGCAGGGACATGGAGGTGTCTGGTGCCCTGTGTCTGGAGTCTGGAGTCTGCCGGCTATGCCCAAACGGGTAGGCGTTTTAGGGGGCACCTTTAACCCCATCCATATCGGTCACCTCAGGGCCGCCGAGGAAGCTGTGGAAGCCCTGACGCTCGACAGCTTTCTGTTTCTTCCGGCCGCCATCCCTCCTCACAAGACCTCCCGGCCGATTCTCGCCTTCCAACATCGCTGGGACCTGCTGAACCTGGCCATCGCCGAAAACCCCCGCTTTCAGGCTTTGGATCTGGAATACCATCTGAGCGGAAAATCATACACGGTGCGTAGCCTTGAGGAGCTCCAGCGGCATTTTCACGGTGAAGCTGAGCTGTTTTTTCTGCTTGGTCTGGATGCCTTCCTGGAGATTCACACTTGGTGGCATTATGCGGAACTGTTCGCCCTTGCCCAGTTGGTGGTGATGCGCCGACCCAACTATCGCGAAGAAGACCTGGAGCGTCAGTTGCACAATACGGTTTCCGACCGGTATCGTTGGGATGCCACGAAGTCATGTTTCGATCATCCGACTCTGCTGACGGTGCACTACCTGCGGGTGACTCGCATCGACGTTTCCTCCACCGACATCCGGGGGCTGGTGTCTCAGGGAAGATCGATACGGTACCTGGTCCCACCTGAAGTCATCGGTTATATTGGTGACAACCATCTGTACCGGGATGCGGAGAGACTATCCGCTTGTCAGGATGGCAATGGGACCGAGGGAGGCATGAAACCTCTTGACACGGGACCCATTTGCAGGAAAACCATACGTCAAGGAGATGGATAGGAATTAGGTGACTACAAGAAGACGTTCTGATGTGGCAAATGCTAAAATCAAGGCTCTACTCTGTGCCCAGCAGGCTTTCGATTACAAAGCTCAGGAGTTGTTACTGCTGGATGTGGCACAGATCAGTTCCTTTGCCGACTATTTCATCATTTGCAGCGGCCGCTCCAGCCGTCAGGTACAGGGGCTCGCCGACCATCTGGAAGAATCCTTGAGGGAGATGGGCATCCGTCCGCTGGGAGTCGAAGGGCGGCGCGAAGGACACTGGGTCCTCATGGATTATGGGGACGTGATCGTACACATCTTTTATGAACCCACCCGACGCGTGTATGACCTGGAGAGCTTGTGGTCTGAAGCCAAACCGGTTGATCTCGCCCGGGAAGGAATAGCCGACGTGGCCCCAACCGGGCGGTAGTCACGTCCCACCTGGGCTGATTGGTTGCCCAGACGGCCGCGGTCCAAGACCAGTGAGCCGATGACCGCTGGAGCTGAAAAGAAATGGCGGTGAATGCTATGAAGGTATCAACACGAGCAAAGACTCTCCGAAGGCTGGTGGGTTCCGTCCTGCTGGCCCTGATGATTTGGTCCGGGATGGGACCTGGTTCGCCGGCCTGGGCACTCAGCCTCAGTGATGAAAAGGAGTTGGGTCGAAAGGCTCTGCAACAGGTCCGGGCCCTTTTCCCGATGGTGGATGATGTGGAGCTGTTGGCATACGTGCAATCGATCGTCAACCGCATCAGCAAGACGTTGGACCGTACACCCTACCAATACCAGGTTTTCATCATCAATAACGATGTCCCCAACGCTTTCGCAATACCCGGCGGGTACGTGTTCATTTTTCGCGGGCTGATTGATTTGATGGAAGATGAAGATCAATTGGCGAGTATCCTCAGCCACGAGATCGCCCATGTTGAGGCTCGCCATATCAGTCGTCGAATTGATGAAAGTCGGATTATCAACATCGCCGCTATCGCCGGAGTCCTTGCCGCGTTGTTCTTGGGTGGGGGCGGCAATGCCTCCAGCGCTCTCGCCATCGGCACCCTGGCCGGCGCTCAAACCCTGCAATTGCAGTATAGCCGGGAAAACGAGGAGGAAGCCGACCGGCTGGGATACGGTTATTACCGTAGCGCCGGCTACAATCCTCAGGACATGGTATCCATCATGGTCAGCCTTAGCCGGACACGGCTTCAACCCAGCAGCCGGATCCCAAGCTACCTGTCATCCCATCCTGCATTGGCGGATCGTATCCACTATTTGCAGCAGTTGGTGGATAAGGAACCGGGTGGAAAAAAGAAGACCACGCAGATCTCTTCCCAAGGCGATTTTCTGCTGATGAAGGCCGTACTTATGAGTGACTATCTAGACCCCCATGTCGCCAGGGAAAAGCTACTGGCCATGGCCCGCAACAAGGACCTTGAAGTTGCGGCCAGCTTTGGTCTGGCGCGGCTCGATCTTCGCCAGAATCAGGCTGAAAAGGCCTTGAACCAGTTTCGCCAGGTGGCCATGCAATACCCCAATAGCCCGATGGTGTTGGGTAGCATGGGAGTGGCATATTTCCACATGGGGCGATTGGAGGAAGCCAGAAAGGTGCTGAACTCCGCCTTGATGTTGGGTGCCAGCAACCGTCAGCATTCATTTCCGTCTAGCCATGGTCCTCAAAGACATGGGGCGGACTGACGAGGCCTTGCAGCACTTGTATCAGGCTGACCAGCTGGCCCCCATGATACCGGAGATCAACTACGAGCTTGGGGTGGTGCTGGGTCAGAAAAACGATCTGGGGTTGGCTCACTACTATCTGGGAAGCTATTACTGTCAGCGCAAAGACGTCAAGACTGCCATCTTCCACTTCGAAAAGGCCAAACCTTTGCTGGCGGGAGTACCCGCGAAGAAGTCCGAGGTGGATGAAGCGCTGCGGGAACTCAAGGGCGAGAAAGCCAAGCAGGACCGCGAGAAGGCTGAAAAGAACAAGGTTCGTTAGGCCGATCCGCGTCTTCACCCGTCCGAGGATCTTCATGCCGTCTCCCTTGTCACACGTTACCGTCGCCTTGGCTCTGGGAAGCCTATTCCCAGGTACCATTCTGCCTCGCAAATGGTTGCTGATCGGGGCGCTCTGTGCGACCCTGCCGGATGTGGATATCATTGCTTTTCAGCTCGGGATACCTTACCAGCATATGCTGGGGCACCGGGGTTTGACTCACAGCATCTTCTTTGCCGTGGTGTTGGCGCTAACAATTGCCGGCGTGGCGCTATTCACTGCCGAGAGCCGCCGGTTGGCGCCAATGTTGAGCCTTTACCTGTGCGCCTGCACTGTATCCCATGGACTGCTGGATGCATTCACCAACGGTGGCTACGGTGTGGCATTTTGGGCGCCATTTTCGGACCAACGGTTTTTCTTCGCCTGGCGGCTCATCGATGCAGCGCCCCTGAGCACGACACGATTCCTATCTTCAAAAGCGTTGGTCGTCATCGGTACAGAGCTGATGTGGGTGGTCTTGCCTTCCTTGCTGATCGCCCTCTTTGTGGCCACCGTGCGGGCAACACTGGATCGTTCCGTCGGCAAGGAACCCGATACAACGTTGACTATCTGGTAAAGAAGTCGGAAGACACCATTTCTGGTCATCCCGGCGGTCCTGCCAGGCAGGACGGAATCTAGAGACTTGAGTACTTACAGCTCTACTGGACCCCGTCCTGTCCTGTCCTGCCTTGCCCTGCCTACGGCCGGACAGGATTCACCGGGGTGACGGTTTTGTAAGAATACATCAGCGTTGTCTTGATATGAATAGTCCTCCTGGACGTCGGCAATCACAAGAACAACAGGAACATGGTGACGATCGCCATGGTCGAGGAGAAGACCAAGGTTCGCCGGATTGGCCGCACACAACGGTGGCGCCCGAGGGATGTGCCGATGTTTTTCCTGCAACTCCTGCTGGTCTATGCGGCGCTGGTCCTGTTGGCCTATCTATTCCAGGATCGACTGCTCTATTTGCCCGATAAGACAACCATGGAACAGGTCGTCCGGGGCGCCCAAGTGGCGGCATTGAAACTCTGGCCCGAGAACGGAGGAGAGTATCGAGGGTTCATTTCCACCAACCCGCCATCGGCGGTTCGGGGAACAGTGGTGGTCTTCCATGGCAATGCGGGCAGCGCTCTGGATCGAAGCTATTATGTGCAACCGCTGCAAAGGTTGGGGTTCCGGGTAATCCTGGCTGAATATCCGGGTTATGGGAGCCGCGCGGGCAAACCTGGGGAAGCGCTTCTGGTGGCCGACGGTCGAGAAACTGTGAGGATGGCCCTGCGGCAATTCGGCGGCCCGATCCATGTGTGGGGCGAATCGCTGGGGTGTGGCGTGGCCAGCGCTGTGGTTGCGGAGCCAAGCGCTGTGGTTGACGGGGTCATTTTGCTGACCCCCTGGGACAGCCTACCCAGAGCCGCACAGGCACACTACTGGTTCCTGCCCGCCCGCTGGCTGACTCGGGACAAGTACGACAACGTCCACAATTTGCAGCATTTCTCGGGTCCCGTGGCAGTACTCGTGGCTGACCAAGACGAGGTCATTCCCAACCGCCTAACCCAAACACTTTTTCAGAAGATCCCCACCATCAAGCGACGGTGGGTGTTCCAGGGTGCCGGCCACAACAACTGGCCAACCGCGCCGGAACTTGCCTGGTGGGCTGAAGTCATGGATTTTGTTACGGGAAGGAACCACGCCGAGGGGTAAAGGGAACGAGCAGGGTGTTCAGGCATCGCAACCGGCCCGAAACAAGCGAAACGCTTGAGTTTTTCCTTGACGAGCTGACGAGCGGAATGCTAGAGAAGCTCGCAATACGGTATTCATAATCATAAAGATTATTGAGCAATATCAAAATGATTCAAGACCCAGCCGGTTTCTTCCATGGAAGGCGATGAAGGATTTAGGAGGGTGGAATGAAGATTTTGGTGAGCGATCAACTAGCGGAATCGGGGATTGAGAAGCTGATGGCCGTACCCAGTTTTGAGGTGGAGGTCAACACCAGTCTCACCCCGGAGGAACTGCGGCAGATCATTAAGGAATACGATGCCTTGGTGATTCGGAGTGCCACCAAGGTAACCGAGGACATCATCGAAGCCGCCGACCGCCTCAAGGTCATCGCCCGGGCCGGCATCGGCCTCGACAATGTGGACATCGCCGCCGCCAGCAAACGCGGTATCGTGGTCATGAACACCCCGGAAGGGAATGTCATCACCACGGCGGAACATGCTATTGCCATGCTGTTGGCGTTGAGCCGCAACATCCCGCAGGCTGCTGCTTCCATTCGGGAAGGCAAATGGGAGAAAAAGCGTTTTCGCGGCAAAGAGGTCTTCAACAAGACCCTCGGCATTATTGGGGTGGGCCGCATTGGCCGGGTGGTGGTGGACCGGGCCAAGGGGCTTAAGATGAATGTTGTCGCGTACGATCCTTACATCAGCATGCAATCCATCGAAAAGATGGGGATCGAAGCGGTCAGTCTGGATGATCTCT
The DNA here is from genome assembly GCA_963802715.1 of uncultured delta proteobacterium. Classification (GTDB taxonomy): domain Bacteria; phylum Desulfobacterota; class Syntrophobacteria; order Syntrophobacterales; family Syntrophobacteraceae; genus CAWDJT01. The sequence continues at coordinate 35,005 of CAWDJT010000053.1, forward strand.
ACGCCCGCGCCGACTACGTTACGGTTCACACACCAATGACTCAGGAGACGCGCAACATCATCAACGCCAGCGCCTTCCAGAAGATGAAGAAGGGCGTGTTCGTCATCAACTGTGCCCGAGGTGGCATTGTCGATGAAGCGGCCCTCTATGATGCCATCCAAGCGGGTATCGTAGCTGGCGCGGCATTGGACGTGTTCGTCAAGGAACCCCCCAAGGGCAACCCTTTACTGACATTGGACAAAGTCATAGCCACGCCGCACCTGGGTGCTTCCACCGATGAAGCGCAGGAGAATGTGGCCCTGGCCGTAGCTGATCAGGTGATCGATTACCTGCAGCACGACACCATTCGCAACGCCGTCAATGCCCCGATGATCGACGGGGAAGTGCTGGCCAATCTGCGGCCCTATCTGACCCTGGCTGAGCGACTTGGCCGTTTGTTGGCACAAATCATACGCGGAGCCATCGAAGAAGTATCCATCGAGTACATCGGCGATACCTCGTCAGTTGATACCCGACCGCTCACCATTTCGGTGTTGAAGGGGATGCTGACGACCTTCTTGAGCCATGAAGTCAACTTCGTGAACGCTCCCATCATTGCTCAGGAACGCAATATCAAGGTCACCGAGTCGGTTCGCAAGGAAGCCGAAGATTTTACCAACCTTATCAATGTGACCATGAAAACCAACGAGGAAAAGCAGTTGGTGTCCGGGACCATCTTTGGCAAGCGCGATGCGCGCTTGGTTCGAATCAACGATTTCCGTCTGGAAGCGGTGATGGACGGGCACATGCTGCTGATTTATAATATCGATACACCCGGGACCATCGGTGCTATTGGCACCACCTTGGGAAGGCACGATGTCAACATTTCCATGATGGATGTGGGACAGGTGTTGGAGCGAGGGCAGAACATCATCTTCCTGAGGACCGACACGCCGGTGACACGCCCTGTGGTGGAGGAACTGTTGCGGTTGAAAAATGTCGACGTCGTACAGGTCCTGGAGCTGTAACACCCGATCGCCATGGAGGCTCAACCCATGAAGGAAGAACAAGAAGGCCAGGGTTTTGTGTTTAAGGACCGGCGTAAGATATCTCTGGACGAAACCCAGGAGGAACCCGGGCCGGCAACTTCGGCTGGGGAAGCAACGTCTTCCGAGGAAGCGCCTCAGGAGAGCCAGTCGGCTTCCGGGGAACCAGCACAGAAGACGGACAGCGGCAGCCAACGCAGCGCTCTTCTGCCTGAAGTCAATTTATCGACATTTGTTTTTTCCTTGAGTTCGTCCGCATTGGTGCATCTGGGGGAAATCCCGGAACCTGTTTCTAACCGGATGCAACAGGACCTCGGTCTGGCCAAACAGATCATTGACACCCTGGGAATGATCGACGACAAGACCCGCGGCAACCTGGATGCGGACGAGGAAAGACTCCTCAAGGGCGTACTCTATGACCTGCGCATGCGCTTTGTACAAAAAAGCCAATAACCGTCGGCCTTGGACCGTTTTCGTGCAGGGACCGCGGTGAGCACGCTCAAAGCCCTGGCGCCCGCCAAGATCAATCTGTGGTTGGAAGTGATCGGCAAACGGCCGGATGGCTACCACGAACTCTCCTCTTTGATGCTGCCCATCACCGTGCATGATCAGCTGGAGGTGACCTTGGGCGGCACGGTTGTGAGTCTGGAGTGCTCCCACCCTGATGTACCCCAGGATGATCGCAACTTGGTGTGGCGTGCTGCCGACCGGTTCCGGCAGGCAACCCGATGTTCCCGGGGCATGCATATCAAGCTGGTGAAGAACATCCCCGTAGGCGCCGGCCTGGGGGGTGGCAGTTCCGATGCCGGAGTGCTCCTGGCACACCTCAACCAGCGGATGGGGGAACCTTTGGCCGGTGCCGCGCTGGTGGATCTGGCCCGATCGTTGGGAGCCGATGTCGCGTTCTTTCTCGAAAGCCGCCCGGCTCTGGCTCGCGGCATTGGCGAGAAGCTGGAATGGGTGGCTGGTCTGCCGGCCTATCCGCTGGTGCTCATCAAACCGCCGGTGATGGTATCTACGCGCAGCGTTTACCAAAAATTGACATTGACAAGGCGGGAAGCCGCCATTACAATCCGTGCGCTTAAGGCCCAGCCTTGGGATTTTCAACAGGTCCTGGAAAATGATCTTGAGTCCGTGACAGTCATCGAATTCCCGGTTATAGCTCAGATCAAACAGTGGCTTATGGACAACGGTGCGCTCGGAGCATTGATGAGCGGGAGCGGGCCTACTGTTTTCGGGGTCTTTTCCGGTGAAACGCAGGCCCGGAAGGTTGAGAATCGGGCTCGGAAAGCCTGGCCCCTGTGTTGGGTACGAACCGCACGGGTGCTCAGCGAATCGGATGGTTTGACTTTGCATGAGTAATATCAATACTGGTTGTTGGGGCGTCGTCAAGCGGTAAGACACGGGTCTTTGGAACCCGCACTCGGAGGTTCGAATCCTCCCGCCCCAGCCATTTGTTTTTATTGGGGAGGATCATTGGCCGGCGGCGGTGGGGCTGTTTCAGGTGTTACCAAAGGAATGGTACCCTGACGAGGAGCCACGGGTTTCTGACAGGTCTGTGATGGTTAGCGGTCCTGCCATGGCTGCCGTTGGCGAGGCTATCGACGGGATCACCCAGGTTACACATGCGCGGAATTTTAAAAATATTTGGGGGGAACTCCAATCCAGCGCTGCTTCACTCGATTTGTGACAGTCTGGATGTTACGCCTGGCGGGGCTTTGGTAAGTTCGTTCAGCGACGGTGAAGTGCGGGTGGAGATCCATGAGAACGTGCGAGGCAAGGATGTCTACCTGCTGCAATCGACCTGCCACCCCATAAACCGCAATGTCATCGAGCTGCTGGTACTGATTGACGCGGTCAAACGGGCCTCGGCCAGCCGGATCAATGTGGTGATTCCCTATTACGGTTACGGCCGCAAGGACCAGAAGGACCGCCCCCGGGTGCCCATAACCGCCAAGTTGATAGCGGACCTTCTATCGGTGGCGGGAGCGCAGCGGGTTATTGCGGTGGATCTCCATGCCAATCAGATCCAGGGGTTTTTCAACATCCCGGTGGATAACTTGTTCGCTGCCAAGGTCCTGTTGCAGGACCTTCAGGGAAGGTTCGGAAGCGACGCGGTCATCGTTGCCCCGGACGCTGGGGGTGTCGAGCGCGCACGGGCTTTTGCCAAGCGGCTCCATGCGGACCTCGCCATCATTGACCGCCGCTACGGCGTTGAACAGGGAGTCAATGACTGGCGCCTGGTCGGTGATGTGAGAGGGCGGACGGTGGTGATCCTGGACGACATGATCGATACCGGCAGGACCCTCATGCGGGCCGTGGAGGCAACGATCGCCTCGGGTGCCAGTGAGATCCACGCCTATTGTGTTCATCCGGTGCTGTCGGGAGGCGCCATCGATAAGGTGACGCGCTCGCCTTTGGCATCACTGACGGTTACCGATACCATCCCCCTGTCTTCCGACGCGGTCACCTGCGGGAAGATTCGAGTGATCAGCGTGGCGCCGCTCTTGGCCGAAACCATCCGGCGGGCCCACAATGAAGAATCAGTCAGCTCTTTGTTCGTCTAGCTGGAATGTCCTGCCGGGCGATGCATGGGGCGCGTTTTGGAGGTTACACTTATGGATGTACAAGTAGTCGCTCAGCGCAGGGCCGAGAGCGGGAAGAATGAGGCCCGCAGGCTTCGTCAGCAGGACATGGTTCCAGCCGTTTTTTATGGGCCGGGCAGTCAGCCCACGCCATTGACGGTTCCCCTGATCAGGATGGAGAAACTGTTCCGAGAGATGGGAGAGGAACAGAAGTTGCTCAACCTGATCATCGAAGACGGCCGGACGCGCATTGAAAAACACGTGATGCTCCGCGAAATCCAGGTCCATCCCGCACGCCGCCAGCTGCTCCATGTGGACTTCTATGAAGTGGCCATGGATCAGGCCATCGAAGTGAACGTTCCTCTGGAGGTGAAGGGCAAACCGGTGGGGGTGGAAAAAGGCGGTTCGCTGAATGTCCTGGCTCGCTTCCTGACAGTACGCTGTCTCCCGGGGGAAATCCCCGAAAAGGTCGAGGTCGACGTATCCGGTTTGGAGATTGGTCAGACCTTGCATGTTTCCGATCTGGTTTCGGTGGTGGCCTTTGAACTGGTGGATGATGGCGGCCTACCCGTAGCCACCATTGAGGCGCCCGAAGGCGGAGATGAAGAAGCAACACCGGAAGCGGCCGCCCCTGCCAAGAAAAAATAATGTGCCCGGGCCGGTTTCTCCGGTTTGAAGGGACTGTTTGTGATCGCCTATGGATCTTGAGGGCAACGCCATAGCTGTGGTGGGGTTGGGCAATCCCGGCAGGCGCTATGAGCACACCCGACACAACGCGGGCTACCAGGTCGTGAATCTGGTGGCCCGAGAGTTTTCTGTCACCTTGAGCGAACACAAGTATCCAGCTTACTGGGGACAGACTAGTGTTCAGGGGCGTAAGTTGCTGGTGGCGCTGCCCACCACCTACATGAACTTGAGCGGAACGGTGGTGGCTCGCATGCTGCGCGCTTTTCGCATGGTCCCCGAACAGATGCTGGTGGTGCACGACGATCTGGATATGCCCTGCGGACGGATCAAACTGGTACAGGGGGGAGGCACTGGCGGCCATCGCGGGGTTTTGTCCATTATCGAACAGCTGGGCCAACAAAGTTTCCCTCGAGTGAAGTTGGGGATTGGTCGGCCGCAACATGGTGAACCGGTTGAGGAATATGTCCTTAAGCCCCCTTATCCGGAAGAAAGAACCATATTTGCAGCAATGATCAGTCTCGGGGTTGAAGCGGTGGAAACCGTGGTAATCTCCGGGCTGCCGGCCGCCATGAACCGTTTCAACCGCATCCAGCCCAGTCCGGATCTAACCGCACCAGAAACCCCCTCACCAGGCTAGCTTCGCACGCTCTTAACATCAGGCATCCGGTTCCCGTGCCCGTGACAACCGTCCTGCAAACCGTCCTGCGATGGTTCATCGGGGCTTCCATGGTGTCTGACACTATTCCTGCCCTTGCCAGAGTAGCCAACCCTTTGGCCTTTGCTTCATCCCGATATGATGGTAAAATTCCAAATTCACAGGGGATCGCCTGGAAGCTCTGCAGAGGTCAAGTGTGACCGCACACTTGGAGGCAATGATGTTCAAGGTGGGTGATTTGGCTGTCTATCCAGCTCATGGGGTAGGCCGGATCGAATGCATAGAAAGCAAGGATATCGCTGGGAATAAACAAGACTTCTATGTCATGCGAATCCTCGAGAATGACATGAAGATCATGATTCCAATCCAGAACGCCGGTGCCGTCGGGTTGCGCGAACTAATTGATCATGCTGAGATCCCCAAAGTGTATTCCATTCTCCAGACCAAGAAGATCTCGGTAGACAGCGGCACATGGAACCGCCGCTACCGTGAATATATGGAGAAAATTAAGACCGGATCCATATTCGAGTTGGCCGAGGTGCTCCGTGACCTGTGCGTGCTTAGGGAGGATAAGGAGCTTTCCTTCGGGGAACGGAAGATGCTGGATACCGCTCGAAATCTCTTGGTTCGTGAGTTGTCGATTGCCCAGGGGGTCAGTGAACAACAAGCGGAGCAGGAAGTGTTCTCAATACTGGCGTTGTAGTCAGCTGTGATGGTATATTGGGGCCCAGTCCGCCACCAGGGAGGTGACGGGAGTTGATCCGAGTACCCCAAAAGGGCAACGCGCGGGCTTGCACGGAGCAGAAAAAACCCGTTAGGGTGCAAGGCGGCAGAGTGTAAGGGGAGAAATCCGGTTCTCACTCACGCCCTGAAGCTCTCGATCCCTCACGGATCCAAAAACTAAGAGAAAGGAGGTGATTCCGTGAAGTGGGCAGGACTCATATTGAGACTACTGTTGTTCGCCGTTTGCGGTGTGGGCGGTTATTTCATTGCTGGTCAGATTTCAAGCTTGGAAGCGCATCATTGGGCACCCTGGGTCGGGATCGTTGTGGGCATCTTGTCGGCTATGATTGCCACCTCGATCATTCGAATCATTACCCGTATTCCCATCAAGGTGCTCATTGGCGGTACCATCGGTTTGGTCGCAGGACTTTTCATTGCCAGAATGGTCGGCTATGGCTTCAGTGGCCTGGAAAACCCCACGGTTCGCATTACTATTTTTATTATCTTGACCTCTATCTTTGGCTACATAGGCATGGTTTTGGGAAGCATCAAGGTGGAAGAATTGCGCTTCCCCAACTGGAGTTGGTTCGGCAAAGGAACCGGGCGCAGCGGTCAATCCAAGATTCTGGATACCAGTGTTATCATTGATGGCCGTGTCGCGGATATTGTCGAGGTGGGTTTCCTTGAAGGGACTCTGCTGGTTCCTGAATTTGTGCTGCAGGAGCTGCAGCGCATTGCCGACAGTCCGGATCCCACCCGGCGCGTGCGCGGGCGTCGCGGTTTGGACATTTTGAAAAGACTGCAGCAGGAAAGCATGACCGAAGTGCGCATTGAAAGACATCAGTTCAACAACATTGCCGAAGTGGATGCCAAGCTGGTGGCATTGGCTTTGCGCCTTAATGCGCAAATTGTTACCAACGACTACAACCTGGCGCAAGTCGCCGAAGTGCAAGGCATTCAGGTGCTCAGTATCAACAAGCTGGCCAACGCCCTCAAACCCGTGGTGCTGCCGGGGGAGATTCTGCGTCTCCAGATCCTCAAGGAAGGGAAGGAACAGGGGCAAGGAATCGGCTATTTGGAGGATGGCACCATGGTGGTTGTAGAAAACGCCAGCAAGCTGTTGGGCAAAGAAGTGGACGCGGCGGTCACCAGCGTGTTGCAGACCACTGCCGGCCGCCTGATTTTTACCACCATCAAAGATGGGGAACATGGCCGTCGGCACTAACAATGTGGGCAGCCCCACAAGATGGGAAGCCGACGACCTCCAAGGTCCACCCGATCTTCTGTTTCGCATCCAGGCGGCGTCTGGCGGACTCCGCCTGGATATTTTTTTGAGCCGGCAATACCCCGACCTGTCACGCAGTCATTACAAAAAGCTCATCGAAGATCATCGGGTGCGACTCAATAACCGGGTCACTAAACCCGGCTGTGAACTGAAAGAGGGCGACCAGGTGGCGGTCTGGCTCCCGACGGTGACCTCCGACCAGCAGCTCACACCTCAGCCCATCCCTCTTGATATTCTCTATGAAGACGGTCATATTCTGGTCGTCAACAAGGCCTCCGGAATGGTGGTGCATCCCGGCCCAGGCCACGCTGACGGAACGCTGGTACATGCGCTTCTGGCTCACTGCCCCAGGCTAGCCATTCAGGGAGCGCCAATGCGTCCGGGCATCGTCCATCGCCTCGACCAGCATACCTCCGGTGTCATGGTCGTGGCCAAGAGCGAAGCGGCCTATTTGGACCTCATCCGGCAATTTAAGGAGCATACCGTCATTAAGGAATACCTTGCGCTGGTCCATGGGCAGGTGACACCGCAACGCGGTGAGATCATAACGCTTATGGACCGGCATCCCACCGATCGCAAGAAGATGGCGGTGGTTCAGGGCAAAGGGCGGGAGGCGGTGTCGAGCTGGGAGGTGGAAAAATCCTGGGGAGAGATCACGCTACTGCGCGTCCGCATTGAAACCGGGCGAACTCATCAGATCCGCGTCCATCTCAGCCACATCCACCACCCGGTGGTCGGGGATGTGGTCTACGGTGGGGGCAAGCGCCGCGTCAAGGCGGTCCAGTCCCCGGAACTCCGGACCATCCTTGCTTCCGCCCAGCGTCAGATGCTGCATGCCTGGAACGTCACCATCGATCACCCCATAAACCGCAGGCAACTACGATTCGAGGCGCAGCTCCCGGAAGATTTCAATGCCCTGATAGGGGCACTGGACCGCGCCACCCCACTATAGTGCCTGACTCAACTGCCCTTTCAGCTGCTTCAGCTTCCGCAGAAATTCACGGCCGGATTCGTTGTCGCCCTGGCGTACCACATGAGGGGTGATGGCCACAATCAGTTCGGTGCGCTGCCTGTTCTTCGCGGTGGTGCCGAACAAAGGTGAAAGCAGAGGTACCTCACTCAGGTAAGGGATGCCGTTTTTCGTCTTTTCATCTTTTTGCTGGATGATGCCGCCGATCACCGCAGTTTTGCCATCCTGGCAGATCACCGAGGTTTGCACGCGACGTTCGGAAAAAGATGGTGAATCAATCTCTGAATTGGTATTCGGCTGAGCATTGCGAATGGTTTGCTCCAATTCCAGTCGCACCAGACCGCCCGAATTGATATGCGGAATGACATTCAAAATGATACCGGTTTCTTCATAGGAAACGCTGTTTACAACGGTGTTGGAACTGGCTTCGCTGACCGACTGCTGCGACAGTATCGGTTCCCGCCCACCCACGGTGATGGAAGCTTCTTGGTTGTCCATGGCCAGCAGGGTGGGATTGGAGAGCACATTCAATTGGGTCTTCTTCGAGAGCAACTGAATGAGGAAGTTGACGTTGCCGTCCAAGGTTCCCCAATAGAGATTCAACCCTGTTGAAGCAGCGTTGGTGATGGCATTGAATGTTCCACTATTGAGCCCCAGGGCGTTGTTGAGAAAACTGGTCCCCTGGCCTTTGTAGCCGGCAATGTCCATGCCTTTATTTTTGAAAAACCATTCGATACCATACTGGAGATCATCGGTCAGAGTGATTTCAGCCAGCATGACTTCGATGAGCACCGCCCGAGGGACAATATCCAACGACTGGATGGTGGTCTTGATCTTGGCGTAGTCGGCCGCATTGGCCTTAATGACAATGGCGTTGTTCACTTCATCCGGGATGATGGACACTTCTCCGGTAAGAGAGGTTGGCCCTTGACGTCCCGTACCGGCACCCGCACCCCCCTGAGTGCTAGAACCCCCCGGTCGCACCTCGGCCACTCTGGGCGCCGGTTCGACCGGCAGCGGTGGTCCCCGTGCCACGCAGTCCAGTGCTGCCGGAACCAAGGCTCGATGTGCCGGTCGAACCGGTCCCTGTGCTACCCGAACTGAAGGGACTCTGGGTGGAGGTAGACCCGCTGGTACCGGACAATCCGCTCAGACCCCCGCTGGTCCCGGAACTGCTGCCAAATCCCCCGGTCGAGGTCCGACGTCCAAAGGTGCCGCGTGTGGCGGATACAATGCGGTCTCGTGCACCGGCATCGGCTGCTGTGGTAGCCAGGCCGAAAAGCTGCCCCAGGATGTTGGCAATGTCTCGTGCCAAACCGTTTTCCACGAAATACACATATATTTGTTCACCTGCTGCCTGCCCTTGCATATCCATGGTGGTCAGCCATTCACGGGCAGTCTTCAGGAAGTCAGGGTTTTGGGCGATGATGAGCACACCACCCAGTTGCTGCAACGGCACCAGTGCGACATTGCTTCCCAGCTTACTGTTCTTGAACAGGTCCAGCTTAGACATCAAGGCTTCCACGTTTTGAACCGCCACATCCGGTGGAATAGCCTTAACCTGCACGATCTCCATGCCCACCTCTTTGAGGATGTTCATGTCCATGGTCTTGAGCACTTCAATGATGGTGCGGGCGTTGCCGGAATCCTCTACCAGGACCAGACTGTTGGTAAGCGACTCTACACCGATGGTCCTTCCCGGCGTGAGAAAGTGTTTGATGGTGTTCATGGCCTGGTTGGCATCGAGATAGCGCAATCGATAGATGATGAGGACCGGCTTGATACCATAACGATCTTCCTTGAGGGCCTGGGGACCGACGAAGGGCAGTTGACTACTGGGGCTGCGCTGCAAGGTTTGAATGTGATACAGGTCTTTTTCAGGAACGATGTCGATGTTGCTGGCATTGTAGGCCCGGGTGATGAGTTGAAGCAGTTCCTGCTTGGAAAACTCGCCATCCAGGTAAAGACTGATTTGTGCCCGCAACGCCGGGTCAATCACGTAGTTGAACTTGAGATACTCACCGAAGATCTGATTGGTAACTTCCACCACATCGGCCTTGTCAAAATTGAGAACGATCTTCTGCTTCTGCGGGTCAGACGGGGTGATTGGAGGAACTGGTCCGGGGGTTTCCACTCCCAAGATTCCCGTTTGCATCGTGGCCGGCTTGCTCTTGGCAAGCTTAGGTGGTGGAGGGGGCTTGATAGCGACCACTTCTGCAGATTTCTTGGCCGCATCGCCGGTTTCGACTTTCGCTGGTTCGGCTGCTGGAAGCACTGATCCCGCGCCAAATGAGGACTTGGGGAACAGCTTGGTAGTTGGAGATTCCATGGCTGCACAACCACCTACAACAAACGTCAGCACGAACCCCCATATCCAGATAGAACGGATGATCTTCATAACCGTTTCCTTCAAGTGATCCTTAACCAAAAGCCCAAAAACGTTGTTGTGAATTGCCGGGATACGCCTGGCTCAACTTCGTTGAACCAACCTGACCACCAATCCCCGGCAGACTTACCGCAACCTGGCTGATACTGTCCCGTTCGGCGTCGTCTTGGGGCAACTTCCAAGGCGTCCATGGGTCCTCAATGCGCTGAATCGGCGTGTTTGGCCAACATGCGTGCTCGCAGGGATTCATGCCTAAATTCCGGCTCGCGGTTTATGATTCGATTGGGCCCGGAGCTTGGCGCCATCTGGCACAACGCCAACACAAAAACACCCATCACCGTGCCGACCACAACACCCACCGCAAAGATTAACCATGACATGGTTCGGTCCCCTCTTGCAGGTGCCTTGCGGATGTTGAGCGCCCCACCATGACTTAGCGCACCGAACTAGACAGCCCCCTCAGACAGGCAAGGCTGATTCCATGCGCCCTTTCATCCCTAGACCTGAATGCCGTCATGAATAGGTATAAACCGATTCAACCAAGACCTCTTATATCAGAGATTCTTGATATATCAAAGAAAAAATTATTTTTTCTAAGGTTGTAGATGAGATTTATCCAGGCAAGCTGTGCGATGTGTCATGATGGAAGCTGTATCTCGGTGAAAGAACCAGAAACTACCCGGCGTTCAAAACCCCGTTAGAGCGCAAGGCGCCATAACGGAAGGGGAGAAAACCCTTTCCCGCCCAAGCCCTAAAGCTCTCGCGCCCTTACGGATCCAAGACCCAAGCAGTCCGCCAGCCTGATCGGGGGGTTTCCAAACGAGTCCTACGGCTTTTTGGAGATTTCCATCAGTGCGGTCAGAACGACACTGATTACCAAATCATGTCCCACTTTGCGCTGCACCTTCTGCACCCGCATTTGCTGCACCTGAATAGCAGTGGACGATTTCTGGATGCCATTCAAGAAGATGTGTACACCCGTGATAGTTGCTGTGAAATCAAACTTAAGCTGCACTTCCTGATACACGCCATATTCCTTGCTGGCTAATACTTGATAACTCTTGACATTGAGGTCCTGGGAACCCTTGGCTGAAACGATATCTCCCAGCTTGGCCGCCAGCTGGTAAGAATCCTCCCCGTGGAACACTTTCCGCTGCAGTCGCCCCAGTTCCTGTTCCTGTTTGCCCAGGGTTTCCTTCAAGTCCTTCCCCTGGGCCAGCTTATTCTGGTATTTTTGGATCATTGCCTGTTGTTGGGCAATGCGCTCGCTCAGCTCCTTTCTTTGGTTCAACACAGGATCCAGCCAGAACCAGTGCACTATGAGAAGACAGCAGCCGAGCACCGTCACCAGTCCCAGCGACATCCGATGCCGCCTAATCTGGCCTACCAAGGATCGCCCCTCCAGCTTCATCGTTGAACCTCTTGGAGGTCCGTGGTGCCATTGTGTTCATCACCGGGGGCTTCTGTAATCACGGCTCCATTTGGTACTCCCGGGGTCTTGGGCAAAGGCCTTCCGCGACCCATTCTGGTTCGTTCCGGAGCTATGCCCTGAGGGGCCGCTCTGCTCTCCCCAGGGGCCGCAGGTGCATCTTTGGGTTCCGTTATCATGGGGATTGCTTCAAGGGCGGTATCCGATTCGTCGGCATCGAGGGCGCTGCCGGTCTCCTTCGCAACCAGGGACTTGCGGAGCCGGTCGATCTCCAACTGGATGCGGACATTGAAACGTTCCTTGTCGGAACTGGGATTGCGACTAACCGGCGAAGCAAAGCTGACGTTGCTGAACCCGTCCACTTTTGACAGCTCGGACAAATACTTGGCGGCTGATTTGCTCTCCCCACGAATCTGTAGTTCCTTGTTGGTGAGGGAGAAAAAATCCAGCCAGGTGTCTTCGGTCGTCACTTGGGTCAGCAGATTCAGGAGCTCATACACCGGAAAGGACTGTTGATCAAATGCAGCCAGAGCCTTATGCTGTTCCTTTAGCTTCGAGATGTTGGCCTGGAGCTGCTCAATGGGCTTCCACTGGGTTTCGAGCTGCTTACGCTGGGTTTGCACCTCGATGGCGTTACGAGTGAGCCGTTTGCACGTATACCACTGGTAGGCACCAAAGGCACCGTAGCAAGCTAAGACCAGGATTAAAGGTAGGAGGATTCTCGGTGGCTGCCAGGGTTTGAGCCGCAGCTCGGCACCGAAAGCCCTGAATTGCTCCCGGCTGACCAGATGCTCCACCCAGCGGGTGAGCAGGGCTCCATCGAAAGGACAGGGTCTAATTGCCAAGCCGTTTTCTACCCAAGACCGGACGGCACCGCCGGCCTCCTCCGCCGGCGAGCATAGCAATTCGATGTGCGGCCGGCCGCCGCCTTCGGTTTCGTTGTCGCTCGCTAAAGCCCTCACAGTTTCGTCAAACAAGCGCTCGGTAACACCTTGCCGATGGATCAGGAAGGAATCGACAATGGTGCCGTTGATGTAGCGATGGACCTCCATTTCAGATGGTGCGAGCGCCCGCGCCAACATGCGCATGGCCGGTTGGCCGTTGCCTTGAGCTTGACCAGCAAAAACCGCCGGGTAAGCCATGGCACTTGGAATAATGGTGAAGGAGCCAAAAAGGGAAGCCCCCAAGGCCTGCTGAAACTTCTTGTAAACCTCTTGGGATAGAGAGAAAATAGGCACGACCAGTTTCTGCTCACCAACGGCCGGCGATGCTGCGAATCTCAGAGTCAGTTCATCGTCGTAGAAAAGGTTCTCCTGCCAGTCAAAGGTGAGCGCCTCTTCCAGGCGATCCTGCAGCGTCAGCGGATAGTATTCCCGCCCGAACGAGTAATAGGAGCGCGGCAGGAAGAGAATCAGTGCGGTCGCATGACCAGCCTTGGGTCGCAGACTCAGACGGGGAAGATAATCGAACAGGGGCTCTCCCTCCGGAAACATATGCTGTTCCGCCGGCTCCAGTAGCCACGACCGCCAGCGCTTTTCGGCCCGCACCACTTCCAGACGCCGCGCTTCGACGTACAGTGCCAAAATATGTCTTGGCCGTCGTTCTACCTTCATAACGTTGCCAGCTGTCCCTTCCATGGGAACTCGCGGGTGGCGAGGTTGCGGCCACCAGCAAGGCCTTACAAGATCTTGCGGAACAGGATTTCATGGCCTTTGTTGCCGCTTTTCTGGTGGCGAACAATGACCCAGATGAGCACACCCGGCGGGCCGGTGCTGCATTCTCCGTAGGACAGTATTCGGTAGATACCGCCCGCCTCCCACTTGTGTGGAGTCAACGATTTCCCTGATGGTCCCACCAGTTCCTGCTCCGCATCCAATCGTACATTGTTACCATAAATGGTCAGCAGTTCAACCAAAGAGTTTTTGCTGAAGAAACCCGGGAGTCCGGAGCCATTGGGTTCATCCGCATCCAGTTCTTCGCGCTTGGGGTGGCTTGCTGAACCTTCTCCGTAGAGGAGTCTTGAGCTGATGCCGGGGATAAGAACAAGCTGATCGAGACTCGTCAGCGCCCCATTGAAAGGGTCGTACTGCATCCCCATGCGGCGGTACCGATCGCGTTCAGCGCCGTTCGCCCGAGGACTGTCGTCAGTATCGATGAAATCGCCGATGACGTCGGCAAGGTTATTGGCATCATCGTTTTGCAGTCCGGCCCTTTCGAGGACTTCCATGAGTTGGTTGTGGTTGGCCTTATTGACATTGACCTTCTTGGTTTCGTTCTCGATGACGACCGTGGCCTGTCCGGTTCGATATATGACCTGCCGCGGCAAGCCGTCGGGTAGCCAGAAGCGATCCCGATCTCGGGATCTCGACAAACCTTCGGACTCGGCTTGGCCGAAGCGGGCCAGCGCCTCATTGACACCGCCAATGCTCAGAAGCAGCGCCTCGCTCTTGCGCACGTGGTTGACATCCGCGGCACCCTGCAAACGGACCTCAGTACTGATCTGCATGGCAAACCACATCAGCAGCATGCAAATCCACAGCACCGCGACTATGACCACTCCCTTTTGGTCTCTGACCATAATCTCTCGATATTATTGAAATTGCATAAAACGTGGATCAATGACCCTGGTGTACTCGACCTTATCCGCGCCCTGGCGCACACTCAGTTGGACCAGAATGCGCAAGGGCAAGGACTTGGTTTCCTCCCAGACGTCAACATAATCCTTGAAATCTTGACCTCGGTAACCAAAATGCAGATCCGCCAACTGCATTTCCATGCTGTAATATCGGGGCCAGCTGTCTTTCTCGCTGGGGCCGGTCTTGAGGAACTTTTTCAGGGGGTCGGGATGATACGGGTCCATGGGCATTTCAGCATAGTAGAGGCGCTTACTTCCGGGAATATACACATACCGGCATATGACTGGAGCCCCCTTGGATATGGATTTAATCGAATAGGTGGAAGCGAAGCTCAGGTTGTGACGGTTGCCAAAAAACAACCATTGCTTTTGCTTATCGTCCCCCAGGGTCATGGGAGTGGGGTTGAAAGTCGCAAGTTGCAGGGTCATTATTTCCAGGAGGCGCACCACCTCCTGGTCACCCGGCTCGGTCCCCCGGTTCCTCTCCCAGATGCGCAGAGCCACCGAAAGTGTCACCGACAGAATCCCAATGACCATGGCTGAAATGAAAGTTGCCAGAAGCAGTTCCAGCAGGGTAAAGCCGGCGGGACTCCAGCGAATCGATACGAGACCCGGTATCGTACGTGCGCACGTGGGACATTGCCTCGATGCAGTCACGATCCCATTTGAGTAGCTGGTTCCCAGGCAGGCGCCAGTTGCGGATCGACTTTGCATTATCGATTCTCTTGCTCGAGTGGCACGAGGATGCTCAGCTCCACCTGCCGCCTGGCATAGCCAAGAAGTACTCGGTAAAGCTGGTTTTGACGGGACCCCGCCGTTGATTGCTCCCCCACATCCACCAGGACGGCCTGGATGTCCACTTTCGGGGAGCCCGGGAAATCATCCAGAGTCACGGAACCCAGGGTGATGTCCTGAGGTTGAGCCAGGAGCTGCTGGGCGGCGGCTTCCAGTACTGCGCTTTCAAAGAGGCGTTTCTGGATCCGCTGATGGTGGTTGAGAGCCATCGAAATGGCACCCATCACCCCTCCCACAATCAGCATCCCCAGGATAAGGCTGACCATGACTTCCAAAAGGGTGAAGCCGGCGGCATTGGTTTGGATCACCGAGCGTTTCGTCATCATACTAACTTGACTTCCTCTCAACCACCCGAATCGTCGCCGAAATGGGATGGATGAAGATGAAGAAGGTGCGTTGCCGATCAAAGACGATCTTGAGGTCATTGTCGGAGACGCTGCCATCGGAATAAAAGACGACGATTCGGTCGCCGGTTTCGGGGTCTTGTTCCAGGATGTCGGAATAGATGTCCACATTTTCGGGAATCACCTGGGTGGGTGGCCGTTCCAATCCGTACCGGCGTTCGCTCCCGCGGATGCGGAAGATCTCGGTTTGGCCGCTGCTCATGGCGCGAATATGGGCACGCTTGAGGGTCTGCACCAAATCCTGCAGGAACTCACGTTCCTCCATGCGTTTGACGCCCGCTCCCATTCTGGGAAGAATCAGCCCGATGGTCAGTCCCATGAGGAGCAGCACCAATACCAGCTCCAAGAGCGTGAAGCCGTTGGCGGCTTGCCGCCCAGCAAGGCCGGACCGCATCGCACTGCGCGGAAGCCTCTGGGCATCCCGCCCCAGCACTGCCTCGAGAGGTGAGGGCCCAAACATGATTCGCTTCTTCGATCTCCTAAAACTGAATGTCGGTTACGCTGATGATGGCGGAGTAGATACAGACCACGATCACACCGATGATCAGGCCGGTGGCGAGGATGACCAGCGGTCCCAGAAGAGTCGTGGTTCGCTGCAGTGACTGTTGCAGGTCCTTTTCAAAATAAGTGGACAAGGACAACAGCCCTTCTCCCAGATTTCCCTGCTCTTCGGCAATGCGCAGCATGGTGGGCATACGGGGTGGAAACAGGGCATTGGTTCGAAAGAAATTGCTGAAGGATCGCCCCACCTTGATTTCCCCGTGGATGGGGGATAGGGCCTGAGCCAGCGCCGAGTTGACCACCAGTTGCTGCACCAGATTGATGGCCCGGATGATGGGTACCCCGGATTGCAGCATGGTGCCGAGGGTACTGCAGAACCGGGTCAATTCGCCATGGAGGACGAGACCCCGTATGAAGGGGATGCGCAGCACCGCCCGGTCGCATAGGGCACGGAATTTGGGCAGGCGGTAAAGCCGGCGAACACCCAAAAACAACACCAAGAAAACAGCAGGGATGATCCAGCCATATTCCTTCAGAAAGATCCCGGTCTGCAGCAGGAACATGGTAAGGGCGGGTACCTTCTGGTTCAGGTCCTGGAAGATTTGGGCGAACTTCGGGATCACGTAAACCAGCAGCACCACCACCGAAATGGCGCTCATGGCAATGACGATGGCCGGATAGACCATCGCGGAAATGATGTTCTGCCTGAAGGCCCGTCGCTGCTCCAGGTACTCCGCCACTCGATTGAGGATGGGCGGCAAGGCTCCGCTGTTTTCCCCGGCACGGACCATGTGATGTGCCAGATCGCCGAAGATGTCACGGTAGTTGCCCAGAGCGTCCGACAGATCGCTGCCACCCTGCACATTTTGGAGTATGTCTTGCACCACCCGTTGAAAAACCTTGTGGGTCTGGTTGCTGGAAATGAGCGAAAGGCTTCGATCCAAAGGCAGCCCGGCAGCCAGAAGATCGCTCAGATCGAAGAAAAAACGAATAATCTGCTCCTTGGGGACGGACCGCCGGCTGCGGCTTCGCACCCTCCTGATCTTGACCGGATAGAGGCGCGTGGCCTTGAGCTTACGGGCGGCTTCCTGTTCGGACGGCGCATCCAGCACACCCCGATGCATCTCGCCTTGAACGTCCCGAGCCTGGTACTGGAAGTAAGGCATGGACTGACAGCTGCCTCCTCTGGATAAACAACCAAAGACTATGAGAGCTTTTGCGGAATTAACGACGCGCCACAGCCGACTTCCGCAATAGAGTTGACGTGATCAGTGCCCTCTCAGAACAGACTGGTCACCCGCAGGACTTCCGAAAGGGTGGTGACACCATCCAAAACCTTCTGGTAGCCATGGTGGAGCAGCGGTCGGTAGGCCTCCTGCCTGGCCATCTGGGCAATTTCTCCGGCGCTCTTGTCGGCGACAATGGCCGAGCGCACTTGGTCGGTGATGGAGAGCACTTCAAAAATGGCTTGGCGACCTTTAAAACCAGTTTGTCCGCAACGGTCGCATCCCTTGGCCTGATACAGGGTGATGGGATCGGGAAGATCGGTCAATACTTCCTGCAGACGTCGGCGATCCACATCGCGTGCCGGATACGGATCGCGGCAGTTGAGACAAAGACATCGGACCAGGCGCTGGGCTATCACCGCCAGCATGGAATCGGCCATCAGGAAGGATTCGATTCCCAAGTCGCGAAGCCGGGTGATAGCCCCCGGTGCATCGTTGGTGTGGAGGGTGGACAGCACCAGGTGCCCGGTCAGGGCTGATTCGATGGCGATGTCGGCGGTTTCCTTGTCGCGTATTTCGCCGATGAGCATCACATCGGGGTCCTGGCGCACCAGCGACCGCAAGGCATTGGCAAAGGTCAGGTCAATCTGCGGTTTCACCTGAATCTGGTTGATGCCATCGATCTGATATTCCACCGGGTCTTCCACGGTGATGATTTTCTTACTGGTGGAATTGATTCTCTTGAGCACCGCATACAGAGTGGTCGTCTTGCCGGAGCCGGTGGGGCCGGTTACCAGGATGATGCCGAAGGGGCGTTCGATCAGTTCGGTGACCACATCGAACTGCTCGGGCCTCATGCCCAGAGCGGTCGAGCTGATAGTCGGCGGTTTCCTGGGCCAACAGGCGCAGCACCACGCTTTCGCCATAAATGGTGGGGACCGTGGATACGCGGATGTCGGTCTGGCGATTGCCGAACTTGATCTTAATGCGACCGTCCTGAGGCAGGCGCCGTTCAGCAATATTGAGGTTGGCCATCAGCTTGAGGCGGCTGATGATGGCCGCCTGCATAGCTCTTGGGGTGTTGGTCCAGATCGTACAGCACCCCGTCAAGGCGATAGCGAATCTTGAAGCTACGTTCGAACGGTTCGAAATGGATGTCCGACGCGCGGCTATCCAGGGCTCGCGAAATGGTGACATTGACCAGCCGGATGATTGGGGCTTCTTGAGCCAGGCCCTTGAGGTGCTCCAGATCGTCTTCGAAACCTTCCGGCCCGATCAGGCTGCCATTGTCGGCGCGGGTGAGGGCTTCCGCTTCGCGCGCGGCCGCCTCGTAAAGCCGATCCAGGGAATTGAGAATCTCCTCGCGGCGCCCCAGGCACAACTGCATCTCCATGTCAACAAAGTAGCTGCCCAGAGTGTTGATGAGCGGCAGATTCAGTGGATCATTGACCACCACGGTGACCCGCCCGCTCTCCATCTGAATGGGAAGCACCGCGTGTTTGCGCAGGAACGGCATGGAAACGCCCTCCAAGAGCACCGGCTTCTCGGGGTAGTCTTCCCGCTCCAGCAGCGGTAAACCCAAATGATCAGCAAGAAGTCTCAGAATCTGGCCCTCATCGGCCACCCCAATCTGCTCAAAGGCCAGCAGCAGCGGCAGACTCTCCATCATCAGGGCCGCGTGCACAGCGTGCAGCTGGTCATCGGTGAGCGCCAACTGTTTCTGAAAAACATGCAACAATGACGTGTCAGCAGTCATGTCCATCTCCGAAATGGTTCAAGGTATTCCCTGCCAAGGCCAGTAACAGATACAGGTGGGAAAGTCAATCGGGGTCGGGTTAAGTGTTTGACCTTCCTGGCCGAACTTGGTCCTAGGGGGGAGCCCCATGACGAATTGAGTTCCATCGAGCAGACTTCGCTGATGTCATCGTGATAGGGACGACCCGATGGCGATGGGAGAATCGGAGTTGTGATCGAGCCTGCTTTCCCCATCCCGCAGCCGTTCCTACCCGGGAGGGCGTGGACGGAAGCTCGGGATTGACACCGGTTACTCCAATTCTGCATGGCCTTTAGTTGACACTTACTGAGGATGTGACTAGGATTGCAGCGTCTTGGCGTGACTTCATGACGTGACTTCATTATGAAGGAGGGATTTCCGTGGGATACACCATTGCACTGGGCGGCAAGGGAGGAACCGGCAAGACCACCATCGCTGGGCTCCTCATCCGGTATATGATCAAACATGGCATGAAACCCGTTCTGGCGGTGGATGCCGATTCCAATTCGAACCTCAATGATGTTTTGGGTGCCAGATTGCACTGCACCTTGGGAGACGCGCGGGAACAGATGAAATCCGATGTCCCCACCGGCATGACCAAGGACATTTTTATGGAAATGAAAGTGGAAGAGGCTCTGGTGGAAGGCGAAGGCTACGATCTGGTCGCCATGGGAAACCCGGAAGGGCCGGGCTGCTACTGCGCCGCCAACAACCTGCTCAGCAGCCTCATGGATCGTCTGGTTCAGAACTATGACTACATGGTGGTGGACAACGAAGCAGGTATGGAACACTTCAGTCGACTGACCCAAAAGGACATCGACCTCCTGCTGCTGGTGTCCGATGCCAGCAAGAGAGGACTCACGGCGGCCTGCCGCATCGCCGACTTGGTCAAAAGCCTGCCCATCCGGGTAAGTGAATCGTTTCTGCTGGTCAATCAGATGCAAGATGCGCCCCGGAATTGGCCTCAGGATGTGACCGAGCGCTTCGACGCGGCGCACATCCAAGTGCTGCCGGAAGACTCCCTGCTGGCCGAGTTCGACCGTGATGGCCGACCGACCGTGACACTTCCGGATGATTCACCTTTGGTTAAGGCCACCGAAGCCTTGTTCGATCGACTATTTGGAAACCTCAAAAAGCACTAGCAGGAGGGGAAGACCATGATACCCATTCGTCGCGCCCTGATCAGTTTGACCGATAAGAGTGGAGTGGTCGATTTCGCTCGCGGTCTCAATGAGTTCGGGATTGAATTGTTGTCTACCGGTGGCACTGCCAAGATGCTGCGCGAAAACGGTGTTGCCATCACCGAGGTTTCCGACTATACAGGCTTTCCCCGAGATGCTGGACGGGCGGGTAAAGACGCTCCATCCCAAGATCCACGGCGGGATTCTGGGTATTCGCGACAACCCGGCGCACGTTGAAACCATGGCGCGACACGGCATCGAACCCATCGATATGGTGGTGGTGAACTTGTACGCCTTTACCCAGACGATCGCCAAACCAGGCTGCACCCTCGAAGAAGCCATCGAAAACATCGACATTGGCGGGCCCACCCTGATTCGAGCAGCGGCCAAGAACCACCGGCATGTTGCGGTGGTGACCGATCCGGCCGACTATCCGGCCATTGTGAGCGAGCTTAAGGCCAATCAGAGCTGCACTCTCGCCGGTCACCACCCTCAATCTGGCTCGCAAGGCGTTCTGTCTGACTCACAACTATGACGCCGCAATTTGTGCCTATCTGGAAAAGGTGTGCGGATAGAGAACCGCCCGGCATGTGCCCCTCCTGTGAAGCGCTTCACTGAGTTCACAAGAAGTCATGCCGGCTTGACTGTGGAGATGTTTTGGGCGGGAGGTTGTGGTGATTGATCGAACCTCTGGCGCCCTCTTGAATTGGCAGTATATCGAGCCTCTTGCAAAACTATTACCGTTCATGGTCGATACCTCACCACGAACGGTAATACAGCACTTCACGGATGCAGAACTCCGTTCGCCCTGAGGTATCGAAGGGTGAAAAGGACTTCTGCAAGAGGCTCTATCGAGCTATGAAAGGGTGATCCCCGCGACAGGTAGAGGAAGGGAACCGGCATGAAGGTATTGGTGATCGGTAGCGGTGGTCGGGACCACGCCATTGCCTGGACATTTGCCCGGAGCAGTCGCGTTAAACAGGTTTTTGTCGCCCACGGCAACGCCGGAATTGCCACTACGGCAACCTGTGTGGAGGCCCGCACCATTGAGGAAATGGCTGGTTTTGCCGAGCGCGAGGCCATTGATCTGACCTTCGTGGGGCCGGAAAAGGCTCTGTCGGCAGGGATCGTCGACCTGTTTGAAAGCCGCGGGCTGGCCATCATCGGTCCCAACCAGCGAACCAGTCGCCTTGAGTCCAGTAAGTGCGACGCCAAAGTGATGCTCCGTGAGTTGGGCATTCCGGTGCCTGAATTCGCTGTTTTTGATGACCCCGAAAAGGCTCGCCAATATGTCCGGCAGTGCCCCTATCCGGTGGTGGTCAAAGCCGATGGGTTGGCAGCCGGGAAGGGGTCACTGGTGTGCGACGAGGTTGGCGACGCTGAAGCGGCTATCCGTGATATCATGGAGGAACGGGTGTTCGGCGATGCCGGCCGGCGGGTGGACATCGAAAAGCGTCTCTACGGCCGGGAACTGTCCTTTTTCTGCTTTACCGACGGCTATTCGGTAGTGCCGATGGTGGCGGCCCAGGACTACAAGCGGGCGGCCGATAACGATGAAGGCAAGAACACCGGCGGCATGGGCTCCTATTCTCCGCATCCCTGGCTGGACGATTCGCTGGTGCAAACCATCATGAAACGCGTGGCCGAACCGCTGATCCACGGAGTTCGCGAAAAGTACGGGATGCTGTATCGCGGCGTCCTCTACGCCGGGCTCATGCTGGTAGAAGAGGCGGACGGGATCACTCCGTATGTTCTGGAAATCAACATCCGCCTGGGCGACCCGGAAGCACAGGTGATTCTCCCGCGCCTCAAAACCGATCTGGTGGACATCTGTGAGGCCATTCTGCAGGGGCGCCTCAAGGAAATCCAACCGATCTGGGACCCGTATTATCGCTTGTGTCTCATTGCCGTGAGCGGTCGCACCAAGGGCAAGAAGGGCTGGTACAAGGGTTATCCGGATCGCTATCGGATCGACGTTCCCATCAGCGGTTTGGAGAATATCGACCCAAGTTGCCTGGTGTTTCATTCCGGCACCGGCCGCGATGGTCAAAATCAGTGGATTACCACCGGCGGCCGGGTCCTGGGGATCATCAGCAGCGGGCCGAGCCTTGAGGATGCTCGAGAAATCGCCTACCGGGAAATGGCTAAGGTGGACTTTCAAGGCATTTTCTACCGGCGCGATATTGGCAAGAACTGAACCGGACCGGTCCGGGGTCTCGATCCGGCCGCGGCTATGCTCGTGAAGGGTCAATTCCTTCGTTTTCTCTTAAAGCACGCAACCCTGTAGGATGGGTGCAGTCCCGTCTTGCGGGACGGAACCCATCAATCACTCCGAAGGTAAGGATTCATGACAGAAAAGAATACCGAGGCTTCACCCCTGGTCGGAGTTATCATGGGCAGTGAATCGGACTTCAAGGTCATGCAGGAGGCCCTGGAAGTCTTCGAGGACTTCGAGGTACCGTATGAATTCCGGGTGCTGTCGGCCCACCGAACACCGCATTTGGCCTCAGCCTATGGGCGTGACGCCGCCGGCTCGCGGCATTAAGGTCATCATTGCCGGTGCCGGCTGGGCGGCACACCTGGCCGGGGTGCTGGCGGGCGAAACCACTTTGCCGGTCATCGGCGTACCCATTGATTCATCCCCCCTGCAGGGATTGGATGCCCTGTTGTCCACGGTACAGATGCCTCCAGGAGTACCGGTTGCCACCATGAGTATCGGCAAGGGGGGGGGCCGCAACGCTGCCCTGTTTGCCATACAAATCCTCGCCCTGGGAGATCCGATTTTGGCGGAGAAGGTCCGCCAGCACAAGGCAAGGATGGTCGAGGGAGTTGTGGAAAAGGACCGGAAACTGAAGGAGAAATGGTCATCTCGGGAGCGCTGAATCCATCAGCTGAGACAGAGCCACCTTTGGGTTTGCGATCCTTTCCAACCCGGCTTCGAGAGGTAGACCCCCTGCGGCCCGAAGCGGACGTCATCGCCTGGGCGGCGATCGTGCCTGAGCAAGGGGGGAGTGCTCATTTATCCCACGGAGACTTTTTACGGGCTCGGCGGTGACCCCTATCAAACCGAGGTTGTTGAACGGATTTATCGGCTCAAGGAGCGCGATGGGCGCAAGCCACTGCCGTTGATTGCCGCGGATGAGGCCGCCGCGCGCCGGGCCGCGCGCGTTTGGCCGGAGGTGGCGGAGCGTCTCGCCCGAGCCTTCTGGCCCGGGACCCCTAACCCTGGTGGTGGCGGTGGCGTCCCAATTTTCGCCAACCCTGCACGCTCAAACCGGTAAGATCGCCGTGCGGGTTTCTTCCCATGCCGTGGCTCGAAACCTCGCCGCCGCCGCTGGCGGGCTGCTCATCTCCACCAGTGCCAACCTCGCCGGAAAAAGCCCATGCGTGCATCCCGATCAGTTGTCACCGACATTGCTCCAGCAGGTGGATGCCGTGCTTTGTGCCGGAGCTACACCGGGTGGGCAGCCTTCGACCCTGGTAGATGTCACGGTCGATCCGCCGCGCCTGCTGCGGGGCGGAGCCATTGAATGGGAGCGCCTCCAGAAGGTGCTGGTCTGAACACGGCAGTATGAATCCTTGCACAGGATTTTGGCATGACGATGTGCAGGTTACCACGGAACATGTCGATTATTTTGCATGTTACCGGATTGTTTGATATGGGGTGGTGATCTCGCCCCATGAACGGATTGGGACTATGCCATTGATTGTAGTGCCCCTGGTCGCCCTGCTGGTTGTGGTGGGAGCGGTGGTAGCCGCCTCCCGGCGATGGAGGCGATTGAGCGTCACGGAAGCTCGAGTCCTGCTAACTGGTGGCGGCACCGGCGGCCACGTCAATCCTTGCCTGGCCATTGCCGAAGGCATCAAGCAGCGAGAACCGGAAAGCCGTTTTCTTTATGTAGGTGTACGTGGAAAGGCGGAAGCGGTGATCGTGGAACGCACCGGTCATCCTTTGCGCTTTGTAAAAGCCACGGGATTTCCCGGCATGGGCCTGTCGCCCAGGCTCATCAAATTCTTGGTTCTCCTCCTGGCGGGCATGGCTCAGTCGGTGGTCATTCTCCTGGGTTTTGCGCCGCGCTGGATCGTTGCCACGGGTGGCTACGTCAGCGCCCCCATCATTTTTGCCGCTCTGCTGCTGCGGCTGCTGCGGATCGCGCCGGTGCGGATCTTCGTTCACGAACAAAACAGCACCCCGGGGCTGTTCAACGCCGTGATTGGGCGCTGGGCGGACCGGGCGCTGCTGACCTTTCCGCAAACCAGCTCCTTGTTTCCCAAAAACGGAGTGGTGGTGGGTTACCCGGTCAGACATTCCATCGCTGTGAAGACTCGCGAAGAAGCCCTGGCCAACCTGCCCTTCGATATTGCACCAGATCGCAAGGTAGTGTTCGTCTTTGGCGGTTCGCAAGGATCTCGCAGCATCAACCGCGGCATCGTCGATGCGCTGCGCACCCTTCTTCCTTACCACCGGCAGTGGTTTATCATTCACGGCATGGGACTCATGGTTTCCAATGAATATCGCGCTGTCCAAGACACCGATGAGCGGCTCAAGGCCAATTACAGTGCGGAAGAACTGAAAATCCTCGAGAGCTGTTACTACCGTCAGGACTACTTCCACAACATCGGCGATATTTACACCGTTAGCGATCTGGTCGTGTGCCGAGCCGGAGCTGGAAGCCTCAATGAAATCTCCCGACTGGCAAGACCGGCACTGCTCATCCCCAAGGCGAATCTGCCGGGCGATCATCAGGTAATGAACGCCCGCGCCATGAAACATGCCGGCGCCGTGGAACTGCTTTTCGAAGACACCGTGGTGGAAGAAGGACGGGTCCTGGAGAAAGTCGACGGTAAGGTTCTGGCCGAACGGATCTGGGGGCTGTTACAGGATCCCCAGAGGCTTGAGGAGATCTCGGCGAACAGCGGCCGGTTCCTGCGAAAACACGCCATCGAACACATCCTCAGCCAGCTCTACCAGGACAAGAGCTACTCTGACGGAGTTGGCCTGCAAACGGTAACGCACCGACCCCTGCTGAGCAACCAGCAACTGCTGCGGATGCTCGAGAGCGCCTGTAACAAACAAGGAGCGACTTTTGATCCGCTGAGGGAAATCGGCGATCCGGATGATCTGAATTACTACCGATACCGGGCCGCCGCCTTACTGACCCATCCCGCCTGGCAGGATCGCAATCTGGGGGTCAAGCTGGTGGGTCTGACGCACTACCGCGACAAGTTACCAGCGCTACTCCATATGATGGTGGATCGCACCCCGGTTGGCTGGCTCAAAAGGCGGCTTGGCGGGGATTTTGTCCAGGTGGGTTTCATCCGTCGCAACATTGCCCAAGCGCTGCGGGTGATAAACGTCATCAACAGCGAAGTCGAACAGCATCTCCTAGCGGCCATGGAAGATCCCTACTATGAAGTGCGGGCGCAAGCGTGCCGCACCGCCGCTCACTTCAGCGCCTCCCTGGCCGGCAAGGAGGTGTGGCTCAGCGCGGTGCTCAAGCGTTTGCAGGATGATTCCTTCGAAGTACTGGTGGAAGCGGCTGAAGCCCTTGGAGAACTGGGTGTGGACGGTAGGGCCCTGAGACGCTTTGCTCGACCAGCGTGCTTCCTTCCGCTGGCAGGTGCGCGATGCGGCGCTCCGGGGCGTCAAACGCCTGCTGGAACGGCGTATTATCTGTCCATCGGCGGAATTGCTGGAACGAATTTCCTGTTTTGTCCTCACCGCTACCGATTTCCGTCCCCATTTCTCCATCAAGGAGAGCTACCGAAGCATTGAGGCATTTTGCCGTCAACGCATGGGGCAACCGGCTGAGTGCGGTGACAACCGAGCCTAGTCCCCCCATGGTCACAGGAAAACGATAAGGCTATGTTTTACGATTTGGGAAATTACCTCTTTCAGTTATCCAGTTTTTTCTCCTTCTGCCGCTTGGTCAATTACATCTCCTTTCGCGCCATCATGGCGGCCCTGCACGGCAGTGGTGTTGATGTTTCTGTTCAGTCGCCGCTTCATCATGGTGATGCATCGTCGCTAGTTTTCTCGATCAACTGCGGGAAACCGGAATTGGTTCCGCGTTCGAAAAAGGCGGCACTCCGACCATGGGTGGGGCCCTCATCGTCGGTTCGGTGGTCATTTCCACGGTTCTCTGGGGAAATTGGCACAGATGTTTTTGCCCTGCACCGTGGGTGGGATGCTCTGGTTCGGACTGCTTGGGTTCTGGGATGATCTATGCCAAAGTGCTAGCGTGGCAGTGGTGACCAGCGGCATGTCTGAGCGCAGCAAACTGCTCCTGCAGGCACTTTTCAGTGCCGGCTTTGCCTGGTTGTGCGTGAGTCGTTTTGCACCGCTGGGACCTGAGCTGGCCACCAAGCTGTATGTCCCCTTCGTAAAATTCCCGGTTCTGGACCTGGGGCCCTCTTCTATGCCGTGTTGATCTTCTTGTTCGTGATGTTTGTATCCAACGCGGTGAACATCACCGACGGTCTGGACGGCCTGGCCATCATGCCGTCCATCTTTGTGGTGGTGGTTCTGGCCGTGTTCGCCTACGTGGAAGGCAACCGGATCTATTCGAGCTATCTCTACTACCCCTATCTGCGTGGCGCCGGCGAGCTGACTGTGTTCGGTGCGGCTTTTGTGGGGGCTGGGGTGGGCTTCCTCTGGTACAATTCCTATCCGGCTCAGATCTTCATGGGCGACACCGGATCACTGGCCATCGGCGGCACCATGGCCGTGATCTCGGTGCTGCTCAAGCAGGAAATGCTCTTTCCCCTCCTGGGGGGCCTGTTCCTGGCGGAAGCCTTCACCAGCCAGATACAGGACAAGATCGGCGTACGCTGGCTGGGCAGGCGCATGTTCTACCGGGCGCCCCTGCATCACAACCTTCAGCACAAAGGCATCGCCGAAACCAAGGTGGTGATCCGCCTGTGGATCATCTCCGGCATCCTCGCGCTGATCGCCCTGGCCACCCTCAAACTGCGGTGATACATTGCCACTGAGTTGTTGATCTTGTGGGAGTCGCAGGCTGTCATGGAAATCACGCTCAAAGAGCGTGTTCAGAAAGCTCTTTAATGTCATCCAATGTCATTTCGAACGGAGTGCAAAGCGTAGTGAGAGTTGACGGGCAAAGCAGCCTAAGGCCAACAAGATTTCTCGCCTTCGACTCGAATCAACTTTTTGACACTCTCCAATATCCATGTTCTATGTCCAAAGGAAGATCTTGCCCTCGCTTGGATCGACGTTTCCGACACATCCAGGATCTTCATCTGAGTTCTGGATGATGATACCTTGCCTATTCCAGTTGGTGCAACGGGCTTAACCTGGAATAGGATTTTGACTCTCGGTCCAGGTCCGGTTAGAATAGAAGCGTCATAGGCAATGAGTCGGCCCTAACCGCCCAGAAACCCTGGGATGATGACTTCTACCAGAACAGAGGGAGGAGTCGCATAGCCGGGGACTCCCCACCTCACCAAGCCGTTAACTGAGGCCCTTCACAGCACAACAGCAGGAGCCGCTAGGAAACTATCTCAAACTCCTCCTCCATCGAGGGGGAGGAGATTTGCAGCGGTTTCGAATGATCACCAGGTCTTTGGCTGTCGTTTTCAATGGTTGGCATCGATTAACCTTTTACACTTTACAATGTGCTGGCACCCGATGGTTGCGTGATATCGTCGACTGCCTAGGACAATGAGTAGCCCGCAGACGTCGCAAGGACACGGACATCTTGACACAGTGACCGCAATCAAGGTCCCTGGAGGAGGTACAATCATGATCGAAACACACGAGGACGTCTTTAAACAAAAGCATCTGGCCGAGAGTGGGCCAGACGGTCAAGAGCAAGAAGTATGGCACCTTGTGGCGGGTGATGGAAAAACGGGAAGTATGGATGCCGACGGTGGACGATCCCGAACCGGAGACCCCGCGGCGGCAGTCTACCTCTGTTACTGGCGTATTGTCGATGGCCGGACGCCTGGCATTGGAAAAATGCTTGGATATGCCTACACGCTCCATGACACAACCTTTGAAACCAATTGGGAAATCATATCGGCGAAATAGAGGATGAAACCGTTTCGACAACCATGTTCAAGGATTGGTCATTGGTCAACGCCGTGGATTGATTGGGGTGACCAGGGTGCCAGCCAACCCGCAAACAGTCCCTGAGACATTTTATCCCAACCAATACGAAGGGCGATGATGCTCCACATGCCAACCAGCCATGCACCAGATGAAGCAACTGAACAATTAGATGGCGGCATTTGGTGGAAGTCCTCGGCAAAACGCCTGCTGAACTTTTTGGAAATCATCGCAAGAAGTCACCAGCGAGTCTTCGTGGTTGACCAGTGCATCCTTACCCCGGACTGCTGCCCCTTTTCTCCCGTTCCTAGCGACCAAGGATGAGCCATGAACACCGTGATCGTGTTGGGTATTGTGAGCCTTCTTACCGATATCAGCAGTGAGATGGTCTACCCACTGCTGGCCCTTTATCTCACCACAACATTAGGTACAACCCCCGCCATCGTGGGTGTCATCGAGGGGATTGCGGAAAGCCTCGCCAGTGTACTCAAGACCTATTCCGGCTATGTTTCGGACCGAATTCAAAAACGAAAACCCCTGGCCATTCTGGGTTATGGGTCGGCCATGTTTGGGCGGCTGCTCCTGTACTCTCTCGAGTCTCTTGGACCTGGGTCCTTGCTGGGACGCCTGGTGGACCGATTCGGCAAAGGAGTCCGGACGGCCCCAGGGATGCGCTGATCGCCTGACGCCTCCCCCAAGCCTGGCCGACTTGGGCATGCCTTTGGATTGCACCGGGCCATGGATACCTTGGGTGCTGTAATCGGCATTGCCATTGCCTACGTTCTTTTCACCACGACCGAGGGAGCCTGCACGAAGATCTTTCTCCTTTCGATGATCCCCGGCGCCATAGGAGTTTCGTTGCTGTCTTTGGTAAAAGAAAAGAAGGCAAAACCGGGTCAAGCAGGATCGCATCCCCTTGCCGGTTGGAAAAGCTTCACCCCAACCTGAAGACCTTCCTTTTCGTATGTTTCCTTTTTGCCCTGGGGAACTCATCGAATCAGTTTCTGCTGCTTCGGGCGAGAGCATCGGCTTTAAGGCTGCCGATGTGATCCTCGTCTGACCTTGTCTACAATGTAGTGTACACGTTGAGCTCGTACCCGGCCGGGAAGACTCTCCGATCAAGTCGGTAGACGTACCCTGCTGGTTCTTGGGTACCTCTTTTACGGATTGGTTTACCTGGGCTTTTCGTTTGCGACCCAGCCAGGTCATGTGTGGGCCTTGTTCGGCACTTATGGTCTCTATCATGGGTTTACCGAAGGGGTGGAAAAGGCCCTGGTTGCGGAGTTGTGCCCAGGTGAGAGCCGGGCGACGCTAATGGGAATTCATGCGACGGTGGTGGGAATTGGCCTGCTTCCCGCCTCGATAATCGGCGGCTTTTTGTGGAATATGATCGGACCTGCGGCGACTTTTTATTTTGGTGGTGCGATGGGACTTCTTGCAGCTGTGGGGATGTACCTCGCGGTGCCGAAATCCACACCGAGCGTCTGTCTTGCTGCCAAGACCGCACCCAGAGAGTAGATCACGGGACCCTTTCAGAGGAGGACTTCCCCATGACGGAAACGTGGCTGTTGGCAACACTTTGGTTGGGAATGGCGCTTCTGGCCACGCTGTTATCCATCTGGCTTGGCATTGCAACGGCGCTCTCGGAGATTGTGGTAGGAACGGTTGCCCAATTGGTGATCGGGGCACTCCTGGGCAGTGCCATCCTGGGGGCAAACGATCCGTGGATCAAATTCCTCTCCGGAACCGGTGCCATCATTTTGACCTTTCTTGCCGGAGCTGAGCTAGATCCGATTGTTTTCAAGGAAAAATGGAGGGAGGCCGTGGGAGTTGGTTTTGCAAGCTTCCTTGCGCCATTTCTCGGCGTGTGCGGCTGTTGCTTATTATGTTCTGCATTGGACCCCGCAGGCGAGCTGGCTTGCCGGCGTCGCTCTTTCCACCACTTCGGTCGCGGTGGTGTATGCCGTGATGCTGGAATTTGGTCTCAATACTACCGTCTATGGTAAGACCCTTCTTGCTGCCTGCTTTATCACTGACTTGGGGACGGTCCTTGCCCTGGGATTGATCTTCGCGCCGTTTACCATGAGGACGGCGATTTTTGTGGGAGTGGGTATAGCCGCGTTCGCTCTGCTTCCCTACCTGACGCCTCGCTTCTTCAAACGCTATGGCGGAAGGCCATCCGAGCTGGAAGCAAAGTATCTCCTGCTGTGCCTCTTTGGAATGGGATTCCTGGCGAGCTGGGCGGACAGCGAGCCGGTGCTGCCCGCCTATCTGATCGGGATGGTCCTTGCCGGCACCGTGGGCAAGGACCATCTGCTCATCCGGAGGCTCAGGACCCTCACCTTCGGCCTGCTCACGCCGTTCTACTTCATTCGAGCCGGTTCCTTCGTTTCGGTCCCAGCTCTCATCACGGCCCCTGCCATCTTTCTCATTCTTCTGGCAGCCAAGCTGGTCGCCAAGTTAGTTGCCGTCTATCCGGTGACCAGGGCCTTCAACAGTGGCGGCAAAAGAGAGAGTATGTACACGACGCTGCTCATGTCCACCGGTCTCACCTTCGGGAGTATCTCGGCTCTCTTCGGACTTTCGCATGGGATCATCGATGCGTCTCAATACTCCTATTTGATTGCTGCGGTAGTGGCCAGCGCGGTCGTACCCACGCTGATTGCCAACGCCTTCTTTCTGCCCGGGCATCTTCTGGGGGAAAAGCCGGGAGAAGGAAAGAAATCCGGTAGGACCGCCGAAGGAGGCAGCAAGGTTCTGCCCGCGCTGAGAAACAAGCTCACCAAAGCCGGCAGCCAAGTCGAGCCGGCAGTAAAAGGAGGTGCGTCCTATGATCAGTAAACTACTTGTTGCGTACGATGCTTCGGAGCAATCGGAGAAAGCCTATAAGCTGGCACTCGACATGGCTTCCAGGTACTCGGCCACAATGATCGTGCTCTCGGTGGCCCGTCCTCCGGAGCCTCCCGTGGCCGTTGAACTCGAAGCGGTGCTGGAGAATGCAACAGAGTATTTCGAGGGGCATTTCAAGCGCCTCAAGGAACAGGCGGCGGCAGTCGGGATCAATCCAGTATTCGAGGTAAGGGTGGGCCACCCGGCTGAACAGATCGTTCATCGCGCCAAGGAGGAAAATGCTGATGCCATCGTCATGGGCCACCGCGGGGAGAGCTTCCTCCAGAAATGGCTGCTGGGCTCCGTGGCCAAGCGGGTTTTGAGCTACGCCCACTGTACGGTCGTTGTCGTGCGGTAGTGTTAGAGCGCCCAAGGAGCTGTGTTCGATCGACTGATGTTGCGGTGAAGGCTCTGGCGGACCTTCGAACTGAATAGAGCGGAATGGGTAAGTGGGAGTGATGACGAAAGATCTTGGTGATGGCTGGGAAAGCAGCCTGGTGGGTGTCGCTGTTGAACTTCGGCTACCAACAACCCGCTGGGAATGCTTTGGTGTTGCTGGGGATATGGTTGGGCGGAGTCAGGTAGGAGGGGGACTGACATCATGCTGCAGTATAAGGTGATGGAGATATTCACCAGTGAGGAAACCCACTGGCAAGGGAGGCCACTCTATAGCGCCATTGTTCAGCATGTGACTGACCTGAAAATCGCATCGCGGTGCATGGTTACCAGGGGCATTGAGGGCGCTTACGAGAACGGGGAGATTGCCACCGGTCAGACTTGAAGTCCTTTCCTACAACATGCCCGTGACGGATTACCATCATCGTTCCGGCTGGGGAGTTTGACCAGGTTCTCTCCATTGTGGAGGAGATGGTGACGGATGGTATCATTGCCGCCCGTGATGTCGACGTCATATCCCACAAAACCCGTGGGCTTCTGATGCCAAGGCACACACGAGTCCGCGAGATCATGACTCCGGCTCCGAAGAAGGTCACCAACGACAACGCCGCTGAGCGAAGTGGCCAACACTGCTGCTCTCTTCGGCTTTCACCGGCCTTCCTGTGGTCGATGAAGAGAACCGCCCGGTCGGAGTCATTGCGCAGGGAGACCTGATTTACAAGGCGGGTATGCCCATGCGGCTGGGACTCCTGGCCGAATCGGACCGTGAGAAAGTGGGTGCCGTGCTTGAAACCCTTGCCCAGAAGCAGGCGAGCGAGGTCATGACACAGCCGGCCGTGATCATAGCTCAGGACAAACTGGTTACGGATGCCGTCGAGCTCATGCTGAGCAAGGAAGTGAAGCGCCTTCCGGTAGTCGATGCAGCCGGCAAGCTGGTTGGGATCCTTTCGCGCGTGGACGTGTTTCACACCATCATACGAGAATGTCCGGACTGGAAGGCCTTTCAGGGGCAAAGCATCCAGGTGGAGGACCTGCGATTCGTCTCCGACATCATGCGGCGGGATACCTACACCGTGCTCCCGGATACGCCCGTCGAAGAGGTGATGCGCATCATCGACTGTAGCGACATCCAGCGCGTCTGTGTGGTGGACAAGGAAGGGCATTTCCTCGGGCTGATCTCGGATAAGGATTTGCTCATTGCCTTTTCCGAACGCCATCCCGGCATCTGGGATTACTTTGCGAGCAAGATTCCCTTCACGGAGCGGGGTCGTAGAAACAAGGAACTGAGGGAGCACCTGCGCGCGAAAACCGCCGCAAAAGTCATGAATACCGACATCGTGACGGTCCGGGAGGATACCTCCATAGAGGAAGCCATCCGGCTTATGATCGAGCGGGCCATTAAACGCTTGCCGGTGGTCGACGCGGAAGGGAAATTCAAGGGGATGATCAGTCGGGATTCACTGCTGCGCGCGGGATTTGCCTCCACATAGCTGTGCTGCCCCGCCCCTGCGGCGCAGCGTTGAGAACACCTTGGTTCCATGCATTGACTCTAGGCAACGAATCTGCTTAAATGAATCTACAATCTGAAAGGTGATGAGGTTCACCACAACCGCTGATTCTCCCTTTGGAGAGAAAGCTGATGACTTCTACTTCAGTACAACTGGGGTAGGAGTTTTTTTTGGTGGGGGTGAGCATGGATGACTGTGCTGGACGATCCGGAACCTACCACGTGTATGGTACGGATTGCCGCACATCGAGCGGAAAACCCTGTCTCCTGGTGGTCTCCTACGAGCGAGGTGGATGATGGTTCAATATGGTGAGATTCGAGAGGATTTATTCAAGCTAATTGACCGCCTTGGAAGCGAAATCCGTAACCAGGCTGGGCGCGATCTCCGCTATTCGCAGAGAATTGCGGGCATGTAGCGCCTCTGTCGGTCGGTTGGGGCAGTCAGGGGAACCAAATTTTTTGGCTTAACTGACCACCAATGCGCGGAGCCAATGATGGAGCGGGTCAAATGATGGGTGAGGCTGGGGGAAGGTTATAGGCGCTTGCATCCAGCCCCCTCCCCCAGCCCCTCCCTACCAGGTGAGGGGTGTTTTGAGGTAGTCTTTAGGACTGTCATTTTGGCGTAGACTGGCCCCCGGCCTCCGCGGGAGGACGGTTCCCACCCGGGAAAACTACTTTGGGTGAGCTCTACGATGGGGAATGATCCCCAGATTGCACCCGTTCCCGATGAATGAGGTACAGATTTCGGAAATAGATGACCAAGCCCCCCTGCTTGCCCCATGATGAAAACCGGGTCCTTGCGGTAGATCGCATAGAGCAGTAGCACACTGCCACCAAGCACGCTAAAGTACCAAAAGGCTAGCGGCACGACGCTGCGCTTAGCGCGTTCGCTGGCAATCCACTGGACCAGAAATCGGGCGAAGAAGAGCAACTGCCCGGTAACACCTATACCAATCCACAGTTTTTCCATAGATCCTTCTCAATTAACCCTCCCCAGGTTTATTTGCGCTTATCCAGAAGTCGCACATACCGGCCGGGGTCTACTGGCAATGCGGTTGGCTTTAAATGCGATACGGAGAGGGGATGATGCGGAGCTACCTTGAAAAGGTCCTTATGAGCCCTTTCCCCGCGTCCCCCTTTCTCCGCGTCACTATCACACAAATCCCTCGCAGACAGCACCAAATGCTCGTTTCAACAGCATTCGGTCCAATGGGCACCCAGTATTGGTCTGGAATGGCCGGACACAAGATGTAATCGTCGCGGTTCCCGGTGGGTGCGGTTATCCGTCCGATCGCGCCTTGATCTGGTAGCGGAAAGCGCGTTTCCGCAACCACAATACGCCGAAAATGTCGGCCAACCCCACCCACAGCCGGTTGCCGATAGTGTACTTGCTGTTGCCCCGAAGGCGTGGCCGGTGGTTAACCGGAAGTTCGCTGAGACGAAAGCCCTGCAACATCACCAGAGTCGGCAAAAAGCGGTGCATGCCGGTGAACTGCGGCAGCCCTCCCACGCATTCACGGCGAAAAGCGCGGGTGGAACACCCCACATCGCGGACGCTTTTCCCCGTCATCCAGGTACGGAACTGATTGGCGATCCGCGAGGTGATGCGCCGAACCACGGTATCTTTGCGTTTCTGCCGATAGCCATTGGCCATGTCGGTGTCGCCCCGGCGAACAACATCCACCAGCAGGGGAAGATCGGCAGGATCATTCTGGCCGTCCCCATCGATGGTGGCAAAGACAGCTCCACCAGCGGAACCAAATCCGGCCCACAGCGCTGCCGATTGGCCGACATTACTTTCAAAGGATAGGTAGCGGTGACGTGAATCCGATTGCGCAAGAGCTTGTAACACTGCCAGAGTCTGGTCAGTGGACCCATCATCCACCCAGAGGCACTCCCAGTCATAGTTTTGGCGGACCATGACTTGGGTGAGTTCTTGGGCAAGCGGCTCAATACTCTCGGCTTCATCCTTCACGGGGATGATGATGGTTAGATCGATGCTTATAGGATTCACTCCCTAATCTACCCTAATGTTGGAAGACCTGATTTCGGATCAGGGTACCGTGCCAACCTTCGAGCCAGTCGTTGAACCTGATGTTCTGCTGTCAGCGACCGCCTGCCGAGCACGGCCAGCATCTCACCGAACCGGCATCCGCCCAACGCTGTAATAGCGAAATCCCATTTCTTTCATGGCGGCCTGGGGATACACATTACGCAAATCCACAAACACCGGTTCGCGCAACATTTCTTTGAGACGGGCGAGGTCCAGAGCCCGGTACTCGTTCCATTCGGTCATGAGCACCACGGCATCGGCACCTTCACAGGCTTCATACGAGCTGTCGACCAAAGTCACGCCGGGGAGCAGTTTGGCAGCTTCCTTCATGGCCTGGGGATCGTGAGCCCGAATGGTCGCGCCGTGCTCGATTAACGCCGGGATAATGGTAAGCGACGGTGCATCGCGCAAATCATCGGTCTCGGGTTTGAAGGTCAGCCCCAGCACCGCAATGGTTTTACCGGCTTCATTGCCGCCCACGGCATGGCGGATCTTTCGCACCATGCGGGCCTTTTGCGCGGCGTTGACCTCCACGACGGCCTCCACGATCCGGCAGGCCACCCCGTTTTCTTGAGCAATCCGAAGCAGGGCATGGGTGTCCTTGGGGAAGCAGGAGCCACCGTAGCCCGGGCCGGCATGGAGGAACTTGCGGCCGATGCGGCCATCGAGCCCGATGCCGCGAGCCAAATCTTGTACGTCGGCACCGATTTCCTCGCACAGGTTGGCGATTTCATTAATGAAACTGATCTTGGTCGCGAGGAAGGCGTTGGAAGCGTATTTGATCAATTCGGCGGTCTCGATGGTGGTTACGACAAATGGTGTTTCGATGAGATAGAGTGGGCGGTAGACGGCCTTGAGGATCTCTTCGGCGGCCGGGGAATCAACCCCCAAGACGACCCGGTCCGGCCTCATAAAATCATTGATGGCGGCCCCTTCCCGGAGAAATTCGGGGTTGCTGGCCACGGCGAACGACGCTTGCGGATTGATTTCCGAGATGATCCGGGCCACCTGCCGGGCGGTCCCGACCGGGACCGTACTTTTGTTGACCACCACGCTGAATTCCTTGAGATGTACGGCCAGTTCCCGAGCCACTTCAAACACATAGGTCAGATCGGCGTAGCCGTCACCACGGCGAGAGGCCGGAGTGCCCACCGCGATGAACACCACTTGGGCCTCAGGTACCCCGGGGATCAACTCCGTGGTAAAGCTGAGGCGACCGTGTTTGAGGTTCTTCTGCACCAGTGCATCCAGCCCTGGTTCATAGATGGGAACTTCCCCGCGCTGGAGCACGGTGATCTTGTGTTCATCCTTGTCGATGCAAGTGACTTCGTGGCCAAGCTCGGCAAAACAGGTGCCACTTACCAACCCGACATAACCGGTACCAATAATGGCGATCTTCATGGTTTGGCTTATCCCTCAACAGAAATCTCCAACGAACGCAGACCGTCCGGACCGTTGCCGCCCATACGACACGCCACTGGGTCCCGGTGTTCGTCTAAACCGCTTGAATGTATCAGTTTGCCCCACGTCGTGCAAGTTACGAGATGAACTGTCTGGGGCCGGGTGCTTGCTTCGACTTCATCCCTATGCCATGATCGTTTTCACCTCCGATGTTTTTGTCTTTTACAGGACAATCCGTCTGGTTGCTCTCTCAACCTGTCGATCACGGTGGTAAGCACGTTTGCTTGTGACCTTGTCCACAAACTTGAGGAGACCCTGTCCGTGGAAACCCGGATCTGGCTGAAGCAAAGTCGACCCATCATCGGCATGATTCATTTGCTGGCACTCCCCGGCGCCCCGTTATGGCAGGGAAGTCTGCAGCAGGTTTTGGATCGAGCCTGCACGGACGGCCGAACCCTGGTCGCAGCCGGATTTGATGCCGTCATGGTAGAAAACTATGGGGACCGGCCCTTTACCGCTGGGGCTGTGGACCCCTCCACGGTCGCCGCCATGGCCTGGATTTTGGCCCATTTCCATCGCGAAGTGGATATCCCGGTGGGAATCAACGTTTTGCGTAACGATTGGCGGTCCGCTCTGGCCCTGGCCTGCGTCTGCGGGGGCCGTTTTATTCGCGTGAACGTCCACTGCGGGGTTATGCTCACCGATCAGGGTATCATCACCGGTCAAGCCCACGAATGTCTGCGCGCCCGGCATAGTTTGGACGCGACCCACATCGGGATATTTGCCGATGTTTGGGTCAAACACGGGGAACCGCTGGGTCAAAGGACCGATATGGTGGAGAGCGCCGGTGAGATCCTATACCGGGGACTTGCCGACGCCCTGATCGTGACCGGCAGAGCTACCGGTGCACCTGTTCAGCTGAACCAGCTGACCCTGCTGCGTCAGGCCCTTCCCGATGCTGCCCTGATTGCCGGCAGCGGCGTCAACGGAGGCAATGTGGAGACCATCGCTCCAGTGGTGGACGCCGCAATTGTTGGAACCGGCATCAAGTGTGATGGGGTTACCACCAATCCGGTATCTCCATCCCAAGCGGAACACCTGGTGAACCTCTGGAAGCGACGCTGACGGGTTTTGCCCGAAGATTACGGATGGTACCCCACTTGACAAAGCTACGGGATTTGGTGACTAATGGAAGGGTGACCGGGCACCTCCGATGCCCGGGACCATCGCTTCGCGCAACCACGGCCGACCAATGCGGCCTTTGCCCTTGCCTAGACCGGGGTGGTGGTCAATGAGAATTCGAAAGTTGTATGCACAAATGGATCGGGGATGCCCACCGTCACCGTCTGTCTCATGGTTGAGCGTCAAAACCGGATAGAAACACTGAAAAGTGGACCACCATTATGACCCATCATCACCATCCGGCAGGCTTGATCCGCCTGAGCCAGCAGGAAGCTCAGCACTTGTCCGTGGATCTTATTGCCTACCCGGAAGATGCCTACCTGGTGGTGGACCCCTACGCGGAAATGATGCCCACGGTGGAATCGTGGTTTCAACTGGTGTTGGAGGCCCAGCATTCACTGCCACGCCCTTTGGGTGAAGTGGCCTTGTGTCGACCCATAGCAGTACAGGCTAAACATTTGATGCGCATGGTGGTGCTCGATTTCGAGAGACTGCCGCCGTTGCGCGTGGAGATCCTGGATGGAGCACTCCAGGAGATGTTTCGCCAGGCGGCCCGGCTGGGAGCACGCAGCATCTGCCTGGATCGGTTCGACCTGCTGGAGCACAGTGTTTCAGCTTTTAAGCTCCTAAAAATGGCGGCCCGAGGCTACCGGCGTGCTTTTTCCAATAACATGACCGCAACCGACCCTGAAGGGGTCATCTTAACCCTGACACCAGGTCCCTGTTGGCGCCGTTTCGAGATGGCAGTAAGCCATTTGCAACACGATTGGACATA
>CAWDJT010000054.1:0-70313 GCA_963802715.1 uncultured delta proteobacterium
TTGGATTTAGCTGCGGATTTAGCGGATTTCACTGATGGCGAAGCCACCACCACGCACAGGAGAGTCCCGCCACCCAAGGTCAGCGCCTGGCGCACGGCGTCCGCCAGGGACCGTCCGCCGCCCTGCCCTTCCCGGCTGTCGTATACCAGCACCTCGATGTCGTGTTCCTTGTGACGGGCCAGGGCCGGAACTTGATCGACCGCCATCCAGACGCCGTCGACACGCACCTGCTTGAACCCCATCCGTGCCAGCCGCTGCAACAGATCACGATAAATGCCCTTGCGCCCGCGTACCAATGGCGCCAGTAGTTGGACCGGCGAATGTCGGGCATCCGTTTCCACCAGCGAGAGGATCGCATCCAACGACAGAGCTTCCAGCTCCCGTCCACAATCTGGACAGTGCTGCCGGCCCAACTTGGCGTAGAACAACCGCAGGAAATGGTAGATCTCGGTGATGGTGGCCACGGTGGAACGCCGTCCCAACCGGCTGCTGCGCTGTTCAATGGCCACTGTCGGTGGCAGGCCCAGAACCTGGTCCACATCGGGCTTTTCCAGAATTCTGAAGTACTGGCGGACATAGGTCGAAAGGCACTCCAGATAGCGCCTTTGGCCCTCTGCAAACAGCACATCAAAAGCCAAAGTCGACTTGCCGGAACCACTCAGGCCGGTGAGCACGCTCATTTGCCCCAGCGGCAGACGGATTTCATCGATCTGCAGGTTGTGTTCGCGCGCCCCACGAACGACGATCTCCCGGCTGGCCACCACCGGCCGCACCGTTTCCGGTTCAATTGACCCGGTGCGCGGGCGCCGATTCTTTCGCCGATTGGCCCGCTCCGCCAGTTTGACTTTCAGATGCCGGCCGGTGTGGCTGTCCGGGTGAGCGGCCACCTGTTCCGGCGGACCCGCCGACACCACCCGACCGCCGCCGACCCCGCCTTCCGGTCCAAGATCGATGAGCCAGTCGCAGGCCGCCAGCAGGTCGAGGTTGTGTTCCACCACCAGCACCGTATGCCCCCGGTCAACCAAAGTCTGAAGCACTTCGATGAGCTTGCTCAGGTCATGGGGGTGCAATCCGGTGGTTGGTTCATCCAGTAGAAACAGCTTGCTGCCACTGCCACCGCGGGATTCGAGATGGCGAAGCAGTTTCAGACGCTGGGCTTCGCCTCCGGACAAGGTACTGAGCGGCTGGCCGAGACGCACATAGTCCAGCCCGATCCGGCCGATGGCGGCTACAATCCGGGTCACCGCCGCTTCGTCGGGGAAGTGATGGCCCAATTCGGTAGCGGTGCATTCCAGCAGGTCGGCTATGGAAAGGCCGCGCAGCCGCACTTCGATGACCTCGTCCCGAAAGCGGCGACCGTTGCATAGCGGGCAGCGCACGTAGACATCGGCCAGGAACTGCATTTCGACACGTTCAAAACCCTCCCCTTTGCAGCGCTCGCAGCGGCCTCCCGGAACGTTGAAGGAAAAATGCCCGGGGCCGTAGCCGCGGGCCTGAGCGGTGGGCGTCCGGCAAAGAGTCGGCGCAGGGGATCCAGTAATTTCGTGTAGGTTAGCAGATTGGCGCGGGGCGAACGGCCGATGGGTTGCTGATCGACCAGAACCAGGTCATCGACGGCAGTAGCATGGTCGAGTCCGTCGCAGCGGCCCGGGGTATCGGTAGCCCGGCCCATGGCCCGCAGCCACTGGGCATGGAGAGTAGTTTCCACCAGGGTGCTCTTGCCCGATCCGGAAACACCGCTCACACCCACCAGCAACCCGAGTGGAAACGCCACGGTGAGGTTCTGGAGGTTGTTTTCGACCGCGCCTCGCACGGTAATGGCCCGGTTCCAGTCGGGCTGGCGCCGCCGGTCTGGAGCCGGCATCGTCAGTCGGCCGCTGAGGTAGCCACCGGTGAGACTCGCAGCACAGCGCCCCAGGCCGTCCGGCGGCCCCTGGTAGACGATATCTCCGCCGTCTTCACCGGCGTGCGGGCCCATGTCGATGGCATGGTCGCAGCAACGGACCATCTCCGGGTCGTGTTCCACCATCACCACGGTGTTACCGAGTTCCACCAGGCGCCGCAACTGGGTCATGAGCCGGTTTTGATCGCGGGCATGGAGTCCCACGCTGGGCTCGTCGAGAACGTACAGCACGTTGACCAGGGCCGATCCGAGGGCGCGGGTCAAATGCACCCGTTGAACTTCCCCGCCGGAGAGAGTGCGTGACTGACGGTCCAGACTGAGGTAATCGAGCCCAACGGCACTCAGGAATTCCAGGCGCTGACGGATTTCAGCCGGCGAGCAGGGCGGCAGCCGGGTCGCGCTCCAGTTGCGGCCAGCGGTCGTTGAAAAAATCGAGACATTGGGCAATAGACCATGAACACAGAGCATCGATGCTCGCGCCCCGAAGCCGATAACGGCGTGCCGCCGGTTGATAGCGGGTGCCGTGACAGGCGACGCACGGCACATAGGCTCGGAACCGTGACAGAAAAACTCGCACCGGCATCTTATAGGTCTTGGTTTCCAGCCACTCGAAGAATCCTTCGATGCCGTAATAGCCTTTGGTTCCTTTGATGATCAGGCTCTGAGCTTCGCTGGGCAGCTCACCAAAGGGCTGGTCGGTGGCAATGTCCTTAAGCCGGCAAAAATCCAGCAGCTCCTGGTATTCTGTGCGATCCGTGCCCCACGGTTTGACCGCCCCCTGAGCGATCGACAGGCGTTCGATCGGGGATGACCAGGTTCAGGTCCACCGCGATGGTGCGGCCAAAACCCCGGCATTCCGGGCAGGCCCCGAGCGGGCTGTTGAACGAGAACAGATTGGACGTGGGTGGCGGCACCGCCACCCCACAGACTGCACAGGTCAGGTCGGTACTGAACCACTGGATATCATCGGGCAGCACCATCACCGCCATCCGCCCCTGACCGAAGCGAAACGCCGTGGCGATGGAATCCGCCAGTAGGCTCGCGGACTCCTTGCCCAGCAGCACCCGGTCCACCACCACCAGCAGTTCCTGGCCAGCGAAGCGCAGTACCTGGTCGAGGACAAGGGCCTCCAGGTCCCAGATCCGGTCTTCGGCGTAAATGCGCAACAACCCCTGGGCAATCAGACTCGACCGCCAATCCTCGGTTGGCTCGGGCGTGTAGGGAAAGGCGATGATCAGGCGGTTGCCAGCCGGCAGGGCGCCAATGCGGGCCAGCACCGAACCAGGGTCATCCCGAGCGATGGGTTGGTCGCAATTCGGGCAGTAAGGTATTGCCAAACGGGCGTAAAGGGTTTTTAAATAGTCGTTGATTTCGGTGATGGTGCCCACGGTGGAACGCGAACTGCGCACCACCGTCCCTGATTCGATGGCGATGGCAGGCGGAATGCCGTCAATCCGGTCAGCGTCGGGGCGGTCCATGCGTTCCAGGAACTGTCTGGCATAGGGGGAGAAGGTCTCGACGTAACGGCGCTGCCCTTCTGCGTAAAGAGTGTGCAACGCCAGGCTGGATTTCCCGGAACCACTCACGCCACTGATGGCAATGAGCTGGTAAAGCGGCACATCCAGGTCAAGGTTCTTGAGGTTGTGCTGGCGCACCCCGCGGAGGCGGATGACGCTGTCGTTGATGGTTCGATCGAGCTTTCCGTTGTTTCGGTCGAACTTTCCATGGTGAACCTGTTTCCAGCATTGATTTGGAGCGCAATTAATGGGTGCGAATACGTGCACACAACGTTACAGCCCAGGCGAGGAGATCGCCAACAGCATCACCCACGGGGTTGGGATCATCCTCTCGCTGGCCGGCCTAGCAGTCCTCACCGCGTACGCCTGCCGGTACGGGAATGTCTGGCACATCGTGAGCTGCAGCGTGTTCGGCGCCACACTCATGCTGCTCTATACGGCTTCCACTCTCTACCACAGCATCCAGCGGCCGCCGGTGAAAACCGTGCTGCAGGGCCTGGATCATTCAGCCATCTTCCTTCTCATTGCCGGCACCTACACCCCTTTTACCCTGGTGAATCTGCGCGGTCCATGGGGATGGTCTCTGTTCGGGGTGATCTGGGGGCTCGCCATCTTCGGGATCGTCTTCCAGGGGAGCTTGCTGCGCCGCTGGACCTTGCTCTCTCTCGGGCTCTACATCGGCATGGGCTGGGCGGTTGTTGTGGCGATAAAACCCATGCTCGCCGCCGTTGCCCCAGGAGGTTTGGTCCTACTGCTTCTCGGCGGTCTGTCCTACACCGCCGGAGTTGGGTTCTATAGGTGGCACCGTCTTCCCTACCACCATGCAGTCTGGCATATTTTCGTCATGGCCGGGAGCCTCTTTCACTTCTTTGCCATCTTTTTCTATGTCATACCCGGCGGAAGTTAGAAGGTATGACCATGAAACGGTACGCTTCCTTCATCTGGGCCACTCTGCTGCTGCTGGGGCTGATTGCCGCCCTGTCAGCCTGGTCGTTGAGCAACGCCCGCGCAACAGCTTATAACTCACTTCGCAGCCAGGGTGAAGCCCTGGCCGAAGCCATCGAACGCAGCGCCCTCTACGGATTTCGCACCGAACACCTGCTTGGCCAGCAGTTCCTGGAAACCTTTCAAAATCAGATGCAGCAACTTGATGAGCAATTGAACCTGGCCAAGGACCAGGAGCCTCAGAAAGAATTTGTTGCGCGATACCGTGAATCGCTACCGCTGGGATTTTGCCGTGATCATCGACGGAAATCTGCAGCCGGTGGTGGGTTATCCGCATCCAGGTGAGCTCCCATTGCCCGGATCGTCCCCTCCTGCCCGATCCGTCCAAGGTCGAGCCGTCACCTGGCCCAGGGTCACCCATGGGGTGGCACATGGGCATGGGGCGTGGTCCTGGTCGTGGCATGGGTACGGGGATGGGGATGCGGGGCATGGGACCGGGTCATCGCATCCAGGCCTTTGTGGAAGGCCCCGACACGACCATGGTGCTGCAAGGCCCCAATCGTCACCACCCATGGGGGTTGGAACCTTACCTGGTGGCGCATAAACGCGATAACGGTCAGGTTCTGCTGGCCCGCGCCAGTCTCGAACGCATGCAGGAAGCCTTCAACCCCGCCAGCGTGCAGACCCTGTTTCGCACCCTGGCCCTGGGCAAAACCATCGTCATGGTGGCGCTGGCCGACGACAACGGCACCATCGGCTTCGCCAGCGACGATGCCTGGGTCGGGAAACCTTTGACCGACCTCGATCGCCGACTGCAAAGCGCCCCACGCCGAATCCATCCAGGTGCAGCGCACCCTGGAAAGCGCAGACAACGAACCCCGAGGTCGCCTGCTCCTGGCCCTGGCCACCGACCCGGCCCATCGCTATCTGGCTCAAACCCGCCGAAGCGTGGCACTCATGGGGATTGTCACC
Organism: uncultured delta proteobacterium; assembly: GCA_963802715.1. GTDB lineage: Bacteria > Desulfobacterota > Syntrophobacteria > Syntrophobacterales > Syntrophobacteraceae > CAWDJT01. The sequence continues at coordinate 5,338 of CAWDJT010000054.1, forward strand.
TTCGCCATCGGTTTGACCGGTATCGTGGCCATCGCCTGGATGCAGCGCCGTGGTCTCCACCGGGAAGCGCAGATGCAGCTTACGGTCATTCGCGCCAAACGCCTGGCAGCCCTTGGCCAGATGGCAGGCCAGGTGGCTCACGAAATCCGCAACCCCCTCAACGCGATCAGTCTTTCCCTGCAGAACCTCCGGCGACAATTACAGGACGGGATCGATGCCGGCCCCGCCGCCGAGTGGGAAGGTTATCTGGACACCACTCAATCTGAGCTTCTCAGGCTGAATCGGATTGTTGAAGATTATCTGAGCGTGTCGAGGTTCCCGCCAATCCACCGCCAGGACGTGGATCTGAGCGCATGGCTGGCGGAAATTGTCGCCCTTTATGCCGAGCCGGCCCAGGAAGCCGGTATTGCCGTTCAGCTGACGGTGCCGCCGCAACCTCTGCGGTTTCCCCTGGACCCGGACCAGATGCGCCAGGCACTGGGCAACCTGATGCTCAATGCCATTCAGGCGTCCCCGCCCGATACCCCCATCAAGGTAACACTTCGGCCCGAGCGCCGGGGTGTGGTCATGGAAGTTGAGGATCGTGGCGCCGGAATTGCCGCCGAAGACCTGGAACGGGTCTTCGAACTCTACTACACCACCCGCCCCGACGGCAGCGGCCTGGGGCTGCCCATTGCCCTGCGCATCATCGAAGACCACGGCGGCATCTTGCAGATCAAATCCCGGCCCCGGCCAGGGAACCACTGCGTAGGTCTTCTTACCGCGAAATGGCTGATTGGGACAGGTCGACCAGATCGTAGTGCTATAGTGTTCACGAAAAAGCTTCTGGGCAATATCATCCACATGCCGACGAATGTGTATGCTTCCCTGATAAAGACGAAGGCGGTTTCTCCGTCATTGCCAAGACTACAGATATTGAGAAAAGGATGGCTGCGAATCGCAAGGCCGACACGAAGCCAGAGCCGCCTATGGAGGACTATCTGGTAGTGAGAACTTATTTCAATGGGGTGGCCTCGGGTGATCCAGTGCTATACGAGAAAGTCGGTAAACGACCACCGACCTTGTCGGTGGCTTTCAAGAGCAGGGACAACGACTCCTGACAATGTCATTCGTCGTTGTCTTTCCAGAGGCGCAGTTGCTCGCCTCTTACCCATTATCAATCTTGCTGTTGAAGTGTTGAACTGGCACTCACACCGATTGGCCGTATGAGACGAACTGCTGTAACCTTCCATCGAAGTACCTCCGATTCCAAGTTACAGCAGTTCGCAATTGCTCAGCAACAATGTTGCTTCACCCAAGGTGTGGGGCCTTCGCCCCCACGCCCCACCACTGACAATGTCAGTGGTTTTGTCTGTAAATAAAGTGTTGCGTTTGCGGTTCTTCACCACCCTCGCCCGAAAGGTGTACCCGAGGAAATCAAACTTCGTGTTCGGATACTGCCCCTTGCGACTTCCGTCCTTGCAGTAGACAATCTTGGTCTTGTCCGGATGCATTTCCAGGCCGCACTCACCAAACCGGCATCGCAAGGGCAGCCCTGATGGCCTGCGCCTCTTGCTCGGTCCTGCAGTGAACCAGCCCGTCATCGGCGTAACGGCACCAAGGGGCGCTCGGAAACGTTCGCCCCATCCAAAGATCGAACGCGTAGTGCAAGAACAGATTGGCGAGAACGGGACTGACGACTCCCCCTTGCGGCGTTCCCCTGGTACGTTCCACCAGCGTCCCATCCGCAAGCTGCAGCGGAGCCTTCAGCCATCGCTCGATGTAGAGCATCACCCACTTGCACTCCGTGTGCTTCCTGACCGCCCGCAGCAGAAGCTCATGGTCGATGTTGTCGAACAGACCCTTGATGTCAAACTCCAGAACCCAGTCGTACTGCCAGCATCGCTCGCGCGTCACTCCCACGGCGTCCAGTGCCGATTTTCCGGGTCTGTAGCCATAGGAGTCCGGCAGGAAAATGGGCTCCACTGCCGGCTCAAAGGTCATCTTGACCACCATCTGTGCCACTCGATCCGCCACTGTCGGAACGCCCAGAATGCGCTCACCTCCATTCTTCTTCGGAATGGCAACCGCTTTCACCGGCGGCGGGAAAGTAGCTCCCCGACGACATCCGGTTCCAGATCTTGTACAGGTTGCCCTTCAGGTCCTTCTCGAAGTCCTCGATCGACTCCTTGTCCACCCCGGCAGCACCCGCGTTGGCTTTGACGGCCTTGAAGGCCTCGTACACCAGCTGCTTTGAGATGGCAAACGGTTTTGTTGCACTCAACCGTCTCCTCCTGTTGCCAGTTGAACTCCAAATGCAACCGCTTGACCCAACCCCTTTGCTCCAGCCGCATTACCGGCCTTCATCGCTCTTACGGGTCGGTCCGTCCCAGTGCTCCGCATCGGTACTCTCGCCTCGTGGTTTCTGCCACTTGTGCTTCTCCCTTGACATCGGAGCGACTGGTTCCCGCAGTTCCGCACGAGAGCCCGGATCAGGTTCACGCCTCCTATACGCCGGCCGCCGCCTGCCCAGTAACCAGGTATCCGACAGGCTTGTCCCAGGAGATAGAAACGCCCCTGGTTTTGACGACAATTCTCTGGCTTACGACGCGTCATCGGAGGTTCACTTGCGTTCGTCTCTCTGACCCTTACCTGCTCGGGGTACGTCCCCGACGCTTTGACTCCAACGCTCACCACCACGGCTTTTGACCGCAGCAGCTTGGAGTGGTTTGAAGCCCGCTCCTGGAAGCCGACTCCGAAGGACCTACCTTCATCTCTCGTGCAGCTTATGCACAGTCGGTCAGTTCATACTGAACCTCCTTTCCGTGCGCCTGCGGCGCACTTTCGATCTTCCACCGGGCGCGGCCCGCTCTCATGATCCGGTAGGCGTTTGCCTCGCTCAAGGCTATGTCTGTGACCCAGCAAAACCGTTTCGTGACCTTGCCGTTCACCTCCAAGTATTCGAGGAGGTTTACCAGGACGTCCTGATGGGAGGCGTTGATGGGTAGCTCGTTTACCCAGCGAAAATAGTGGACCCTTTCGGGGTCTTTGGCATCGTCAATGATGAGCTCTCCCACCTGGCATTGTTCGATGGCGTCCTCAAATCGAGCGAACAAGTGGGCATGGTCGGCTTCCTTGACGTTGAGGATGAAACGGTAGTCCAGTTCCTTGAGAAAGCGGATGTAAGGGCCGTTGGGACTGATGGCGTCCTGGGTTACGACGAGCTGGAGATGGGGATGCTCCTTGCGCAATTTGCTGAGAAACCGTCTGCTGGCATTGAGCTCACAGTCATTTTTGACGGTGCCGTCCTGGCGTGAGATGATCTCGGGAATCAGGGGGATCACTTCCTTGCGTTCGGGATGAACGAGAGCGGCCCCCAGCATTTGGAGGTAGTAGGTGGCTCACTACCGGACACTTTTTTGAGCTCAGGCATGCCGTCTGGCAGGCTGGGTTCTGTCGGTTTTGTGCAGATTCCAGAAGGCATAAGGAATGCGCCTTCCACGATCCAGCAAATAATCGAGCACGCGTAACCCGAGTTGAAAGAGGCTCAGGTCGCAACGGTCTGAGCGATGGATGAAGCGCTGCCAGTCATTTTGCAGCGCCAAGCAGCCGAGATAGATGATCCAATGGTAAGCCAAGCACGCTCCGATCATGAGACGGGCCAATCTCTGCGGGTCCGAGAGGTGACTCTTGTGCAGGTTGAATCCTCGGCTTTTCTCGTCGGAGAAGAAGGTCTCGATGTGGAAGCGTTTTCCGTAGAACCAGCAGGCGTCTAGAGGCGATTCCATGTTGCTGACGAGATAAACCGGTTCCTTACAATCTTTTCTCCACCAACACAGGGCCAGCACGGGGCCGTATCTCTTGTGGGTGAACAGACAGTTGGGTATATCCAAACAGTGGCCGGGTTGCATGTCGACGGCCATGTCCTCGAACTGAAATGTTTCACCTTCCCAATGAAGGGTAACGTTGCAGGCCGTGCGGCAGACATACTCCCAGCCCCATTGACCAAGTTGGGCCTGAAGGTTGCAGCCATCGAACTCGCCATCACCCAGAAAAACGACTCGGGTATCGGTGGGGATCAATGCCGCAACCTCCCGGATAAGACCAAGGTGCGCGTCTTCGGGGAAATGACCCTTTCTGCCTTTGGATACCATCCAGGCAAGGGGCAAAGCACGCTTTTTGTAAACCAGTGCTACCATGAGAGCCACACAACCGCGTCCGACAACGCTCCCATCCATGACCAACACCAGCGGCAGGTGCGACAGACTCGACAGGAGCCTCTTTGCAAAAGGAAGAAAATACGTTTCGGCATCAAAGGCTTCGTTCTTGAGACAGCGGCTGATCCGCTTCTCGCGACTCGCCACCAGCGCGGCATCCGGAACCTTTCGGGCCACTTTCGGGAGATGGCAACTGCCTGTGCTCACAATGCCGCAAATCAAACCGGCCAGCGTGTTGAGGCGTCTTACGAAGTTACCTTGGACGCCTCGCGGGCACAGTTTCAGAAGGGCATTGCGAACGGCTCTGAATATTTTTTGTTGTCGGTCATGGCAGCCTCCTGACGGTTGATGGTTACTTCGGTTAAACCAGTTTTAGACTACCATGCAGCGTTTCTGGCGAAGAGTCCAGGTTAAAAAGTGTCCGGTAGAGAATTAAGGAAATGATTATGGAGCTTGATTGGAATCGTGTCTGTTGTTACCGAGTTGTCGCTGGATGGGCCATAATCATGGCAAAAGTATATAGGTTGGAGCAAAGCGGGTGTCAAGCCCAATTCCGGCTTTTCGCGCAAGATGAGATCCCCCTCCTTACGGAGCGAAACCATCACCAGGGGCTGGGTCAGCCATAGAGCATGCAGAGAGATGCCCACAACGAGGACCCAACTGGGACAATCCTAGTGCTCTGTCAATCTTGTTTCTCCGGCTTAGAATTGAAGGAATTGTAGGGTGGGTGGAGTCCCGGCCGGCGGGACGAAACCCACCATTTCCCTGCGGTGGGTTTCAGTACGCTACACCCACCCTACGGTCAATCGTCAACCCATTAAAACAAACTGGACAGAACACTAGAGCTGAACGAAGGGGGGTGGAAGCCAGGGCAAAGGCTGGCAATGAACACCGGAAAGCCGTTCTTGCTCTTGGCGGGAGTGAGGAGAAAGGTCAGGTGAGGGTGTGTGGTTGCGAGAACCCACACCCTCAACCTGCCTCACTCCCTCTCACTGAGGGAGATTCAAAATGGAACCACCTGTGCTTATCCCTTCGCAAATTTAGTGCCGGATAAGAGATCCCAAAGTCATTTGAATAAGGTATGGATTTCAGGAAGTTGGCAAGCCAGAAAAACCCGTTGGGATCATGCTCTCGAGGGGGTTGCACAGAATCATGTGCAGGCGCAGGCACACCGGGTCCCCCCGAAATGGATTGGAGCCCGATGGGAAAGGCGTTTACCCCTGTGCACACATTTCTGTGCAACGATCTCGAGTTTCACTGCACGGAACGCTTCACCTTTCAAATGCCGGTTCAAAAAGAAGGCTCAGGCACTCGGAGAAGATCGCAAAGACTGCACCGGCTCGTGGCGCTTAGCTTTTCTTGTTGATTGGGGGACGAGAAGCCGTGACACGGCATCGAGATGGCAGACACACTGCGGACCCCGGAAGCTTCCAGGCGGGCATCCAGGGTTCCATTACTCCGCGGCCGGCGCCGGCTGGTCACGGAATTGGCGCCGGCTTCGGCGCTTTCCCAGCCAGCTCTGAAAGGATTCCATGTAAACATAAAAGACCGGGGTCACAAACAGGGTCAGCAACTGGGAAAAGACCAGCCCGCCGATGACCGAAAGCCCCATCGGCTGCCGCGATTCGCCGCCGGCGCCGTAGCCCAGGGCAATGGGCAGGGTCCCCACGAGGGCCGCCATGGTGGTCATCATGATGGGGCGAAAACGCACCGCGCAGGCTTCATAGATGGCGTCCACGGCGCTCTTGCCCTCGTTTTTCCGAGCTTCGATGGCGAAATCGATCATCATGATGCCGTTCTTCTTGACCAGCCCCACCAGCATCACCACCCCGACAAAGGCGTAGATATTGAGGTCCATCTTGAAAATCAGCAGGGTCACCAGGGCGCCGAACCCGGCAAAGGGCAGGGCGGACAAAATGGTCAGGGGATGAATGAAGCTTTCGTAGAGAATCCCGAGTACCAGGTAGATGACCAGGATGGCCATGACGAGCAGCAACCCCAGCCCCTGCATGGAAGCCTGAAAGGCCTGGGCCGTTCCCTGGAAACTGGTGGCGATGGAGGCCGGCAGCATCGTGCGCGCCAATTTGTCCACGGCGTCCACTGCCGGACCGAGCGCATACCCTGTTTGCAGGTTGAAGGAAATGGTCACGGCGGGAAGCTGCCCCAGGTGATTGACGGTGAGCGGTCCCACGGCGCGGGTGAGTTTGGCCACGGTATTGAGCGGCACCAGTCTTGCCACTGGAAGAGCGCACATAGAGCAGGGCAAGCGCCTCCGGATCCAACTGGTACTGGGGTTCCAGCTCCATGATCACCTGGTACTGATTGTTGGGTGCGTAAATGGTGGAAATCTGCCGAGAGCTATAGGCGGTGTAGAGCGCGTCCTCGATCTGTTCGGCACTGACCCCGAGCGCGGCGGATTTGTCACGGTCGATGTCCACGTTGACCTGTGGGTTGGTGATCTGAAGATCGGTGGTTACGTCGATGCACTCCCGGAATCGCCCGGATCTTATCAGCCAACATCGGGGCTAAACGGTAGAGCTCGGTCGGATCAGGGCTCTGCAAGGTGTATTGATATTGGCTTTTGGTGAGTTGACCGCCGATCCGGATAGGCGGTGGATTCTGCAGATACACGCGGATTCCGGTCACCTGGGCGAGTTTTGTCCGGAGTTGCTGGATAATTTCGTCCGCAGAGTGCTTGCGTTCGCTCCTGGGTTTGAGCCGCAGCATAATGGTGCCGGAGTTGATGGTAGCGGCAGTGCCACCGCGGGCTCCCGCTGCCGACATGAACGAGGTGACGTTGGGGTCTTCCCGGACCACAGCAGCCACGGCGCGCTGATGCTGAACCATGGCATCAAAGGAGATGCCCTCAGCCGCTTCGGTCAGGCCGAAGATTCGCCCGGTGTCCTCGCTGGGGATGAAGCCCTTGGGGATCTTGCCAAACAGGATGATGGTGGCAACCAGAATCACGGCGGAAAAGATCATGGCGCTGCGCTGATGGCCCAGCACCCAGCGAAGCCCCACCTGGTAAATGCGTAGCATGCCGTCAAAGATCCGTTCCGACCAGGTATACAGCCACCCCTGGTGATGGTTTTCCTGATGCCGCAGAAACCGGCTGCACAACATGGGGGTAAGGGTCAGCGAGATGAAGCCGGATATCAGTACCGCCACGCCGATGCTGACGGCGAATTCGCGGAAGAGCCGCCCCAGGATGCCGCCCATGAACAGTACCGGGATGAACACCGCCGCCAGGGAAAGGGTCATGGACACGATGGTGAAACCGATTTCCCGGGAACCGTTGAGGGAAGCCTCCAGCATCCCTTCCCCCATCTCCCGGTGCCGGACGATGTTTTCCAGCATGACGATGGCATCGTCCACCACGAAGCCGATGGAGAGAATAAGGGCCATCAGGGAGAGGTTGTTGAGGCTGTAGTCCAGCAGATACATGACGGCAAAGGTCCCCACCACCGACATTGGCATGGCCATGCTGGGAATCACGGTGGCGACCAGGTTCCTCAGGAACAGGAAGATGACGAGAACGACCAAAACCAGCGTGAACAGCAGGGTGAACTGAACGTCCTTGACCGAGTCCCGGATGGAGACCGACCGGTCATAGAGGACGTGGAGCGATACCGACGCCGGCAGTTGGCTCCGAAACGTGGGCATCAGGTCCTTGACACTGTTGGCCACTTCCACGGTGTTGGTCCCCGGTTGCCGTTGAATGGCCAGAACCACGGACGCGGTCGTCGTTGTACCAGGCGGCCGTCTTGTTGTTTTCGACGCTGTCCAGGACCTGCCCCAGGTCCTGAAGCCGGACCGGATGCCCTTGCTGATAGGCCACGATGACGGGGCGATAGGCACTGGCATCGGTAAGCTGGCCACTGGCCTGGATGGTGAAAGCGCGGGTGCTTCCGTCCAGGGTTCCAGTGGGAAGATTCACGTTGGCGCGCTGAACTCCGCGGGCCACCTCGTCGATGCCGATGCCGCGGTAGAAAAGCGCTCGCGGGTCGAGTCGGACCCGCACCGCATATTTCTGGCTTCCGAACACCAGAACCTGAGCTACGCCAGGGAGGGTGGAAATCCGCTGGGCCATGAGGGTCTGCCCGTATTCATCCAGGCTGTAGAGGGGCAGGTCGGGGACGTCAGCGCCAGGTAAAGAATGGGCTGGTCCGCCGGGTTGACCTTCTTGTAGGAAGGCGGGCTGGGCATGTCGCGCGGCAGTTGCTTTTGGCTGCGGGCAATGGCCGCCTGCACATCCTGGGCGGCTGCGTCCAGGTTGCGGCTCAGATTGAATTGCAGGGTGATCTGGCTGTTGCCGAGGAGATTGGTGGAACTCATGGAATCCAGCCCGGCGATCGTGGAGAACTCCTTTTCGAGCGGGGTGGCCACCGCCGATGCCATGGTTTCGGGGCTTGCCCCGGGCAGTGACGCGGATACCAGGATGGTGGGAAAATCCACGTTGGGCAGATCACTCACGGGCAGACGGCGGTATCCCATGATACCAAAGATGAGGATCGCCAGCATGATGAGCGTGGTGGCTACGGGACGACGGATAAACGGTTCGGCGATGTTCATGAGGGGCGGTCCGGCGATTTGGCAGCCTTCCTTTACCTCGATCCTGGCGCCCGGCGCGAGCCGCAGCTGCCCATCGGTAGCCACGGTCTCGCCGGCCTCCAAACCGCTATTCACGACCGCTTCCTGGTCGATGTAGAAACTGATCATAAGGGACCGTATTTCCACAGACATATCAGGTTTGACCACAAATACATAGGTCCCCTGTTGACCGGATTGAATGGCGGCGGATGGAATCAACACGGCATTGGGCTGTTCGGTGAGGGTCAGGGCCACATCCACGAACTGACCCGGCCATAGCCGACGTTCGATATTTTCATGGGTAGCCTTAAGTAGGATGGTGCCGGTGGCGGTGTTCACTGCGTTGTCGATGAAGGTGAGCCGCCCTTTGATGAGAGGGCCACTATCCCCGGGAATATGGACTTCCACCGGCAGGGTCCCGGCGGCGGCAAATCGCTGGATCTCGCCCAGGTGTTTTTCGGGAACGGCAAAACTCACCTGAATGGGCTCGATCTGACGCAGAATCACGATGGGATCATCGGGGTTGGCCTTGATGGTGTTGCCGGCATCCGCCAGAAGATTGCCGGTGCGGCCGGATATCGGGGCGTACATATAGCAGTAGCTGAGCTGCAGGCGAGCACTCTCCACGGCGGCTTGATCGGCGTTGAGGGTCGCCTTGAGCGCTTCCGCGTTGGACCGCACCTCGTTGTATTTTTCCTGGCTGACATAGTTCTTTTGGACCAGCTCGGCATAGCGTTTGGCATCCATCTCGGCATTCTTGGCCAGAGCCGTGTCGCGCGCCAGTCTGGCCTGGGCTTCGGCCAGGGCCGCCTGGGAGGGCCGGGGGTCGATGGTGAACAGCAGATCTCCGCGTTTCACATCATCGCCCTCCTTGAAGTGTACCTCCATCAGCTCTCCCATGATGCGGGGTTTGATGCCCACCGTGGCATCGGCTTCCACGGTGCCGATGGTCCGTATCTGCACCGGGACCGTCCGTTGGGTTGCGGTAGCTACGGTCACCGGTACGGCCGGTGCGGTCTTGGGTTTCTCGGCTTTCTTCTCGGCACAAGCGGCCAGCCACAGAGTGCAGCAGAGCAGGGTCAGCACCGGCCAACGGACAGGGATCGGCTTCGGTGGGGATGAGCTCGGGGAGCACACAATCGGTGTTGGAGTGGCTTTGGCCATGAAGACCTCCGTTGCGTAGTGTATGACTAATGGGGCGGACATGGAGTTGTTGAATGTCCGGCACGGCCAGGCCGGATTCAGCCAGGATGCGGTGCTGGGCTACGGTTTGGATTCGATCCCCTGGCAAAAAGTCGTAACGATCACGTCAATGGTTTCATCCAGGGACAGAGACTGAAGAGCTTGATCTCCATAGATCTCGCGCAGCAAGACGAAATAGACGGCCATACCCAGCAGCGAACGTGCTGCCATGACCGGGTTGATGGGGCGAAAGGCGCCGTCGTCGCAGCGCTGCTGAATGTAGTCCCCTAGATGGGTGAAGAAGCGGGTCATGGGCCCGGCCATAAACATCCGAGCCAGTTCATGGTCTTCCAACGCGCTGAAGAGCAGCAAGCGCATGAAGGTGGTGTCGCCGCTATGGTGATGCAAGAAATTGCTGACAATGGTGGTGAACACCTGACGATCATCCTTGTTGCGCATGGCCTCTACCGGGAAAAAGAGCTGTTCGTTTCTCTTAAGTTTCTCATCAATAATAGCGGCGTAAAGGTCTTCCTTGTTCTCAAAGTGGCTGTAAATCATGGCTTCACTGATGCCGGCGGATTCAGCGATCCTGCGGGTAGTGGACCCGCTGAAGCCTTTTCGGGCAAACACTTCCATGGCGGCGCGGATGATTTCCTTGCGCCGCTGTTCCCCTGTCAGCCGTTTTTGCTTTGCCGCCATAGCTGATCCTTGTTGCCTTTGGGCCGACGCCACTGGCTGGACGAGGGCCGGGTAGACATGCGAAATTTAGTAAGCACTCACTAATCCAATGAATCAATCCGGTTTCTCTGTCAATTGTTTTGTTCCGGTTTTCTGGGACGCTGACGTGCCTCACGGGTATGCCCAGAAACCCGGGCGGGCTGAAGGGCGGAGGTATCCCTCAGGGGGCTGTTGAGGAACAGATTGTTGCGGGGTGAGAAATCCTTGGCGGCCACGAGCCGCATCCAAGGCCGCAAGATGACGAAGGTGGGCACAAGGCTGCACAAACGTCGTGCGTTGAGGAGCAGATGAAGTGATGGAGAGAGCTGGTTCGGAGAAGGGGCGGTGGCCCCCTCTCCGATGACGTGAGCTACTTTTTCTTCCCGGCCGGTTTGGCCTTCTTGGCGGCGGCCTTCTTCTTGCTCCCCAGATTGACCGCATCCTTCAGTTTCTTGCCGGCGGTGAAACGCACCGCCTTGTGGGCCGCAATGGTAATGGCGGCGCCGGTGCCGGGGTTACGCCCACTGCGTTCCGCCCGTTCAACCACTTTGAAACTGCCGAACCCGATGATGCTGGCGGACCCTTCGGCTTCCAGGGCGCTCATCATGCTGGTAAAGACCGCGTCGATAGCGGCTGCCGCCGTCTTCTTCGGGACCTTGATACTTGCTGCCACTTTGTCCACCAATTGAGTCTTGCCGAATGCCATCCCGTTATCCTCCTCCTAGCGGTTTATGGGTAGGTACCGGTGAGCCGCTCCTGACAAATGAAAGGGCGACCTTTTCTGGAACTCATAGGGTGCCAGGCACCCTGTCCTCCCGAACGGAGTTGTAATCCGTATTGGTCATTGGGTCGTCCAAGAACCAGAAACGTAACCAGTTCACGCAAGCTATCCATGACCCTTTCAACGGACCACACCACATCGATAACTGCGCCGAGCCGAAGTGGCATTCCATTTCATCAACGGACTTCAGTTCTGCCGTAAGGTTTCCCTCATACAACTCTTTTTTTCCAAAGATACCGGGGTGATATTGTCAACACCGCTGAGGGTGTCACTAGATCAAAAAAACTGCTTGGATGGTTTGGCAACGAGCATCTGCCGGTTCGGATGGGCTTGGAACACCGTCCCAGGCCAGCGCGAGCGAGGGAGCAAGATGTGAGTTCTTATATACCGGGGAATGCGGGGGGAACGCAATCAAAAATGTGGGGGGAGGCCGCGTACTAGTGATTTTTTTTTGAAAGAGAAAACCCCGTCATCTGGAATTCTGCCGACACAACCTCCCATTCCTGCCTGTTTATGACTACAGGGGAGCGCTGAGTGGTCCCTGGCTCAACCACGCGGGGTGTCATCCCCGAGCGAGTGTTCACAATCTGTGAATCAGTCGGCAATGGCATTGACCCAGAGGGAGGATGAGGTTACCAATAGAAGCGGACATGGGTTGATGTCTTGTGGGGAAAGCCCCGGTGGTTTCAACTGAATTGGTTTCATCAGAACTTGCTGAAGAGTGGGGAGGGATCGCACCCGCCCGCAAGCAGATCACGATCAGACCGTAAAAGGAGTCTGCGATGAGGGAATGGGAGTATGCCTTGACAGCGATGATTCGGGATCCCAAAAGGCAGGTCTGGGAGGCCATCGAACTTGACCGCGACGGCCACTACTATTTGTATCGCTATGATGCGTTGCAGGACCGCTTCAGCCGGGCCATGGTGCCGTCGGGCGCGGCGGAGCCCCATTTCATGGTGCTGTCAGGTGCGGAGAAGGTGCCGGTGGGAGGCTGGCAGGTGGCGGAGTCCAGGAAAGTGCAACCCAGATCCTTGCGATTGGTGGCGGGTTGATACGCGACGGGGTGAGCTTGTCTGGCGATGGTTTCACCAGCGGCCATCGGGAGATGTCGAATAATGAAAAGGTTCCTGGGACGTTCCCCCGATTGGTGCGGCGGCCGGTATACCGCCGGCGACGCTCGCTACTATGGATACTGCTCTGACCAGGCGCAATGTGGTCTTGTAAACTTCAGCAATGAAAAGTTGGTGGGCGAAGCGGCTGGATTTGAAATGATCGCGGCTGTGGTGTGGATTTCTTTGGATAGATGTGCTGCTGTCTCTGGAGTGACAATCAATGACTCAAAATGATTATCTGTCCCAACTCCTTGGCAAGCGAATTACCGGTATCGTCATCAAGGAAAGTGAAGGTACTCCTAAGAGTCAGCTTTTCTTGCTCTTCGAGGATGACACCCATTTCGAATTCTACAGTGCTTTTGACCGAATCGTGCCCACAAAGGGGTTGTGGCAGCATGGCGAGGGGCGCACCATAGAGAATGTCCGGGTATACATGGGAGAGATGATGCACATTGTCAGAGAAGTCTACCTGGAAGACGCGGCCCAGGAGATCTCCACACCAGACTAAAAGGTGTGCGGCCAGATACCCCCGCCCAGCCGGCTACGGAATGCCTCCGTCAGCCCGTCGTATCTCGGAATTCCGGCCTTTTTCGGGTCAGGGAAACCGATCCGCCGGTTCCCTGACCCTCTTAGACTTGGCTTTATCGATGATGATCGCCGGTTAGAAGTGCTGGACGAATCTCACCACGCAACGGGTACCTTCACTCCGGTTTTCGACTGCCGTTTCGAAATAGAGATTCAAGAATAGGTGACTGTTCTGGCCGAAGTGGATGACGGCACCAGGCCCGATGCCGAACACCTGTTCTTTGCTGTCGGGAATATTGTGCCCATCAGCCTCGGTGTCGGTGATCTGTTTGAGGTAGTACCCGTTGATTCCCAGACGCAGCCATTTTTCTATGACTTCATAGTCGGTGGCGAAATTCAAGTGAATGGCCTGGCCGGCCTGGGTATCGTCGGCAAACCAGTAAGTTGCACTATTAGGATCACCGTTCTCAGCATTCCACAGATAGTGAAGCCGCCAGGATGTGGTCCATTTTGGGGTGATGAATACGGTACCGGCCCAGTATGGATTGAAGGAGAAGAAGTTGCTGCCGGGATTGAGATCCCGTTCGCTGCTGTACTTGCCGGAGGGAAAAATCAACTGAAATTCGATGCGGTGCATGAAGAGCGGTCCATTGGCACCCATGATGGGGTCCCACTGCAAAAAGGGACCAAGCACGATATCACCGAGTCCTGCTCCGTTGTCTCGGGGCCCGAATGCCCCCAGGTTGGAGCTGAAATCGAATCCCACAATGGGGACAATAACATTCATCCCCCATTTGCCACCCAGCAGAATGTCCTGATTGGACTGATAGATGAACTGGCTGAGGCTCACCCACACATTCAGATCCTCATCCGCGAATGGTGGAAGCAGACGGTTTCCATTGGGGCCATTGAGGCGACCGGAGGTGTAGTATTGCAGATATTGGGTGAAATAGAAGCCCGGTCCGGCTGGTGGGCCGCCGTCGAGAAAGCTGGTCGTACCCAGATTCACCGCCGGCAAATCATAGGCCCAGACCACTGCTCCAATTGGAAGCCCCAAGGGCCAGGGCGATCAAGGCAACACTCAGAACAAGACGACGAAATCGGTGCGGGGCGATTCGTTTCATGCCGCTTCTCCTTCATAGTCGTTATGGTCGTTAGTCAGGATCCGGAGGGGCATGCCTTCCCCTCCGCCCAGCAAAAAGCCAACCTCTTTTCTCACCTACGCAATGCTGGCAACGCACTCCACGATGGCGCTCGGGACCATCCCTCAGGCGAATTATGTCCGCAGTGATCGGGTTGACTGATTGCACCCGGGCTTCGCCAACGCCAGACCGAATCGTTTCATACGGCTTTCTGCCCACGCCGTTTGGCGGTTTCCACCAGTTCCAAGAGACTGGTCATCTTGGTCTTAGGCGCCTGGTTGAAACACCGGTCCCATTGTTCTGGGGTCAGTTTCCATCGAAGATACTTGTCGATAGGGAGGAAAGCTTGCCAGCACTGGATAATCCGCCAGCACGGAAGCTCGCCCCCTTCACATTCACAGTAGCTGAGGGTAACCTCCCCACCCAACCGGGGACATCTCATTTTCAATCGATCAAAAGCTTCCATGGCGTTCATTAGTTGAGCAATGCTGGTTTCGGATTCACCACCTCGGCACCCGCGGTATCTACGGTTTTGGAAGACCTTCGATGGCTTTCAAAGCCCGTTGGATTTCTTCCTCGGGCAATTCATGGTGGACCAGTTGGCCGGAGAAGAAAGCGTCATAGGCGGGGAGATCCACCAAGCCGTGGCCGCTCCAGTTGAACAGGATGACCTTTTCCTTGCCCTCCTCCCGGGCTCGTTCCGCTTCCTGCACGACGGCGGCGATCACGTGGTTGGTTTCGGGCGCGGGGATGAAGCCCTCGGCACGAGCCCATTTGACTCCGGCGGAGAAGGTCTCAAGCTGGTTGAAAGCGCGGGCTTCGATAATTTGTTCCTTGACGAGGTGACTGATGATGGGTGCCATGCCGTGATAGCGCAACCCGCCCGCGTGGATGGATGGCGGCATGAAATCATGGCCGAGGGTGTGCATGGCCAGCAGTGGTGTGGTCATGGCGGTGTCGCCGAAATCGTAGGCAAAGGGGCCGCGGGTGAGGGTCGGGCAGGAGGTTGGTTCGGCGGCGACAAGCGAGATTTGCTTCCCATGGATCTTATCACGCACGAAGGGCAGGGAGATCCCGCCGAAGTTACTGCCGCCACCCGCGCAGCCCATCACCACATGGGGGTATTCGCCGATTTTTTCAAGCTGTTTTTGCGCTTCCAGGCCAATGATGGTCTGATGGAGCAGCACATGATTCAGTACGCTTCCCAGGGAGTAGCGTGCTTGGGGATCCCCCACCGCATCCTCAATGGCTTCACTGATGGCAATCCCCAGACTTCCCGGGGAATCCGGGTTGGCGGCCAGGATCGTTCGACCTGCCTGGGTCCGGTCACTGGGGCTGGCAATGCATTCCGCCCCCCAGGTCATCATCATGAGCCGTCTATAAGGTTTCTGCTGGAAGCTGACCTTAACCATGAATACCCGACATTCCAAACCAAACATCTGGCATGCCATGCTCAAAGCGCTTCCCCATTGGCCTGCACCGGTTTCAGTGGAGAGCCTCTTGATCCCGAAGACCTTATTGTAATACGCTTGGGGAACGGCGGTGTTGGGCTTGTGCGACCCCGGTGCGCTCACGCCTTCGTTTTTGTAGTAGATGCGCACCGGTGCATTGAGGACCTTTTCAAAATTGCGGGCTCGATACAGCGGTGTTGGCCGCCACAGTAAGTATTTCTCCAGGACCTCATCGGGTATCGTGATCCAGCGTTCCGGAGACACTTCCTGCTCAATCAGGTTCATGGGAAATACCGGAGCCAGGTCATCAGGGCCAATAGGCTTGCCGGTACCCGGATGGAGCGGCGGACTCATGGGGGTCGGCAGGTCAGCGAGCACATTGTACCACTGCCTGGGGATCTCGTTGTCATCTAGAAGCACCTTCATCAATTCCATCACACTTCCTCCTTGCCAGGTTGATAACCATGCCCTGGACAGTGTCCTGAGCGAATTTCAAAAAAAAGAGCCGTGGGTTGGTCCTTACCTGACCCACGGCTCCGATCGGCATGTTTGCGGGGGAGAGTTGGTGTGACCAGGCTCATGGCATCGCCTGCCACCACCAGTTTTTGGAGGTCATCTTGTTCCACATCATGCTACCCCTTTCATGCAAAGATGTACTGATTACCTACTATGGCGGGTCAAATGCTGTCAAGCCAGAAACACGTCTGAAGCCAGAATCCGGTAGAATCGTAGGTGGTCCACTTTAGCAACTATCTCAAAATCCCTGGTCATTAACAGTGCTAACACCGGGGTGACACGACGCACCGGTTGAATACCGCGTGTTTCGGTTTGGCTGTGTGCTGGTGGATCTCCCTCGCGAATTGGCAAGGTACCAAAACCATATCGGCCATGAGTCATACACCTACACGGTATTGCAGTTTTGGCAAGATTATGTGAACTTCTGACAGCAGAAGTTATTGGACTGCCGGGATTATTGCAGCTTGCGACTCGGGGAATGGAGGCATGCTGCAACCAGAGCCACTTTGATTGCATATCCGACGCTCACAACGATTGAGCGGGAACAGGGAGACCAAAGATGATTTCATGCAAAACGGCAGAAGATGTATTGAAGCATGCACGGGAGAATGATGTTGCTTTCGTTCAATTCTGGTTCACGGATGTATTAGGACAATTGAAAAGCTTTTCCGTTACTCCCCAGGAGCTCCCTCTGGCATTCGAGGAGGGCATGGGATTTGACGGCTCCTCCATCGAAGGATTTGCCCGCATAGAAGAAAGCGATATGGTTGCGGTTCCTGATCCTACGACATTTCAGCTCCTTCCGTGGAGGCCCAAAGACAGGCCTGTAGGAAGGCTATTCTGTGACATATGCACACCCGACGGGAAGCCCTACGAAGGAGATCCGCGGCATGCACTCAAGCGTATGCTGGCCAGGGCCGGTGAGAAGGGCTACACATTCTACGTCGGTCCGGAATTGGAGTACTTCTATTTTAAGTCGGACTCGTCTCCGGAATTCTTGGATCGGGGAGGTTACTTCGATACTACTCCGCTGGACAGGGGTGGAGACTTGAGGCGCGATACCATATTTGCGCTCCAGCAGATGGGAATACAGGTGGAGTACAGCCACCATGAAGTGGCACCAAGCCAGCACGAGATCGATCTGCGCTACGATGAGGCCCTTCGGATGGCCGACACCACGCAGACCTATCGTATCGCTGTCAGAGAGACCGCCCGCCAGCATGGGGTTTATGCCACCTTCATGCCCAAGCCGCTCTTCGGGCACAATGGAAGCGGGATGCATGTTCATCAGTCTTTATTCAAGGGAGATGGGAATGCCTTCTTTGACCCTGCTGATCCGTTTCATCTCTCAAAGATTGCCAAGTGCTACATAGCCGGAATCCTCCGGCACGCCAGTGAGATCATTGCCATAACGAACCAGTGGGTGAATTCCTATAAACGACTGGTGCCGGGCTATGAGGCTCCGGTCTATATTGCATGGGCACGCCGCAACAGGTCCACGATGGTTCGTATTCCGATGTACAAGCCCGGCAAGGAAAAGGCCACGCGCATCGAGTTCCGAGCACCTGATCCTGCCTGCAATCCGTATCTGGCGTTTGCAGTGATGTTGGCTGCTGGACTTGCAGGAATAGAAAACGGCTACGAATTGCCCGATCCAGTGGAAGAGGACGTCTACGTCATGTCTGGGCCGGACAGGAAGTCCAGAGACATTCGATGCCTTCCGGGAAGCCTTTATGAAGCTATCTTGGAGTGCGAGAAGAGTGAGCTCGTTCGAGAGGCCATAGGGGGCCACATCTTCCAGAAGTTCATCGAGAACAAGAAGATCGAATGGGAAATGTACAGAACGCAGGTTACCTCATATGAGCTGGAGCGATACTTGCCCATGTTCTGAGTATCTCTCCTGACCCATGGAATCGCGAGGGCTCAAGAGTTCAACACCTCCCGATCATTTCCGTTATGCTCTTCCGTCTGCTCAGCATTCAAGGTGTTGGCAAGAAGTTATGGATAAAGAAGATGCAATTGCACTGCTACCCCTTGAGCTTACTTATTGTCCTGTTCATCGGCGGCTGCGCCGGTATTAGCCATGGCCCGGGCGAAAGGAATGCGGATGTGGCGAAGGGAAGGATTCACAGCATGAGCAGGGAAGTTGTATCCAAACTGGTCGGTTCCTGGAAACTCATATCCTTCCACATTCAGGACTCAAGCGGGCAGACGGCTTATCCCTTCGGCAAGGATGCCCAGGGAAGGCTCATCTATGAACCGGATGGGCGTATGGCCGTACAACTCATGAACCCCGACCGTCCCGGGTTTCCGTCGGATGACCCCCTGGTCACGTCCGAGGCCGAAGTACGAACGGCGTTCGGCGGATATACCGCCTACTACGGGACCTATTCAGTCAATCCGGATGAACAGACCATCGTGCACCACATCGAGGCCGCCCTCCTCCCCAACTGGGTGGGGACGGATCAGCGGCGCCAATTCAAGTTTGATGGGAAATATCTGACTTTGAAGGGCCCCTTGCTCCTAGGCGGCGTCCATGGGGTTGTCAGCCTGGTCTGGGAACGCTTGCCCTGAGGCGCAAACGGAAATACATAGGCATTGAATTCAGAAGCAAATGGACGGATGAGCTCGATACTGAAAAGACTTGTGAATATTGCCCGATCCCTCGTCGGACAGGCTATTTCGAGGAGTTTCGATTCTCCTGAAAGCGGATTCGGATCCGAGAGGGAGACTCTTTCAGGAAAGCCCGGACAGACACGCCAGAGTGAAGAAATGAAACCGAAATGGCCGCAGCAGGTGGTGGACGACTTGAGCATCTTCGGGCTCAAGCCTCCGTCGAGTCTTGAAGAGGTGAAGAAGGTCAGAAATCGGGAGGCCATGAAGTATCATACCGACAGATTTACCGGAGATTCTGAAAAGGAAGAAACCTCAAAACGCATCATGCAGATCTACAACACGGCCTTTGATCGTCTGGAAAAGTGGTATAGGAGTAATTCCTCATCTCAGTCGGGAAGGTAATGTGAATCACCTCATGGTGTCAGCAAATGCTTTGAGGGACTTGAGCTCTCCTCTGTACGTATCCCCAGCCCCCCCCATCAACTCAGCCAATGGAAGAAGTCCCGGTTTCGAAGGCCCACTCGCCCGGCGAGACCTGGCGAGAGCCGGTGACCGGAATCGAATTCGTATGGGTACTTGGTGGATGCTACCAGATGGGTTGCGGATCCTGGACGGGTGATTGTTCCAATGACGAGAACCCGGTTCACGAAGTCTGTGTCAATGGCTTCTGGATGGGGAAATACGAGGTGACCCAGGGGCAGTGGCAGAAGGTGATGGGGCACAATCCGTCCCATTTCAAGAATGGGGACAGGTATCCCGTGGGAAGGGTGTCGTGGAATGACGCCCAGGAGTTGATTCGCAAGCTGAAGAGCACAAACGGCGGCAGGTCGAATTTCGCCTGCCCAGCGAGGCTGAGTGGGAATATGCGTGCCGGAGTGGAGGGAAAAGTGAGAAATATTCCGGTGGGAGCAGTGCGGAGAGCGTAGCGTGGTATAAGAAGAATAGCGGTGAATCTCAACACAGTGTGGGAACGAAACAGCCCAACGGCCTGGGGATCTACGACATGAGCGGCAACGTCGCGGAATTGTGCGAGGACATACATGATGAGTCAGTCTACGCCCGGCATGAGAGAAAGAACCCCATTGTCCGCAGCGGCGGCCTCAATCGCGTGATCCGGGGCGGGGGCTGGTTCGGTGGCCAGGTCCACGTGCGTTGCGCCTTCCGGAGCGCCACCATCCCCGACCATCGGCACGATCGAGTGGGGTTTCGCCACGTGAGGACGAATTAGCTGTCCTGCTCTTGCTTCATGGCTTAGAAGGTCTTGAATGATCAGTGAGTTCAATGCGAACGTTTCCCCCCACCAGATCGGCCCCCTGAACCAGAGCCACGTGCACCTCGCCCTCGGTTGCCGATGCCGCCCCCGCTTTGGCTTTTGGTGTCGTAGATATCAGCGTCTTTCTGATCGTAGGCACTGCCACCCCGATTTCTCGTGCCGACGCCCCCACCACTGCGCTCAAGGCCCTGGCCCTTTTGAGCTTCTCGCGGTTTTGCTTCATTGACCTTGAGAGTCTGTCCGGCAAGTTCTTTGCCGTTCAGACCGGCGATTGCAGCCAAGGCCTGATCCCGGTTTGGCATTTCGACAAAGGCAAAACCTCGAGATTGCATGGTCTCGCGATCCGTGATGATTTGAACAGAATTCACTTCGCCAAATTTCTCAAATTCTTGCTGCAATTCCTTTTTGGTCATCTTGAAAGATAGATTTCCGACGAAAATATTCATCATGGTCTTTCTCTTTCCCGGGATAAGAATGCCGGCAATTAAGCCCGATAGACTTGCTCAACCTCAGGGCGACGGGAGAAGTCGCCATGGATAGCCGCTTTTGGGGCATTGCCTGGTTATGAGTGAAGATCGAATCCGACCGAGATATCCTTGCCAGTCAAGGCATCCGTGGATTTGGCATCAACTAAACATGCACAGGCTGTTTGTCGCCGCCAGCACGGATTACCTTAGTTAAGATGGCGAATGAAATCAAGAGGGGTAACAAGACCTTCCCAAAGTGCTCTAGGAGCCGATATAGTTCAAAATGCAGTGTTTGACTCGCCAACGGCTGAGGATCGCACCCGAGAATTAGCTTGCCTTTCTGCTCTCATGAACTACAATTTGTTCAAGTTAGCTTGGTTTCGGTATTTTTGGGTCACCTCCAGGATCGATCTTTTGCCTCGCAGTGAAGCGGTTCAGAAGTTGCTCCGAAGTAACGCGCCTGTAAAAGCATTCACAACAAATGAATGGAACTGTGACATGGCTGAAGGTCGAGTGAAATGGTTTAATGACGGCAAAGGGTATGGCTTTATCGAAACCGATCAGGGGCATGATGTTTTTGTCCACTTCAGTGCCATTGAAGACGACGGCTTCAAATCCCTCAGCGAGGGTGAGCGAGTTTGTTTCGATGAGGAACGTGGTGCTAAAGGCCCTCAGGCTGTCAGGGTGAAGAAACTATAGTTCAGTAGCAGGAAAACCAGACAAACTTACGAAGGAAAAAGCCGGAGTAAATCTCCGGCTTTTTTGTCACTGAAGGCGGGCTTTTCGGGCCTGCAAGAATTTTCAGACGATATTCCAAGATGATATGGTCCATAGGGACGTAAGGCCTAATCTTAGGGTTCCAACACGGCAGATGAGCCCCTGCTCATCAGAGAGGACAGGGTGTTTTATGGGAAAATCCAAAGAGATTAGTCTGGATCGCACCACCTACATATGGGACGGCGATCGATGGTACCATGCAAAGAAGTTTGTGACACCGCCTACAGTGGACATCCTCAAGCTTAATTTCCTTCTATTGAGGGCTCTTGAAGAGGAGGATCGCTCCATCTCGGATATTGACGATCTCCTGGCCCGTGCGCGGCAAGCGGGAGAAACTCTTCAGTACCAGCGGGTGGGACTGATTGCCAAGCGGATATTGAAACTGGATCCCAGCCACAGTGGTGCGGCAACGCTCCTGTGCTCCGCCCTGCGGGCGCAGAATCGCCCCGCCCAAGCACTCAAGGCAACCCAACCCATGAAAGACACTGACAATGCTCCTCTGCTCGTATCCAGAGCCGCAGCCCTTTGTGACTTGGAGAGGTGGCAAGAGGCCCAGGGCGAAATCACCCGAGCCCGTGCGGTCGGGGCCGGCAAACTGGCCTCGCAAGTTGCCAGGAGAATTAAGAGCAAGAGCGGTAAACCCAATGAGCATGAGAGGAAATGAGCCTCGGACGCCCTGGTGCCGAGCCGCTTACGGGAACCCTCCGGAACCACGAGTCCCGGCCGTTTTCGGCGGCTGGAACCAAGGGAGGAAGATGAAAATCATCACGAACTCCAGCCGCCATCTTTGGGGTATGCGACTCCATGAAACCAAATCCGCACCAATGTCAACAGACCAAGGATCCACAGAGGAGCTTCAACTGCGAATACTACGACCACTGCTTGAACCGAGCAGCAAAAGGGAGGTGGGATGGCTTCACCTGTGTCGCTTGTGACTTCTCGAAATTACTTGTGAATCACTCTTCTATTGTTGAGCGGGACCAGGTGTTGGAAATCGATCAGACTGTTTTCTAGCGGGAAGGGCTGAAGAAGGGTGCCAGGAAGATTTCTCGTTAAATCTATGCAGAATTGTTTTCCAGGTATGCCCCATTCGGACCACAACAAGTGGCCCGGCAGTTCCTGTAGGTGCTCATGACACGTTGGACATTACTTGACATTGCGCGGGCCTCCCGGGACCATGGAGAGCTTCGGCTTTACCAGCGGGGCGAGGAATTCTCGATCAGGGCCGGCAATTGTGAACTCATGAACAGTCGCGTGCATGGCTCGGAAGATGCGCTGGGAGAACTGGCATGTGCAAGGATTGCAGATCGTCCCCGGCCTCGAGTCCTGATCGGCGGACTGGGTATGGGATATACCCTCGGCGCAGCACTGCAAACACTCAGCGCTGATGGCCAGGTAGTCGTGGCCGAACTGGTGTCGGCGGTGGTGGTGTGGAACCGTGGTCCCTTAGGAAATCTTGCTGGCCATCCCCTCCGAGACGAGCGGGTCACGGTACGTGAAGTCGACGTCGCCCAGATTCTGCGGGCAGAGCAGTGTGCCTACGATGCCATCCTGCTGGACGTTGATAATGGTCCCGAGGGATTGACCTGGAAGGGGAATGACTGGCTTTACGGCCTGAGCGGGCTGGGCGTGGCTTTCGCGGCGTTGCGGCCCGGGGGGGTCCTGGCTGTATGGTCGGCCGATCCTGATCAGGCGTTTAGACATCGTTTGCGAAAAATCGGCTTCAAGGTGGATGAGGTTCGGGTGCGATCGCGTGGTGCCCGTGGAGGAGCGCGGCACACAGTATGGATTGCCGGGCGACGTGCTTTGCATAACCTGAGCGGCAAGTGCCGCAGACACTATGACTGGTCGTTACCTCAAGCCGTCTTTTTGTGTGGAAAAACCGAAACAATTACAGTTCACGACTCAACATCTCGTCTTAAGGCCTTTTAGCATTCTGGGTCTTGAACACATCCTGGACCATGTACCAAGAGTACATCATTTACCAACCAATCGAGGAGCAACCTTTAATTATGTCATTCACGACCCTCGGTCTCTCGACCGAATTACTCCGTGCCATTTCCGATCAAGGCTACATCAAACCAACTCCCGTGCAACGCCAGGCGATCCCCGTCATTCTTGCAGGAAAGGACATCCTGGCCGGTGCACAAACCGGCACGGGAAAAACAGCCGGTTTTGCTCTGCCGCTATTGCAGCGCTTGAGCGAACGCTCCCGACCAAAGGGGAAGGATAGCGTCCGCGCCCTGATCCTTACGCCAACCCGAGAGCTTGCCGCCCAGGTCGAAGAGAGTGTGGCGACCTACGGCAAACATCTGTCCGTTAAAATCGGCAGTCATTTACGGCGGTGTCAAGATCAATCCGCAGATCGAAAAAATCCGCGGAGGTGTCGATATTCTGGTGGCAACTCCGGGGCGTCTGCTGGACCATGTCCAACGACGAACACTGGACCTGTCGAGAATCGAAATCCTGGTCCTGGACGAAGCGGACCGCATGTTGGATATGGGATTTATCAGGGATATCCGCAAAATACTCGCCCTCCTCCCCCTGAGACGACAAAATCTCCTGTTCTTTGCCACCTTCTCCAATGAGATCAAGCAACTCGCCGAAGAGCTCTTGAACTCGCCGATTTTGATCGAAGTGGCCCGTCGCAATACCGCCGCAGAGAGCGTCGAACAGTTGATCCATCCTGTAGACCGCAATCGCAAACGGGAACTTCTCTCTTTCCTGATCGGTTCCAAAAACTGGCGGCAGGTACTCGTATTCACCCGCACCAAGCACGGCGCCAACCGGCTCACCAAGCAACTTGAGCACGATGGGATCAGTGCAGCGGCCATCCACGGCAACAAGAGCCAGGGGGCGCGAACCCGGTCCTTGGCTGGCTTCAAACAGGGCGATGTTCGCGTGTTGGTTGCAACCGATATTGCGTCACGAGGGCTCGATATCGATCAGTTACCACATGTGGTGAACTTTGAACTGCCCAGTGTGTCTGAAGACTATGTGCACCGCATCGGCCGCACCGGCCGTGCCGATCGCCAAGGAACGGCCATATCGCTTGTCTGCATTGATGAGCACGAACTACTGAAAGATATCGAACGCCTGCTCAGGTACACAATCCCCGAAGAGGTCATTGAGGGATATGAGCCCGACCCATCGGTTAGAGCCGAACCGATCTTCAAAGGACGAAATGACTCCAATCAACGCCAGGGAGGGAACCATCAACTTCGAAAATCTTCGGGCAACTCGCATAGTCCAAAGCGCCCTGCGGGTCGGAAACAGGCCGAAGGCAAAGAGCGTTCCCAAGGCCCTAATGGCGAAGACCGATGCAGCACGCCCCGAGATGCGTCAAGAAAGCACTCGGTGAAATCACTTGTTACCTCGAGGTGTAGGAATACCAAAATGTGAGTGTCCGGGACCGCTTGGGTGAGGGTTAAGTTGAAAAGGCCGTTTCTCCCTGACGCCGTCATGCCCTCCCGCTCTCACGAATCTAAAGCCGCTTTAGCAGCAGGTTGGCGGGAGAGGATTCGACGGTTTCACGGAATTTCTCCGCAGATTCTGATAGCTTGAGGAAATCGTCAGAACGTTCCACAGGAAGATCATCACTACCGTTGGTTTCCAGACGTGCGAGCACGTAGTGGACAGTTATCCTATCCGGGTCTATTCCCGGTTGATAGCGTGAGTCTCCATCAGAATCGCTGGGGATTTCCACGAGGACCCCACAAGCGACAAGATCTCCCAGGAGGTCTTGGAGCAATGGCCTGGGGATCTTCAATTGGCTGGATAGAGACGCCGTCCCCGAAGCGCCTTCACCGAAGCAGAATTGTTTCACCACCTGGCTGGCCACGAGAAGCGTCAGGAGCCTTCGAAACGCGGGGCTTATCCGCTGGGAATCGGCCTCGAAGGCAAACCGGTCCAGGTTCTGGGTGACAACGGAAATCTGGGCTCCAATGAGAACAATCAGCCAGCTCAGTTGCATCCAAACCAGGAAAAGTGGCAGAGCCGCAAAACTCCCGTAGATGGCGTTGTACTTGGCAACCCCGACTTGGAAGCCGATGTAGACTCGCTGAAAGATTTGGAAGGCTGTTCCCGCAAGGATTCCAGCCAGCGCCGCGGAACTGATTCTCACGCGGGTGTTGGGGATAGCACTGTAGATCAGCGTGAACAGCAGCCAGATGACCATCATGGGCAAGGCCTTAAGACCCTCAAAGATCGCCGGGCTGACAGCTTCCAGCAGCTTGATGCGGTTGACAAAGAAGGTGACCTGGCTGGTAATCATCACCGTCAAGGTGCTGGAAATGGCAACGAGAATAGCACTACACAGTGACAGCGACAGATAGTGGGTGGCTTTTCTCAAGAGCGGCCTCTGTTGAGTAATTCCCCACAGCTCGTTAAATCCCTTTTCGATGCTGCCAAAGACGTTCAGCACGGACCAAAAAAGGACAACCACCCCCACCCCGGCGACTACCCCTCCCTGCGTGGTTTCCAGGAGATTGTGGGCAAATGCAATCAGTCGGGTCACCACTTCTTCCTGACCCTCGATACTTCTGAAAAGTTCTTTTTCGAGCACTCGGTCGAGGCCAAATCCCTTGGCAAGTCCAAAAAGCATGGCCAGTACCGGGACGATGGAAAGCAGGGAGTAAAACGTGAGTCCCGCGGCCCGCAAATGAACTCTTTCCCCCGATAGTTGCTTGAAGACCACGCATAGGACCTTGAGCATATAGACCAAAAAGCGCTTATAGCTCGGCATCTGCATGACTTCCAAGCGCCAGAGGTCATGGCTGAGAAAACCTCTGACACGGCCAATCCTGGTTTGCAGCCCCTGATTCACGCCCATCATTTGTCTCCGTCTTTCGCCGAACGGTCTTGCGTGTCGAAACTATCTCCTTACAATGCCAAGCATATTGGATTTGTCACTTGGGGTAAATTGCAATTCACCCCGGAGCAACTTGGCTCCATCATAGTGATACCAAAACACCACTCGATTGAGTGACCACTGGTCTTGACAGGGTGGAACCCTGTGCTTACCGTTTAGATCGATAAGTGTTGACAGGTTGTTTCAATGATATCAGGAGGAAAGGAGGAGTCCCAATGGCTATCATTCGTTGGTCGGATCGTCCAAGTCCATGGCAAGGTTTTGAGGAGCTGGAACGGCTCCAACAGGAGATGAATCGATTGTTTTCCAGTTACACGGGTGATAGGGTTCGGCGTACGGCGGGCTTTGGTGTTTTCCCGCCGATGAATGTCAGTGAAGACGCCGACAACCTCTACGTGCGTGCCGAGCTGCCGGGCGTGAATCCTGAAGAGATCGAAATCTCGGTGGAAGGCGACAACTTGACCTTACGTGGTGAACGGCGGCTGCCTGAAACGCAGGCGGGCGTAAACTACCATCGCCGGGAACGTGAGGCCGGTCGTTTTCGCCGCGTCATTTCCATGAACACCAAGATCAATCCAGATGCCGTGGATGCGAACTTCAAGAACGGTGTACTGGAGATTACCTTGCCCAAGGCGGAGGAACTCAAACCTCGTCAGATCGCGGTGAAGACGACGGGATGAGGCAGCACCGGCTCCATCGCTTTTGGCTCAGCCAGGAAGTCGAATGTGTGCTGCATAAAGACCTGGACTCAGCTTGCGGTTTAGGAGGTTGGATGCCATGACGGAAAAGGAATTGCAGGTGAGAGAGAAACAGGAAGTCAAGGCCGGCGCCGAAAGTACCCGCAATGTACCGGTATACGTACCCCCGGTGGACATCTATGAGTCGAAAGATGCCATCGTGATATTGGCTGATATGCCCGGTGTGGCTCCAGAAGGCGTCGATGTAGATTTGCGGGACAATCAATTGACCCTGACGGGCAAAGTCAAGTTCGAGGAGAACAAGGAACGTATGCTGCTCCAGGAATATGGGGTAGGGGACTTTTATCGGCAGTTCACGCTGTCGAGCCGCATTGATCAGGGCAAGATTGAAGCCAGCATGAAAGATGGCGTGCTCGTTTTGACGTTGCCCAAGGCCGAAGTGGCCAAGCCCAAGAAAATAACGGTCAAGACCAGCTAAGGTCGGTTTTGCCGAGGGACGCGGTACGCAGGGACCGTGTTCCTCGGCCGTCAACCGCTAAATCCAGTTTAAAGCGTTGCTTCCGCCACACATCAATGCTCATGGCCGCTTTTCAGGCGCTACCGTCACCACTTCAATCCCTTGCGCACCCAGTTCAAAGAGAATTCCTTCAATATCTTCACGGGTTGCCCCCAGCCGGTCGGTGCGTTCCACCACCAGACGTTTGATCCTATGGCGCTCCACGTCCATGAATGGCTCGGAATGCCAGTTCAGAGTGGATCGGATACCCGAAAAGCGCGAAGCAGGCGGTGGATCACGGCCGATTGGGTGTGTACCACCAGATAGAGCAGTGCGATTATCGGCAATCCCGGCCAGAAGATGCTTCCCCAGGCGGCAACAACCATGACCGCGGTTCGCGTTCCCTTGCTGGCCAGGGTTGGACTTCCCAATGGTATCTGTAATGTTTCCGCCCGGGCGCTCGTGTAGCTGATCAAGTTGCTGCCGGTGAGTGCCAGGTAACCGAGTGCGATCAAGACCCAGGCAGGCCATGGGAAAGGCAGGCGAATCAGGTAGATCACCAAGCCGATCACCATCGCCCCATCGGCGTAGCGATCCAGCACTGAATCCCAAAAAGCGCCGCCGCGGCTCTGCCGACCCGTCAGCCGAGCAAATTGGCCATCCACCCCATCGAAAACCTGACCGCAGGCGGCCAGACAGCCCGCAGTCCAGGCCCAGCCAAGGGCCATCATCAGGCCTGCCAGCATCCCCAGAAAGGTGGCGGTGAGGGTGATCATCCACGGGCGTAGCCAGACATAGGGCAGCAGGCGCGGAGTAACCCGCGCCGCCAGGTGGGTCTTGATCCACTTCAGGACGAAACGGTCGGAGGATTTGGTTTGCCAGTCGTTCATGGGTGGCTCCAGTTACGGCTTGAGGAAGTAGGAGTAAATCAGCCTGCGGGGTCGCCGCAATTCGGTGAACTAGGGCAATACATGGAAGGAAGCGTTCAGCACACCATCCAGAAGCAAAAAGGATTTCACCGTGATGGCCAACGGTTCTGCATCCGGGTGAGCAGCCAACTCGCGGAGATTGGGGTGGTTCTCCACCAGCAACTGGAGAACCCTTTGCCTCTCGGCTTCATCGTGTATTGGAGAATAATCGCCGGACACGGTTAAGGCCTTGAGTCCTTCTCCACCGGCAGCGTCTCCCGCACTGCGGGTGTCGACTCAGCAGGCTCACCTGGGGGTTGACGGCCAGGCTTGCGTATTTCCTGCTGTCTCGGCGCGTCATCATGTACATTCGATCACCCGCTTCATTGGTGACATAGGTCATGAGCGAACAGTGAGGGATGTTTTCAGCGCTGGTGGCCAGAACGCATAGGTGGTTTTCCTTAAGAAGCCTTTTCATAGATTCCAGCATAGTCCGACCTCGTGCGTTGGCTGTTCTGTCACCCGTGCTTGTCCCGGCTTAATCTGAATCCCGCTTTCCTTTGCCAGTCCGATTCGGCGTCATCGCCACGAATGATGATTTCGCGATGCGGGTAGGGGATCTGTGATGCCGGCCGCCTTGAAGCGGTCCCAGATGGCGAACAGAACCGTCGGATTTGCTCTCCCAGGCGGTGCACGTGCTCATGTCGATGAAGTAATGAATCAAGAAGTTCACCGAAGACTCACCGTACTCCTTGAGCCACACCCGCGGCGGTGGGGTTTCCAGCACCAGGGGATCGTCGCCAAGCTCCTCGATCAGATCTGGCGCGCCTCGGCAGGGTCGTTGTCATAGCTGATGCCCACCTCCAGCTTCATCCGCACCACGCTGTCGCTGTGGGTCCAGTTGGTGAATTCATTGGAAATGACATCCGCGTTGGGGATGATGATCTCCTGGTTGTCCGCGGCTTCGACGGTCAGTGAACGGATACCGATGCGGGTGACCAGACCTTCGTTGCTGCCGATGGTTACGTAATCGCCGGTGCGAAGCGGTCGTTCAATGAGCAGCAGAATGCCGCTGATGAAGTTGTTGGCGATACTCTGCAGGCCCAGTCCGACTCCCACACCCAAGGCGCCGGCAAAGATGGCAAAGGTGGTGAGATCGATACCCAGGATGCGCAGGGCGGTAAGTACTCCGAAGAGCACCACGGCATACTGGGTAAAGACTGAAAGACTGTGGCGGGTACCGGAATCGGTTACGCCGGAAAAGACCCAGCGGTGGGTCACTTCGCGGCTCCAGCGGGCAGCCAGCACCACGGCGGTGATGATGGTACCGGCCAGCAGCAGGTCCAAAAGGTTCAAGGTCCGGCCGCCGAGGGTAAACAAGGGGGTACTCGAGATGCGACTGAGTACGCGCACCACCGGCGATTGGCTGTCCCAACCGAAAAGCTGGAACAGCACCACCAAAGCACCCACAAACAAGATCCACTTGACCACTCGGTGCAACGGATCAATCAATCCCTGCGTCCATACGGTCTCTTTGCTGTCAGTGGCAGTCAGCCGCGTTCGCAGTGCGTTGACCAAGTCCTGCAACAGTCCGTGCAGCAGGAGCCAAGCCACCAGCACCACCAGGAACCATCCAACGTAGCTGGCGATGGACCAGGCCAGATTGACGTATCCAACCAGCCCCAGCAACAGCGCCACGAGGATGGTCACCGGAAGCCCCAGGCTAATCCATTCACCGGCCTTGAGCCACAAAGCGCGTTCGGCGAACAAAGCTTCCAGTAGGCCGAGGATCAACCGCCGACTGCGCCAGGCCAGAAAATTCAGTAGAAGCAACAGAAACATGAACAACCGATTGACCAGGTCCTTGATGGTCAGCGAAGTTGGCAGGAAATGCAGGAGCAAGTGCAATCCGGTAAAAACACCGGTCAATCCCAGAATCCAGCGTAATTTGCGATAGAGGAGCGGCAGTTGACGTTCGCGCGGGAGCGGTGGGCGCAGCCAGCAGCAGCCAGGACAGGTCTATCAGGGCTTTGAAAATTATGGCCGTGGCTGCCAGAGCCACCACAGTACTGGTGGCCGGCTCCGGGCTTTCCACCAACAGCAGAAACACAACTGCAACGCCCAAGACCGCGGCAAGAGGGATGCTGCGGATCAGGAGTTCAAGAACCAGTAGGATCAATCGAACCCAGAACCGTTCTCTCCGTTCCTTGAATCGTCCAAAGAGGGAGCGGAGCGCCTGGCGCAGCCACACCATGGCCAACAGCCACACAGCCTCCAAAAGAACCAGAAGGGACAATCGACTGGCGCCGTTTCGGTCAATGCTCACGGCAAGTTGCCTGGCCGTGGCAAGGCATTGCTGCGAGAACTGTCTGGGAATCATCAGTGATTCCAGCACCGCTTCTTTCCATGCGACCATGTCGGGCGGGAGTTTACGCCGGATCTTCAGGCTGTGTTCGATACTCTGATCATACCGCGACTTTAACAGACCTCGTTCCGCATTGATGTTTTGAATGCCGTTCTGCAAGTTGTCGAGTTTCCGCTGGAGGTCTTGGGCCAATCCGACCACGACCTGGCTTTCCTGATTGATCTCCTTGCGTGTGTCCGGCATCAAGGCCAGGCGTTTGTCCAGCAATTGCCTTTTCTCCTCAAGGACCGCGACTTTTTCGCGAAGTAAACGGTGGGTCCCATCGAGGTCCCGTACCAAAGCTTCAGCCTGTTCGACGGCACTTTTCAAGGATGCTGGAGTCACGTCCGCACCTTGGGTGGCTGCGATCAGGTTGTCCAGCCGGTACTTGGCCTGGGCTAGGCCGAGGTCGACCTGTCTCAGCCGGATGCGTTCTTCCACACTGTGGATTTGAGTTTCCAGAAGACTTCGGTCAGCCTTGGACTTGTTGTCATCTCCCTTGATCTGGGCCAGACGAATGCGAGCATCATCTGCCTGTTTCTGAAGGTCCTGCTGTTCCTTCTGGATGCGACTCTGCAGTTGGTCCAAGGCTTCGGTATGGCTCAGTTCCTGCTGGGACAGGTAGAGCTGCTGCAGATTCTGATACCATCGGCTGATAATCCCTTGGTGTTCCTTGGCGACCAGGTAAGAACTCTGATAAACGGTCAGGCGGTCTTTTTCCAGCTGTAATTCCAGGTGCTTCGCCTCCAAATCGGTCTGCAACCGGACAATTTGCGCAGCGTTACTGGAGTCGGCCGATCCGGCTGAGCTGCTTCGAAGCGCCTTGATCTGCTCATTGAGGCCGGCAACATGTGCTTCTAGTTCTTCGATGTTGCGTTGAGTTTCTTGCTGTTCAACCTCGACAGACTGCACTTTGAGTTTCAGAGCGTCGGTTTCAAATGCGGTCTGTTCCAGAAGCGAGCGGTTCACCCCCTCCTTGGCAAGGGTTTTCAGCCTGGTTTCATGTTCACGAATGAGGGTTTCCACCTCACTTCGTTCGGTGGCCACCTTCTGTTTTTCTCTGGCCAGGGCTTCCCGGCGAGAAGCAAGTTGAGCCGCTTGGGTGTTGGAATTGGCAGTTACCGGTGGCGGGGATTTCTCACTAGAAGCCGCCCATCCTGTGGGTAGGAGCCAGAGAAGGCTAGCCAGGGTCACCAAACCTGCAAACAACAATGCTTTACAGTTAATCACCATGAGTCTTGTAGGAATCCTAATGGGGTTCTCGGGGTTGCACAGGCTGGCGTGGAACGTCAAAGAACTGGGTTCCCACCGAGCCATGGTCGGCCACCGGATATACCATTCGGCGCCACGTTAGAGTTAAAGAGAAGGTCCAGCGGAACATCCCACCGCTTGGCTGGCATGCGCGTCCGAATCGATTTGGGCAAGCTTGCGGGCCGCACCTTTCCGCGAGAAGGAGGATGGGGTGGGCGGAGCCGCTGGATTGGCGAACTGTCTCGTGAATTTGAACGAAAAACAGGGTGGCACGGAATTTCGCCACCCTGTCCTTCGGCTCTGTCGGAGCCATTACCATGCCTGATTCATCAAGCATGGTATCTTGTCATGGGGTCGTATTGGCCGGACCTCACGATCGAATGGCAACCGGCTCCAGCTACTCCTCGATGACCTCAAACGAAGTCACGGTGATAGTCTTCTTTCCGCCGCTTTCCTTGACGGTGCCGGACACATCTACGTCCTTATCAACCAGAGCGAGGAGCTCCTTGCCCTTGCCATTGTCAGCGACCAGGTATTCACCTTCATCGGCTACAATTTTGACTGCGGTTACCTTCCCGCTTGCGTCCTTGCCAGCTACGGTCACCGTACCAATGATACTGTCCTCCTCTCCCTGAGCCACGACACTTGTTACGGATAGTAACGTCATCAACAACGCACAACAGAGCGGCAGCAGTAAACCGATATTCCTCTTCATCAAATTCTCCCTAAGCGCAAACGTGAAAGTGCGTCTTAAGACCTTTCGGGCCGCTACAGGCCTAACATGTCCAAAGTGGATCTATCGATCCTGCCCGTGGCGTCGAGCCCGTTATTATATTGGAAATCCCTCAATGCATCGCGGCTCTGTGCCCCCCATACACCATCCAAGGTCACCGGGTAACCCAAATCATAGAGCGCTCGTTGCACGGACCGCACGTTGTAGCCGCGGTAGACCGGTCTGGGCGTGGGGACGTACACTGGTCCAGGCGGGGGTACCACAAATGGAGGTACGTAAACCGGCGGTCGGGAGTATTGGCCTCGGTCTGGGGGGTCTGGGTCTGGGCGGCGGAGCAGGCACAGGTAAGGGCACAATTCCAGGCAACGGGATTATTCCTGGAACGATGGGGCCGGGTCCACGTCTAGGTCCAGGCTTCGGTCCAGGTTTAGGTCCAGGTTTCGGTCCAGGGCCTCCACCTGGAGCAGCTCCAGGACCGGGAGCAGCTCCAGGAGCGGGAGCAGCTCCAGGACCACCAGCACCGCGGGGTCCAGGACCACCTCCACCACCGGGGGCGCCACCGGGACCACCTCCAGGACCTTGAGCATAGCGTGTCTCCACACCAAAGCTCTCGGCGTACACCACAACAACACTAGCTGCAAAAATGATCGCAACAAGCACGCTGCCAACGGCTACACAAAGCTGTCGAAGACGGTTCTTCATGTTGTCCTACCTCCTAGATCCAAGAGTGGAATGGAAGGTTTTTCCTAAGGTCACGAGTGCTTCCGGAACATCAGCCTTTGGGCTACGGTTTCTGCCAACCGGGGCCACCTCCAGCACCTGGGCCACCTTGGCCACTGGGTCCTCCAGGATCTTTGCTGTGGAGAACCGCTATGCTCAAGGCCCTGGCCGAGGTGGTGGACCCGGAGGAAAACCGGGAATCAAACCCGGACCCTTAGGGGCGCCTCCCCTGGGCCATTGTTTCTGCCAACCCTGGCCCACTTGACCACCCTGGCCCACTTTACCACCCTGGCCCACTTTACCAGCTTGGCCCACTTTACCAGCTTGGCCACTTTGACCACGGGGTCCAGGACCACCTCCACCAGCTTGGCCGCCTTTACCACCCTGGCCCACTTGACCAGCTTGGCCGCCTTTACCACCCTGGCCCACTTGACCAGCTTGGCCGCCTTTACCACCCTGGCCCACTTGACCAGCTTGGCCGCCTTGACCAGCCTTGGCCACTTTGACCACGGGGTCCAGGACCACCTCCACCAGCTTGGCCGCCTCCGGGTCCGCCACCAGGGCCTTGAGCATAGCGTGTCTCCACACCAAAGCTCTCGGCGTGCACCGCAACAACACTAGCTCCAAAAATGATCGCAACAAGCACGCTGCCAATGGCTACACAAAGCTGTCGAAGACGCTTCTTCATGTTGTCCTAACCTTCTGAGATCCAAGAGTGGAATGGTAGGTCTTTCCTAAAGGTCACGAGTGCTTCCGGAACACCAGCCATCCCTTGCGTCATGGCACTGACCTGTGCGCCTCAGCGCTTGCCTGCGGCGGAGGGGAACAACCGGTGCACCTGGGTTTAAGTTATAATTCTGCCATGGGTAAAAAGCCAAGCACTTTTTCTGATATGGGTTCAAGAAGAGCCGATGCTTTCTGTTAGGGGAAGTAACTTTCCAACTGCTTTGTTTGCCACGCAGACTGACGCCTGCAGGTTGGCAGGGATGCCATGGGACCGTCATGGGAGGATACTCCTCAGCAAATCCAGAAGGCCCGATCCCAGAGCGGTCGGAGGTAGAGCCGAAATATCCGGGTCTCTCAAGTCTCCCTTGACTCTGAATGGGAAGGCGAGCAAGGTCGCGTTCTTACCCGTTACCAGTCTTCCCAGCAGCGGGATGCTGCTGACTAGAACGTCGGCGGTTTTGAGTGGTGCCACCAGTACCGTCAGATCCAGCTGTCCCTTTATAAGATCCACATCACCCTGGGCGATTATTTTCATGGCGGAGCCATGAATGGTGGCTTGACTCAGTTGCAGATGGCCGTCACGAATGTCGCCGTAAGCTTCAATCGATTCATAGGCAAACCCTTCGGTGGCAAGATCGGGTAGCTTACCGCGCAGCACTTCGGTCACGTTCAGGATGGCGAGGATCTTGGTCAATACAGTGAGCCTGTAAATACGTCCGTCTTTGGCCAGAAAGCGCAGATGGCCTTTTGAGTTTGACATGAGTGCGGACTGCCCACCTTGGGCATTGAGCCACCCATCCAGATTGTACTTCCCCACCACCATGCCCTTGCGTTGCCACAGGCAATCATTGGCGTCATCGATTTCCTGGTTTTCCGCATTCCATTGGAGCTCAAGCCGGGTTCCGGCCATCGATCGGCTCATGGTGCCGGAGATCAGGATGCCGCAGAGCCCGCACTGAGTGATATCAGCATCGATGTGGTCGCGATGAAAAGTGACCGTAGCCTCCAAGGGCTCCCAGAGCCGTTCGCCATAGTGCAACGACTTTGCTTCGACGCGCACCTTTCCACGAAAAGGTAGGTCCCAAGAGTTGGCTTCGCTGGAATCGTCCCCAGGCTTCTCGAAGACACGTTCCAGGCTATTCCAATCCAAGGACTTGGACTTCAAGTTCAGATCCAGTTGGTAGTTGGGAGGATCCACCCCCACCTTGCCGGTTAGTTCCAGGGTGTTGTCCTGCGCCGTGACGGTTGCCGAATCCACTCGGATTTCCTTGCCGGAACCGCTTAGGGAAGCAGATTCCACGCGAAACGGTATGGGAGTCCACCAAGGTACTGTCAGTCCCGAGACCTGCAAGGTCCCCTGGGTACTGGCAAGCGGTTGTTGACCGGAATTCAGACGGATCTTCCCGTCACCGCGGATCCAACCTTCCAGGTACGGGTTGCTCTCGAAGACTTGATTCAAGGCCTCGCCAGTTGCCGTTCCTCGATATGTCAATTCCGTAGAGTTGTGATTCCTGCTCACAATGACACTGGCATCACTTCCCGATCCCTGGATGCGGAGATCCTTGATGATGAGTTCTTCCGGGGTGTGCGACAGTGCCAGGACAAGCTGAGGACCTTGGGGCGAATTCAGAGTGCCGGAAAACTGCAGTTGGTCCTCGGTTGACCATCTGGTGTGGACATCGGTGAGCTGCAGGGGCGTTTTCAGGCGCAGAGCCGCGGGTATGTCCAAGCTATTCTCAATCCAGCGCGTGCTCTGCAACCCGATTGTCCCGTTGCCATCGAAATCGATCGCGGTTGTGCCGCTGAAGGGCTCGCGAAGCTGAACGGTACCTTCGACGGCGCCGTCTCCAAGGCGAATCCGGCAATCACGGAGGGTGATCTGTTGGCGATCGGAAACCACCACACCATGGTCTATTTCCAGAGGCTCCGACAATCGGGGGCTCACAAACTTGACCTGTTCCAAGTGACCCTCCATCTGAAAGGGCCATGAATTCGTTTCGTTGAGGGCAACGTCCAGTTCGGCACGCCCGATCGACAGGAATCCCTGCAGCGCACGCAACTCCGGCAAAGAGGCTTTGAAACGAGGATAAGCCATCAGCCAGGGGTAGGTCTCGGCCAGCGAGAGTTCGCCCTTCATTGAGAATATCTTCAAATGTGGCCGGTCTCCACATCCGATCCACGCGTTAAATCCAGCGAAGGTGCTGTTGCCGATGCGGCCCGCGAGTTGTGCCACCGCGACGGTGTCATCCCCGTAGTAGAAGCGGCCACCCTCGATTACGACCAGGTGGGGGATGCGCTGGTAGAGTGCGGACAGATGGAAATTGCTCACATCCACCCAGGCGTTGACGTTCTTGGTCGATTCCCCCAGCACCATCCGGCCTGTCGCCCGACCCTGGATTTCAGTAATCTCGTTCATTTCTGCGTGAAAACCAGGATTGGAGATTTCGCGAGTGAGGATCTCATGGAGTTCCCCGAGGTCGGCATCAACATGTATGTCCAGGTGGAAAGGGGTATCGGTGCCAACAAGTCCCACCAGTAAAATGCCGTTGGTGCCCTGAGAACCTTCGGTTCGCCCCGCCAGGTTTTCTCCAACCAGGATCCCGTCGGCAATCCGCACCTGGCCCTGGGCGTCCGAGATCAGCAGGCCGATGTTGGGTACCAGGATGGTTCCATGTCTCATGCCACCAGTGACAATGTGGTGCGTTGCATCAGCCAGTTCGGCCAGTGTGTGGGCCTGGGCATTCCAGGTGATCCAGGGGACCACACCACCTTGGACGATGGTGAAGACCTGCCGGGTGGTAAGGGAATCCTTCATCAAGCCCAAGGCCGCATGGCGCAGCGAGGATGCGTCCACGTCCCAGCCCTGGAATCCAACCTGGACTTGGGGCGTGCGCTGATCCAGCAGTGCAAAACCAGAACCGTTTAATGAAGGAGCCTCGAGCACAAGAGAATCCAAAGAAAGCAGGAAGTTGTTGTCTTTGCCATGGAACTGCAAGGTTAACTGGCCGCCGCGGATCTCCAAAGGAGCCTCCTGCGTGCTGATTACCAGTCTTGGCAGTGAGGCCTCAAGGGAGCCGGTAACTGCCCAAGGACCTTCCAGTTTCCAGGAAAACCGGCCACTGATTTGGGAATCCAGAAACCGAGTTTGGTGCTGGGGTAAGAACAGGGGGATGAGCCGGTGGAACTGGATCCGATGGAAATCCAGGTTGCCATCCCCGGTCAGGTTGCGCAGATCAAATTGAGATTTCAGGGAAAGGGTCTCATTGTTGGCAGATGAACAGGATAGATCAATTTTGGCCTGGTCCGACGTGAGATCGAGGCGGGCGGTTACACCCCGAAGGTGTACCTGAGGTGCTGTGCCCTCTTTGGCGGGCACGATCAACTCGCCTCGCCTAATGGCAACCTGCAGCGCAGATGGTGCCGTGTCCATGGCCGCAACCGCCATGGCCAGGTGGGAAGGCAAGCGTGCGATGGTGGCAGTCAGCACATCAAAGCCGCGGGCGTCGTCAACCTCACTAGCCGGTCCCGGCGGAGGCGTTCCGGTCAGGGGCACCAGCCAATGCATGGTCGGCCGTTCAACTTGCAGGCTGGCAATTTCAACCTTTCCTCCCAGGAGGGGCAGCAGGCGCGCAGTGGACACCAGTCGTTCCACTGTGAGAGATGCCCGGCCAGGAATCTGCCATTGAATATGCCGAATGATCACACGCGGCACCGGCAGGAGCCTCACCGACACTTTGCCAAAAGTCAGGTCTCCAGGGAGCAGTCGTCGAGCTTCGCCGAGAAGCCTCTGTTCCACCACTTCCGGACGAAGCAGGTGGAGCATCAACAGCCAGGCCATTAACACGAGCAAGAGGGCCGCAACAACGACTGACAATCGGCGCAGCCACTTGCTACGGCGCTGTGGCGTGTTCACCTGCCGAGGCGATCCGGCCCGAAAGCGACCAAAGAAAGTCAAACCAGTATACTCCTGGATACAGCCGAGAGATGCTTACTCTTCACTCCCAGGCGGTCGGAAAACCCCAATACTGTTGACTTAAGGGCAGGACGCCCTTCCGGTTCCCCTCCCCTCGGTGGGAGGGGTTAGGGGAAGGGGTTGATCTGACTCGCATTTTCTCACCACCACCCTGCCTCCCCCATCAAGGGGGAGGAGCTTAAGTCAACAACATTGTCGGACCCCCCCGGTGTCCAGTTGATCGATCCCCTTGAACTGAGTCCCTATATGGTGCTGCTTGAGCCATCTTCAGCTCGCCTCTTCCGCTCGGCTGAAAGTATGCCGAAATCTGAAGTCAACGCATAGGGGCGCGGCAGCCTGGTTCGATGGAACACTGCTGCAGACGTGTCCCTTGGAACGAACTGGCCGCACTCAAGACCTTATCACAAATCTCCAGCCTACCAGAAGCTCCATTCGTCGCTGCATACTCCGTAAGGAGGGGATACGCCAGATCACCCACTGTGTCTTGGGGGTTCACAGTACTTTCCACGAGGTATCAGACCATCACTGCGAGGGCGCCGTTCCCAAAACGTCCGGCACTGTTCATGATGCGCTGTCGCTGCTATCATTGCGCTTGCCGCAAGGTTGGTGATTGTCTATATTTGACACGCTCTTAGACAGTCATAGGCTGACAGGTCGGGATTTGGATGGGATGCCGATTTCCAGATGAGGAGGCGATATGATTCCCCCAAGGGAATTCATAAGAAAGATACAGCCTTTTTCTTTTCTATCTTCAGATGAATTGGATATTATTATATCTTCCATGGAGGTAGCTCTATTTAATAAAGGTGAAGTTATATATAAGAAAGGTCGAGCTTCCGAGTATGTCTATATAGTATTCTCAGGACTCATTGGACTTTTCGATGATGAATCAGCTGTCGACTATCTATCAAGAGGGGAAATATTTGGTATTGTGTCTGTGTATGGAGGACAATCTATCTTCTATGCCATGGCTATTGAAGAATCGGTATGTTATGCAACTGAGATAGCGAGCTTCCGAACGATATTCGAGAAGAATAAGCGCTTTTCTGATTTTTTCACCACTTTTATTGATCGAAGATTTCGCTCTTTTAAGACCATAGCATCTGACAGAAAAATCGTCGAGGAAGCTTCGTTTGTTATAGAAATACAACGGATTTTGTACAAAAATCCAGTCGTTTGCAAAGCGAATGACACTGTTGCGCTTGCAGCTTCTGAAATGGATAGGAGTGGTGTCAGCTCGGTTGTGATTGTCGACAACCTGCGAAGACCGATCGGTATCCTCACCCATAAAGACTTGAGGAAAGTCATCATTCATGGAAGCAAGTCAGATCTGGTCAGTTCCTATATGTCGTCTCCGGTGAAAACCATATCTGCCACAGCAACCATCTTCGATGCTTTTACTGCGATGGTCGATGCCGGTATCGACCATCTGGTGGTCACGACCAAGACGGATCAGGTTTTTGGCGTGGTGACCAGAAAAGACATTCAAATACATCTGGAGCCATCGTTTTCCATCGTCAAGCTCTACAGGAAGATTGGCAAAGCAACCACCATCGGAGAGTTGGTCACCCTTTATCGAACTCTGCGGCTATCGGTGGCTAAGATTGTGTTGGGAGGTGCCGGCTTTTACGATTTGACCAAGATGTTATGTTCCATCCATGATGCCGTCGTGATCAAGGCCATCGAGATTCTAGCTGGCGGCGCTGGAGGAAATGAGTTCGCCTGGATTCATATGGGCAGTTCCGGGAGAAGAGAGGAGATCATCGCCACCGACCAGGACAATGCCCTGATTCGTGGTGGAAGTGAGCAGCAATCTTGGGCCGGCGTGGTCAATGAATCGCTGGAAAAGATCGGTCTTCCCCTATGTCCCGGCGACTACATGGCTTCCAACAAGAAATGGAATCAGGTCCTTTCGGTATGGGTGGACTACTTCAGGCAATGGTTCTCGGACCCGATCCCGGATCACATTCGATACCTTTCGGTGTTCCTGGATATGCGTCCGGTTTGGGGTAATTCCGCCTTGCATGCCCAACTGACGGCACATATCAAGACCATGGTAACACCAGAAGCGGTGAGACTCCTGGCCCAGGACGCCATTGACCTTGAACCTCCCCTGGGCATGTTTGGTATCGTGGGCCTCCATAAAGGTTTGGATTTGAAGAATTACGGAATCTATCCGATCGTGAACGGCACCAGGGTGTTGGCGATAGACAACGGGCTCTTCGAAACAACCAATACTCGCGAAAGGCTGGAAGCATTACGGGACCAAGGCATTCTCAGCGATGCGATGTGCCATGAACTGATCGAATCTTACGGGTTCATCCAGGACCTAAGGCTCCGGCGCCATGCCCGCGCGGTCATGGCTGAGTCAGAAGCCAACAACAGAATCAGCGCTCGAGACCTTTCGAAAGTGGATTTGCTGTTGTTGAAGGAGTCCCTGAAGATTGTGTCATCATTTCAAAAGTTTCTGATAAAAAGATACGATGTCAAACGAGTTGTTATATATAGCCAGCTGTAGATTACGAGCATATGCATAGAAGATTCGATGATTCCAGATTTTGTTCAATTGATATTGAGACTACAGGTCTTAATATGCCGAATGATGAGATTATTGCATTCGCTTGTGTACCAATAGAGAAATCGAGAATTTTGGTGCGTGATTTTTATTATACTCTAGTCAGGCCTGATAAGTACCGATTTGACTCTATGAAATACCATGGCATCAGTAAGGATAATCTGGCAGATGCCCCTTCATTCAGAGACATTGCTGACAAAATCCTCAATTTGCTGGACGGTGTTCTTATCGGCTATGCAGTGGACTTCGATTATAGCTTCTTAAAGCGTTATTTCAGAGAGCTGGGAGTCAAGCTCAAGAGGGATGCGCTGGACGTTGCCATGGTTGAGAAGGGCCTGAGGTATCGACTGGGAGATACGGATGAAGACTTGAGCTTTGAAGCGATGATGAACTTTTATGGGTTGCGACCCAGTTATAGGCATAACGCCTGTGCTGACGCTTTCTTTGCCGCCCAGATCTTCCAGTTCCAGATGCGAAAACTCACGGCCCTGGGGCTGGATTCGACGGACAAAGTCATCAAACTGGTAAAGCGCTATCGGTATGCGGAGGCAGGTTTCACTTTTTGAAACGCAAAGGAAACAATGAGCCTCAATGCGACAGCTCAGGCGATGGCACTGTGAACAGAACTGGATCAATCTGCCCCTTGCGGACAAATCCGACCACCGATTCGCCTTTGCGGTCCTACCAACCCAGGATGGTTGATCCATGACCGACACCCTCTGGAATAGACTTCGAATTGTTCCGTTGCTTGCGGCGAGCATCTGGCTTCTGGCGGTGTGGGTCAGGATCTTCTTGGGTATCCAGCCGAATGATTTTTACAACCATTGGGAATTCGGGCGGCGTTTTGTAGCGGGGACCTTCATCTACGACAGCGGTCTCAACTACGTCTATCCGCCGGTATGGGCCATGCTTCACGCGCCTCTAACCGTGGTCAGCCCACTTGTGGCCAAAGCGATCGTGTTCCCTTTGGCGCCCCTTTCTATTGCGGTGTTGCTCTGGGTTCTTAACCGGCTTGTTCGCGACCATCTGCCATGCGATTCGGACTGTCGCTTCTGGGCCGCGGTGCTGGCAGTCGTTCTGGCCAGCCGGTTCCTGGCACGCGATCTCCAGGAGGTGGGTGTCAATACCGCGCTGGTGGCGCTTTCGTGGCTGGGGCTCTATTGCTGGCGGCAACGCCGGGAGCATTGGGGAGGGTTCTTGCTGGGTTTGGCTGCGGCACTGAAATGCACCCCGCTCCTGTTCGTGGTCTGGTTCGTTCTCAAGCGCCAGTGGCGCATGGTGGCCGCCACCATGGTAGCGACGGTGCTGTTCACCATGGCTCCCATGTTGGTAATGGGGCCTGTTTCTTACGCACGGGCCATGCATTTTTGGTTTGCCGGGGTTATCAAGGGAGTGGGAGATCCAGACCCATCCCGCGGCCCCCTGGGGGAGGAGAAGGTCGAGAACCTGGCGTTACGTCCTGCTTTGGCGCGCTACCTGATGCATCTTCCCCATGGCCACCTGGGCCGTCCGGAAACCTCCGATGACCCCGCACGACCCAACAGCCCGCCCAGTCCATATTACCTGCAGTTGCTGGATTTGACGCCGAGCCAGGCGGGTTGGGTAGTGCGGGTTGTCATGCTGGGGCTGCTTCTTCCGGTGTTGTGGTGGTTTCGCCGCCTCCCTCAGCGTCGCGATGATCCGGTACTGGTGTGGGAATGGGCCGCCATTTCGCTGCTCATTCTACTCTTCTCACCCATTACCTGGACCCAACACTGTGTGGGGGTACTGCCGGCCCTCTATCTCATCTGCCGAGCATTCCTTGCTGGTCGGGCAGGTCCCCGACCAGCGCTGTACGCTGCAGGTGCCTATACCGCGCTGACCGTCTTACTGAATCGCGCCATGCTGGGACGTGAGGTCACCAAGCTGTTGGACAGCTATCGGGTCAAGACCCTAGCTATTCTCCTTCTCCTTGCCGCCGTTCTCATGTGCTGGCGTCAGCTGTCACGTCGCTTGATGATATCGAAACCGCGGGAAGATAAATATCGAACGTAGCGCCCTGGCCTGGAACCGAACGGGCTTGGATATGGCCTTCATGTTTCTTAAGTATGGTGTACACGATGGCCAGACCCAGCCCCATGCCTTTCTGGATGCCGCGCTCTTTGCCGCTGAAATATGGGTCGAAGATCCGAGGCAGCAAATCGGGTGGGATACCCTGCCCGTGGTCGGTTATGGAAATGTTTAGGTAACGGCCCGCTTGTAGGGAGGGGATGGTGCCTTTGTCAAGTGCCATGTTTCTGGCTTCGACTTCGATCTGGCCACCTTGCGGCGATGCTTCACAGGCATTGCGCACTACTTGAGTGATCACCTGCTGAATCAGGGTGGGATCACAGGACACCGGCCACAGGTTCTCAGGCAGCACCAGTTTGCAGGTGATTTGGGAGCCGGTCAAGGTGTGCAAAACAGTGTCGCGGAGCATTTCCGTCAGGTCCATGGTAAGTTTGGTCATGGACACTCCGAAGGACACCCCGATCAGCTGCTGGACCAGGTCGCGCGCTTGGAATGAAGCTCTTTCCGCCTCCATCAGCAGCGCGTGGGATTGCTGATTTGAATCAGAATAAGTCTGCGCCAGGGAAATATTGCCCAGAATGATGCCCAGAAGGTTGTTGAAATCATGAGCAATGCCGCCCGCAAGTACACTGAATGATTCAAACTTCTGGGCACGGGCCAATTCGCCTTCCAGACGCTTGCGCTCGCTGATGTCGCGGATGATGCCGGTGACATACCATCCTTCTTTGATCTTGGTAGGCGCAACCGAGAACTCGACCGGCAAACGCTCCCCGCCTTTGCGAAGGGCGGTTCCCTCCATGGTAACACTGCTATCGACTCCAAGACCGGTGGCCTGCATTTTGGCCAGCACCGATAGGAGAAAGGCTCGATGTTTTTCCGGCACTAGGAGCGTTTGGGCCTCACGGCCCAGGGCTTCCTCTGGGTCGAATCCGAACATGCAAGTAGCCGCTGGGTTCCAATAAGAAATGATTCCCTGGTCATCCACCAGAATCACCGCATCCATGGCCGAATCGGTTATCGCCCTCAAACGCTCCTCGCTCTCCCGCAAGGCGCCCTCGATCCGCCGACGCTCCAAAATATCGTGTTGTAGTTGATCATTGGCCTCTTCCAGTTGAGCGGTGCGTTCTCTGACCCGGGATTCCAATTCCTGAGCGTACAGCTTCAATTCACCGTGCGTTCTATTGAGATCATCGATCATCTTGTTGAAAGCCTGACCAAGTTGGCCGAACTCGTCACTGGATTTGATTTGTACTTGCTGGTACGTGTCTGTGCCGCTTTTCCTGATATCCGCAATGGCCTCTATCAACCTGGCCAGCGGCCGATTGACCAAGATGCTGAGCGCCCCGACCAGCGATGTGACTGCCAGTAACAGACAGGCACCGGCGATGATCAGAGAATACCCAAGGATGGTTTGGGTCTTCTCGGCCACCACGCCGAGCGGGAAAACTCACGCGGATCATGGCGACATAGTCGGAATCTTGTCGAATACCGGAACAAAGATTTCATAGTCCCTGTCTCCGGCCTTCAGGGAGGTTTCCACGTACTCTCGACCGTCTCGGAGAGCTTCCATGGTTTCGTGGTCGGTCAGAACCAGGAGATGCTGTGCGGGGTCGCTGTGAAACAGGATCCTGGCCCGCCGGATTGAGAACCATGGCGGAAGCAAATCATCGTTCTTGCTCACGATTTCCTGACATTGGTTTTCGAAGCCAACCAGCTCATC
Source organism: uncultured delta proteobacterium (assembly GCA_963802715.1). Lineage (GTDB taxonomy): Bacteria > Desulfobacterota > Syntrophobacteria > Syntrophobacterales > Syntrophobacteraceae > CAWDJT01. The sequence goes on from CAWDJT010000054.1 coordinate 49,806, forward strand.
GACGGTGATCCCCAGGCGCAACAAACGGTCCAACTGCTGCTTGAGACTATGCGCCTAGAACGAGGCCTTGAGACACGAGGGCCTGGGAGTACAATTTGGTGAAAATGTAGCTGCTGGTGGCGGTCACGGCCACAATGGCAATGACCAGTATGGTCACGGTAAATAGAATGATTTTCGCTCGCACGCTCGAGGCCATCTATTGCTCCCATTGAAATTCGGTGACAACCGTGGCGGTGAGAAGCAGATCGCTGCTGATCCGTATGCCGAGCCTCTTGGCTCTGGCCAGGCTGATGATGGGCTCGCCTTTGATGGTGGGTTCCATCGGGTAACTGGCGGGGTTTCTGCCTTCGACCAGGATGCCGTGGGCGATCCGGCCGGCCGCTCGTCCCTGGTCATAGCCGGACACGTATACCGCGCACAACGTACCATAGGGGATGCGATCCTTCCAGAAAGAGAAGTCGGGGAGTTGACTGTTCTCCGTCGTCCAGCGCACCACGTCCTGCCATGGCACATTGGTGCCCTGATCGTCCTTGAAAGCCGTGGATTCCCAACAACGCCAGAGCGTCCACCGTATTCTGATAGCCCATCACCTTGTGTCTTGAATTCCTCGAAAGTGCTGATCACGTCCCAACTGACAAATTGACAGTCGGGTAGACTTGCCGTGGCTTTTTCCTTCATCCGCTGGATGACCCCGATCCACGTGGGATCTTGGTCCACAATGACGGCGATGCGGGCGACTCTCGGCACCATTTCCTGGAGGAGCTTCATTGTTTCAACGAAGTGCTCGTGTTCCAGCACGCCGGTGTGATTGCTGGTGCCGACCAACCCGTAGCCCTTGGGATCATCATTGACACCACTGAACACGAAAGGAATCTCGTGGTTAAGATAATGCCTGAGCAACGTACTTTTGGGCGTTGTCATCCGTGGTGTAGACCAGATCCGGTTTCCAGGTGTCGATCAAGTCGCGGGCTTCAAGTCCCACCTTCTTCTTTCATTTCTTCGGAGCTGTTACGCTTGGTGTCCATCTGGAAAACCTTGTATTCGACGTCCAGACCCTTAAACGCCTCTTTGAAGCCGCGCAGTTGGTCGTCGGTCCATTCCCACGGCGAGTGATAGCTCATGATGTGAAGGATTTTCCAGTGAGACTCGGCATCAGGTTTGACCGTCTGCGGGTCCTTGGCGGCGACTTGGGTTTGAGGCGCCACTGGATCGCTTGCAGCGAGGCAACAACTTGCCGAAACCAACAACAGCACAAAAAGGGAAAGTGCCGCCACAACCCCCAATTTCCATCCTGATCTAGTCCATCGGTTCATGAGTCATCCGGCTCCTCAGTGAAGTGTGAACTGGCATCTTGTCCAATGCAGCGAGTGCTTTCGAGATGCCATCGCGCAACCAGACGTCGCTGCCATGGCGAGCTGGTGTGAGCGCCTGCAACCCCCAAATCTCCTTTGAAGCAGTATACCCGGTGAACACCGCTGGAGGAATATCCAGACGGGCACTTATTCCAAAGGGCTACTCCGGCAGGGGGTGGAACATCGGGGTGGGTTGTCTTGTTTCATCTTCCTGCGGGGGAAACGGGAGTCGATGGCGCAGGCTCAATGAAGTGATTAATAATATGCCTGGGTGTAGTTATGACACCCTTCAACTGTAGATGAGAGAGGCGGTGTTTGTGATGAAAGAAAAGAAAGCCCAAAGCAAGTACCCTTGACTACCCAACGCTCCTTGATCTGGCACGATCCCGCAACATCAGAACTGTGGAAGCGCGCGGGCTGGATACCAGAAAGGGAGTGCGCTTCTGGAAAGACGGAAGCGACTGGATTGCAGTGGATTTAGACCTGCCTGTTAACGAGAAAATGAGGGCGTTGGGCTACCTACTGGAGAATGAACCGGCAACTATGGCAGCCAGGATCGGAATCAGGGCGGACTCTTCCGAGACAAGTTCGTTGAATCCTGTGCTGACCTTGTGTTGCTCGTGAGTCTAATCCTCCGGGCGCAATTCGTCACCACTGCCATGGACTGCATGAAAGGCCCACGCGTGCAACGAAGCCAGCAACGCCCGGAGTTGAGAAGGAGGCGATTACTATGAGTGCCTGTGAACTACCGACAGCAGAAATGTTTGATAAAGCGATCCACCTCCACGTCGGGGGAGAAGCGCTGACTCTTGAGGAGGCAAAACATGCCGCCTACGAGCGCGCTAAGACCTATAGTACGGACCCTATGTTGCTCAGCTGGTTTGAGCGCAAGACCGGGACCTATTTCCCAAGCGTGGTCGAGTGTTGCGGCAGAGACAGTCCCAGTTGGGTTACCTATGCACGCTCCAGAGGCGGGGATCTGGTCATTGACATCAACAATGAAGACTACATCTTCATCTTCAGGGGTAAGGAAGGTTTGAGCTAAGACCTCCCAGGCCACACGGAACCTGCATGGTTTTCCGTGTGGCCCACGCTGTTGAGCCCGTGTTTACTGGCGCGTTAGGGCGAGATTTATGCGCTGAGCACCCATCAGCTCTTCACCATCAGAGAGATGATCTCATCGAGATGGTTGCTTCGGCACGCTCTGACTCCGCATGCAAAAAGATCGGTGTTGGCCTCATCGTCAAGAGCGAATACCTTTTGGCCGCGCTCAAGGGCTTTGCACACGGTGGCCCAGGTCTTGCCCGCCGGGGCCGCATACGGCACGAAGACAGCGTCGGCCAGCGCCGCAACCAGATCGTTGCGCTCAATGGCATGGGTGGAAGTGGTCCGCTGGACCTCATCACCGAACACGGAGAGCAGTAGGAGCCGGCCTTCTGCCAACGCCTTCCTGGCCTCCTGCCCGATCCGCAGTCTGGACAGGCTCCTGGCCGCGCAGAGAACCACCGGCTGGGGGCCTCGCAGCAGTATGTCCAGACACTCCCGCTCCATCGGCGAGTGGAACCCGCCGATCATCGTCACGCCCGCGTCACGTAGCGCGCGGATGGTGTCGAAGGTCTTGATGACGATGCTCCCGGGGCACTGAATGGAACAGATCAGGCCGATGCGCGGGCGCCGCAGGATGTTCATATCGCCGGCTGCGGCAATGGCTGCAGGGGCTGCCCCGCCCATTCGCTTGACGAGCGGCGTGGGATAATGGGCATCGCCTTGCCTGATCCACCGGACTTTCATCGAAGCGCTCATGTCAGTTCCTAAAGGAGATCCATGATGTCGCCTTCCGTGTCGCCGCCAGGAGTTCCAGTTGCGACAGGGTGGTGACCCGCTTCTTTCTGACGGATGGTAAGGCAGCCCTGCGTTGCACCTGGGACGAGGCGAGCCAGGGGCTCGAACTTGTCACTGCCGGTTGTCATCAAGCAGACCCATTTCGTGGCCCGTGTGATCCCCACGAACAGGATGCGGACGATCCTCTGAGGACTCATCCTCCCAAACGCAGATGCAACCAGCCGCGGTAGCAGCACCGTGTCAAAGGTGAGTCCCTTCGCGCTGTGGTAAGGCATCAGCTTCGGCCTGTCCGAAGTGAAATCCAGCTCCTTGGGGTTTTCGACCTCAATCCCCGCTTCTTTCAGCGCAGTCGCATAGCCAAAAGCATGTCTCTGCTGTGGAAAGAGCACAGCCACGCGCTCGCCTTTCGTAAGACGCGTTCGCACAAGATCAATCAATTGCTCCTTCTCATCCTGAGCGTCTCGGGCATGGATGAGTATCGGCGTTTCCCGCTCGGTCTGACTGGTGCGAACCTGGCGGATGTAAGCCTCGCGTTCAATCGCGTCGTCGATGAGATGTGATGCCAATTGCGCAATGTAGGGGCAACAGCGGTACGTTTCGAGCAGCTTCACGTTTCCCCGGCGCACGCCCAGCCATTGCAGAATCGAGGCAATCTGCGAGCCATGGTCGTATATCTGCTGTTTGTGGTCGGCACATACGGTGATGTGATTGGACATTGCCGACAGAAGCTGGTACGCCTCAGCATTGAGATCCTGCCCCTCATCGACAAGTACGAAGTCGTACAGCTTCCTGCCGCCGGCCAACAGCTTCTTCAACACCGCCTTGCGGATGGCGTCGAAATCAGGGCTCTTCACCGTGCTGTTCCATGGAGTTCGCCCGCCGATCTTCTCCCGGAAGAACGCCATGCACCAACTGTCCAGCGTCAAGACAATGTCATCGGGTAGGTTCAGCAATGCCAGCGCCGACTGGATATAGGCCCGGAGGGCGTTGGTGTAGACGAAGATGCGAAATCGATCGGGTGCAACGCCGAATTGTTCCCGGAGATAGTGCCCGCGATGCAGCAGAATCTGGGTCTTGCCGGAACCCGGCCCACCCAGGATCACGCGATTCTCGTGGGGGTCCAATTCAATTGCGCGGAGCTGCTCCGGTGTCAACTCCATTCTTGGAATAAGCCATGTGCTCATTGTATGGGTCTCATCAAGCCGCTCGTCATGATGGGCAGCTCTCCATCCACATCCACAGGTGTTCCGGAACCTTGGCCGCGCCGGCGTTGTTCGGCACGCGCTGCCGACAATTTCGCCTCATCCCCAATGGTTCGCGCAGCCGTAACGAACCAACCCAGTTCCCAATCATCCAGGCTGCGCACCGGGCCAAAAGAGGCCATCGCCTCCGAAAGCAGCTTACTGCTCCGGGCTGGGTCTCCTTGTGACTCGGCGATGAGGGCCGCCTGCACCAGGTAAGGAGATCTGCGCTCCAGCTTGATCGCCTGCGCCACCGCCTCGGCGGCTTCCGCCAGTTGACCGCGGCGCTTGAGCGCCAGCGACAGGTTGAACCACGTGCCGCTCCATGGGGATACGCTTGCCGCCTCGCGGTAGACCTTCTCTTCCCGTTCCCAATCGCCCACCATCCCGTAGTATCCTGCCAGGCGGTTCAACAGAGTCACGTCGGGAAGATTTTTAGCGCGAATTGCCCGCTTCAGAAAGTCGATGGCTTTCTCGCGCTGGCCAAGTTCGGCGTACAGTTCGGCAATGGTTGCCACTTTATCCGGGATTTCACCTTTGGGCACCCGGCCAGTGCGCAGTTCCTCCTCCATCTCCTCGACTTGAAGTCGCTTGGGTTGAGGATTGACCACATTGGTCAGGGGATTCTCCGCCGACGCCAGGAAAGACTCGCCCTCATCAGCGTCCTTCAGCCGCGCCCGCAGGTGCAGAACCTGATTCTCATCGAATCGATATTCCAGACAGATCGGCGTCCCCTGATTTACCGGCCCGGGAATGGACCACACCTTGGCCAAGAGTTGCCGCTCATCGCTTGCGGCCACCACCTCCACGCGAAGCTCACAGTTCTCCATGATCACCGTTCGCGGCACCGCCAGTTCGTATGAGCGCGCAAACGAGCCATCGCCAGGGAAGGGCAATTTGGCTCCCTTGGGGATCAGGCGGATGAACCCGGACGTCGTGCGGATCGCGATCTCGTCGTGGCAGACCGGCTGTACCAACGGTTTGCCGAAGGCCGCCAACGTCAGAGCGTGGTAAGCCGCCCCCCGGGACACACACGTCTTGACCGAGTCCCGATCGGGGTACGTCAGCACCTGCCCCTTGGCAAAAAAAGACTTGAGCGCGTCGGACACCTGGGGAATCAAGCTGCTGCCCCCTACGGGCAGACAAAAGTCAACCGCATCCGGCTCCAAACCTGCGCGGTCAAGCGCATCCTGCAGCGGGGCAAAAATCGAGCAGGTCATCCGGTATTCGGTCTCGCGCGCAAAGAGCAGGTCCTGGTCAAGGAACTGCTTGAGCAATTCCTCGAATTGAGCCGCCGTCAGCTTCGGCGAAGCAAGCTTGAGCACCCGTTCGCCCAGCCGGCAGTGATGCACACCAGGCTGCGTCTTCACCACCTGGTCCTTATCGGTGTCGGCGTACTTGCCGAAGCTTGTCAGCCGCCGAATCTCCATGCACAGCCCCTCTTTAAGCATTTCCGCAAGCCCGAGGAGCGCCGGCTCGATCCGGATCTTCTTGTCTTCGTATGTCAGGTCCGTTGGTTTGATGTCGTTTTGCTGGCAGAGCTGCGGAATCAGCACCTCGTGCACGATGGCCGTGTCAATGTCGCCGCCGCCCAGTCGGTGGTAGCGCGAAACCGCCAGCGGCTCGACATTTAGCGGGCCTGACCGATCGGCAGCTCGCTGCAGGCGAAACACTGCTACATCACAGGTGCCGCCACCGAAATCAAACACCACCAGCCTTCGAGGTTGGTCAAACAGGGAGGCCAGTTCCTGACCGTGGGTGATCAGGTAGTCAAGGAACGCCGCCACTGGTTCATCCAGCAGGTCGCCGCCGACGAGCTCAAGGCCTGCCAACTCGGCGGCGCGCAAGGTGTCTTGCCGCTGGGCGGCCTGAAATGACGCCGGGACGGTCACCACCACCCGGTCCGCCTTCGGGGCGTCGCCTTCCATCGCCGCCCGGTGCAGAAAGTCGAGCACCTTGCCGCCAATCTCCGCTGCCGATCGGAAGCCGGTGGGAGCGCGGTGGTATGTGCGCCGGTTGCCGATGTCGTTCTTGCATTCGTAGAAAAGGTCCTGGCCTTGTTTTAGGCCCAGCTCCGACGCCCGCGCCCGCAGCCGCTTGGCCCCCTCGCCGACAATCACTTTCCCGCCGTGGATCGCCACCACCGACGGCAACAGCACGTGAGTGTACTCTCCCTCCAGCGTCGGCTGGCCGACTTCCAGACATTTTACCCGCGGCGGTGCGGCCATGCCGACCTCCCAGACGGCCTCCGATATCGTGGAGTTCGTCGTCCCCAGGTCAATACCCAGTACGCGGATCGACCTGCCTTCCAGGCCCTTGTCCACTTCGCCGCGTTGAATCACGGATAACGCGTTGGCTTCACTCATTACCTGTCTCCCGTTCCCCACCCGTGACTATACTGGTCCCGAAGCTGGTCCTCGATGAATGCCTGTAGCCGGTGCTTGTCGGGGAGCTCGAGTTGATACCTGGAAACGAACAACTTATTGTCCAAGCCGGCCAAAGCATACTCCACCAGGACATGATCCTTCCGCGTGCAAAGCAGGATGCCCACCGGCGGCTGGTCGCCTTCGCTCATCATGTTTCTCTGATACCAGGTGACATAGGTGTTGAGCTGGCCGAGATGTTCGTGCCGGAATTGGTCCACCTTCAGTTCGACCAGCACATGGCATTTCAGGATGCGGTGGTAGAAGACCAGGTCCACGAATCCATGGGTATCCCCGATGAGTATCCGCTTCTGCCGCCCCTCGAAACAGAAACCGTGGCCCAGTTCCATAAGAAAGTCCTGCAGCTTGTCGAGCAGGGCGTCTTCCAGGTCGGACTCGCCCATGACTTCCCTGGATTTGATGCCGAGAAACTCGAAAATGTATGGGTCGCGAATGGCGAGCCTGGGTTCGCGGTGCTCCGCACCGGACTGCACCAATTCGGCCAGTTTTTGCTTGTTCTCGGGACAGACCCGACCGCTCGTAATAGAGGCTTCCGATCTGCCGTTTGAGTTCGCGGACGGACCAGTTGCCGCGCATGCACTCGATTTCGTAGAAGGTGCGCTTCAAGGCATCCTCTATGACCATCAACTCCGCGAAATGGCTGAATGATAGAGAGTTAACCAAACGTTCGGGCGAAACCTGCAATTGGGCGGACGCTGTCCGCACTTTTCCAGGTGTCTCTTCGGTTCTGGATTTGGCAGGCACTGATTGCCAAATTGCCCCGGCCAGCAGACCGAAGGCAGATTTGGCAGACACCGCCTGCCAAATCTCCGGGTAGACCAGGTAGAACTGCCGGTACAGCCTCAAAGAGCGTGCCGCCATACCATCAAGGCCGGCTTGCGTGAGCTGCTGAGAAAGCACTCCCAGCAGAGTCTCACCGTACTGCGCCCGGTCGGCCCCATTCTGTTCGTATTCGCGGATGTAGCAGCCGATCAGCCAATTGCGCAGCGTCAGGCTGATATTCACCGCCCGCCCGGCTTGGGCCGCCAAGTGCGCGTCCACTTCCCGAATGGCGGCGACCAACGTACCGAAATCAAAGGTTTTAGGCTTAGCCGTCATGGCCGATTTCCTCATTCCTCCTCGCCGCTGCCATCGTTGACCGGACGGTACTCGATGTCGTAGTTCATGATGGAGTCCAATGCTTCTCCAATGAAGGTGCAGTGCCGAGCCACAGGAGAGCGGGTTAGCCTCCCCGCCAAAAGCGGGGCCAACGCGTTCGAGACAGCATTTCCAGAATTGTCCGTCATTCAAGGTGCCTGCAGATGGTGTATTTGCTCACTCGTGTCATCCATTCGAAAGCTGAATGTTCGACCAAATGAAAGGTTTGTGGTCGGCCAATTGAAAGGTTGTGTCCCGGAACTCGCTACGATGCTCGGTCAGCACGGGGGCAACTGCCTCAGAATTGATTCAGTCACATTAGCCTTGCTCTTTGCCGAACTCCTGCAATAATAGGATTGTTCCCTGCCAGTGGCAGGAGAACCTGCAAAGGCTTCCGCTGAGCCCGCCTGGCAAATCAGCGGTTTCTTATTTTGGGGGAACCCACTTCGGGCTCCATCATCCCCATCTCGAACACCAAGTACCGATTTCACGCATTGTGGAGTCACTGTCTCCTCAATCTGGGGATAGATCAGACAACGCTGACGGTATCGCCATAGTTCTCGTCGATCTTACCGGCTCAGTCCATGCCTCCGAAGCGTATCAATCAAACGAGAGATTCTTCCTAGACCCATTCATACTTCTCCCTGCCAACGTTGACCCTGTCCATCTTGGCCTCGATCCACAAGTGCATATCCTCAGGAGTTTAAGCATGAAGATTGAGTGTTCTCAATCATCTCTAGGTCGTGGTCGTGGCCTCCGCCGTCTGGTCAGGCGATTCCTTGCATCGTGGCAGGCAGCCTTCCACAAGAGCGCAGAACGCCTGGACCTTGTCTGCCGCGATCTGGCCAGTTTCATGCAAAAACAGCAAGTGCTGCGGCTTGCGATGGTCTGACTTGGGTTTGGGGATGGCGAGAAGGCACTCCAGGTCTCCCGGAATAGCGCATACAGTGGTTGTCAGGTCAGTGTGCTTCGAATCCTGGATTAGCTGATTGACATCCCAATGTTCGTCTTTTCCGTTGTCATCGTCGTGAAACACCGCATGCGGGATTCCCAAGTGAGAGAGAAGATTCATGAAGCGGTGGATGTTGAACTTGCCGATGGAATCAAGCACATAAAGGCCGTCCGGCAGGCCGTTTAATGACACCCTCGCCGATCAGCTTGTTAATGAATGCCTGCTCACTGGGACCTTCGACGATCAGCACGTGGTTGGCAAAGAACATGCCGCAACGGTCTGGATTAAGCCACAAGAAGTATTTTACGGCCTCCATTTCAGGCTTCAGGTCGTCGGATTCGAGCCTCGACCTCAGCTTTGGCCACTTTGCCGCGATCTTGTTGATCGTCTGGTTTGCGTCGACGATTTCATCCCAAGCCTTAGGGTCGATCTGGCATACGGTTACACGCCCGTCTGTGCGTTTGAGCCGCGCAATTGAGGGAATAGACGTTGAGTTGCGACTGACGAAATGAGATGAATGCGTCGAGCACAGGACCTGCTGGTCAGGAGCGTCGCCCAGAGTCATCAGGCTGTGCGCAAGGATTTCCTGCTGTGGCGGATGAAGAAACGCCTCCGGTTCTTCGAACAGAATCAGCGTCAAAGATGGGGTGAAGTCCTTCGTCTTCTTCGAAGGCTTCTTTCCGACGTATTTCGCCCCGATCTGGATCAGGGAGTAAATGAAATGGCGTTGAAAGCCAGACCCGAATTGGTCTGCCGCGAGGGCCTTGCCATGAGCTTTGTCCACGCACTGGTATGAGAGCAGGGATTTGATGATCTCGGCGGTGGAAGGCGACTTCATGTCGAGCTGAAAGCCGGTGCCCCAGGATTCCAGAAGACTGCTCAACTCCTCCTCAAGACCCGCCAAGGACCTCCCGTCGCCGGTCTTTTCTGTCTTGATCCCTTGGGCAAAGGCATCAAAATCTTTCGAGAACTGTCTCATAAGACGGGCTCGATCCGATGACCGCCTCCATTACGCTCGTCAGCAGGTCACGCAGAGCCGATGGCCCGGTCAACTTTGTGTGTTCGTCCACCTTGCTCACGGCTGGGATGAATACAATGTCGCCGAACTTCCCGCTCTGAACGTTTTTTGCACCGTAAAATGATTCGGTGGAAAGGCTCCCATCCTTCTTGTAGCCAAAGATGAAGCCGTCGCGGTTCTTGTCTCCGGCCTTGAAGTATTTCCGCACCCTGAGAAGCTTGTCGTGGTTCCTGTAGTCGTCCGCGAGTGAAGAGTCCTCGGTTTCCGTGAGGCGAAAGGTCAACTCGACCCAGGATTCTTCATCGGCAGCCTTGATGAAGGGGAAGTCGCGTTCCTGCTTGAACTTGAAGCCGTCCTTTTCGTAAAAAGCCCGGATCGCATCGATGACGCTACTTTTCCCGGCGTTGTTGGGGCCTACCAGCAGATTGTATCCAAACACGTTCAGGAGGCCGTCATGAATGCCGCGGAAGTTGTGAACGGCGAGATGAACAAGCTTCATCGTCTCATACCTCATCCTCATCGCCGCCATCGCGGCCCATGCGGTACTTGATGTCGTAGTTGATGATGAAATCGAGCTCTTCGTCGGTGAAGCCGTAGTGCTTCGCAAGCACCCGGTCGATCTCGTCGAGGATGGGCTTGCAGGGTTTGAGTCAATCGAATCAATAAGAAGCCCGCTCTTGCGCCACGAGAAATGTTTCCCTCGAAGCACTTGGCCAAGCTGCGCGGACAACTGGGCTAGGCGTCCCCGTATTGTGGTTGTTGAAGGTGGTGAGGTCGATGGGGTAATCGTGATGCTTGTCAGCAAAATAGATGTCACGGAAAGATGAACTGATCGCGTCCGAGTTGGACTTTTAAAATATTGATCAAAGTCCATCGAGTATTGCGTGGGCTCGACGTGTCGTGCATGTTTCCTGACGCATAATAGTGGATCGCTGACTTCTGACGTTTCATTTCAAGTTTATACAAAATGTTCGCGGCCACCGGACTCCCAGTCTGCGGAATGCGCTTTAGATGGAAATAGAAACCCACGCGCTGTGCGCGTGGTGATGTGGACTGGCTATGCCGGTCCCGAATGGGCTTGGCCGAAGGCCCACCCAGCTGCTTTCCGACCTCGAGTTGTTGCCGCAACAGCGAGGGGGAGGAGATAGCAGTGAGCAGGTTTCGAAAGTTATCACATACCATTTGGCACTGTCAGTACCACATCGTGTGGGTTCCGAAATATCGCTATCGGGTGCTCACGGGTCCAGTCCGGGAGGTAGCCCATGTCGGGATTCACGCGATATGTGGTTATGCCGGGTGTGAGGTGGTGCGAGTTGAACGTGCAGAGAGATCATGTGCACCTCATCGTGATGATTCCGCCCAAGGTCGCAATATCGGATCTGATGGGTCGCGTGAAAGGCCAAACATCGATCAAGTTATTCAAGCAGTTCCACCAGTTGCGCAAGAAGCCTTATTGGGGGAATCATTTCTGGGCCAAGGGCTACTGTGTGGACACAGTCGGTATGGATGCGGACATGATCCGCAAGTATGTCAAGTATCAAGAAAAACGAGAGAGCCAGGAAGAACAGTTAACCATAAAGATGTGATCCCTCCTGAAGCGGCGCGACTTAGGCCAGCCCCCTTTGGGGCATGGCCTCGTCCCCCCTATGGGGGGTGATTTCAAAGCCCCACCCTTTGGGTGGGGATCTTTACGCGCTCATGGTTGAGGGATCGGGTGTATTGGACTTGCGGGAATAGGCAGGACGCTCATCAGCATTCCAATGCTGATAGCTGTGGTCCAATCGCGGAATATCTTTTGTCCCTGATGACCAATAAATGCGAACGCTGGTCAACGCCATCGAAGAGTTCGTGGTCGATCGTAGGTGCTGCACCACGCGAATCGTTTTAGGAGCCTTCACGGATCGCCAGCGTTTCATCCAGCCCTAGAACGCCAGTGGGTACAATCATTCCAAACCAGCCGGAACCTCGGAGCAAACGACAAGACCTTTCCATGCAGAAGCCATAAAGGTTATCAACTGACACAGATGCGTAATGGCCGTGGCAGGGCATACGTACCGCATCCGGTATTCCACATACGGCGGATTCCCGATGATCACATCGAACCCGCCACCGTGCATGATACCGTAGAACTCCACGAACCAGTGAAACGGCTGGTGGCTGGCCTTCCACTGGGCAAAGGCTTCTTCGTAGGCGGTCTTGGACTTGTATTTTGAATGCCGCGATGCCGTATTCAGCGGCCAGGTAGCGGTCCAGTTGCGGCGTCGAGATTCTGCCAAGCGGCGGCGCAGTTCCTGCTTGTCTTCGCGCGTCACCTTGCCGCCATGGGTGGTCTGCTGGGCTCGGAACTGCCGGAAGGCCTTCTCGACGATCAGGACATCCTCTTCGAAACGCCGGTAGGCTGCCATCCTGTTAGCGTCCATAGCCCTCATTTGACCGCCGGTGTCCTGCGTGAACGCCTTGCGGGCCTGATCCGCCGTGGCATAGCCCACCAGCGTGTTGCCGGCGCGGATGTTGAAGTCCATGTCGGGCAGGGGCTCGATCTGCTCCACCGTCTCGACCTGGGCCACGAGCTTGAGAAAGAGGCGCAGTTTGCAGATTTCCACCGCCTCCTCCATGATGTCCACGCCGAAAAGGTTGTTGATGATGATGGACTTGAGGATGAAGTAGCGTTCGCTGGGGTGCTTGGCGATCTGGGCCAGGACCTTCTTGAAGTCGCTGAACTGCTCGGGATGGTGGGGCTTGCCCGCGAGGTCTTCGACGAAGCGCTCCATGCGCTCCAGGCAGTCGCTGTAAAGGGTTTCGAGGATGCGCAAAGCGGCGAAGAGGAACGCGCCGGAACCGCAGGTGGGGTCGAGCACGGTGACCTTCTCGATGGCCTGCCAGAAAGCGCGGAGCAGTTCCGGACCTTCGCTGGTGACGATGGCATCGCGGGCGAACTGCCAGATGTCCAGGTTCAGGGTGATGAGGTCGTTGATCTGGTGGACCTCGCCCTTTTTGAGCTTTTCGCGGATTTCCAGGCAGCGGGTGCGGCGATAGACGTATTCGCGCCAGGTTTCGGTGACCAGACGGAGAGGGTCGCCGGCCGGGGCCTGCTGAAGGTTGTAACGCTTGTCGTGCATGCGCGCCTTGGGGTCGTGCATGCCGGTCCGAACGAAATCGGGCAGTTCGCTTTCGGGGACAATGGAGCCGTCGTCGCAGATCACGCCGTGTCTGACGGCCGGATAGATGTAGCGGTCCGGATCGTCGCGGAGCAGCCTCCAGAGGAAGCTGTCGGGTTTGAAGGCGATGGGGCATTTCTTCTCGGCGGCGTCGAAGAGAAACGGGATGATGGTGTTCTTGCTGATGTACTCGGTGATGTCTTCCTTGGTGTAGTAGGCCCCCATCTGCTTCTGGTTGATGTATTTCTCGAAGATGTAGCCGACCACATCGGGGTTGATTTCGTTGTCGGCGCGCAGCGGCCGCTCGTCCAGGTGCCAGCGGTACTGGTCGAAGAAGTCAAAGAGCTTCTCGAAGGCCTTGTCCGGGATGTCGATGTCCGGGTTTTGCTCTTCGAGTTGGTGGACTTCGAAGAACCCGCCATTGAGAAAGGGCACCTTGCCGAGGAGCTTCTCCATGGCCGGGTCGAGTTTGCGCTCGTCGGGCGACTTGCCCAGACCGTCGTGGAACAGGCGGAGCAGGAAATAGCGGTAGAAGGTCTGGAACTTGTCCTTGCCCCGGACCTGTCGGACCATCGCCAGGCGGTTGCGCAGGTAGTCGGTGTCGCCGTCGAGGAAGCCCTTCTTCTGGATGAAGTACACGAACATCAGGCGGTTGAGCATCAGCGAGGTGTACCACTGCAAGGTCGGCGTCGGCCTTGATGCCCTTGATGAGCTTGAGGAAGGCCGCGTGCTCGGCCTTGAAGCGGTCGTAGAACTTCTTGGTGATCTTGTCCACGTCGAAGGCGGCCCTGGCCCGGCCGGCGACATCCACGACCGTGATGTCCTCTTCCTCCTCCAGACTGACGGCGATCTGATCCAGCCGCTGGATGAGCGGGTCGCCGGACTGGGAGGTGTCGAAGCGATGGTCGCGGCTGGCCAGGGGCTTGCCCGGCTCGCGGCGGACCCAGTGCCAGACCTGTCGGCCCGCTGGCCTGATCGGCGTAGATGACAAAATGCTCGCGCACGGACTTGGTGACCTGGTGGTCGATCTTTAGGCGCGTGGGCCGGTCGGGAATCGATCGGGACAGACGAAAGGCGACGAAGCCGCGCTTCTGAGCCACGGCGGTCAGGCAAACGGTGTCGCCGTCGACAGGGATGTCGAGCCGGGCCTGGTGATTGTCCCAGCCCAGGTGCTCGCGGAAGAGCGTTTGGAAGTCGAAGGACTTGAGGCACTTTCGTACTGCGGCGACATCGATCTTCACGAGCCGACTCCTTCATCCGGCTTACGCAGGCCCATGGAGCAGATCACCTGCGGTTCGGTCGTTTCCATGTCTTCGGTCACGCGGCACAGGCGGACGTCCTGGCGCAGCGAGATCACCAGTTCGGCCAGGTCCTGGTCGGAGATGCCGCTCTTGAGTTGCCGGTTGAGCGTGTCGGTGGCTGACTGGAGCAGGGGATACCGGTAGATCTCCTCGATGGCCCTGCAGCAGCTCCGGATCGGCGAAGAGCGTGTCCCTTGACGGCCTCGGCATAGGCCTTGAGACGTTCGTAGGTGCGGAAGCGGGCGCCGGAGGGCCGGCCGAGTTGGCCGCCCACGGACTTTTCCGTCTCGACGATGAGCTTCACCCCCTTGGCGACCATTTCATGGTGGGTATCGTGGCGCGGCAGCGCCGGAGTGTCGGGCGTACACTCGGCGGCCTTCAGGATGGCGAACTGCGATTCCGTGACGCTATTGCCGTCCTTGTCGATCCAGGCCAGGGCGTCGCTCCCCTCGGCGGTTCGCAGATACACGAGCGCCCCCTCGGGCTGGTCGACGGCCTCCTTGTGCTGTTTCGTGGAATAGACCACGTTGGGCATCGCCGGGATGATCTTTTCCAGCTCAGGGTTCTTGTCGATGGCGTTCTTCCAGATCTGGTAGGCGTAGGAGGCGAGGTCCACCTCGGTGTCTTCCTCACCGTCGAGGATGCCGGCCTTTTCGGTGAAGAGGTCGCGCACGGCCTGGTCGTCATCCTGATCTTCGAAGAAGGTCTCGTCGGCGCCGACCACTTCGGCGTTCTCGCTGCAGGCGCTGGCGCACCCGGGAGCGAAGACGGATGATCCGCTCCACGCCATCGGCGGGCAGAAACGAGTAGCAGAGGATGGTGTCGGACTGCTGGCCGATGCGGTCCACACGACCGGCGCGCTGGATCAGGCGGATGATGGCCCAGGGCAGATCGTAGTTGACGATGACGGCGCAGTCCTGGAGGTTCTGACCTTCGCTGAGGACGTCCGTGGCAAGCACGACGCGCAGCTCATCGTCCGGCTTCACCTGCTTGCGCTTGTCGTTGCTCACCGGGCTGAACCGGTAGGCAATGTTCGTCGGGTCTTCGGTGTTGCCCGTGACGCCGGCAAGAGCCGACACGCTGGCGAGCCTTCAATTGCTGCTCAAGGTAGTCGACTGTGTCCGCGAATTGGGAAAAGACCAGCACCTTGTCCTTGGGATGCTGCTTGGTGATAAGGGCCAGCAGGGCCTGGAGCTTGGTGTCCCTGCCGGCATCCCACGCTCCCGTACGCTGGAGCACCGCCATGAGCGCCTTCGCGTCCCGCGCCAGGTCCTTGGCCAGCGTCATCGTCGAACAGCTCCGGCCGCAGCCATTTGAAGCGGCGCCGGAATTGGGCGGAGTAGGTGTTGTACACCTCGGCCGCCCGCGCTCGGAAATCCTCCTCGGTCAGGGCCTGCCTCAGGCCCTGGCCGGGATCGGCGGCGGCGCCGGTGTCATCATTGTCGGCGGCCGGTTCCCACAGGTCGCTGTCCTGGTCATTGGCCCAGGTGTCGAGCAGGCCCATGTCCTGGGTGCCGATGGGCAGGGGCAACCCCTTCTCGATGGCGTGCAGGAAGATGAAGTTCCTCAGGATGTGACGTTCCACGGACAGGATGAAGGCGTGGCCGCTGCTCTCCAGTCGCTTGAAGAGGTTGGTGCGGCAGAATCCCTTGAGGCGCGTGCCGGCGCGGGACAGATCGGCCAGCACCCGGGCCTCGTCCGGGGTGGGCGGCTTGTGGGGCGACGGCTTCTGGTAATTGCCCAGACCATAGCGAGGCAACGTCAGGTCGTTGACCGTACGCACCACATCGTCGGCGAAGAGGCGCGCATACTGATCGTTCGGGTCCTTCTCGCTGATCTTGAACTTCACCGTCCTGGGAACCCGGTCCGGAAAATACGACCGCGTGCCGTCGGCGAACTCCAGGTATTTCCGCTTCCGCGCGGGATCGTATGTCGCGTAGTTCTCCTGAATGAAGCTCCGGGTGCGGCGAACCAGATAAAGCCGCATCAGGTCGCGCCAATCGTCGGCGTGTGTCGCTCTTCTCGAATGCCGCCAGCGAACGGACCGGGCATCTGATGACGCCGGATGAACTCGTTTCGCCCAGCTCCCGCAGGAGCTTCTCCGGCCGGATGCCGATGTCCTTCTGCTCGTCGATGAACAGCCGAAGCTGGTTGGACAGGTCGAGATAGGTCTTGTTGTACGGCGTGGCTGACAGCAGGATGACGCGGCTGTCGTTGGCGCTGATGTATTCGGCAATGGCCCGATAGCGACTGCCCTCGCGGTTGCGAAGGTTGTGGCTTTCGTCGATGAGCACCAGCCGGAAGCGTCGCAGGTCGGGGAGCTCGCGCTGCGCTCGGGTGATGGATAAGCACCTTGGCTCGCAAACGGTACTGCTGCCGGTAATCTTCCCACATCTTGACCAGGTTCTTGGGGCAGATGATGAGTGTCTCGACGCCGTGGTCATCCTCGAAAATGCGCGCAAGCGCCGTGGCCATGAGCGTCTTGCCGAGACCGACCACATCGCCGATCACCACGCCGCCACGCTTGTTGAGGTGGTGGGCGGCGATCTTGACGGCGGCGATCTGGAATTCGAACAGCTTGTTGCCGAAGTCGCTGGGGATGCGAAACTCGGTCAGACCGGCTCTGGCCTCCTGGGACAGGTGATAGGCCATCTTGACGTAGATGTGATAGGGCGGAATCGGTTCCGGGCGCGCCCAGCTTTTGTTGATGATCTCGACCAGTTCTTTGGAGATGTCGATGCAAAACCGGTCGTTCCAGCGGTCCTCGAACCACCTGGCCAGCTTGTCGCAGGCGTCGTGGTCGAGCACATCCACGTTGAGCTCTCCCTGCTTCGACAGCCCGGCAAGCGTGAGGTTGCTGCTGCCCAGGTAGCCGATCTTGGGGTTGAGAGGGTCTTGGCGGAAAAGCAGATACAGCTTGGCGTGGAGCGGATGGCGGAGAAACAGCTTGACCACGAGCTTTCCGGCAGTGATCTGGGCGGCCAGTCGGCGAAGTCCCGCTTCATCTTCATTGGTGGGAAGACCGACCATGAGCTGGTCGCGGAATTCCTGCGCGAGCCTTCGCTTCAGAATGATGGCCGTTGCCTGGTCTATCTGGTCCTCGACCTTCAGAAGACTCATGGCCGATCGAAGCTGATCCTGGGGCATCTGCTGCATCCCGACGAGAAGCCTGCAGCAGTGGCCGTCGCCGCCGGCCCATTGCTCGACGAGCGAGTCAACCTGCCGCCAGCCTCGCAGGTTGAAGTAGCCGACGCAAAAGTCCGCCCGCTCCGACAATCCCATCGCCGCAGACAAGGCGGTCAATAGATGCTTCTCGATATTGTCGAATATCTGGGGCATCCAGGTCACCTCCTATTGCCACAAGTCTCTGTTCCTCGCCGCATCTCCAACCATCGTGAGTGGACGGCACGCCATTGAATTCAAACCTCCACGGTCGTCAGCCCCCCTTTATCGGCGGCTTCAATCTGCCGCCGATCCGAAGACACAAACAGGTCGGGTTCCACGACGAGGGCGCAGCCGAGATGCAGGGCATCCATGGCACGCAGCAGGTTGTTTTCAAGGCACCTTATCGTTTGAGTGACAACTTCCGGCGTGACGTAGCAGATCTCGGCGTCCTCGATTTCCTTGAAAATGAGATCCCGAGTAGCCTGGTAATCGTCGGCGGGCAGCTTGCCTTCGCGAACGAGCCGGTTGAGCGTGGAAATCATTTCGGGCAAGGCAAATGACACTGAGAACCAGATCGTCAGCCTGTCTGCAGATCTCGATGACCTTGTCCGTGCCGGGTTCTTCGATGTACCTTTTGACGAAAGCGGAGGTATCAAAGAAGACTCTCATGCGTCAGATTCCGCACGGTCTTTCAGGATTTCCCGACTGAGCGACAGGCCCGGAACGGTCAGACGCGGCACTTCTCGCTTCCATGAAGCCTCCCGCTTGGTCAGCGGCAGGATCTCGGCAATGGGCTTGCCTTTGCGGTAAACGCGCACCACTTCACCGCTTTCAACGGCATCAAAGTAGTGCTTGATGTTTTTTCTCAGCTCCACCACGTTTGTTTCCTGCATACCTTTCACCTCCATATCGAGACTTATCAAACTCCTCTTTTATTGTACGCCTTAGCGTACACATTGCAACTACTATCGAGGAGTATAGGGAGCAGTCTCGAATAGTTTCTGTTATCACACCCGTCAGACATTGTACCCGTCACGCCTTGACACTCCTCTTTCCTTCCAGTATAAACCGACTTGTATCACTATGTTACAAGCTGAGGTTGAGTGTTCGTCAAACGAGGAAACGCGAGCGGGGTGATTGTCTATGGAAATGGGAAAAATTGATTCGACGGCGGTTACGGGTTCAGTGATGGTGGTTGGCGGCGGCATTGCGGGCATGCAGGCAGCTCTCGACCTGGCGGATTCTGGATACTACGTCTATCTCGTCGAAAAGGAGCCGTCCATTGGTGGAGTGATGGCGCAGTTGGATAAGACCTTTCCCACCAATGACTGCGCGATGTGAATTATCTCGCCAAAACTGGTCGAGGTCGGCCGGCATCTAAATATTGAGTTGTTGACGTTGACGGACGTTCAGGAAGTGAGCGGGGCACCCGGGAATTTCCGGGTGAAACTGTCACAGCAGCCGCGCTTCATTGATCTGGACAAATGCACGGGCTGCGGGGAATGTGCCCAAGTCTGCCCGGTGGTACGCAAGAACGAATACGACATGGCCATGAGTGAGCGCCGTGCTGCCTACCGGCGGTACGCCCAGGCGGTCCGGGGGCGTTTGCCATCGAAAAAACCGGTACTTCCCCGTGCCGAGTGGCCTGTCCCAACGAAGTGAATGCCGACGCTTACATTGCGCTGATCGCTGAAGGCAGATACCCTGAAGCCATGGAAGTGATCCTGCGCAACCTGCCACTTCCGGGGGTTATCGGGCGGATCTGCCCGCATCCCTGTGAAACCGCATGCCGCCGTGGCGAGGTGGACGAGCCGCTGTCCATCTGCGCGCTCAAACGCTTCGTCGCGGATCATGTGGATCTCGAAAGCCTCCCCATTCCGACCATTGAAAAACGTTCCGAAAAGGTGGCCATCATCGGTTGGGGACCGGCCGGTCTGACTGCTGCCTATTTCCTGGCACTGGAAGGCTTCCAGGTGACCATTCTTGAAGCCTTGCCCCAACCTGGTGGGATGCTGCGAGTGGGCATACCCGATTACCGCCTGCCGCCTGCGGTGCTGGATAAGGAAATTCGGGCCATTACCCGACTGGGTGTGGATCTGCGGTGCGATACCGCCCTCGGACGTGATGTTACCATCGATGGTTTGTTCGCCCAGGGTTACAAGGCGGTGTATCTGGCCATCGGGGCTCATAAGAGCCTGAAACTCAATATTCCCGGCGAAGACGCCGAGGGGGTGCTTCACGGTGTGGATCTGCTGCGCCGCGCCAACCTGGGCGAACTGAAGGAACTCAAGGGCAGGGTGCTGGTCGTCGGCGGCGGCGATGTGGCCATCGATGCCGCGCGTGTGGCGTTGCGCCTCGGGGTCTCGCAGGTGAGCATCGTCTATCGCAGGTCTTCCCAGGAGATGCCCGCGCGCGCCAACGAAGCGGCCGATGCCCTGGCTGAAGGAATCGATATTCAATATCTGACGGCACCGCAACAGATCATCACCAAGGACAACCAGGTGTTGGGTCTCCAGTGCGTCAGGATGGAATTGGGAGCCCCGGATTCCTCCGGACGTCGCCGTCCGGTGCCGGTTTCCGGAAGCGATTTCATCATGGATTGTGATTGGGTGGTGCCGGCTATTGGGCAGACGCCGGATTCGGCGTTTCTCGGCGAGACCGCTGGCGTCACCCTGACGCGTTGGGGCACCATTGAAACCGAAGAGATCACCTTTGCCACCAATATCCCGGGAGTGTTTGCCGGCGGGGATGCCCCAAACCGGCCCCTGGGTGGCTATCGGAGCGGTGGCGCACGGCAAGGAAGCAGCCGTCTCCATCAGCCGCTATCTCAAGGGCGAAGATCTACGAGCTGGTCGCGAGCCGTTGCAGCTACCCGAGCAGAATTTCCGGCAATTCCCA
>CAWDJT010000055.1:0-47542 GCA_963802715.1 uncultured delta proteobacterium
CGAACTTCGGGCTGATGAGATTCTCGAATGAAAAGACCTCATCCCATTTTTGCTGCGTCATCAGCTTGCGTTCCTTGACCACGATGTCGTGCAGCGATTTTCCGGTTAGGTAGCCCTCACGTGCGATCTCCGCGCATTGCTTGTAGCCGAGGGAGGGCTTCAGCACGGTCACGATGCCAAGCGCATTGAGCACCATGTCGCGCGTCCGGTCCGCGTTGGCCGTGATGCCCTCGATGCAGTTTGCCCGCAGGCTTTCGACCGCGCGCTCCATCGTCATGATCGAGGCGAACAGGGCGAAAGTGATCACGGGCTCCATCACATTGAGCTGGAGTTGTCCGGCGGAGGCGGCCAGCGTCACCGTGAGATCAAGCCCGATCACCAGGAACCCCGTCTGGTTCACCACCTCCGGGATGACCGGGTTGACCTTGCCCGGCATGATTGACGAACCGGGCTGCATCTGCGGCAGGTTGATTTCGCCAAATCCGCAGCGCGGCCCTGAGGCAAGCAAGCGGATGTCGTTGCAGATCTTGGTGAGCTTGGTCGAGGTGTGTTTGAGCACGCCGGACAGCAGCACATAGTCGCCCGTGTCCGATGTCGCCTCGATCAGGTCTTCGGCCAGAGTAAATTCGATGCCGGTCAGGTCGGAGAGGTGTTTCACCGCGAGTTCGGGGTAACCGGGCGCGGCGGTCACCGTTGTGCCGATCGCGGTCGCGCCGAGGTTGACCCCTTGCAGTCTCTGCTGGGCCTTGGTGATCAGATGTATTTCCTCGTCTATCGTCGTGCCCCAGCCGTTGAACTCCTGACCGAGTGACATGGGGACGGCATCCTGGAGGTGGGTGCGCCCCATCTTTAGAACATTTTCAAACTCCTTGGCCTTGGCGAAGAAAGCATCCCGGAGCCGGCTCAGCGCCCCCAAGTAGTTTTCCAGCCGCAGGATCAGGCCGAGGTGGAAGGCTGTCGGATAGACGTCGTTGGTGGACTGCCCGAAGTTCACATGGTCGTTCGGATTGACGTACTGGTACTCGCCCTTCTTGTGGCCGAGGCTCTCGAGTGCGAGGTTCGCAATCACCTCGTTGGCGTTCATGTTGACCGAGGTACCGGCCCCGCCCTGGATAAAGTCGGTCACGAACTGATCGAGCATCTCGCCCGCGATCAACCGGTCGCACGCGCCCATGATCGCCTCGGCAATCTTGGCGTCGAGCACGCCGAGGTCGCGATTTGCCATGGCGGCGGCCTTCTTCACGTAGCCGAACGCCTTGACGAAATTCGGCTCCTTGGAAACCGGCATGTTGGTGATGAGAAAGTTCTCCTTGCCCCGTAACGTCTGGACGCCATAATATGCCTCTTCCGGAATTTGTTTCTCACCCAAGAAATCCTTCTCGATCCTGTATCCCATAGTTTCCTCCTTTGGTTTTCTCGTCAACTCAGCTCTCGTTCTGCGTTGTTCTTCAAAAAAAGGACATAGATTTCTGACTGACTTTCAAAAAGATCATTTCCTCTTTCTCGCTTGTTTTCATGTTCATCGCTCACGATCGAGGGTTGGGACGTCAGATAATGATGCGGGCAAAGACATAGCCAAGAATAACAGCAAAGACGATGGTCAGCACTCCAGGGATCAGGAACGGGTGATCAAAAACGTATTTGCCGATCCGGGTCGAACCGGTATCGTCGAATTCGACTGCTGCCAGCAGCGTGGGATAGGTTGGGAGAACAAAAAGAGCGCTCACGCAAGGAAACGCTGCTATGGCCGCTACCGGACCTACTCCCAGCGCCAGGGCAACGGGCATAAGGGCCTTGGTGGTGGCCGCCTGGGAATAGAGGAGCATGGCGGCGAAGAAGAGGACAACAGCAAGCATCCATGGCTTGGAGGCCAGCAGTTCTCCAGCCAAGATATTGATATCCTTGAGGTGCGCCGAGACGAATGTGGTCCCGAGCCAGGCGACACCCAAAACGCAAATGCAGGCGCTCATGCCGGACTTGAATGTGGCTGCATTGACAATATTGTTGGTCTTGACTTTACACAGCAACGCAATAAGAGAGGCAGCGGCAAGCATGAACGTGATGATGGCATGATCCCGCGCCATAATAGGCTTCTTGATCAGGCCCACGGTCGGGCTGATGGCCGTGGCGTAAAAGACCACACAGATGATGGCGACACCGAAAATGAGAACCGAAAGTTTCGCTCCAGGGGGAAGGGCCTTGTTTTCGGCAGATTCAGAGGGCTGCTTGACAAGACCTTTGGCGAGGCGTTCCTGATACACAGGATCATCCTTCAGTTCTTTACCCATGAAGTTGGCGACGATTGCCCCAAGCATGGACGCAATGAAGGTACTGGGAATGGCGATGAGCAGGAGTTTAACATAATCGACCCCAAATGGTTCCAGCGCGGATGCAAAGAAGACAACTGCCGCGGATATGGGGGAAGCAGTGATGGCAATCTGCGACGAAACCGTTGCAATAGCGAGTGGCCGTGATGGACGTATGCCCTCCTTTTTTGCGACCTCTGCAATAACCGGCAAGGCGAGAAAGGAGGTATGGCCGGTGCCGGCAAATACGGTCATCACGTAGGTGACTGCCGGCGCCAGGAAGGTGATGTATTTGGGGTTCCCTCTCAAGATTTTTTCAGCGACTTGCACGAGGTAGTCCAAGCCGCCTGCCTCCTGCATTGCGGCGATAGCCGCTATCACTCCCATGATGATAAGGATGACATCGAACGGAATGTCGCCCGGTTTCAAGCCGAACACAACACACAGAACAAGCACTCCGAAACCGCCAGCATATCCTATCCCGATACTGCCGAGCCTCGCTCCAAACCAAATAAAGAATAAAACAACCAGCAGCTCAGCTATCCACATAGTCTCTCTCTCCTTCAAGGAATACGGGTGACTGACAACATGGTGTCAAGGGAGCTTGTATGTACCGCTCACATCCTTTGAAAAGCCACTTATTCCAGTTTTTCCGGTTTCGTTGTTCAATTGGTCAAATGACATCATGGACCAGGTGAAACGAAGCGTGCCGGTTATGCCTTTGGCTGCGCCAGTACCGCCAATAATGCTTCCGGTGATGCTGCTTCCCTTTTCCAGCCGCGTCCCTTTCATGGTCAGATAAATTTCGTCCCCATGCAAGCTCCGCCATACGCAGCGGATATCACTGCCCGTTGCTGAGTCTGCAAAGCCGATGCACTCGGACCAGTAATTGCTTTCCTTGCCGATTTTATTAGTGAGATTCACGTCACCGGAAAGCTTGAAAAGCGTTGTTTCCCTCTCGCTCCCCAAAGCGAGCACCTCCTTGGAGCCATTGGCGACCCATGTACCGGTAAAGGCGCCGTCTTCCGCGGCCAGAACCGAAGAAACCATACTTTCTGATGCAGCCAGGCACCAGAAAAACAAAAAGAGCAGAATGTAGAATTGTCTTATTCCATTTCCCATGTGAGCACCTCTTTATGGCGGTGTGTGAAGAGTTGCATTGTGTATTTGCCTGTCAGTACCGATATGACTTGTTTTTCCCAAGAATTAAAATGACGGCGGTTCATACCTGGGGATTTACCAAAATAAACTTCAATACCATGATCATTTGCGTGAAAACGCGACGTAAGCCCGATTGGCGTTTACTGAGTCGATCATCTCACAGTCCCGTCAAGCAGCTTGTAATAATCTTTGAGAGTACGAATGGATTCCATTGTAATTTGGAAGAAGATCCAGCTGAGAACAAGTATTCCTATTGTGAGTCCGATCTTCCATGCCAAAGTCGTTTGTGGACGCCACCAAATCAGGGGCAACGCCAGCGGCCCCACACAGCAGACTGCGATGACGATAAAGGCTTTCCGGAAATACCATTGAATCTTTTCCTCTACAAAGCGTGGGGCCTTGGAGGCATCCAGAAATTCACCGCAGTGCTTACACTTGATTGCTTCATCTTGAATTTCTTCAGCGCAGAAGGGGCACTTTTTCATCATCATCTTTCTTGAGTAGAACACGATGGTCACCTGGGCGGGGGGGGGACAATGCTGTTGACTTAAGATGGAATCAATTCTCCCTCTCCCCCGTTTCGGGGGAGAGGGCCGGGGTGAGGGGGCTTTCAGAGCCGATCTCCCCTCACCCTAACCCTCTCCCTGAGGGAGAGGGAACCTTAAGTCAACAGCATTGGGGGGGACGGGAAAAAGGATACCCGAAGACCTCAGCGAAATGAACTTGCCGTTCTCCCGCGTCAGGCGCACCTATTCGTTAAGTCCTCATTTCTTCTTTCCTTGCCTCTCGAAGGGGCTCAACCTGACTTCAAAATCCACTTGGTCATCTATGTTCTTTCGCATGATCCTGCCTTTCACTATGTCTGGAGGTTTTGTTTCGAGGTCATAGGAGGTAATCGGGCCAACATAGTCATCGAGACTTCGGGAAGTTGAGTAGTGAATAGAACAAAAATCAACAGGGAAATGCCACGGTTGGTGGCCACCCGAACTTGACATACTGTAGACGAAGAATCTAGAGTCGGGAGTCCATGCCGCCTTTTCCACACAGAATCCGTGCTCCCCGTCTTTTGAGGCATAGCTTTTGGAACAGATCGTTCTTCCGTTTTTGGCCTTGACGACTACTCTGCTCTCTCCCGACCCAGATACGGCAACAACGTCGGCAACATACCTTCCATTAGGGGACACGTATTCCTTTTCATCGGCTGAATAAGCCAGTGTGCTGAAGAGGAAGAAAATGCAAAGCGATGTGAGAATTCTTGTTTTCATCAGTTCTTTCTACACTTAACGGTGATCAGCCGCGAGTGTGACGAGTCGGCTGCACCACGTCGTCTAAGCCCGGCACGGGCCCGAACTTATGGGGTGCAAGTCCCCCGTACATGAATCCTGTCAGTGATCAATATCACTGACACAGGCGCCAGCCGAAGGCAAGGGCGGAACCGCATACCTTGGTGGTGCGGGGACTGGCGTAGAAAACCCCCGGTTACCCGATTAGGTGAAATCAGTGACTGCACTGAACTTCCCTCTCAACCTCACCTCCATTTTCTCGGTCGGTCTTCTCGATACAGCGGAATGGCACATATTTTTCGCCGTCAAATTTCATAAAAACTGTAAGACACCTCCATGCATTGCAATTTGTTTCTGCGATGTCGTAGTTGCCGTTGTTTGTCGCAGGCAATACTTGAAAATCGTCGCCAGCACCAGCATATTGAACCTTGTAAGTCTTTGGGGTCGCGCCCTTATCCCCTGCAATTAACCAGAACCGAGTAGAAGGTGTGGCAGTATGGTTTAAGTGCAGGGCGTACAAAGCAAAGCTCCTCGCCATTGTTCATGCTTGGAAGTGCGACAGATCGAAAGAGGCGCTGGAAGGCACCCTTTCGGATCTTCATTTCAGCGATGCATTCTGTAAGGCTATGGTGATGGCCTGTTCCCAGTAAAGTTCCTGCATCAAAGATGCTTTATAGTAACCCTTGTCTGTAACCAGATTGACGATGGATTTGTCGGAATCAATGGAAGCCGAGAACTGCCTTGTAGGGTATCCATATCGGCTGCGGTCGAGTTTTGTTTTCTTCCCAATAGCCATGAATCCGCCTCTCGCCTTGGTTTCAGTTCGGCGGATTATACGAAAATCCGGGTGTCAGCGGTGGTCAAAACAATTGATATCTGGCCTTTTTCAACGAACTGCTAACCCGCGTTTTCTACACAGGCATGCAGCGCGTCTCCATCCAGTCCCTTACCGAAACAGGCTGCGGCTTGCTTCATCAATTCTGCAAGACCTTCATATCGTTTAGCATTCTCCTGAGCAAATTGTTTCTTAACTTCAAGAGCTGCGTTGGCAGGCACTGGTCCAAGGGGTACAAAGATTGGTCTGTGTGTAGTACCTACATAAGGCTTATTGTACTTGGCCTTGTAAACAGAATAGCCTTTGAGACTTGTCTTTGCCGGAGCATGGTGCATGGCCGACATCTTACCCGCCTTTACGTTACCATGGGAACGATGCCCAATAGATGAGTGCGCTGCTCCGGCAATTGCGCCTTCAACCACTGCTTGCAACAACATGACACCAAACTCAGCAAATGCTAATTTGGTTGCAGAGCTTTTGAATTCACTTGCTGTTTTCGTATAATAATCTCCTGCTTGCTGATAGGAGTCCCGAGCTTTGTCAAACTCATCCTGCGCCAGGAAATTATCCCCTAAGATATGATATTTCGCGCCGTTGGTCCCTAACTGACCCTCCGGCACTGTTAGGTCAACCCCCGCTTCGTACAGATAAAGGGCCGTGCCTACATTGCCTCCCTCACAGGCCAAGCAAAAGGCAGTGTTGCCTTTGGCGTCTTTACTGGTCATGTCGGCGCCCTTGTCGAACAGTAACTGCATAGTCTCGGGATTACCATGATAAGCAGCAGCCATCAAGGGAGTCCAGTTATTTGCTGTCCTGATATTCATGTCTGCTCCCTTATCAAGCAGCAATACGACACTATCTATATCACCGCTATAAGCAGCCATGTATAATGCCGTGGCTCCATCTTTAGTCTTGATATTTACGTTGGCGCCCTTATCGAGCAGTACTTGTACAACCTCGGTTTGTCCATTTTGACAAGCAAGCATTAACGCGGTAAAACCGAGGGCAGTTACGACATCGATGTCAGCCCCTTTGTCAAGCAGCACTTGTACGATATCAGTATGCCCCTTTTCAGAGGCCATAATCAAAGCCGTTGCCCCTGCACTCCCGCTCGCATTAGCTCTTGTGGCTTTACCGACATCCACTTTGGCATTGGCGCTAGCACCCTTGTCAAGTAATACTCTTACCACTTCGGTGTGCCCATAAGTAGCAGCAGCCATTAAGGCAGTTGCGCCACTCGTATTCTCCATATTGGGATTGGCACCCTTGGCGAGAAAATCTTGTGTCGCATGCAAATTACCTTGTTGTGCCGCTTCGAACAAATTCCTAGGCCCAGATGATTGAGGGACAGTTGCACATCCAGCAATCACAAACACGAAGGCAATTACTAAGTACAGTCTAATGAAACGTTGAATGTTCATCACTTCCTCCTCTTAGCGGTTAAATCAATCAGGAATGATGCATCAAATGGTACGCTACGCATCCCGAAAAGCATTTTGGGGTCGAATTCTACTCTAAAAAACTTCTGGCACAACCCCAAAGCCCATAAAACCATGCGATTTGCCACACGAACATACAAGTGATATGTCAATGAGACTGATCTTCCCAGTTTCAGGACACACGCGTGCAATTCACGGATGTTGGTAGAATATGTGTAAAGATTTCGGTCAAGTAACGCAGGACATAAGGGGCCAATGAAAACATAGCGGCGTTTTCATTGGCCCTATTCGGCGACTGAAATTCGACGGGGCGACGGTGAATCTTGACCTGCAGCCCTCGGCGCCGGCACTCGGTCAGCCAAGTTGAAAGAGCCGCACCGGGGCATTGCGCCCCTTCACCTTCACCAGGCCGTGTTCGATTGCGCTTTCCGGCCGCTCGCCGATCGCGGCCAGCACGTCCTCGGTAACGAGCAGACACGACCCGAACTGCTTGTTGTGCGACTCAATCCGGGAGGCTAGATTCACGACATCGCCGATCACGGCGTATTCGCCACGTGCTTCGGTGCCGATGACGCCGGTGACCGCCGGGCCGGTGTGGAGACCGATCCCGACGCGTGTCGGCGGGATTGCGCCTTTCGCGACGAGCACGTCAAGGCCGGCGAGTATCTCGCGCGCAGCCTGGATCGCGTTGCGGCAATCCTGTCCGTCTGAGAACGGCGCACCGAAGACCGCCATGAATCCATCGCCGAGGAACTTGTTGATGATTCCGTTGTGTGCGTTGACCACTTCGATCATGAATCCAAAAACGGAGTTGAGATACGAGAGCACTTGCTCCGGCCCCAGTTTCTCCGCGAAGGTCGTGAAGTCGCGGATGTCGAGGAACATCACGCAGACCTGCCGGATTTCGCTGCCAAACTCGCGATCGAGCAGCTTCGAGGCAACGGCGGGTGAGACGTGCTGGCCGAAACGATCGAGAGTTCTTTTCTGCTCCTCGTCGGCGCGCCGCCGCGCCTCGCTCATCGCATACGACTTTTGGATCCAACTGCGGATTCGCGAGGCTGCTCCGCCGGCGAGAAAGCCGGAGAGGACAAGCACTCCCACGTTCACCAGATACTCGACGCCGCCTAAGAGCGTCACGCTAGCCTCATCGCCTAGAACCCAGAACGAGAGTACCCCGTACTCCGCGCCCGCGACCAGGCCGGTGAAGATCGAGATCCGCCGGTCGAAGCGGAGGATCGAGAGGATGATCAGCGGGAAGTACAAAACCATCGGCACGAGGAGCAGAGCGTTCGCCGTTGCCATGCCTCGGAAGGCGGAGAGCGATAGCATGATCGCCGTGGGAAGACTGGTCTCTATGAATGCGCTGATGAGCCGACCTCCGAGCGGCGGCGGCCGGTTCGCGCGCCGGAGAAGGACGCTGGCCGGCTTGATGAGCGCGACAACCAGCAGTGCGACCCCAAGACTGAGCCCGACAGCGACGCGCTGCAGTGGACCTGGAAGGATATGGGCGATCTCCGGGCGGGCAGCGCAAGCCCACACGTACGCCGCGAGCAACGCCGCAAACAGCACGGCCAGAATCACAGCGCGCCTTCCCTCGCTGTCGTGAATCTCCCGGTCAAGCTCCTGCTCGACCTCGTTCCGCAGATCATTCCTCGGCGGGGTGAGGCCAAGGATCCGGATCGATTTTAAAGATTCAAAAGACATAGGGGATAAACCGCTTTGTGCGCTTCATGTACTCGCGATAGGGCTCGCCAATCGTCTGCACCAATGCGCGCTCTTCCACGTAGATCCTCCAGGAAACACCGATGCCGAACGCTCCGCCGATCAGCGCAACTGCCGCAACGCTTCCCATCGAAAGCGCGACTCCGAGCGCCGCCAGGCCTGCGCCGGTATAGGAAGGATGGCGAATCAGGCGATAGGGACCGGTCTTGATCACCTTCTGATGCGGAGACGCATGGACGACGCGGGTAAAATATTGCCCGAGCGTCTTCATCGACCAGACGCGGAGAACCGTTCCCGAGACGGTGAGCACCGCACCCGCCAAGGCCGACCAGGAACCGAGTGCAAGTCTCTCGGGAAATCTTCGCGCCAATAGAAGATAGAACGAAACTATGTAGGCGGCGGCGAGAATTCCCCGAAACAGGAAGTACGAACCGCGGTCCTTGCGTTCTGAGTCCAGCCGCTTCCCGAGCGAGGTCGACTCGCCGAGCAGGATCACGCCGACCAGGGCGAAGGGGATCCATTCCTCGATCACTGCTTGGCTCCCACCGCTTTTTCGACCGCTGCTTTCAGGTCATCGAGCGAGGGAGTCTTCGCGAAGACGGCTTTCACCTTTCCGTCGGCGCCAACGACCACGATGTGAGCCTGATGCTCGGTATCGGTAGCCCCGTAAGCCTTGCAGAACGACGCGTCGAAGTCGGGGATGATGTGTATTTGCGAGTCCAGGTCGTCGGGCGGGGTCCTTCCCACTTTGATAAAGGCGGCGCGTGCGCTCTTTACTGCCCCCTCCTGCCGCGCCTTCATCCAACTCTTCACTATCACCTGCATGAATCCTGGAAAATCGGAGAGGTCGATGAAGGAGAAAATCCGGACCTCGGGGTGCAGGACACGAATCGCACGGGTGAGATCTCCCGCGCTTTCTCCCGTTGATTTGGACGCGAACGAAAGCACCATGACGTGACCCGCCTCCGGAAGGGAAAGAGTGCGGTCCTTCACGTCCGTCGGGCTGAACGAAGGCGCGGCATCGCCCGGGTTCGGCGAGGCTGCGAAGACCGCGGGGGGAACAAGCAGAAAGAACAGCAAAAGCACGATTCTATTCACCAGGGCTCCTTTGCGGAAGTGAGAAGGTGGTAGGTGATAAGATATCGTTTTTTGGCGGTTTTTGGATAGCATCTGTGGTGGATGCTGTCAATGAGATTCGGGTGTCTATGTCCCGGCAAGTGACGAGGTGATAAGGTGGATAAGAATTACTCGGTCGAATGACTCGTCATCTGGAATGCCAATCTCTGTCTCGGTTTTCTTCCGCGGCATTCGAACGCGGAAAGCGTGCAGATGGTAATCAAGCCACCCCATTGCGTCTTGTATTGCGACATGTAGGTCCCAAAAGGAATATTCAGAAGGTACTTGTATTACCCGCCAAATTGTCGGCTCAATTTCACTGAGCTCAATTCTGAACTGATATACGATATTGGTACGGTGCTTTGTCATATGATTTTCAATCCTAACAAATCATTCTGCGGTTTCCGTGAATTCCGGAACGCGGGATGGGTCTTGAACTACAACGAGGCAAGGAGGATCTGGGCTGTGGGCGCACGGTGAGAGCTGACTTCCCCCCATCGTCCTGAATTGGCAATCTAATTTAGGCATAAGGTCCGTGCAAGGATATTCCCATGAGTCAGCATCTTTCTCTGTGGGAAATGCAGGATCGCAAGATACCCAGAAAATCGAGGGTTCCCGATGCTGATCCCTCTTTGCCACTGTGCGCACCAAACCTATCAAGCCCCCGTCGGACCTACCGATGGAAAGTTCCAATTGCTTGCCAATCTGCTGAACTCACCAGGCGGTGTCGCGCATAACGCTAAATCATCTGCATATGGAGAACCTTGAAGGGGGTACCGGGGATACGAATTGAATAGAGAGGGTGCATTTCCGCTAGATCATCAGTTGCGGGTATTAGCGCGTGAAGAGGACATGGTCCTCGGCTTAGGCCACCTTCAGCTCACGGGGGCTAGTTGTTAGTACTTCGACACCGTTGGCACTGATGGACACGGTGTCTTCAAGTTTGAGGGCAAGACCACCCGGTTCTATCACGTGCATTTCAAGCGCCAGCACCATGCCCGTTTTCAGAACGGCATTGCTTTTACGGGCCAGGAGGGGTGGTTCATTCAGCTCAAGCCCGATGCCATGTCCGACAAAATGTGCTTTAGCCCCTGAATCTAAGTTCATAAATGAATCCCCAATTCCGAGCGCTTCAGCCTCTGTAACGGCCAGAGTGAACACTTCTCCGCAGGTCATTCCAGGGCGTAGATCGCTGATCAGCTTGTCCGCAACCAGACGTAAACACAGAAAGGTATCCATAACCTTTCGAGGAGCATGCTCAACAGCATAGGTGCGGCTTTGATCAGCGTGGTACCCCTCAATGCATGTTGGTATGTCCACCAAAACCAAATCACCAGCTTCGATGATGCGCCGAGATGCGCCCGTAGGTATGGCAGGACTCAATCCAACGCCGGATAGGGTAAAAAGAGTACCGCTGGTTTGATGCAGGTTCAGTCCGGATGCCAGAGGTCCCCTGCTCATTACAAAATCCGGTGCTCGCATAAAGAAACAACCTTCATGCCCTGCGAGACGCTGTGCATTCTCCACGGCAGCAGCCAGTTCAAGCTCGCTTATTCCAGCGCGAAGACAGGACATCGCTGCAATGTGGCCTGCGTGGATGGCTGAGCATGCTCTCTTTATGCTTTCCAGTTCTTGTGCATCCTTCACTGAGCGCTGATCAAGTATCTCGCCGGAGATATCCACAAGTTCGCTGCCACCCAAGGCCTGGTTCATCTGCCGGGCCTGGACCACTGTCAGGACATCCACTTCCGTGCCAACCTTCGAGCCCGTCCCCACTCCGGGGAACATCTGCTGAGTAATCGCATCAAGGGAGGCTCCTTTGACGATACGCTTACTTTCACACCCTGATTCCAGCCTCGCAATCTCGTATCCCCTGCGGATGAAGAGCCGGTAGTCATCAGGGAGGACCACCAAGTAGGCTGGTTGAGCTGTCCCGGAGTAGTAGTAAATGTCTCTTGAGTAAAACAGCAAGGCTCCTGCCAGTCCACGCTCCCTGATCTTCTCTTGCAGTAAGCATATCCGGTTTGAATACGGCAATTCTTGCTCCTATCGGGACATCGGGCACGTAGACTTCGGCCCGTTCTGATGCAGTCAATCAATTTGGAAGTGAGTTGTCAAGCTAAGGGGTTGTGACATGAAATGCGCAGAAGCATGCTGTGGTGCGGTTTTCTCAGAGCTGATTTTCTTTACCCACGCTAATCAAACCAAGGAGCTTCTTCGCTTACTTCTCTTTTTTCGCCAGGCTGGTGATTTCTGGAGGTTAGGCAAAGTGACCATCACAATGAAATAAATGCTGGAGGTTATGCACACGAAGTTCGAGCGTGAAATCCAGGACCCCGCGAGAAGGCAACGTTTCATGAGTTGTATCTGGCTGATGATGCGGGAAATGGAGCACGAGTTGGCTGATCAGGACTGGCCCCCTGCTGCCTGAAGGCTAGAGGTGAAGGTGGGCACCGATGGCAACCACAACCGGGGCTTCGGCCCCGGGTTGGCAAAATCGGTGGAGCTTGGTGAGATGCCAACCCCGGTCTTTTTGTCTTGCTTTCCGCCAAGGCATGGCAATAATGACAGGAAACAAGTCGCCACCACCTGGGGCTAGACCCCCAGGTCCCCGCCTCCTTCGGGAGGCGTTCTTGTTTCCGTGCAGAGGATGGATAATCGTGGGAGACTGCCAACACCATCTTCGGGGGGAGGGCGTGAAAAGTTCCGGGGCCGTTGGGGATAGCGTTGGGGATGAGCCTTCACCATGAAGAAAAAAGGCCTTGAGAATCTCTCTCAGACCTTTATTTTACTTGGTAGCGGGGGCTGGATTTGAACCAGCGACCTTCGGGTTATGAGCCCGACGAGCTACCGAGCTGCTCCACCCCGCGCCGTGTGAGATTCGTTATCTATCCCCTGGGGTTTCATAAGTCAAGCTGTTTCTGGAAGAAGTGCCATGACCCTCGTGGTCAGCTACGATCTAGAGCGTCCCCTTGGAGGAGGGCACTCCCTGGCGGCGCGGGTCCATTTGGCTGGCTTGGTCCAGCGCCCGCCCCCAGGCCTTGAAGACCGCTTCCAGGATGTGATGGGTATTGCTTCCGCAGGCCACGTCGATATGCAGCGTCACTCCGGCATGCTGGCAAAAAGCCCGGAAAAACTCCGGAATCAGTTCGGTTTCAAACTGGCCGACGCGATCTCCGCACGGCGGCACCTGGTACACCAGAAAGGGCCGGTTGGACAGGTCCAAAACCACGGTGGCACGCGCCTCATCCATGGGAACTATGGCGCTCCCGTAGCGCTGAATCCCTTTGCGGTCCCCCAGCGCCTCATTCAAGGCTTCCCCCAGGCAGATGCCGATGTCTTCCACGGTGTGATGCGCATCGATTTCCAGATCCCCGCTGGCCTTGAGATGCAGATCGAAGAAACCATGCACGGCAAACAGACGCAGCATGTGATCCATAAACGGCACACCGGTATCGATGTCCCCGCTTCCCCGCCCATCCAAGCTGAACTGGACCTTGATCCGGGTTTCTCGAGTGTTGCGCTCCACCCGCCCGGTTCGTGTTTCTTCTCCCATGGTCTTTTCCCCCAATCTCGCCGTTTGCCCCTGCGCGTTTGAGGCACCTTAGCACAACCTCGGGGAACTGGTAAAGCAGCCATACGCGATATGAACTACCGGACAATGCGAGTTGAACTCGACTCCAGCCAAGGCGGTGCCGACCAAATTGACGGTGGTCAAGCTCAAGGCGCTACGTTATGATTTCCGCCATGAAAACGGATTCGACACTGAAAAAGCAGCTCCGCATGGCCATCGACATCGTCTCTCCCTATCTGCGGCGATATGCGGGACGTATTGTGGCGGGTTGCATGGCGCTCATCGTGGTGGATTTCATCCAACTGTACATCCCGCGAGTGATCAAGCGCGCCGTCGATGATCTCCAGGGGGGCGTGGCCACATCCGCGGGACTACTGCGCTACGCCGCCGTGATCGTGCTCCTGGCGCTGGCCATTGCCGGCTTGCGGTACCTGTGGCGCTATTTCCTCTTGGGGTTCTCGCGCCTCCTCGAGATGCACCTGCGCAGTCAGGTGTTTGCCCACGCCTTGACACTGGATCGGGAATTCTACCACCAGCAACACCACCGGTGAGATCATGGCCCTGGCCACCAATGATCTGGCGGCGGTGCAGATGGCAGGCGGCATGGGGCTGGTCGCCCTGGTCGATGCCGTGGTCATGGGGGTCGCCGCCATCGCTTTCATGGCTTACATTCAGCCGCTTCTGACCGTCATCGCCATTGCGCCGCTGCCGCTGCTGGCGGTGCTCACGCGTTTGCTGTCGGCACGTCTGCATCATCGGTTCAAGATCGTCCAGGAACAGTTTTCGCACCTCACCGAATTTGCCCGCGCCACCATCGCCTCCATCCGCCTGGTCAAGGCCTACAACCAGGAACACGCCCAAGGTGAACGGTTCAACACCCTCGGAGAAACCTACATTCAAAGCAACCTCAGGGTGGCCGTGGTCCATGGCACGCTCTATCCGCTGGCGGGTTTGATCAGCAATCTGAGTCTGCTCCTGGCCATCTACTTTCGGCGGTCGTCTGACCATAATGCAATCCATCACGGCCGGGGATTTTGTAGCCTTCATCAGTTACCTGTTCTTGCTGACCTGGCCGATGATGGCCCTGGGCTGGGTGGCCAACCTCTTCCAGCGCGGCCTCACGTCCCTGGAACGGATCCAAGAACATGCTGATGGAAACCCCACGAGCTTCGGGATCCGGTCCAGGTCAGCCCCGACGCCGGTATACGGGCGCGCACATCCGCATCCGCAACCTGACCTTTGCCTATCCGCAGCAGCGGGTACCGGCACTCCAGGGGATCGACCTGGACATCGAGCCGGGTCTGATGGGGATCGTCGGCCGTACCGGAGCGGGCAAGACCACGCTGTGCCATCTGCTCACCCGGCTTTATCCGGTACCCGACGGCACCCTTTCGCTACGATGGGCGTGATGTCAACATCCTGCCGGTCACTCAGGTGCGCGGCGCCATCGCCTATGTGCCCCAGGATGTGACGGTTTTTTCGGAAACCATCGCCTTTAACATCGCTCTGGGGAAGCCCGATGCCGACCCCGGCGAGATTGAACGAGTAGCGCGGGCCGCCGCCATCCACGAAGAGATTGCTTGCCATGCCGGAGGGTTACGCGACTCGCATCGGCGAGCGCGGCATCAAGCTCTCCGGTGGCCAGCGGCAGCGCCTCGCCATCGCCCGGGCGCTGCTTCTCGATCGCCCCATCATTATCATTGACGATGGATTGTCGGCGGTGGACATGGAAACCGAACACACCATCATTGGATCCATCGCTGACTACCTGCGGGGACGCACCTGCATCATTGTGTCCCACCGGGTGGCACCCTTGGCTGACGCTCAGACCATTGTGGTCATGGATCGAGGCCGGTCTGGTGGCCCAGGGCAACCATGCTCAATTGCTGGAGAGAAGCGACTTCTATCGAACCATTCATCGACAACAGAGCGCCCTTCGCAAGGGTGAGAAAATGTAGTTGGTAACATCATGGTCCATCGACATGGTCATTTGTCGGAAGACGACGAGTTCGGGCACATCGGGGATGTCGGCCTGTGGCGGAGGATTCTGAGCTTCACCTATCCGTACCGCTATCGGGTTATGCTGGCCATCGTGCTTTCCTTGATCATCAGCGCCACCGCGCTGCTGGTGCCCTATCTCATCCGGATCGGCATCGACCGATATATTGTCCACGAAGGCCTGGCCATCGACCAGCGCCTGAGCGGGCTCAGCGTCCTGGCAGGGATTCTCCTGTTGGTCATGTCTCTGGGGTTTGTTGCCAACTTTTTTCAGGTTACCGTGCTGGAATGGACCGGGCAGCGCATCATGCACGCCATTCGGCAGAGACTCTTCAACCACCTGCTGCGGCTGCATCTGGCCTATTTCCATGCCAACCCCGTGGGCCGTCTGGTCACGCGACTCACCAATGACATCCAGAACATGCACGAGATGTTTACCACGGTCATCGTGACCCTCTTCAATGAAATGATAAAGTTGCTGGCCATCGTCGGCATTCTGTTGTGGATGAACTGGCGCCTGACCCTGTGGATCAACCTGATTGTTCCGGTCCTGGTGATCATCAGCATGGGTTTTAGCAGGCTGGCGCGCGAAGCATTTCGCCAGATTCGAACCACGCTGGCCGCCATCAATGCCTATTTGCAGGAGACCCTGTCAGGAATGGTGGTTATCCAGCTGTTCCTTGCGGGAAAAGGACACGTTCCAACGATTCACCCGGCTCAATCAGGACTACATGGCCAAGACCTTTTATCAGATCAAGGTCTTCGGTTTCTTTCTACCGCTCATCGAAGTGATGAATGCCACCGCCCTGGCGCTGATCATCTGGTACGGTGGGGGCGAAATCCTCCGCCAGCAGATGACTCTCGGCATCCTGGTGGCCTTCATCACCTACATGCGGCTCTTTTTCCAGCCCCTTCGCGAGCTTTCCCAGCAATACTCGGTGGTACAATCAGCCATGGCGTCGGCGGAACGGATCTTTCATCTTCTGGAGATGGAAAACGCCCTCCCATACCCGGCCAACCCGGTCACCCCCCCTGCCCTCACGGGTCGGATTGAGTTTCGAAAGGTCACCTTCAGCTATGACTCGGAGCATCCGGTTATCCATGACCTGTCGTTTGAGGTGGCGCCCGGGGAGACCATCGCCGTGGTCGGAGCGACAGGGGCCGGCAAAACCACCCTAATCAACCTGCTGGAACGCTTCTACGATCCCGATCGCGGCGCGGTACTCCTGGACGGGATCGACCTGCGCGACCTGGATTCGGTTTGGCTGCGGGAACAGATCGGGCTGGTTATGCAGGAAGTTTTTCTGATCCCGGGCACCATTCGCGAGAACATTCTGCTCGACGGCCATTTGCCGGACGAGGACCTGCACCGCATTGCCGCGGCATCGCAGCTGAGCCGCGTCATCAAGGACCTGCCCCACGGGCTGGATACTCGCATCGGCGAAGGCGGCATGGATCTTTCCGCCGGCCAGAAACAGCTGTTGGCGTTTGCTCGCGTGCTGGCGCGCGACCCCCGGGTGCTGGTACTGGATGAGGCCACGGCCAACGTTGACAGCGAGACCGAGATGTTCATCGAACAGGCCATCCAAACCGCCCTGGCAGGCCGCTCCAGCATTGTTATCGCGCATCGTCTCTCGACCATTCGCCGTGCCGACCGCATCATCGTCATGGACCAGGGACATATTGTTGAACAAGGCACCCACTCGGCGCTCATGGATCAAGGCGGGCTCTACTATCACCTGCAGAGCTTGCAAAATGGATTTGAGCACTTATCTGTAGAGGGAAAAGAAGATGAACCACAATCGGTTGATCTTGATGTTTCCCCTTGAATAGATAAGGAGGTGGGACTATGGCCATCAGGAAATCATTGACCCCGCCGAACAAGCATCGCAGCTCGGCCGCCGACCGACCCTTAAGCCAGGAACCCCGGCTGGTGCGCCTGACAGCTGCAAAAATCTTGGAAATTACTCTCAAGTCCGACGCAGTCGGCACCCAGGAAGCCCTGCTGACGGCGATAAAAAGCATTCACTCGGACCCCGTGATCATTCGCGTGATCCATGCTGCTGTGGGACCGATCAGCAAGTCCGACTTGGATCTGGCGGCCACCGGTAGCCGCCTGGTGATCGGGTTCAATGTCGAGACCCACCACAATATTCCGCGCCTCGCCCAAGATCACGGTGTCGAAGTTCGCATCTACCAGGTGCTTTACCGGCTCATCGACGACCTGAAGCAAATCGCGGCCAGTCTCATCCCACCCAAGACCGAAGAATCCGTCACCGGCAAAGCCAAGGTTATCGCTCTTTTTAACAGCAGCCGCAAAGGCATCATCCTGGGATGTGAGGTGCGCGAAGGGGTTCTGGCCCAGGGTGAACGCTTCCGTGTCATTTCCGCCATGGGACCGAGCTACAGCGGCAAGATTGATTCGCTTCACATCGGCCAGGAGGTCGTGAAGGAAGGGCGCAAAGGCCAGCAGATAGGCATTAAGATCGCGGATTTCAACCGCGTGAAGGTGGGTGACTGGGTAGAATGCTACAAGATAGGACGTGCCGAAGGGACCCGTCCATGGCACCCCAAACCCGGAATTACGCGGATCGCTGCCTAAGCGGGGCGCAGGCGAGGATCGAATACCGGTATGTTCGCCGTCAGCGACTGCGGATGCGCGTCAGCCGCAAGGTGTTGCCAATCACTGTAAGGCTGCTGGCTAACATGGCGCAGACTGCGATCAACGGATTCAACCATCCGGCAATGGCCAAGGGGATCCCCAAGACATTGTAAAGAAACGCAAAGCTAAGGTTCTGCCGAATCGTCCCCGCAGTGCGGGAAGAGAGCTGGATCGCTGCGATCAGCCTGGCTGGATCATTGGCTAAGATGGTGATATCAGAGGCTTCATGCGTGAGTTTGGCCCGGAGTCCCAAAGCAATACCCACGTCAGCCTGAGCCAATGCGGCCGCATCATTGATGCCGTCACCCACCATGGCCACGCGCCGACCCTGGTGCTGAAGTTCTCGAATAACCGCGACCTTATCCTGAGGTAGCGCCTGCCCCACGCAGTGGTTGATCTTCAAATTCCTGGCCACAGCGCCGGTGGTTTGCTGAGAATCGCCCGACACCAACTGGATACCGATACCCCGGGAGCGCAACCCATCCAGGGTGGCCAGCGCATTGGGGCGCAAGGCATCGGCGAAGATGAACAGTCCCTGGACCTGCTTGGCCCATCCGCAAAATACCACGGTTGCCCCTTGTTCCTCCCAGACTTGGGCCTGGGCATCCAGATCACCGGACAGGTCCAGGCCATGGATCTGCATGCATAGCCGATTCCCCACTATTACTTGGCCGACGCACCTCACCTCACCTTGGACACCCATTCCGGTCATGACTTCAAACCGTGAAGCCGGCTCCACTTCCAAGGTTGTTTCCTTGGCCTTAGCCACAATCGCCCGAGCCAAAAAATGGTCGGAATGGAATTCTACGGCGGCGGCCTGGCGCAAAAGCTCGTCTTCGCTCACCGCCACTGAAACGATTTGGCGTAAAGCAAAAACTCCTTGGGTTAGGGTCCCGGTTTTGTCGAACACCATCCAGTCGATGGCCGTGAGTCTTTCCAGAGCCCCCGCATCGCGAATCACCATGCCCTGATCGCGCCCCACCCCGATGGCAGCGACCCGCGCCAGTGGTGTCGCGATTCCCAAAGCGCATGGGCAGGTGATCACCAGCACGGTTACCGCGCGCAGGATTGCGTCATCCGGGGAAACCCCGCGCGCCCACAGGGTTGCAGCGGTGACGGTAGCCAAGACTAGGACCCCCGGCACCAGCCAGCGAGTGATGCGATCCGCCAGAAGTTCAGCGGGAATCTTTTGCCTGAGGGCCTGCTGCAGCAGGGTGACCATTTGTCCCAGGGTGCTCTCCGGTCCCACCCGAATTGCCCGGAAGCGCACCGGACCTTGCAGCAACAGACTCCCGGCCATGACCTCCTGCCCCGCTATCCGAGTCACCGGACGCGCTTCACCGGTGAGCAGCGCTTCGTCCAGACTGGCCTTGCCGGCAAGGATGCAGCCATCCACCGGGACCCGCTCCCCCGCATGAACCAAGAATTGATCTCCCGGCTGAACCGCCTCCGCAGTGACCCAGGTTTCTCTCGTCCCTGCTGCGATTCGCACCTTCTGCCTGGCCAGCTGGTGAAGTTCACGCATCCCTCGCGACACACGGTCCCGCGCCCCCGTTTCGATGGTCTTCCCCAGCAAGACCAAGGTCACCAGCATGGTTGCCGTGTCAAAATACAAATGAATGCTGCCGCGGGTCATTTGAATGACACTGTAGAGGTACGCAGCCGAGGTCCCCACGGCGATGAGTGTATCCATGGACGTGGCGCCATGGCGCAGACCCATGAGAGCTCGACGAAAAATCGGGAATCCCCCATAAACCAACACCGCGGTTGCCAGGAGAGCAAGGGGGATTGACAAGTATTGAATGGCGGTTGCGCCCAAGTCCTCAAAAAAGCCGCCGTAGAGACCAAAGGAGATCATCATGACGTTGGCCGTCAGAATCGCCGAGACGCCGAGCCGCATGAGAAGCTCTTTTCGATCCGCGGCCCCTTCGGTTTCATCGCTGAACAAAGCAGCCCGATAGCCGAGGCGCTCGATGCCGGCAATCATTTCCTCCGGCCGCGTGCGATGGGGCAAATACTTGAGATGTGCCAGATCGGAAGCAAACACGACGTCGGCTTCGAGAATGCCTGGAGTCTTGCGCAGCACCTCGGCCACCAACCAGGCGCAGGCACTGCACCACATGCCATCAATGCGCAGAGTCAATTCCTGGGCCAGATGGTCTTCATCCTGCCGGGTTTGGCTCACAGACGGTGGGGCGCCATCTTCCGGGACCTGCCAGCGCGTTAGATCTTCGGCGTTGCGCGGGATCAGGCCGGCTTCTACACAGGCTTTATAGAGTTGGGTCTCGCGAAAATTGGCTGGAATTCCATCGGGACTATTGAAAAGGATTTGAAACACATACCGGCACCCAGGACAGCAAAACTGGTGTTCCTCGTCATTGACAGCGAAGGTGACCCCGGCACGCCCAACCGGAAGCCCACAGAGACTGCAGCAATCGGCGTCGAACCCTCCTGGCCTGCTGGTCCCCTTAGCCACCGTGACAACACCCGTGCCCACTGATACCCTTAACCACCATCACGACACCCATGATAATGACGGTGATGGCCGCCAACCGCTCGCCGAGAAAGCGTATCCGCAGTGACAGCAAGTGCGCGGAGAGGCCGGTCAGCAGCAGCAGCGGCACGGTCCCCGCGCCGAACATGAGCATGGTGAGCCATCCCTTGAGCGGTTCTTGCGTGGCAGCGGCAGTCACCAGCATGGCCCAGGACAGGCCGCAGGGGAGAAAACCGGTAGCCATGCCCAGCGCCATCTTGGGAGCAACTCGCTGGGACCGCAACAGGGGGGAACCCGCCGCCCCCAAAAGGATTCGGGCGCCAGGGACACCGACGTCAACCATTTGGGGAACGGTAGCACCTTTAGAACCACCAGCCCCAACAACACCAACACAACGCCGCCAACGATTTCCATCCCACCGTGGGCATGTGAAAAAAAGGTGCTGACAGAGGCCGCCCGAAAAAGACCGGCGGCAATCGCGCCGAGCAAGCCGTAGGTGAAGATCCGCCCAGAATGAAACGCGACATGGTGGGCAACTCCCCTGCTGGACCAAGACCTCCAACCGAGTTGACCCTCGGTATCCGCCAGGCTTGCTGTGAAGCGCATAGGCCACCACCAGCGGACCACACATCCCCAGACAGTGTACACTTCCTAATAAACCAACAACGAACGGCACATAGAAATCAAACACGTAAGCGGATCCCTTCGGTGCCTGGTGGTTACCCATATGTCAACAACATTGCCCCTGCCCCTCCCGCCCCGCCAACGGCGGGGATGGGAGAACCAGAAACTGTTTACGGACTTTCGCTCGCATATCCTCGGTATCGCCACCTGCCCTAACTCACTCAGACGGCAACAAAGAAACCTTGCGGGCTGGGCTCAAGGAACGTAGGTAGTGGATGATGGCCCAGCGGTCTTCTTCGGAGACGGTGGTGGCCATGGGAGGGTGCCTGCGGAAACCAAGGCCGATCTTGGCATATAGTCCCCCGTCACTTTGTTTCTGCAGCATAGGATCCAGTGAGGTCGGTGGGGAGAGGCGCAAAACTCTGCCCAACCGTTCCGAATCCGTTACCGGTCGGGCCGTGACATTGGATGCAGTAGAAACCATACCGCTCTTTGCCTCGCTCCACAACCTGTTGGGCGCGGGGCAACGGGTTCTTCAGATCCCGCGGGACAGCTTCCTTGAGCCTCTCAATGCCGTCCGCGGTGGGGATCGTCTTGGAAGGCATATCCGGCAAAGAGGTCTGGTAGGTGTTGATTGCTTCGTCTTCCTTCATCCGCCCGTAGTCACAACCCGGCAGGTAAAGGAGAAACATGATCAGCAGGATCAGAAGATCGAGGCGTTGCCGTGGACGGCAAACGCATTCCGGCATGCGCATGGTCACTGGCCCCCTTGCCGCGGGAGTGTCTGGATCTTATCGGGTGGCTCCATCACATGCTGCCTGGTAGCGTTTTGCCCCGCCGTTTCCGACGATGGCACCAGATTGGGGAACTTCTTTGTCTGATGCGTGGAGTAGGGCGACTGGCCAGGAATATCTTCCACCACACCAAAATTCCAGTTCGGAACCCCCTTGTCGCCTACCGAGACATACACCAACAAACCCCATACTAAAAAAGCCACGGCGATTCCCACCACCACCAGCCAGCTACGCAGCGCGCTTTGGTTCTTCTTGTGCAATTCAGATTCTGCCATACCATTTTCCGTGTGTACGCGCATCAATACCCACCAATGGGACCATGCCGGTCCGAATGGCAGGACGTCAGGAAGCACAGGTCTTCTATTAACGGCTCTCACTAGTACTACAACGAGACATTGTTCTCCCTCTCCCCCGAAACGGGGGAGAGGGTCGGGGTGAGGGGGCTTTCCGAAACGATTTCCCCTCACCCTAGCCCTCTCCCTGAGGGAGAGGGGACACCCATGAACCCGCTCCACTTTCAAAGCCTCGTTGTAGTACTAGTACCTGGCGGCAGAAATCTCGTATCCGTTAAACAATCTCTCACCTCCCCCTTTTCTAAAGGGGGATCGAGGGGGATTTTGGACCTCAACGTTTGGAAATCCCCCCTGCCCCCCTTTGTGAAAGGGGGGAGCACAAGAGCCTAAGCCAGGTTCCTAATTCCTGCCACGATGCACTAGAATGCACCGCCACGAATGCCAATGAAGATCATGTATCCCAGCGCTGCCGCCGCAACGCCCGCATAGACCACCTTCAGAAAAGGAGGTACCGGGTTCTCCTCGTCCCCATGATCTCCTTCCGCTTCGCCCACGGTCCGTGGCTCTTCCACGCCGTGTTTTCCGTCAGGCCGGCGCCGCGCATAACTGCCAAAGGCAAGGTACACCAAGATGACAGCGGTCAATCCCAGGAAAAAGGCCAACACCCAGTGTTGGAAGTCGAGCAGTGGGAAAAAGCGCATGACTCCCCTCCTGAATCCTCATTTCATCCGTGCAAAACTCAAGATGATGGCGCTCACAATGCCCACAAGGCCGATGGCAGCAATCACGAGCAACGCATAGCTTTCGATAGTGCGCTTCCTAGGCGGATCAGGGGGCGTCAACGGGTACTCATCAGTGAGCGGGAGGTAGCGCGCTCGTCCCTGATCCGCAAACTGGCCGGTCCGGAGCGCCCATACAAAAGCCAGCAGGCTCACCCACAAACTGATACTCACCAGTATGATCCATTCAGCGTAATACATGGTCGTCACCCCACTAGGCGAAGGGCAGGTTCACAATAGCTCTGCCCGCCCCCCTAGACACCAACCTTTGCACCAGAAAGGCGCACGGGCAGCAGAAGAGATTTGGTAACTGCAAGTTCATGGCCCCTTTCCCGGCGGTTCGTAGGATGCATCGATGCCACGCGGTTCGGTATTGGCATCGGTATGTCCGATAAACGTTACCGCCACGTAGTTGCCCACATCCCAGATCTTCTCCGATTCCAGTTCCCGTTTGAAATAGGGCATGGCCGTCCCGGTAATGCCGTTCATGATCTGATAATAGAGGATTCCGCCGGTGATGCCCCGATGGTTGAGCAGGGTAAAATTAAGTGGTGGCGGATACAGATAGGGCTGCGCGGGGCCCATGCCGTCGCCGATAGGCCCGTGACAGCCGATACAAAAGCTCTGGTAGATCCGGTGCCCGCGGGCCAGTCCTGCTTCGGTGGTGGGATAAGGGTTGGGCAGTTTGGTCCAGGGTTCGGGAACCATGGAATGAAGCCACGCCACGTTCCTGTCCGGCCCCGCTGCGTAAGCTTCTATGGCCTGGGTCTTTCCAGTATTTTTGGCGCTCCACGCGAACATCCGCC
The DNA here is from genome assembly GCA_963802715.1 of uncultured delta proteobacterium. Lineage (GTDB taxonomy): Bacteria > Desulfobacterota > Syntrophobacteria > Syntrophobacterales > Syntrophobacteraceae > CAWDJT01. The sequence continues at coordinate 23,887 of CAWDJT010000055.1, forward strand.
AACCGAAAACCGAGACTCTGCTTGTAGGCGATCAGCGCTCTAATGTTGTCCGTCCCCAGAAACTCCCAGGACGGCATGATGGATTCGGGACGTACAAACCGCGGGTTGATGAAATGGGCGAGATGCCAGTCATCGGGATGTTCGCCCCCTTCTTGGGAAAGATCGGGGCCGGTGCGCTCGGTACCCAGCAGATGGGGACGCTCCCGCACGTAGTCCCCGGCGCGGGCGACTCGTTCGGCCCCCAAGTCCCAGTCGATCTCTCGAACAAACTGGGTGTGGCAGTAGGTGCAGCCATTCTGAATATAGATCGCCCGGCCCTGTTCTTCCAAGGCGGTGCGCGGTCGAAAGATCTCCGAAGGTTGCTCGCTGATGGTTTTCCAGGGCAGGATCACCGCAATGAACAGCACCGACGCAAAGATGATCAAGCCTCCCCCGATGACGAGGGTAGGGTTCATCTTCATAGCGTCTCCTCCTGGGAGCGCGCCGGAACCCCATAAAGACTCATGAAGATATTATACAACCCGATCACGGCGCCTCCCACCAGCAGCAGTCCAATGGCTGCGCGCAGCACCATATAGATGTGGATCTGCGGCAGAATTCGGTAGACCGTTTCCCCATTGAGCCAACCACTTCCCTGAATCAAGCCGGCGGCCGTGAGCACTCCAAAAAACCCGGTCATACCCAGGAGCACCAGCCAATACTGAACATCGGCCAGACGGTGACTGTGGATGGGACGGCCGGTGATTCGCGGCAGAATGAAGTAGATGCCTCCCAAACCGATGGTTCCGGCAAAACCGAGCACTCCCATGTGGGCGTGGGCGATCACCCAGTTGTTCAAATGGGTCACTTTCTGGATTACCGGGAGGGCCTGTAAGGGACCCTGCACACAGGTCAAGACATACCACACCAACCCGGCCGCAACGAATTTGCCGCCGACATCGGCATGCACATAACCCAGCCGCCCGCGCATGGTGAGCCATAGATTGACCAGCACCGTCATCACCGGGATGATCATGGCTAGACTGCCGGAAATGGCGAGCACCTTGAGCCAGGTCGGAGCCGGAGTCTGCAGCAAATGATGGGTGCCGATATGGGTGTAGATCATGAGGATGGTCCAGAAACCCACCAGCGACAAGGTATGGCTATAAAGCGGCGAGCGGCAGACGATGGGGATGACGTAATAGGCAACCGCAACCGCCAACGGCGTGAGAAACAAACCCACCACCCCGTGGCCATAAAACCAAGCCAGGATTGCATCCGGCATCCCGGTGATGGCCCCGGTGGACGGGTTCCACATGGCGTTGCCAAAAAAATAGATGAAAAACGTGAAGACCAGTCCTCCGAAGACATACCAGGTGGACACGTAGAGTACGTTTTCCTTGCGCCGCCTCGCCGTTAGCAGCAGGTTGAAAAACATCATGGCAAGGGCCAGCATGATCCCTACGTCCACCGACCAAATCCATTCCGCGTATTCGCGGCTCTGGGTATAGCCGAGGCTGAGCGTAACCGTTCCGGCGGCGATACTGAGATTCCAGACCCACAGGGACAACTTCCCCAACCGTTCGCTGAACAGGGGGGTGCGCAAGAGCGTGTACACCAAGTAGTGAGACGACCCCAGCAAGGCCGACCCGACGAAATCCGAAGATCACCACATTGGTGTGCATGGGCCGGACCCGGCCGAACACAATCCAGGGAATGTTCCCCAGCATTTCCGGAGCCGCGAGGTGAGTCGCATCGATGAAGCCCAATAAAGTCCCCACCACCAGCCAAATGGCCGAAGACAGAAAGAACGCCTGGGTGGTTCCGTGTGTTTCAGCTTTGAAAAGCTGCAATGCGATCACCTCTTCGACTATGAAAACCCGAAACATCCGCCACGAAAACGCGAAAGTACGAAAACACGAAATGAAACCGACATGGGCAAAATCAGTTCACGATGCGTTTGACTTCCAGGGTAGGCCTGGAAAAATTGATCAGCAAACCTACTTTGAGCTTAGCCGCTTTCAAATAGGATCTAAGTTGAGCCAGATGAAAATCAGCCACATCTCTCGTGGCCTTTAGTTCCACAATGATGGTGTCTTCAACAAGCAAATCCAGCCTATGCATACCAATTTTCACCCCATGATACGTGATCTCTATTTCCTTTTGAGATTCGAACCTGAGTCTATTCTTATTCAATTCGAGCATCAGTGCCTGTTCATATATGCTCTCCAGGAAACCAGACCCGAGCGTTTTATGCACATTGATTGCACAACCAATGATATTCTTGCTCAACGCTTCGAATTCATGTTTCTGCTTAATCACAATCTCGTGCATTAGATCTATACCTTCAAAGTCACTCACACAGGTTATGTCTTCATCACTTATTCTTCTTCTTTCGTATGTTTCGTGTTTTCAAACTTTCGTGTTTTCGTGGCTTGAATTTTGTCTTTCGTGTTTTCGTTCTTCAGTGGTGGCAAGCCAACCAGCAATCGATCTGAGCATTCTTTTTCTTGTGGCACCCGATGCAAAAACCCATCTCAAAATTCACTGGTTTCAGACGATCAAGTGTGGCCACACGGCCGTGACATTCGGTGCAATCGAGTTTTCCAAAGTTGATGTGGGGCTGGTGGCGAAACTTTACGTAATCCGGCACATAGAAGATCCGCACCCACGGTACCGGTACTTTGTTCCTGTAGTGCTGCTTTTCGTTCACGATCTGAGGATGGTGAGGAATGATGTACTCATGACAGAAGAAGCATTTTTCCAGAGGCGGAATTCCCGCGTTTTCCGAACGATCCACAAAAGGATGGCAAAACCGGCAGTTGATTTGCTTCACCCCGGCATGGACGCGATGGCTGAAATAGATGGGCTGTTGGGGGCCAATGTCCTGCTGGGGGTAAACAACGTACAAATAGAACATGGTTCCCATTAGCAAAGCGATCACGCCCGCCCAGATGATCCATCGCCCACCACTAGTCTCGTGCCCGCTCTCTACGGTCATTTTGCGTCCAAACCTTCTGGAGATCGCACCCTCTCGAAAGCCCTTTGCATCAGGGGATCACCCACAGGGAGTATCGGAAAGCGCTGCAGGAAGGTGAGAACACATCCTCCCATGACGCCTAAAAACCCCGCGGAGATGGCGATTTCCATCAGTCCCAGGGGTATTTCCCGGCCCTTCCACAGGGAGGGTGCCACCAGCAGGAAGCGTTCCAACCACATCCCGACAAGGATTACGACGCACAGAACCAACATGGGGACGGGTTTCATCTTGATTTTGCGGCTCAGCAACACCACGAACGGAAGGGCAAAACACGTCACCAGCACGGTCCAGGCGAGAGGTTCCCACGGGCTGAAGCGGATGCGCAAGATGACATATTTGGCTTCTTCGGGCAGATTTCCATACCAGATCACCAGAAACTGCGAGTAGAAAAAGTCTCCCGTCATCAAGCAGAAACCCAGAAGCAGTTTCCCCAGGTCATGGAAGTGTTTCGTCTGTAGAAAGGGTTCCAGGCCAAGGGCCTTGCGGGACCACAACGCCAGCACCAGGAGCATTGCCAGAGCCGTGTACAAACTGCCAATGAAGTAGTAGGCCCCGAACAGGGTACTGACCCAATGCGGGTCCAGGGACATGATGAGGTCGATGGCAATCAGGCTGAGCACCAGAGCGTAGAGGATGGCATAAATCGGCGATAGCACCACTTGAGCACGCCAGTTTTTGACCTCATCCGCATTGGCACTCGCCGGTAGGTTTGGGGGCCTTTTGGGGTTGGGGTTTCCCGCCGCCTGTTTGGAAATCCAGTTCAGGTCAGCTTTAACGGAGTGATACACCAATGCCAGCGCCGCCGCGGTGAGCAGCAACAGGCCCAAGCCGTCGCGCCCAAAGAGAAAACCAACGTTGAGCCACCAGGCCTTGTTGGCGACCGGTTGGCGGATCCAAGGGAACAGGTGCTCACGCCCCAGGAAAAACACCAAGAACAGTATTAGGGCAACCGGCAGAAAGGCCGCGGGAGCTTCCGCCAGCCGCTTCATGGGGCGAGCCCAATGGGCGTTGGTGAGGTTCAAAATGGCGACGAACAGGACAGAGCCGCAGGATATCCCCAGCCAGAACAAGTAATTCACCAGCAAGGCCTGCCAGGCCCTCAATGGCTGCGCTCCCAAAACTCCCATCACAAACGCCGTGAACCCCACCACCGTCAGCACCCCGCAGCCAATCAACAACGGCCGCAGCTTCAACTCCGGGTTGCGCGTCCATTCTTCGGGGAAGGTTTCACGCGGCGGCTTCATGGACCTCCTCGGCGCCGCATTCTCGCAGCATTTTGGACAAGGTTTCGCGTTCGCTTTCGGCACACAAGATCAGGAGCCCAAAACGATCTCGACTGAAACGCGGATCGTAGTGCTCCGGCCGGCGCAGTTTGGGCAATCTGGCTTTGGTCAGCAGCCCTATGAGGTTGAACAGGATGGCGATCAGGACACAAAACTCGAAGCCCACCACCACCGCTGGAATCCAAGGAATGACGGGTTTGCCGCTGACGATGAACTCCCATTGGAGACAGGTATAGACGGTCAAACCCATACCCATGAGGATCCCCAGGATGCCACCGGTAAGGGTGAAAAACCGCACCGGGCTTCTTGGTAGATCCAGCACCTCACCGATTTCGTGAAGCGGAACCGGGGAGTAGACGGTGTGGACCTTAAAGTTCCCGGTTTTCAGTGTCTTCAATGCGGCAAGCAGCTCGTCGACCGCAGCAAAGATGGCCACCACCGCGGGTTGAGTTGCCATGGCTTCAATCCTCCTCTGCCGGTGGGCGGCCGTCGCCGGTAGGCCTGACAGGGAGGAGGCATCGCCTCCTTCACTTCGGTCATCGAAATGGAAGGAAGGAACTTCACAAACAGGCTAAACATCAAAAAGAACAGACAGAAAGACCCCACCAGGATGCCGTAGTCCACTCGCGTCGGACTGTAGATCCCCCAGGAATACGGATCAAATTCGTGAGCCATGGATCCCACGATGATCACATAGCGCTCGAACCACATGCCTATATTGATCAGCAGACAGATGCCGATGAGCGTCGGCAGGTGGGTTCGCACCTTCTTGAAGAACAGCGCCAGGGGAAGGATGGAATTGCAGACCAGCATGATCCAAAACTGAGGGGCGTAATGGCCGATGGCTCGCCAGATAAAAGTGTCGCGTTCGGTCACGTTGCCGCTGTACCACGCCATGAAGTACTCGATCCCGTAGGAATAGCCGACGATGAGGCCGGTCAGGATGATGGTCTTGGCCAGATTCTCCAGGGTGCGATCGGTAATCAGGTTTTCGGTCTTGAAAATGCGCCGGAGGGGAACCAGCAGCGTGATGACCATGGCCAGCCCGGAATGAATGGCCCCCGCCACAAAATAAGGGGCGAATATGGTGCTGTGCCATCCGGGCACCATGGATAGCGCAAAGTCCCACGAAACCACGCTATGTACCGAAATGACCAGGGGGGTCGCCAAGGCAGCAAACAGCAAGTAGGCCATACCGTAATGGTTCCACTGGCGATGGCTCCCCAGCCAGCCCAGCGACAGCACTCCGTAGATCTTGCGCCGCAGACCGGTGGATCGATCCCGCACCACCGCCAGATCGGGGAGGAGGCCGGTATACCAGAACAGGGCGCTGACCGTGAGGTAGGTGGAAATGGCGATCACATCGAAGACCAGGGGGGATTGAAAGTTCGGCCAGAGGTTGCGCTGATTGGGATAGGGCAGCATCCAGTAAACCACCCACACCCGCCCCAGGTGGATGAAGGGAAAGAGCCCGGCAGTGCAGACGGCGAACACCGTCATCGCTTCCGAACTGCGGGCGATAGCGGTACGCCATGGGGCCCGAAAGAGAAACAGAATGGCGGAAATCAAGGTGCCGGAGTGGGCAATACCGACCCAAAACACAAAATTGACCAGATACGTACCCCACACCACGGGATGCATCACCCCGGCCACCCCAAGCCCCATCGAAATCTGGTAGGCCCAGAAGCCACCGCCAACCAACACCCCCAGGGCACACAACGAGATCAGCACAAAGTAACCTCGCCCGGGTGGTGACAGGGTCCCCAAGACTTGATCGTCGATCTCGCTGTATTTCATGGTTTGCATGGTCTACACCATGACCCTTTCAGGTCAATACCTGGGTCACCCGCTTCAAATAAACCACCGCGGGTTTGGTGTTCAGATGGGCGAGCACCTGATAAGCCCGCGGATCCTGAAAAAGCCTGGCAGCGCGACTTTGCGGATCAAGCAGGTTGCCAAAAACCAGCGCATCGGTGGGACAGGTCTGAGCACAGGCGGTGGTAAACTCTCCATCCAGAAGTTTGCGCTGTTCGTTGCGGGCTTTGATTTTGGCTTCACTGACGCGCTGAACACAGAAGGAACACTTCTCCATGACCCCTTTCTGACGCACGGTAACATTGGGGTTGAGCTGCCAGTTCAAGGGTTCCGGGCGGGTGAAGGTAAACCAATTGAAGCGGCGGACTTTATAGGGATCGTTTTGGGAGCAGAATCGCGTGCCGATGCAGCGATTGTAAACCTGATTGTTCATGCCCTCCTTGCCGTGATGCGGGGCATAGACCGGGCATACCGATTCGCACGGGGCCGAATCACAGTGCTGACACAGCATCGGCAAGAAATGAGCGACCGGCCGGTCGGGATCAAAATAGCGCTGGATGCGCAGCCAGGACATCTCTCGGCCTTTGATCACCTGGTCTCGACCCACGATGGCCACGTTGTTTTCGGCGTAGCATGCCACCACGCAGGCGCCGCAGCCAATGCAGCGATCCAAATCCACCACCATGCACCAGCGGTAGTCCTTGTGGCCGTGCGGCGGATAAAAATCCTCGGCCGGGTCATACCCATCCGGCAGCGGCCGGTGGAGGTGCGGCCGGTGGCCTGAAACCGCGGCTTTTTGGTAATCCGCCAGGGTGATGGTCTGGACGAAGCCTCTACCGTGATCGGTAAAGCTGCCATCGGTATTGGCAATGGGCAGCACGTAGCCAAGTTTCTCCAGAACGACCACCAAAGGTGGGCGCGAGATTCCCTGGCTAAGACTGTCTACCTCGGCCGCCCAGAAGCTCCCACGGATTGGCGGGATGACCATTGGCATAGCGGCCGTAGGCATGGTGTCCCTGCCCGATCGGCAGAGCAACCGTATTGGGAGCGACAGTCAGGATGGGAAGCGCCGGGACCTCGATGGCCCCATACTCGGTCTTGACTCGGAGCAAATCGCCCTTGACGATTCCGAGTTTCGCAGCCGTTTCCGGATGAATTTCCAGCCACCCGCCCCAGGTGGTTTGAGTAATCGGGTCGGGAAGCTCCTGCAGCCAGGGTCGGTTGGCCCCACGCCCATCAAAGAATTGTACGGTTGGATAGATGGTCAGATGCAGACCGGTTTTGTCGCCGGCAGCGGCCGCATCAGGGGCGAGAAAGGGAAACGGCGCGGGCTTGAGCCCCACATTGATTTGGCCGGTAGGATTCTGGTGCCAGGTTCCACCGGCAGCCAGCGCCTCTTGCCAGAACGCTTCGAAGGGTTGATCCGGAGCCAGGGCCTGCCACCAGCGCCCCCAGGAATACTGAAGGACATCGTGGTAGTCCTTCCAGTGGAAAGGGTCTGGACCTATGACTTTTTTCCCAACCGAGAGCAGTACATCTCCCAGATGTCGAGTATCAAAAACCGGCCCCATCACGGGCTGCATCAAACTGCGAACCCCCTGGCGAGGTTCCCAATCGCCCCAGGATTCCAACGGTGTATGGGTAGGCAAAATGAGGTGAGCCTTAGCGCTGGTTTCGTCCACGGCGCTGGAAAAGCTCACAACCAATGGTACGCCTTCCAGGGCCTTACTGAAATCCCAGGGTGGGGGCAATGAGAACACCGGGTTGGCGTTAAGAAGCAGAAAGACATCCACTTCACCGCCATGCATGCGTTCCGTCAAATCACGGATGTCAGCTGCGCGGGCAGCCTCGCTGTAGACCGACAGGGCCCCGAAATTCACGGTCTCACGGGCTCCCGGGTGCAGGGCACAAAGCAGGTTGGCAGCGAAAGCCGTGGCAGTGGCATTGGGTGACGTTTGCGCCAGTCCCTCGGCCAGAGCCAAAGGCCTCTTGGCGTGGGCGAACCGTCGGGCAATGGAACGTAACTGGTGCTCTGCAACTCCGGATTGTGCCAAAATCTCATCCAGCGTCCAGGCATCCAGCAATTTGGTCAATGCGGCGCGCTGCGCAGAAGTCATCTGTGGTGCCAGGTTTTCATCCAAGATGATTCGCAGCATACTGAGTGCCACCAGATACTCGTCGCCGGGTGTCACGGCAATCCAGAGATCAGCGTTGGCAGCAGTCACGGAAAGTCTTGGCCCGACATAGACGAATGGGCTCCTGACACCGTCTCGCACGGTATGAAAGGCAGCAAACTGACGTGCATAATCCACATTGGCAAGCCAGGTTTCGAGAAAACCGGCGCCAAAGGAAATCAGGAAATCAGCACGTTCGATGTGATAGGTAGGAACCCCGTTGACGCCAAAAACCATCTGGTTGGCTCTGCGCAACGGTTCATAGGCGAAAGGCTCATAGAGCAGGTGTCCCTCTACCTGGCCCAGCTCGGCAAGCCAGGTGCCGACCAGGTCCTTGAGCGTTCCCGTCATGAGATCGCTCATGAAGACAACGCGATCACCGGCCTGTTGGCGGACGATCTCATTCAAGCGGCGCACCAAGAGCTCCTCGCCCTCCCCCCAGGAGATAGAATCGAAGCCTCCTTGAGCATTCCTCCGCAGTGGTCCTCTAAAACGGTCGGGATTGTACAGGCCATGGAGTGCCGCCTGGCCGCGGGCGCATAGCTTGCCACCGCTGATGGGGTGTCGTGGGTTGCCTTCGACTTTGATGATGCGGCCATCAACGTTTTTGGCCAGCAGGCCGCAGCCGGCCGGGCATTCTCGGCAGGTGGTGGCATACCAGGTAGCGCGCCCGGGGATGAGGTCCTCCGGGGAGGCAATGCTGGGGATCAGGCGGCGTTGTGCTTCGGGAGAACAGCCCAACAAAGCTGTCGTTCCCGTCAAGCCCACCAACTTAAGGAACTCCCGCCGTCTGATGTCTACCATGCGTTGCCCTCTGGCTCGCTACGTACAAGGAATCGATCAACCAACAAGGGAATCGCTGAAAAACTCCGCACCCATCCACGGTAAATCGCAGAGTAGCCTTTGACGAGCTTCCCGTCAAAGAAGGCAATCTGCGCATCTTATAGCGAATGCCCCTATGCCTGACAAGGCGGAACTGCCGTCCATCGGCTTTTCCATCAAGTTGGCGGCACGCCCTGAACGCGTATCAAGCCCGGTCCTCCAAGCGTTCCCTGGATCTCGATGGCAGCCGGGAGAAATGCGCGAATCACCTCGGCATTGGTGAGCAAATGCTGGCTGATATTGGCACAGCGCAACTCACTGGTGCCACGCGCTAAAGCGAGACCCAGGATCAACTGGTCGGCTAGGAAGCTGTCCACCGCTGCACCCGTCGCCTGAAAGGCCAGAAAGGCCTCAACCGCCTCGTCAGCCACTCGCTCTGCTGGTTTGCCTCGCGCCCCCAAAGAGCAGGCACACCATCGCGACCATTCGAATTCCGCCTCCAGCAGCAGCATCGTTCCCGGCGATCCCGCCGCGAGTTTGCGGATTTCAATGAGGATTGGCATGGCCTCGCCACCGAGACGTTTCACTACCTGAGAACGCTGCCGTTCGGCAATGCGCTCATCCAGCATTGCCACTGCTGAGATCCCGGTAATGCGGCGACAGACCCCACGTTCTGCGAGAGTCTGTGACGCCAACCGGTCGGCGGGACGAATACGGCACCGGATTTCACCGCCACCCTTGGGGTAGAAACCGGCCTTCACCAGATCCAGATCGAAGTCGAAGCCAATGCGTCGCATTATCGGTTGCCAGTGATGTTGCAGATAGTGAAAGCTGGGGCTCCAGGGCACGTGGGTCCCACCCCGGATGGTGACTTGGGAATGCCCGCCGGCAAGGCTCAAAGGTACCAAGATGGTTTGCAGGACCAGGGACGTCGACCCCGCGGTGCCAATTTCAAAATGGAACGTGCCCGAGGAAAGACCCTGGGGCTCAAATGCCAGGGCGGTGGAGCCCAGCTTGGCTCCGTCGACCCTCGCATTACTGATGGCCGCAGCCGCCTGCACTGCTTGCAGATGTTGCGCCATGAGCCCGGGCTTGGGGCGCCGAGCTCGGATGCTGGCAATCCTTAGCGGTTTGCCCGTCAGAACTGCAAGGCTGAGGGCGCTACGCAGGACCTGACCCCCGCCTTCGCCCTGAGAGCCATCAATGTGAATCATCATCCCCCCGTACCCGCTAAAATACGAATAGGCCGAGTCACCAGACCGCCTTCCCAGAAGGAAGTACTATGGCGCGGCCATCTGTCGTCCCACCATCAACAACCTACACTATCCCAACCAGATTGTGCTTTTCATTGAGATGTTCACCGCCCACGCCAGGCTCAGTTGCCGATTCCCCTCACAATCGATCGCCGGCAGACACTACCCATGACAGTGTGGACTCCGTCCCTATGAATACGTTATCCTCACCGTGGCATGAAGGCCAACCCCAGAGGCGTGCATAGGTATTTTGCGATTTACGATCCCTCCAAAAGACCAGTGGGATGCACATGAGTGAAGATCTCAACCAAGCAGTCAAGACTCTCGATAGCCTTTTCATCGCAGCAGCTCACTTCACATCAGCAAGCAAAATCCTCGATGTCCGGGCCTATGGTAATGGCAATATCAATGACACGTACCTGGTGACTCTGGTTTCCGAGAAAGAAACCCGTTTTGTCCTTCAGCGTATCAATACGCAGGTGTTTTGTCATCCCGGACTCGTCATGGGAAACATGCGCGTCCTAACCGAACATGTGCGCCAACGACTGCAAGATGCTCCCTTGCAGTCCGGACGCCGCTGGGAGATACCGCGAGTGTTATCGACAGAGGATGGCAAGGACCATTGGATTGATCCCAGTGGATCATGCTGGCGCGCAATCAGCTTCATTGAGGCTGCGCAGTCCTTTGACACCGTTCAAGATCTGGAACACGCCGGAGAAGTCGGCTTTGCCCTTGGCATGTTCCATAATCTGATCAGTGACCTCCCCAGCGAAACATTGGCCGACACCCTGGAAGGATTCCACATTGCGCCGCGCTACCTTTGCCATTTCGATGAGGTTCTAGCGGGAGCTCGCGCCGAGAACTCACCGGAACTGGGCTACGCCCTGACGTTTGTGAATCAGCGAAGGACTGTCGTGAACGTCCTGGAAGCAGCAAAAGCGCAAGAGAAACTGCGTCTTCGTGCGATTCACGGTGATCCCAAGGTCAACAACATCATGATAGACACCGTTACCAGGCAAGCCATCAGTATGGTCGACCTGGATACGGTCAAACCGGGCCTGGTTCATTACGATATTGGTGATTGTTTGCGTTCCTGCTGCAACCCCATGGGGGAGGAGACCAAGCGATGGGAAATGGTTCGCTTTGAACCCGACCTGTGCCGGGCCATTTTGCAAGGTTATCTCCCACTGGCAAGGGCCTTCCTTACCGAAAGCGACAACGCTTATTTGTTCGATGCCATCCATCTGATTGCTTTCGAACTGGGTCTGAGGTTCTTGACGGACTATCTTGAGGGCGATGTCTATTTCAAGGTGAGCCACCAGAAGCACAATCTTGTCAGGGCGCTGGTCCAATTTAAGCTCACCGAAAGCATCGAAGCCCAGGAGTCTGTCATCCAGGATATCATTCAGGACTTGACGTGAGCCACCAGCGATTCTCCCTGCAGCCATTTCCAGCCGCCACCCCCCTGCCCCACTTGGAGATCACCGGCAACATCGCCAGAAGTTCTAACAGGCTTGCCATTCACTATACGCTTTTCGGCCAATTGGCGGACATCGCCATCCCGGCGATCGAGACCACGCTTGCTCGCAGGGACGGATTGTGGGAAGAAACGTGTCTGGAATTTTTCCTCGCGGCGAAAAATTCTCAGCAGTATTGGGAATTCAACCTATCGCCCGCTGGGCACTGGAATGTCTACCGCTTCGCCGGCTACCGGGAAGGGATGCAAGAGGAAGCGGCCTTTACCGCTCTCCCCTTTCTGGTTGAAATACAACTGAACTCCCTTTCGCTCGCCCTGGATGTTTCCTTGAATAGAATCATCCCTGCCGGAAAAACTCTTGAGGTGGGAATTTGCGCCGTCATCCAGGACCGAAGCGGACAACTGACCTACTGGGCACTGACCCATCACGGCCCGCGCGCCGATTTACACCGCCGGGACGGTTTCCTTGTGGAGTTGTAGGAGTGGCCTTGCCCTTCCCTTCTGCTCACCAAGGATTTACCATTTTGGCGGCGCGCTTTCCGGGCGCAATTCGAGCAATGGTGGCACAGCACCTGTTTGGAGCGCGGGGTGTCCATGCGGCTGACCATTTGGGCTAAAGGCGCCTTAGCTTTGAGGCCGACCTCATGCGTGCTGAGAACAGCTTTGCGCAGGTGGGACAATATTGATGATGTTCCTTGACATCCGGATGCATGCTTGTTCGTTCGGTTACGTGGCTGAGGAATTTCTGGGTCGCGTGTAACCTTCCGCAGGCCTCACATCGCTCCAGGACGTGCTTCCCAATTATCCATTCTCCAATGGAGATGGTTCTGACGCCATCCTTGTCCTCGAGCTTGATCGCCGACGTTGGACAGATATTGACACATGTCCCGCACCCGATACACAGCTCCTGGGTGGGGGCCACATAGCTTTCGCTACCGCGCTTTTCCATCTTGAGAGCGCCTGGCCCGACGATTTCCTTGCACACACGGATGCATAAACGGCAGCGGATGCAGCCGTCGGGCGGTGGACCTACATCAACCCCGTACTGCTCCGCCAAATTGCGAATGACCTTGGCCTGGGGAGCCATCTGCAGGAGGTCCCTGAAGGCCTTGGTGCGGGCCTTGTTCACCAGCTCGCCATCGGTTTTGATCACCAGATCCTCCCTCGCCTTGAGGATGCAGGAGAGCATGACGGTTTGCCGTCCCGTTTTACCGGTCACTTCCACCGCGCACAGCTTGCACGCGCCGGAGGGCCTTAAGGCAGGGTGGTAGCACATGGTAGGAATCCTGACGCCGTGGGCTTTGGCCACTTCCAGGACACTGCTCGCCTCTTCCACCTCGTATTCACGGTCGTCTATGGTGATGTGCACCATGGGTGAATCTCCATTCATGCTGGAAAGCAAGTTCCCATATCATCACAATACAACTTCACCACCGGCGGAGTTCTCAGACCAAAACCAGCCACTAGAAGAGAACCCTCACCCCATTCTGCGCTCCTTATCCGCCAGGATCAATCCCGGGTCGCATCGTGTAAATCGCCGATGTATTGCTGCAGGTGACGGAGCTCCGCCATCAGGGTGTTCACCTGCTGGTGGACGAGGTCGCGAATCGACAGCATGCCGATGATCTGGCCGTCCTGTTGGACCGGCAGATGCCGGATGTCCATCTGAATCATCATGCACATGCTGGTGCTGATTTTGTCTTCCGGTCGCGCCACGATCAGTTTGTTGGTCATGACGTCGGGCATGGGAATGTCGGCAAACGCTTTGCCCGGATACTTGAGGTGAGCGCGCAGCACATCTCGTTCGGTAAAGATCCCCACCGCATGGCCCCCTTCCATGACAATGAGTGCGCTGATTTTCTTATCCGTCATGTGTTGGATGGCATCTTCAACGCTGAGCTCCACCGAAATGGTCTGGACCCCGAGGCCCTTTTCATCAAGCAAATCCTTGACTCGCATAGCGGCTCCTGGCGGTTTCAATGGTACATGGAGACGAGTTCGAATTATGTTTCCAAAGGTCGCAGGCAGTCCTGCGGAAAGCGGTGGGTGCCTTTTTCGTCGAGACTGACTTCAATGAGAGCGTCCGGATCATTCTTGGAGATGTCCGGGTCGGTGATCATGCCATGCATCCCCACGTACTGGTTCATGTAAGCTTCCCAGCTTTCGTCTTCGGATGCTCGATAGATCTCCACCTTCTGACCTCTACGAAATGTCATCTTCTGACCCTCCTTGTGCCGCCTTCCGGTTACGTTGAAGGCAGGATTTCCACATGCCGTTCCGCCGCAATTTTGCGTGCACAATTCATGCACAGGCTGCGGTCGGCAAGCACCGGGCTGACCCCTAGGGTGCGTTTGACAATGTAGTCATGATACCTCGCTGGGCCGATCACCGCACCACATTGCCCGCAGTATTCCAGCTTCAAGCGGTTGAGCACGGTGCCACAGAGCAGCACACAGCGTTCGCCGCCCCGGTCCCTCACCACCATGGCCTCGTTGGGACAATTGGCGGCACAGGCCCCGCACGCGATACAACGTTCCGCCGTGGTGCGCAGATCAGTGTGGACCGGATGATCGAAATCCAGGTACCCCAGCTCCAACGCATCCACCCCCATCTTGTCGCGGCAGATTTCCACACAACGACCACAGCGCCGGCAGATGTCACAGCGCAGGCAGCGACGGGCCTCTTCGCGCACGGCATTTTCCGGATACATCAATTCCACCTGCTGAAACGTGATGCGGCGCCGGTCACTGTTGAGCAGCGGCATGTGCGGGCGAGTCAGGCTCATTTTGGTCGAAGCGGGCATTTCCAGACACTCCAGGCGCCGCCGCCGCACCGGGACGGGCGGCATCTGGGGCTGGGGAATGCCCTCCAGATAGCGGTCAATGGCTTCCGCCGCCTTCTTTCCGCCGCCGATGGCTTCCACCACGGTGGCCGGTCCGGACACCACATCCCCGGAGGCAAACACCCCTTCCACCGAAGTCTGCATGGTGATGGTGTTGGCCACAATGGTTTTGCGCTTCGACCATTTGAGCTCCTGAAGCTCGTAGAGCCCGGTGCCGTCCACGGTTTGACCGATGGCGGAAATCACCGCGTCCAGCTCGATGACATGGTCGCTTCCTTCAATCGGGATGGGCCGGCGGCGGCCTTTTTCATCCGGCTCTCCCAATTCCGCGCGCAAACACCGCAACCCCGTCACCTTCCCGGCGGAGCCCAGAATCTCCACCGGCGTGGTGAGGAAGCTCACCGCCACGCCTTCCTCCTCAGCCTGCTCCACTTCTTCCTCGTGGGCGGGCATTTCGGCGCGGGTGCGGCGATAGACAATGGTCACCTCCTCGCAGCCGAGGCGGATGCAGGTGCGTGCGGCATCGATGGCCACGTTGCCGCCGCCCACCACCGCCACCCGGCGACCCGGCAAATGTCGATCGCCCAGGGCGACGCGGCGCAGGAAATGGACCGCATTGGACACCTGCGGGTAGTCGTCTTCACCCGGAAGGACCAGCTTGAAAGCGTCATGCGCCCCGATCGCGATGAGGAACGCTTCAAACCCTTCCTGGCGCAACTGCTCGATGGTGACATCCTTGCCCAACCGGGTATTGTAGCGGAATTCGACCCCCAGGGATTCGATCATCCCAGCTTCCCGGTCGATCACTTCGCGCGGCAGCCGATAGCGCGGGATGCCAACCATCATCATGCCACCCGGCACCGGCAGCGCTTCGATGATGGTGACCCGGTACCCTTTGAGCGCCAGATAATAGGCCGCCGTCATGCCCGAGGGACCGGCGCCGACAATGCACACCTTGCGCCCGTTGTCCGGAGCTTTTTGAGGATTTACGTAGCGCATTTCGGACATGGCCCGTTCCGCCGCAAATCCTTTCAGATACTTGATGGAAATGGGCTTATCCATGCGCCCGCGCACGCACATGAATTCGCAGGGATTGGTGCACACCAGGCCGCACACCCAGGGGAACGGGTTGTCTTCGCGAATCAGTTCGACGGCTTCAGCGTCCCGCCCCTGTCCGATCAGAGTCACATAACTGGGCACGTCGATGCCCGCCGGGCACGCGATTTGACAGGGCGCCGGCGCCAGCTTCACACACTCACCCGATAGGACAAATGCTGGTCTCGATATGACTGGTGAACACCTCTTTGTGGGTAGTGAGCGCTTCCAGCACCATATTCCCGGTGTCGATGCCGGACGGCTCGAGTCCTTCATCGATCAGCGCCCGGGCAAGGACTTGCATCGCTTCATAGTGGTCCGGCCCGCCTCGGCCCCAGGAGACATCCTCCATCAGCTTGAGCAGTTCCTCCGCCCGCTGGCGGCAGCGTGGATGAGTCAAGCGCCCGGAGCCAAACCGGTCGGCTAGTTTGTTGATGGTGTTGGTCACCTCACAAAGTGGCGTTGCCATAAATCCCATTCCTCTTCTGCATGAATCGAGTACCCCATCAATCGAGTGCCGCCATGGCGCGGGCGTAGCGTTCACGGCGCACCTGGCGGAACTTCATCGGGTTTACCGAACTGCAGGCAATGGGTGGTGCAAATGGTCACGCAGGCTGGCTTGAGTCCTTCATCGACGCGGTCCTTGCAGTAGTCGCATTTGACCACCTTGCCTTTTTCCGCATTCCACTGCGGCGCGCCCCATGGGCAGGCCGACATGCAGGTCTTGCAGCCGACACACAGGCTTTCGTCCACAAAGACGATGCCGTCCGCGGCGCGTCTTTGCATGGCACCGGTCGGACAGGCCGCCACACACCAGGGGTTTTCACAGTGAAAGCAGGGCATGAAGGTATAGGCCGCTTTGGGAAGATTCCCGACAAATTTGGGACCAGTGGTGATGATCTGACACAGTCTCGGACCTACCGGAAGGCTTTTGTTGCTCTTGCAGGCAACTTCACAACTATGACAGCCAATGCACTTCTTGGCGTCTTGAAACAGGTAGTAGGTGCTCATGGTTGTTCTCTCCCTGGTTCAGAGTGCGCGGCTCTCAAGCCGCTTTCACCGTTACAAAAGTGTGGTGCAAGGCCGGACTTCCACCGATCATGTCGGACACGTTTTCCTGCAGGACGCTGTCGGACACCCCCTTATTGAAACAGCGTGTCGCCAGTGCCGCTTCATGGCCGAAGCCATGGAGCATGAACACCGTGTCGGGATGAATGAAATCAGTGACACAGGCCTTGATTTTGCCGGACCCGCATTTGGAAGAGATTTCCACCAGCCGGCCGTCCGCGATGCCCAGCTTCGCCGCGCGCCGCGAGTTGATCCACAACAGGTTCTCGGGCACGATTTCGCTCAAATAAGGATTGTTCTGGGTAGAAACATGGGTGTGCAGGGCACAGCGGCCCACCGTCAGCCGGAACTCGTCTTCACCAGGTGCGGGCATTGCCTCGTAGGCGGGAAACGATGGAAAACCTGCATTTTCCAAAAGCGAGGAAACGAATTCGATTTTCCCTGACGGAGTTTTGAATTTGATTCCGTTCAGGCGGTCCCAAAAGATCTGTTTGTCGGTGTAGGAGACAAAGCCTTTCTTATCGAAATCCTCGACACTGAACCCGGTACCTTCCAACTGCCAGCGCACCAGATCTTCCATGGAATCATAAGCAAAGTACTGACCGATCCCCAGTCGTTCGGCAAGCTGCTTGATGATCATCGCCGCGGAACGCGTGTCGTAGCGCGGCGCAACCACCTGCCGGCGCAGAAACATCTGCGGTTTGAGCCCGTTGGCCTGCTGGACGCAGTCGGTCCGTTCCAGGTAAATGGATTCAGGCAAGATGACGTCGGAATACCAGGCAATGTCGCTGAAGTTGATATCGATGGTCACAATCAGGTCGAGTTTTTCCAGCGCCTTCTTGGTCAGGTTGGCATCCGGAATCGACATCAAGGGATCAAAGCGGTTGGCAATCAATGCTTTGATGGGGTAGGGATCCTCATTCAAGACGGCAAACGGCAGCATCTGGCCGACCCCATGAGCAGGGTCGGGAAGCGGAAGTTCGGCAGTGCCCACTTTGTCAAAGCGCGGCATATCCACCTTGGGGAGATCCTGCTCGTTGAGCTTGCGGGCCGCCTTGCGCCCCACTTCGCCGGGACCTTTCTTGAAGAACAATCCCCCCTTGGCTTCAATGCTTCCCATCAGCGCATTCAACATCAGGATGGAACGGCGCAGGTAGATTTCATTGGTGTGACTGGCGCCTCGATAGCCCATGTGAAAAACCACCGAAGGCTTGTCCGGCACTCACTTCACGCGC
This sequence comes from uncultured delta proteobacterium, assembly GCA_963802715.1. GTDB lineage: Bacteria > Desulfobacterota > Syntrophobacteria > Syntrophobacterales > Syntrophobacteraceae > CAWDJT01. The sequence goes on from CAWDJT010000055.1 coordinate 41,970, forward strand.
CAGGCTGACGATTTCCTCAGCCGCGAATGCCCGTTTCCGCTCTGCCCATTCCGGGGTGTAAGGCTGCACAAACTCCTGCAACTCGCGCAAGCCCTCGACCCAGCGTTCCACGTACTGGGCGTCGTACAAACGCTCCTTGAGGATCACGTGGATGAGCGCATAGTTGAGAGCCAGGTCGGTCCCGGGACGAATCATCCAGTAGCGATGGGCTTTGGTGGCGGTAACGCTGACCCGGGGATCGATGTAAGTCAGTCTGGCCCCCTTCTCCAAGGCCTCCATCACGAGAATTCACCACTTTGACCTCGATCGCCTCGAACAGGTTGCGACCGTACAGCACGATATGTCTGGTGTTTTTGTAATCCACTCCCAAGTTGAGCGTCGGTGATGGCCAAACAGAGAACGGCAGGCGGTGTTCACCGATCCCTTGCAGAGCGCATCATGGGTGAAATGATTGGGAGACTGGATGGCCTTCATGAAGGTCTTGCTCACGTGAGTGGCCAGGTTGGTGCGTTCCCCCATCACCACGCTGTGACCACCGTGCTTGCCGATGATCTCCTTGAGCTTGTCGGCCACCATGTCCAGGGCTTCATCCCAGGTTGCCTTGCGCCATTTGCCCGAACCGCGCGGGCCGGTGCGGATCATCGGCGACTGCAGGCGCTCGGGGTCGTTCAGCAGGGCAATGCCTGCCGCCCCGCGCGGGCACAGGCTCCCCTCCATCCCGGGCACGTGCGGATTGCCCTCAATCCATTTCACCTGCCCGTTTTCCGTGGTGACCCTGATGGGGCAACGCACCGAACACATAAAACACAAACTGTAGGCTTCTGCTTGCATTCTTTTCCTCCATTCGACGATCTGGCACTGTTGTGCACACCGTTACCGTGTGTTTGCAAAAATCTGAGTGGAACTGGTCAATCAATATCTAATAGAGTCCAACGACCGCAGACCTCCATCTTCAGAGTTCCAATTCCAGTGCCCTGTTTGCCTGTTCCCCAACACACTGAACCTGTTAGTCGTATTCGTGCCCTTCCTTACGAAAGCCGATTTTCCGCAGGACTGCAACCAACTGTCATCAGGGAATCAATGCCATCACCTTCTTGACGCGTTCTTACAGTTCATCGATGGCAACAAGTTTAACGATACAGTCTTGGATTCCGAGTTCCCTCGCCCTACTGGCCGTTTCCGAGGACGCAGAGCCTGTGATCATGATCACCTTCCCATTGAAGCTGAGTTCGCTCCAAGAGGGACAGCTTTTTACCAGTACCGTCATTGAATGCGGATGATGCCGGGGAGAGACAGTCATTTCCGCCTTCATGGTTTTCCCTACGGTTTTGCCGGCGGCAGGACGCCAGCTAAACCTCTCATTCAGTGGGATCGGATGAGGGAGCTTGCAATGATTGCCTTGATCCGGCGAAACCATGGGAGGCGCTTCAAAATCAGATAGGCAGCCACGTACAGGATGATAAAAACCCCGATGAAACCCAGCGACCAGTTGGTGCCCGGGATGGGAAACTCCACCTCCAGGAAGCGGTACTGCATCCAGGCCAGGGCGAAAAAGACGGGCCACAGGAAAGCTGCCGACAGAGCAGCTGTTGAAAAAAGGAATGGCCGAAGGCCTCGTTGGCCAGCTTGTTGGCGGCTGTGTAGGCTTCCTTGTTCCCGGCTTTCAAAGCGTCCATGGACAGGGTCTGGTATTTCGCCGCTTCCTCGGCGTACCGGTCAACGCGCTTCCGGGTGAACCAGAAGGCCAGGAAGGCAGTAACTTCCCCGATGAGTAAGGCAACAAACGCAAGGACCAGGGTCCCGATGACCAGGTCCACCCCGGCGTGGCCGGTGAGCCGGTAGAACCAGATTAGGTAAGGGTCCAAAGCTTGATAAAAGGGATGCATCTCCATGAGTCACACCGTGCCGGCAGGGCCGGTGCAAACCAGCCCCGCCGAAGTTATGGTTAACGAGAGGCCTTTACATTCCGGGAAACACCGAATACCCCAGGAAGCCCTTGGTGGTGTAACCGATGCCCACGTAAATTGCCAGAAGCACGAACAGGCGCTTCAGCCAGATGTCGGGGATGTACTTGGAGGTGATGGGCCCGACAATGGAGCCGACGGCGATGCCCACCAGCTCAGCGCCGATGAACAGAAAATCAATGGGTGTCCCCTTGACGAACATGAAGGTGAAGATGGAGGTGATCATGCTGACAAAAACCGCCAGGGCCGAAGTACCCGCCACGATATACATGGGCAGGGCGGTCACGGAAGTGAGAAAGGGGACGTAGAGGAAGCCGCCCCCCACCCCGATAAAGGCGGAGATGGCGGCGATGACGAACCCGCCCACCACCGGCCAGATGGGGTTGAAGGAGAACTCCACGCCGAAAAAGGTGAAGTAGACCTTGGTCAGACTGAACGATGTGACCTTTACGCCGGTGAACTCCTCCGCTGCCCCGGTTTGTGCGCTGCCCTTCTTTTTGACCGAATCTTCAAACGCCTTGGCGGCGGCCTTGGCCTTTTTCTTTTTTTCCTGGCCCTTGGGGGTGGTATCATAAAAGAGGAAGCAACCGATCACCAAGACGATCAGGCCGAAATAACCGATATAAGAGCTCAGGGAAATTTTGCCGGCGGTGAGCATGGGAATCAGATAAGCGCCGGCAATGCCCCCGATGGCCAGGGCAAGCCCCAAAGGCAGGACGAGGCGGCCCAGGCGATAATAGGTGATGGAGGAAATGAGGGAAGATAGACCCACCAGGTACTGGTTGGAGGTCCGGATGGAGTCGGTGAGAAGCTTGTTCAGCACCGGGCTGGTGGTTTTGAAGGCCCTGCCGTAATCAGCAAGACCGAAAACGGTGATGTGCCCCACGCCGGCCATGATGCCGCCGAAGGCCCCCACGGTGGAGAAGATCCAGCCCACCCAAACACCCCACAGGATGCCCCAAAACCAGAAGGGGTTGGGGCCGCCGGGGATCCCCATGAAGCCCTTGGGGGCATCCGGATTGATCTGCCCCGGCCCTGTGCCCGTGGGCGTCTGGGCTATGGCCTCCTCCAGCTTGCCCGCCAGGCAGGGGGACGACGCCAACAGAGCCGCCGCCACAGCCATCACGGTGAACAAACCAATCATCAGCAATGTTCTCTTCCGCATGAATAATGCCTCCTTGATTTAGTGAATTGTTAATAAGGGCACACACCTTTGAGCTGCCTTGTGCCCGGCTCCCTTCTCTCAGTCTCTGGTTGTTAACCGCTAAGAGCCTGACAGGTTAAGCTCGCAGACATGTACCGTATAAGCAAAATCCGTACCAGGTCAGTTCGCTTTTTGATTCATCATCTATTTGGAATTATTCCATAATTATTTGATGATTTTTCATTGTCTGGCTTGGATTAATTTGATACTCTATATTAACCTTAACGTTAACCTTAACATTAACGGTTCAGCGATGCTTGCGAACGGATGCGAAGGATTCTGGGAAAAGGTCATCGAGACCTTGACGGAGGGTCTGGTGCTGGTGGACCCTCGCGGCACCATTATTGCTATCAACCAAGCCATGGAGGCGATTACCGGCTATCGCCGCGAGGAACTGGTGGGGCGGTCGTGCTCCCTCATCAGGACGGATGCCTGCTTCAGCCACCAGGACATCGGGGCGCAAAGGCAATGCCAGCTTTTCAAGAATGGCGGATCCAGGCGAGACAAGTGCGCCCTGGTGAAAAAGGATGGCTCTTTGGTGCACGTGCTAAAAAACGCCGTCCTGCTCAAAGACAACGCCACTGGGGAGGTAGCCGGAGTAGAGACCTTCACGGAGATCAGCGAGCTGGTCGCCAAGGAGCGGGTCATTTCCCGGCTGCGTCGCGAGCTGAGTCGTGAGGACGGCTTTCAGGGGATTGTGGGACAGTCTCCGGCGATGCTCCAGCTGTTTTCGCTCATCACCAGTGCCGCCCAGTCCGATGCGCCGGTCATCATTTGCGGCGAGAGCGGCACCGGTAAGGAACTGGTGGCCACTGCGCTGCACCGCCTGGGCCCCCGGAGCGAGGGGCCTTTCATTAAAGTAAACAGCGCCGCGCTCCACGAGTCTCTGCTGGAAAGCGAGCTTTTCGGCCACGTGAAAGGGGCCTTTACCGGAGCGGACCGAACCCGAATGGGACGCTTCGAGGCCGCCCACGGGGGTGATATTTTCCTGGATGAAGTGGGCGACCTGCCTTCGGCCACTCAGACCAAGCTGCTGCGGGTCTTGCAGGAAAAGGTTATTGAAAGGGTTGGGGACCAGAGGCCTATCCCGGTGGATGTGCGGGTCATCACCGCGACCAACCAGGATCTGGTTCGGCTTAGAGCCCAAGGTCGCTTTCGGGATGATCTCTTCTATCGCATCAATGTCATTCCCATCCGTTTGCCTCCCCTGCGGAACAGGCGGGAGGACATTCCCTTGCTGGTGGAGGCTTTTATCGAACGCACTCGGCTCAAGACCCGCAAACCCATCACCGGCATTGGCAAGGAGGCGCTCGATGAGCTTCTGGCTTACTCCTGGCCGGGCAATGTCAGGGAGCTGATCAATGTCATCCAGTACGCCTTTGTCCTGTGCCATGAAGGGGATATCCAACCGGAGCACTTGCCTACACTGGATCAGCAGGACCCTTCCATCACCCCGCAGACCCCGCAAAGGAGAGCGCCGCCCGGCAAGGTAAACAAGGAGCAACTTCTCGAGGCCATGACCGGAGCAGGAGGCAGTAAGGCAGAAGCGGCCCGCATCCTGGGAGTAAGCCGGGTGACCTTATGGAAGTGGCTGAAAACCCACAATATCCAGGCTGAGGCAAAGACTATCAATCAGAGAGGGCGACTATGACTTGGGGAAGGACGCTCATGCTTCTACTGGCCTGTCTGGTGGTCACAACCTGCGGGGATAGCGAGCCGGCCAGGAGAATTGATTTGTCGGAGCGGGAGGAGGTCACGGTGTACAGGCCCGAAAATGCCATCACCTACGCTTATCTGCCCCAGTACGCCCATACGGTCTCCTACGAGCGGCACCACCTGGTGATAGACTATTTGAGTCAGGCCACCGGGCTGACCATCCGCCAGGTTTTCCCGGACACGTTTGATGAACACATGCACATGGTGGGGCGGGGGTTGATTGATCTCACCTTCAGCAACCCCTTTATTTATGCAAAAATCGCTGACCGATACGGGGCCCGGGCCTTCGCACGGATTGTGGAACCTCAGGGTCAAGAGGATTTTCGAGGCCAGATTATCTGCCGCGCTGATAACGCCGGCATCAAAACCCTGGCGGACCTCAAAGGCAAGCGCCTGATTGCCGTGGACCCCACTTCGGCGGGAGGCTATCTCTATCCCTGGGGCTGGATACTGGAAAACGGCCTGCGCAAAGAGGATTTCGCCGAAATCACCTTCGCTCCGGGTCCCGGTGGCAAGCAGGAAAAGGTGGTCATGGCGGTGTATTCGGGAAAATACGATGTGGGCCTGATACGCGAGGGAACCCTCAATATCCTGTCGGAAAAGGTTGATCTCAAGCAGATCCGGGTCCTGGCCTATTCGCGCTGGTATCCGGGATGGCTGTATGCGGCCCGGCGCGGGCTGGACCCCGC